>JAFSNR010000011.1 GCA_017443345.1 Prevotella sp.
CTATATATAATATATATATTATATATAGTATAATATTATATATAACATTATTCTCTTTTTATGCCTTCATCGCTCTCTAATAAACTGTGCTCTGTGCTCTGTGCGCTTTGTGTAAAACAAAAAAAACGGGAGGCTTTCGCGAGTGTCCCGTTTTTATTGAGAGTATTTACCAAATTGAATCAATAACTTCTTGCTATAATGACGCGGGCCTTTGAGGGCTTGCCGCTGACCATGTCGACACCTGGGGTCTGCTCGACGCCGAAGGGGACGCAGCGGATGGTGGCCTGAGTCTCTTCCTTGATCTGTGCCTCGGTCTCGGCTGTGCCGTCCCAGTGGCAGAGGAAGAAACCGCCATCCTTCACCTTCTCCTTGAACTCCTCGTAGTTGTCGCACTCGAAAATGTGGGCATCGCGATAGTCCTTGGCCTTCTTGAAGATGTTCTGCTGGATATCCTCGAGCAGCTGCTCAACGTACTCGGTGATGCCCTCGATGGAGCGTGTCTCCTTCTCGAGCGTGTCGCGACGCATCACTTCGATGGTGCCGTTCTCCAGGTCGCGGGCTCCAAGTACGAGACGTACGGGAACGCCCTTCAGCTCGTAGTCGGCAAACTTGAAGCCGGGACGTTTGTTGTCGGCATCGTCGAACTTCACGGTGATGCCCTTCTGGCGCAGGGCCTCGATGATGGGCTGCACCTCCTTGTTGACCTGCTCCATCTGCTCGGGCTTGGTAGCGATGGGAATGATGACCACCTGGATGGGGGCGAGACGTGGAGGCAGGACGAGTCCGTTATCGTCGGAGTGGGTCATGATGAGCGCACCGATGAGTCGGGTGGATACACCCCAAGAGGTGGCCCATACGTACTCGGGCTTGTTCTCCTTATTAAGATAGGTGACCTCGAAGGCTTTGGCGAAGTTCTGACCGAGGAAGTGGGAGGTGCCGCTCTGCAGGGCCTTACCGTCCTGCATCATGGCCTCGATGGTGTAGGTGTCGAGGGCGCCAGCGAAACGCTCGGTCTCGCTCTTTACACCCTGAACGACGGGAACAGCCATCCACTCTTCAGCGAACTTGGCATAGACCTTCAGCATCTTCTGTGCTTCCTCCTCGGCCTCCTCACGGGTGGCGTGGGCTGTGTGGCCTTCCTGCCACAGGAACTCACTGGTGCGGAGGAACGGACGGGTGCGCATCTCCCAGCGCATGACGTTACACCACTGGTTGCACATCAGGGGCAGGTCGCGCCATGAGTGAATCCAGTTCTTATAAGTGTTCCAGATGATGGTCTCTGAGGTGGGACGGACAATCAGCTCTTCCTCGAGCTTGGCTGCGGGGTCGACAACCACACCGCCATCGGCTGCCTTCAGACGATAGTGGGTCACAACGGCGCACTCCTTGGCGAATCCTTCTACGTGCTCGGCCTCTCTCGACAGGAAAGACTTGGGGATCAGCAGGGGGAAATAGGCGTTCTGAGCACCCGTCTCCTTGAACATCTTGTCGAGTTGCTGCTGCATCTTCTCCCAGATGGCATAGCCGTAAGGCTTGATGACCATACATCCACGTACGGCACTCTGTTCTGCGAGGTCGGCCTTTACCACGAGGTCGTTGAACCACTGGCTGTAATTATCAGCCCTTTTCGTTAATTCTTTTAATTCTTTAGCCATTTTATTTTCTCCTTAAATCAATTTTGCGTGCAAAATTACATAAAAAATATGAATTAGGTGTGTTTTATTATAAATAAATTGCTATCTTTGCATTCAAATTGAACGTTTAACTTATAAAAGAAGGAATAATTATGAAAAGTTTGAAGACAAATTGCGTAGCATTGTGCGCTGCATTGGTGCTGGTTGGATGTAACATGAGCAATACGGCCAAGGGTACTGCCATCGGTGCTGGTGGTGGTGCTGCCCTGGGTGCTATCGTGGGTGCTTTGGCTGGTAACACCGTGATCGGTGCAGCCGTAGGAACAGCCGTCGGTGCTGGTGCCGGTGCCATCATCGGTAACAAGATGGACAAGGCCAAGAAGGAGGCAGAGGCTATCCAGAACGCCCAGGTGGAGGAGGTGAAGGATGCCAACGGTCTCGACGCCGTGAAGGTGACCTTCGCTTCGGGTATCCTCTTTGACACTGGTAAGGATCATCTCTCGACCCAGGCCAAGACTTCGCTCCAGGAGTTGGCTGGTGTGCTGAAGAACAATAGCGACTGCGATGTTGCCATCCAGGGCTATACCGACAATCAGGGTTGGAAGAACTCTACCGCTGAGCAGAGTGCCCAGAAGAACCAGGCGCTGTCGCTCGACCGTGCTACAGCCGTTTCTTCATATCTGCAGGCGCTGAGCGTTCCCGCTACTCAGATCAAGAGTGTTGAGGGCTTCGGTGAGTCTAATCCCGTTGCTTCGAACGCAACCAAGGAGGGACAGGCTCAGAATCGTCGTGTAGAGGTTTACATGTATGCTTCTCAGAAGATGATTCAGGAGGCTGAGCAGCAGGCGCAGTGATCAGGTTCATCAAGAAAACCCTGAAATGGATAGTGGTGGCTTTTTTTGCTTCCACTATTCTTTCGGTGGTGGCGCTGAGGTTTGTGCCGGTGTTCTTTACACCGCTGATGTTTATTCGCTGTTATCAGCAAGTCAGTGAGGGCAAAGAGCTGAAGCTGGAGCACCACTGGGTGGCATTCAATGAGATATCGCCGCACATGCCTGTGGCCGTGATGGCCAGTGAGGATGCCAAATTCCTGAAGCACCACGGGTTTGACTACGAGGCCATCGAACATGCTGCCAAACGTAATATGGAGCATCCTGAGAAACGCAAGTTGGGGGCCTCAACCATCTCCCAGCAAACGGCTAAGAACGTGTTCCTGTGGCCTGGACGTTCGTGGGTGAGAAAGGGCTTTGAGGTCTATTTCACGTCGTTGATTGAGCTGCTGTGGCCCAAGGAGCGCATCATGGAGGTCTATCTGAACTCCATCGAGACGGGTGATGGTATCTACGGTGTCGACGCTGTGGCCGAAGCTCATTTCGGAACGGATGCCCTCCATCTCACCAAGGCGCAGTGTGCCCTTATTGCCGCCACACTGCCCAATCCGCGCAAGTTCTCGAGCAAGCACCCTTCGACCTATATGCTGAAGCGTCAGGCACGTATCCTGCGCGAGATGAAGTTCGTTCAGACATTTCCCAAATAAAAACATAAAACAAAGATGAAGAAGTACTATTTTATACTGTTGGCTTTGATGATGGGCTGTCACGTGGCGATGGCTCAGAAGAGTATCGTCATTCTCTATGAGAACGATGCACACTGTGGTATCGACGGGTATACGAAGATGGCTGGACTGCGCGACGCCATTAGTCGTGCGGATACGGCCTATGTGGGGGCTGTCTGCGTGGGTGACTTCCTGCAGGGTAACACGACGGGGGCCATCTCGAAGGGACAATATATCGTTGACATCATGCGCTACATGGACTATCACGCCATCACGCTGGGTAACCACGAGTTTGACTATGGTGTGCCCCGGATGGTGCAGTTGCTCGAACAAGTCGATGCACCAGTGGTCTGCGCCAACCTCTATGAGGCAGGTGAGCCACAGCCGATGTTTGCGCCTTACGTCATCCATCAGTATGGCGACAAGAAGGTGGCCTTTGTAGGAGCCTGTACACCTGAGACGATGATTCTCGAGGGCTACTCATTCTACGACACCAACGGCATCCTGCTCTACGACCTGAAGCAGAAAACATTCTACCAGCTGATTCAGCAGGCAGTGGACGATGCGCGTAAGGCTGGGGCCGACTATGTGGTGCTGATCTCGCATGTGGGAGAGACGACGCAGTCGATGGGATTCAATTCGCACCTGTTGGTGAATCATACCAGAGGCATCGACGTGGTGCTCGACGGACACTCGCACAACATCTTTGAGAACGCCAAGGCGACTAACCTCGATGGTCAGGAGATCACCGTCACACAGACTGGTACTCAGTTCGCCAACGTGGGCAAGCTGGTGATTACGCCAGAGGGACGTTTCATCACCCAACTTATGAAGGGTAAGGACATCCCCTACGAGAACGCGAAGGTCACAGCCATTACAGACAGCATTCGTCAGATGGTGAAGGCCGTTACCTCGAAAGTGGTGGCCAAGAGCGACTACACCCTCGTAGTGAGCGACGAGAACGACCAGTGGATTGTGCGTGCAGAGGAAACGAATGCTGGCGATCTGGTGGCTGATGCCTATCGCTATGCCATGAAGGCTGATATCGGTTTCGAGAATGGTGGCGGTATCCGTAACGACATCGAGGCAGGCGACATTACCTATGGGGACATCATCGGTATGCTGCCCTACGACAACACCCTGAGACGAATCTCGGTGACTGCCACCCAACTGAAAGAGATGCTGACACGTTGCACCTCGCTCGTACCTGTGCTCGATGGCAATTTCCCACAGTGCTCAGGACTGAGATTCACGGTCCATAGCAAGAGTCACACCGTGAGCGATATCGAGATACTGCAGGAAGACGGCAGTTATGCGCCTATCGATATGCAGCGAACCTATAGTGTCGCCCTGACGAACTACAACCATGAGGGAGGCGGTTTCTTCGACAGCTTCAAGAAGTGCCCGGTGCTGCAGGAGAGTACGCTGCGCTATTACGAGGCGTTGTCGGACTATCTGACCAAGGTGCTTGGAGGTAACACTGGAGAGGCTTATGCCCAGCCTCAGGGACGTATCAAGATCGTAGCCGACTGATCAGCGCATGAGGTATTTCGTCTGGTTCGGTTATGACGGGGCTGCGTATCATGGTTGGCAGATACAGCCCAACGGGAACTCTGTGCAAGAGGAACTGCAGCGTGGGCTGTCTACGCTGTTGCGCGAGGACATCAGTGTGACAGGTGCAGGCAGAACGGATGCTGGGGTGCATGCCAGAGTGATGGTGGCGCATTTCGATACAGAGAAGGCGCTCGACTGTCGGCAGTTGGCCTATAAGCTGAATCGGCTGTTACCACAGGATATCGCGGTGGATAGGGTAGAGCCTGTCAGTGATGACCTGCATGCACGTTTCTCAGCCACCTCGCGTACCTATCATTATTATATACACACGAGGAAGAATCCGTTCAGAAGGGCTTATTCGTGTGAGATGCACTACGACCTGGACTTCGCTAAGATGAACGAGGCAGGACGCATCCTGACCACCTATGAGGACTTCGGGGCCTTCTGTAAAGCCCACTCAGACGTCAAGACGACACTCTGCCAAGTGACGAAGGCAGAATGGATACAGACATCGGACACCAGCTGGTATTTCGAGATCACAGCGAACCGTTTTCTGAGAAACATGGTGAGGGCCGTCGTGGGGACACTCGTCGATGTGGGAAGAGGCAAACTCACGCTTGACGACTTCAGGAAGGTGATAGAGGGCAAACAACGTTCGGATGCAGGCGAGAGCATGCCCGCGAATGCCCTTTTCCTCGAAAATATCACCTATCCTCTAAATACTTGATTCTTCATTCAAAATTCTTCATTACCACATGTGGCTGATATTGGCTTTTATGTCGGCAGCGCTGTTAGGCTGCTATGACTCATTAAAGAAACAGGCGTTGAAAGGGAATGCGGTGATTCCCGTGCTATTTCTGAATACATTATTCTCCAGTCTGATTTTCCTGCCTTGTATCGTACTGAGTGGTACGACGACAATGCTCGACGGTACGATGTTACATACTGCGAGCGGTGGTTGGGAGATGCATAAGTATATCGTTCTCAAGGCCGTGATTGTGCTTTCAAGTTGGATTCTGGGCTACTTCGGTATGAAGCATCTGCCACTGACCATCGTGGGACCAATCAACGCGACAAGACCTGTGATGGTGCTCGTAGGAGCTCTGCTGTTCTTTGGCGAACGGTTGAACGTGTGGCAATGGATTGGTGTACTGCTGGCTGTAGCCTCGTTCCTGTTGTTGAGTCGTAGTGGCAAGAAAGAGGGTATCGACTTCAAGCACGACCACTGGATCTATATGATTGTGGGCGCTGCTATGCTTGGAGCTGTCAGCGGTCTTTACGACAAGTATCTGATGGCTCCTGTAGAGAGTGGGGGCGTGGGACTGGATCGTATGATGGTGCAGTCGTGGTACAACATCTATCAGTGTGCGATGATGGGTATCATGCTCTGGCTGCTCTGGTGGCCGAAACATGAGCAGACGACACCCTTCCACTGGTCGTGGTCGATACTGGGCGTAAGCCTCTTCCTCTCGACAGCTGACTTCATGTATTTCTATTCGCTGAGTCTGCCCGATGCGATGATTTCGATCGTATCGATGATCAGAAGGGGTAGTGTGATTGTGAGCTTTATGTTCGGAGCGATGTTCTTCCATGAGAAGAATCTCAAGGCTAAGGCTTTTGACTTGGCGCTTGTACTGCTCGGAATGTTCTTCCTTTACGTCGGCTCGAAGTAAAGAGCTCGCGCAGACGTCCAAAGTCCTTTTTCATGATGATACCGATGCCCTGCGTGTTCAGACTCGATTTCGTGAAGTAGCGATCGTTGGTCTGGTTGTAGACCTTCAGCGCGAGGTTGCCATTGGGGAACAGCAGGTACTGCACGTCGAAGTCGCCAATGAATGAGGGGTTGGCGCGAGTGGCATTATCACGATAGCCGAACTGTCCGTTGAAGAGCAGACGGTTGTTGAGCATGCGGCCATTGATGATACCCTCGTACTCTGCATTGTGCCAGCCTTCATTACCTGTCGAGATGTTGGCACCAAAGTTCCAGTTGTCGTTCTTGATAATCTGATTGAGCAAGGTGTTGATCTGCGTGGAGAGCGTACCTGAGAGGAAGCTCTGCATGGCGAGCGTTGTCTGATCGGTCTGCTGTCCTGTGGCACTGTTGTTGGCTCCCTGATTGTAGAATCGTCCGATTCCTAACAGATAGACTACCTGCTGGTTCATCTCCTGCTGTCCATTGATGATAGAGCGCACCATCTGCTGCTCATCGGCATTGACAGTAGGCATCTCGAGGTCGAAGTCCACCTGTGGGGCATTGGGTTGTCCTCCGATGTTCATCAGACAGTTCACGCGGATAGTATTGTTGGTGAACGAGTTACCGATGTTGAGGTCTGAGAGACTGACACCATTGACAGTATAGACGGCCTGAAGCTTAAGGGCAGCGTTATAGGGATCGCCTCCGAAGACAATCGTACCGCCTCGATTGAAGGTGAAGTTCTTCTTGATGATGTTCTGGATGGTGATGCCATAGGTGCCTCGCTCGACGGTGTAGGTACCAAACATGTTGAAGGGACCTTTATTGTGGAAGGTGGCTCTGATAGCACCTTCACCGTTCAGGGTGATATAGTCTTTGGTGTTGGCATCCATCAGGAGTTTGACTGTGGCTGCTGGTGTGGTGTTGATCAGGAAGTTGATGTAGATATCGGTATCCGTGATACGGGTGTTGACAACAGACTTATCATCTGTCAACCGTAAACTGTTTCCTGTCAACCGTAAACTGTCAACCGTAAACTGATCTTCCTCCCATTCGATGAACTCCTGTCGAGAGACGGAAACCGGGTTAGCGGCATTATAGACGAAGACGGTATTGGACTCAGGTGTGACGTCGCAGTTGATGGTCACTTCGCCTGGGCGTCCGTGAATATCAACTTTACCAGTGGCATAGACAGTGCCATAGAACGATGAATCGCCAAAGTCGTTGAAATCAAAGGCCAGCAGGTCTTCAGCATCAACAGAGAGGTCGAAGGTGAGATTGGTCAGATGCTGATGGTGAATCCCTCCTGAGAGATAGGCCATGTGGTCATTGCGGTCGTAGATGGGCACTCGGTGGAGTTCGATCTCATCAGGGATCATTACAACGGTATCGCGTCGCAACTGGTAGGTCGTGTTGAGCGATGTGACAGTAGCCTCACCATCGACTACGACTTTTCCTGTCAGATTAATATTGTCGAGGGTGCCTGAGAGACGCGTATGGCCTTCAGCATGACCAGTCACATGACTCAGGAAGGAACTGGTGAAGTTGTGCATGAAGTCGATGTAAGTCCCATGGGCATCGATGGCGAGGTCGATGGTGTTATGTACAGGCGATACATAGCCATTGACGTCCGTATAGGCATCAGGACCGTCATCAGCAACAGCCTGGATATCGATCTGCTCCAGTTCCTGATTCCACTTGGCGTGAGCATGAAGCACACCCATGCGCCCCCGTTCGAACTTGAAGTCGCTGACATCGAGATCGGCAGAGGCTGCGAACTTGTCGAAGAGTGACGAGGCATGGGCACGACCTGTGGCTTTGCCTGAGAACTCGACGCTGTGGAAGTTGACGAGATCGAGGATATAAGCCACCTCGACATCGTTGAGGTCGACGGTGATAGAATCTTCAGCGCGTTTGGAAGCGATGCCGTCGATGATGATATGCTGGTCGCCATGATGGATGGCAAAGCGGTCGACGAGAAGACGGTTCTCACTGTAAAGAATATCCGAGGGCTCCACGCTCCACTTACTATTGTTCAGCAGTACATGAGAGGGCATGATGCGCACGTGGGCCTCCGACTTATCAGCGACGTTGCGATAGAGGCGGATGATGGTGTTGAGTTCACCGTTCATGCGTTCAACGGGGTGATGGTTATCCCATTTGAGAGCAGTCGTGAGATTGTTGTCGCTGGCATCGGCCTGAAGGTTGATCTTCAGATGGTGACCATTATCCATAAGCTTGGTCAGCTGCAGGTCGCACTTGATGGCCTCTGCTGGAGAGGTCATGTGGATGGCTCCATCTGAGTACCAGGAACCATTATAGGCAAACGAGGGGAAGTCGCCCTCAAGATTGATAATCCGTGAGAGGTCGTTGACCTGTGCCTGGAGTGAGAGTGGTTGTCGGAGTTGGATATCGACACCCAGGAAGCGTTGCAACCAGTCGGTCTTACTGACGATCAATCGGAGGTTGAAGTTGTTATCAGTATGACGGACAGGTGGCAGACCAGGTAGGGTGGGGAGTTTCGAGGCAATGAGGTTGGTAAAACTCTGTTTGAGTGAGCCGTAATCAAAATGTCCTTTGATCTCTGCATCGGCAAAATCGCTTTTGAGTGTCAGGAAATGAATATCCTTATCGTAGCCTGACGTGAGCATGAGATTGTCGAGACGATAGGCAGGCTGCTGTTCAGTAGCACTGATTGTGAAGTTGCTGACATGCAGGCTGCCTTGTGCATCGTTGAGCGTGCGAGCAGTGAAATCAGCATCGATATTACCAGAAAGGACAGCACTACCGAACTGTTCCGTCAGATGGAGGGCAGCTGGAGCCAAGTGGATGACTTCTCCAACGAGACGTACTTTATTGGCCTTCTGACTGGAATCCTCAAAGACGCCCTCAGTGATTTCGCCCTGCATCTGTGCTGCCAGATGGGGATCGTCGATGCCAAAGTAACCAGAGACGGCTCCCTGACGATAACTGCCATTCAGCGTGATATCATGATAGGTATAGCCATTGTAGTCGAACTGGCTGACGGTTCCATCGACAGTGATATCGTGCTTCTTTTGTTCGCGAAGTTGTCCTGTCAGGGTGATATTGGTCGACAGTTGTCCGAAGTGCTCATTGGCGAGAATCTGATGCAGGCTGATGCCATCAGTACTCAGCTTACCTTTGAAGATCTTATCGGAGGTGATATCGAATTGCGTATCGACAGATCCTGCACCAGAACGAATGAGGGTCTTGAGCGATGTGTTGCCCTGAAGCGTACGGTCAAAGGTTCCTGTGAGTTGGAGGTTTCCGATACGCCTCAGTTCCTGAGGTATCTGAGGGATGATTTTCGAAAGGAAATCGAGACTGTTCTCAGAGAGGTTTACATGATTCATCTGCAAGTGCCAGGCAGGCTGTGAGAAGCGTTCTACCCATCCGCTGACAGCGAGGTCGATATCACGTTCCTGAGTGGCGATACGCAACGCTTGGATGGTGGCCTGTTGATCAGTACCATTGAAGTCTGACTCGATGCTAATCGCTCTTTGAAAGTTCTTGAGCGAAGGCACGAAACATCTTAAATCAGAAGGTGTTATGTTTGTCTGAGTAATGCTTCCTTTGTATTGGACAGAGCCTGGTGTAAAACCTTTCTCATCCATCCGATAGGTCGCTTGGATGGTGTCAATCTGCAGTTGGGAACTTGGCATCTGGACGAGCAGTTTGGACAACAGAGCCTCTTTGCGACCTGCTTCGAATCTGAAGCTGATGCGATTGACGAAAAGACCTGACTGTTCGACACATCCGAAGCGCTTGACATTCACATTGATGGAGTCGTCAGTCAAGGCGCGTAAGGTGATGTTGGCACTGAGTCCTGCGAACATCATGTGGGCAGGATTGAATTTGTCTGGTGTCTTGGGTTGGTCGTAGACATCATAGGCCACACTGGAACGACGTATGATCAAGGAATTGATACGCAGGTCGAGTGGGGTATGAGTGGTGGTATCCTTAGGAGCCAAAGAGTCGAGCACGAACTGGAAATTGTGAGGCGCATCAGCTTTCTGTCGATAGAGTGTCAGACGGGCTCCGAAGAGTTGGGCTGAGGAGATGGAAATACGTCCATCGATAAGTGTACCAATATCGACTTTTGCAGAGAGGCGTGAGACATTGGCCATTGGCTTCTTGCGCTGATCAAGGATCCTGAGGTCATCGATGATGATACGGTTGAAGAAGCCCATATCGACACGTCCAATGGATACCTCTGTACCAAGTTGACGCCCCACTGCATCGGCCACTTTACTGCCGATGAAGCGCTGCGCTGCAGGAATATGGGAGACACCCATGAGCATCAGATTGATCAGAATGATGCCCCAAATTGTCCAACTGACGAAACGTTTGAATAGCTTCACGAGGCAAAAATACTACATTTTATCGTGATTTCGACATTTTTTTTCCTTTTTTTTGCTTTGTCTACCAAATTTTTAGTAATTTTGCCATCGCTGTGTGCAACTATTCTATCAAACATTTATATAAATGGCAAATGTAATTAAGTTACGCAAAGGCTTGGACATTAACCTTCAAGGCAAGGCTGAGGAGAAGAAGATCCAGTTGAAGTCGAACGGCAAGTATGCTCTTGTGCCAGATGATTTCGAGGGTGTCACTCCAAAAGTTGTTGTCAAAGAGGGTGATAAGGTCAAGGCCGGGGATGCTTTGTTTGTCAACAAACAGTATCCTGAAGTGAAGTTTGCCTCGCCAGTGAGCGGTACTGTCCGTGAGGTGGTGCGTGGTGAACGGAGAAAAGTGCTCTGCATCAAGGTGGATGCCGATGCCCGGCAGGAGTCTTTGGACTTTGGCAAGAAGGACGTCAGCAGCCTCAATGGCGAGCAAGTGATTAATGCTTTGTTGGAAGCGGGAATCTTTGGTTACATCAACCAGTTGCCTTATGCTGTGTCCACTAATCCAAGTGTTCAGCCTAAGGCAATTTTCGTATCTGCCCTGCGCGACAAACCTCTGGCTGCTGACTTCGAGTACGAGGTACAGGGTCAGGAGGCAGACTTCCAGACAGGTCTTACAGCTCTCTCAAAGATTGCGAAGACCTATCTCGGCGTAGGCGTTGGCTCTAAGCTGGAGGGTATGAAGGATGCCGAGGTTACTGTTTTCGACGGCAAGTGCCCTGCAGGTAACGTTGGTGTTCAGGTGAACAACATCGACCCGGTGAACAAGGGTGAGGTTGTATGGACCATCGGCGATCCTACCGTAGTGCTCTTCATCGGACGTCTGTTCAACACAGGTAAGGTGAACCTCACTCGTACCATCGCTCTCTGTGGTAGTGAGATCAAGAGTCCTGCTTATGTGGATATGCTCGTTGGCGAGGAACTCTCAACACTCCTGAGTAACAGCTACGATGCATCAAACTCTGTTCGTATCATCAATGGCAACGTGCTCACAGGCAAGCCAACGACGAAGGACGGTTTCCTTGGTGCCCACACTTCTGAGATCACCGTTATCCCTGAGGGTGACAAGGCCGACGAGATGCTGGGATGGATTCTGCCTCGTTTCAAGCAGTTCTCTGTCAGCCGTAGCTATTTCTCTTGGCTCTGTGGTAAGAAGCAGTATGCTCTCGATGCCCGTATCAAGGGTGGTGAGCGTCACATGATTATGAGTGGTGAGTACGATAAGGTACTGCCAATGGATATCTATGGTGAGTATCTCATCAAGGCCATCATCGCTGGCGACATCGATCGTCAGGAGGCTCTGGGTATCTATGAGGTTTCTCCTGAGGACTTTGCTCTTGCAGAGTTCGTCGACAGCTCTAAGCTCGAACTGCAACGTATTGTTCGTGAAGGTCTTGACATTCTCAGAAAGGAAAATGCGTAAATTGTGAAATAGTCAAATAGTCAAATAAAACAATGAAAGCATTACGAAATTATCTCAATAAGGTAAAGCCGAACTTCGAGGAGGGTGGCAAGCTGCATGCTTTCCGTTCGATATTCGACGGCTTCGAGACCTTCCTTTATGTGCCTAACGACACAGCAAAGGCTGGTGGCGTGAACATTCACGACGCCATCGACTCGAAGCGTATTATGAGTATGGTGGTCATCGCACTGATGCCCGCTATGCTGTTTGGTATGTACAACATCGGTTACCAGAACTATCTCGCTGCTGGCACACTCGCAACAGCCAGCTTCTGCGAGATCTTCATGTTTGGTTTCCTTGCTGTGCTGCCAAAGATTCTGGTTAGTTACATCGTAGGTCTGGGCATCGAGTTTGCCTGGGCTCAGTGGAAGGGTGAGGAGATCCAGGAGGGTTACCTCGTCTCAGGTATCATCATCCCGCTGATCATTCCTATCGGCTGTCCTCTGTGGATGCTGGCTCTGGCTTGTGCCTTCTCAGTGATCTTCTGTAAGGAGATCTTCGGCGGTACAGGTATGAACATCTTCAACCCCGCTATCGCAGCCCGTATGTTCCTGTTCTTCGCCTATCCTTCAAAGATGACTGGTGATACAGTCTGGGTGGCTCAGGACTCTATCTTCGGACTGGGTAACACACTGCCTGACGGCTTCACTGCTGCTACACCACTTGGACAGATGGCTCAGGGTATCGACCCCAGCGCTTCTATCTGCGATATGATCTGCGGATTCATCCCAGGTTCTATCGGTGAGACATCGCTCATCGCCATTGCTATTGGCGCAGTCATCCTGTTGTGGGCAGGTATCGCTTCTTGGCGTACGATGCTCAGCGTGTTCGTTGGTGGCGCTATCATGGCTTGCATCTTCGAACAGACTGGTCAGTCGATGACTTGGTGGCATCACTTCATCCTTGGTGGCTTCGCCTTCGGTGCTGTGTTTATGGCAACAGACCCTGTTACCTCTTGCCGCACCTCTTGTGGCCAGTATATCTACGGCTTCCTCATTGGTGCTATGGCCATCATCATCCGTGTGATGAATGCTGGTTATCCTGAGGGTATGATGCTCGCCATCTTCTTTGGTAATATGTTTGCTCCGACGATCGACCATTTCATCGTTGAGCGCAATATCTCGAAACGCCAGAAAAGATTGAAGAATTGAAAAATTGAAGAATTGAAATTATGGCTAAGTTAAATACGAATTCTAACGCGTACATTATTATATATAGCGCGGTACTCGTGGTCATCGTTGCCTTCCTGCTGGCATTTGTCTATCAAGCTCTGAAGCCTATGCAGGATGCTAACGTTGCCCTCGACGTGAAGAAGCAGATTCTCTATTCGCTCAACATTCGCGGCTTAGACGGCTCTGAAGCTGAAGCTAAGTATGCTGAGGTTGTGAAAGAAGAGAAAGAACTTGATGGCCAGAAGGTCTATGAGTGCCAGATTGATGGCAAGGACATCCGTGTTGCCAGTCTGAAAGGTATGGGTCTCTGGGGTGGCATCAGCGGTTATGTGGCTATCGACCCAGAGGGTAAGGTGTTTGGTGCTTACTTCAACCATGAGAGTGAGACAGCTGGTCTCGGTGCTGAGATCAAGGACTCGCAGGAGTGGCAGGAGAAGTTCATCGGCAAACAGATCTGGGACGAGCAGGGTAACGTTGTTCTCTCAATTGTGAAGAAGGTGGAAGATCCAGCTACTCAGGTTGATGTGGTGACAGGTGCTACCTTGACTTCTAACGGTGTTGATGCTATGCTGAAAGACGGTTTGAAGAATGTTAAACCTAAAGCAGAGGAATAATATTTTAATTTTTAAATTCTTAAATTTTTAAATTTTAATATGGCTTTATTCAGTAAACAAAATAAAGAGGTTTTCACTAACCCGTTGAACCTCGATCACCCGATTCTCGGACAGGTATTGGGTATCTGCTCGGCCTTGGCTGTGACTTCACAGTTGAAGCCTGCCATCGTGATGGGTCTTGCTGTAACGGTGATTACCGCTTTCTCTAACGTAATCATCTCTATCATCCGCAACACCATTCCTAACCGCATCCGTATCGTGGTGCAGCTGGTGGTTGTGGCTGCTCTCGTAACTATCGTGTCTCAGATTCTGAAGGCTTTCGCCTACGACGTCAGCGTTCAGCTCTCTGTGTATGTAGGTCTGATCATAACCAACTGTATCCTGATGGGTCGCCTCGAGGCGTTCGCCATGCAGAACAAGCCTTGGCCTTCGTTCCTTGATGGTGTGGGCAACGGTCTTGGCTACGCTATGATTCTGGTCATCGTGGGTGCTGTTCGTGAGTTGCTCGGACGTGGTACTCTGCTGGGCTTCCAGGTTATTCCTGATGCCTGCTACGACTTCGGCTATGTCAACAATGGTATGATGACGATGCCAGCAATGGCGCTCATCCTCGTTGGCTGTGTGATTTGGGTACATCGTGCTTACTTCTACAAGGAAAAGAAATGAAGAATTATATTATGAAAGAAATTAGAATAATGTGAATAATTTAATTCAGAAATAAGAATAATAATTTAATTTCTTAATATTTCTGGGAAAATTTCTGCGTATTATTCATATTTCTTTCATAAAAAAATGAATTGAGTATGGAACATATAATTAGTTTGCTATTTCGTTCGATCTTCGTCGACAATATGATCTTTGCTTTCTTCCTCGGCATGTGCTCATATCTGGCAGTGTCGAAGACAGTGAAGACCTCTATGGGACTCGGACTCGCTGTGACCTTCGTGTTGACAGTTACCGTTCCCGTGAACTATCTGTTACAGACCAAGGTGCTGGGTCCTAACTGTCTCGCTGAGGGAGTAGACCTGAGCTACCTGTCGTTTATCCTCTTTATCGCTGTCATCGCAGGTATGGTGCAGCTGGTGGAGATGACTGTCGAGAAATACTCGCCATCGCTCTACGCAGCACTGGGTATCTTCCTGCCCCTGATTGCTGTAAACTGTGCCATCATGGGTGCTTCGCTCTTCATGCAGCAGCGCATCCTCATGGACCCATCTAACTCTCAGGCCATCACCTCTATCCTCGATGCTGTTGTCTATGGCTTCGGCTCTGGTATCGGTTGGACGCTGGCCATCGTGGCAATGGGTGCCATTCGTGAGAAGATGCAGTACAGCGACGTTCCCAAGCCCCTTCAGGGCCTCGGCATCGTGTTTATCACTGTAGGTCTCATGGCTATGGCGATGATGTGTTTCTCTGGACTAAATATTTGATAAGGTATGGCACAGTTTATAGCATATAGTATTGGAGTTTTCCTTCTGGTAATCATCCTGCTGGTGATTATCCTGCTGGTAGCAAAGAAGTATCTGAGTCCCAGCGGCAATGTGAATATCGAGATCAATGGCGACCGTACCATCTCTGTAGCCCAGGGCAACAACCTGATGGCGACACTCAACCAGAACGGCATCTTCCTGCCTTCTGCCTGCGGTGGTAAGGCCTCTTGCGGACAGTGTAAGGTACAGGTTCTTGAGGGTGGGGGCGAGATCCTCGACTCTGAGAAGCCTCACTTCACACGTAAGCAGATCAAGGACCACTGGCGCTTAGGTTGTCAGTGTAAGGTGAAGGGCGACCTGAAGATCCACGTAGACGAGAGTATTCTCGGCGTTAAGGAGTACGAGTGTACCGTTATCTCCAACAAGAACGTGGCTACCTTCATCAAGGAGTTCAAGGTACAGCTGCCTCCGGGCGAACACATGGACTTCCTGCCTGGCTCTTACGCTCAGATTAAGATTCCTAAGTTCGACTGCATCGACTACGATAAGGACATCGACAAGAGCCTCATTGGCGACGAGTATCTGCCATCATGGGAGAAGTTCGGTCTGTTCCCACTGAAGTGTAAGAACCCCGAGGATACCATCCGTGCCTACTCAATGGCCAACTATCCTGCCGAGGGTGATGTCTTCATGCTGACAGTACGTATCGCTACACCTCCGTTCAAGCCCGACCGCAGCGGCTTCATGGATGTGAACCCAGGTATCGCCTCATCTTATATCTTCTCGCTGAAACCCGGCGACAAGGTGATCATGAGCGGACCTTTCGGCGATTTCCACCCACACTTCGACTCGAAGAAGGAGATGATCTGGGTTGGTGGTGGTGCCGGTATGGCTCCTCTGCGCGCTCAGATCATGCACATGACCAAGACTCTGCACACCACAGATCGCGAGATGCACTACTTCTACGGAGCACGCGCCCTCAACGAGGTGTTCTATCTCGACGACTTCCTCGGCCTGGAGAAGGAGTATCCGAACTTCCACTTCCATCTGGCTCTCGACCGTCCGGATCCGGCAGCCGATGCTGCAGGCGTGAAGTATACCGCAGGTTTCGTTCATCAGGTGATGCTCAACACCTACCTGAAGGACCACGAGGCTCCAGAGGATGTAGAGTACTACATGTGTGGTCCTGGTCCGATGTCAGCAGCTGTAGTATCCATGCTCGATTCCCTCGGCGTCGATCCCGAATCTATCATGTACGATAACTTCGGAGGATAGTTCTCATGACTCAATTGACGGAAGAACAACATAAGGCGCAGATGGACGATATGAAGTCGTTCGATGAGCAGATGCCCTGCGTCGGGATATTTTGGTATGACCCAGAGGATAAGGCATTCTTTGGCGTCAGGAAGCAGGAATTGACTCCCAAACAGGTGGAGGAAGCTGCTGATAAGGGTATTCCTTTTATCAATTATCCCCATTTGCACCGTCAAGTCTGGGCGAAAGAATACTTTCGTGCTCAGGCCAAGCATGAGGATACGAAATTTAAAGGCGATTATACGCAGATTCCCCGTGGGCGTGTTTCTTGGAGCATCGATAAGTTTATTGTACTTGTCGGACATTGGGCTGAGCCTATTCTTGACGAGTTGACGGAGTTGATCGAAAAGGAGTTTTCTCTCCCGTATTTTGAATATGTCTATGACGAGCATTGGGATTTAGGCCACGGCTGGTCAGGTGACATGCCTTAATGATTATAAAGAGCGAAAACAATAAACGTTTTCGCTCTTTATATATAAAATATTTGGAGAATTCCAATAAAATCCTTATCTTTGCCCCAAAAATAAACAAAGATTCATGCTGATACTGACAGATTGTATAAAAAAACTCGAAGAATTCAAAGCCGATTTCGGTCAGAAATACGGTATCATTAAACTCGGTATTTTCGGTTCTGTAGCAAGAAAAGAAAATCACGAGGGAAGTGATATTGATATTGTTGTCGAAGTCAAGAAACCAATTTTGAGTTTGATGTATGAGCTTAAAGAAGCATTGAAGGCTTTATTGGGATGCGATGTTGACCTAGTTCGTTTCCGGGAAACGCTTCGTCCATTGTTTAAGTCAAACATACAACGCGACGTCATTTATGTCTGATAATCAAGCAACGACTCATGATAGGCTCGAAGTAATTCTTGAGTCAATCAATCTCATTCAGGAATGGAGTGAGGGTAGGACAAGCGTGAACGACTTTATGTCATCGCCAACTGGTGTTATGGCATTTAATGCTTGTGTCATGCGGCTTCAGGTAATAGGAGAGCATGTTGGTAAGTTGTTATCTGATAGCCAAAAACCGTTAGATGATTATCCTCAAATTCCATGGAATGCAATCAAGCCTGTTATTGAAGCTCTTTTGAAGAAATATTAGCCCGCTCTCTATCGTTCGCTTCCGCCCGCCCTCTATCGTCGGGATTTTCCATCCCTTGCCGAGCAGCGCTCTCTGGAGTGTTTTAGCATGGCTTTAGATTATTATGGTTAAGTGCAATTCAAGGTATAATACATTATTATCAGAATCGGTATTATGATAAATAGGGAACAAAGACAGAAGAACATGATATAGACAGAGTAACAGAAGAACAAAATTTTAGAACTGGTCCCTATCCTCCAAAACTTTGAATTTTGCACGTTTGGTGCGAAGTGATTTCAAATCGAGCAAAAATGAAGCTGTTGAAGGTTCGTTGGCAGGACATGCGGCTAAAGTCTTGCCTATAGGACTAATGATGGCACTCATGCCACGATAATGAGAATACGGATCGTTACCAACACGATTACAAGCTATGAAATAAGCCTGGTTCTCGATGGCTCTGGATCGCGTGAGAATATGCCAGGCGTTCTGTCGGCTCTCTGGCCAGTTGGCAACGGCAATAATCGCATCGTATTGAAGATGGCCGGCATAACGACTCCAAACCGGGAAACGCAGATCGTAGCACGTCAGGAGCAACAAACGGAAGCCCATATATTCTACAATGGTATGCTCCTCACCCGGTTCGTAGAAACGATCTTCACCACCATATCGGAATAGATGGTGTTTATCATAATACGAAACAGTATCTTTCCTACCATCGACAAAATAATGACGGTTTTTGTAAATTCCGTTGGCTGTACGTATGGCGAGACTTCCACTGATGGCACACTGATGGTGGCGAGCTGTCGTTTTCATCCATTCCAACGAAATACTCGTGGATTCATCTTCAGCAATATCGGTGGGCTCTGTGGCGAATCCTGTGCTCCACATCTCAGGCAATACATAGAGATCACTACCGGTTTGTTGGGACATGAGTTGTTCTGCACGACGGATATTCTCTGCAGGGTCGCCCCAGGCGATGTCTAACTGTAGGATGGTTGCCTTCATTTGATATAAAATTCTTTTGTTAATTGTTGATACCAAGCGCTTCGAACGTTGGGAGAATCTTCAATGATTCCTTCTTCTATAACGAGTTCTTTTGCAGCATGTTTCCGAAATTCAATCAACTGACGCTTTGGTTGTTTTCGAGGTGTCGTCTTGATCAGACAGACACGCGACAGGAAGAAGCCCTCAAGACTAGCAGCAGACTCGATGAGTGAACGGCTTTCTGAGGGAATGACCAGCGACAGACAGCCATCATCCTTTAACAGTCGGTAGGCTTGTCGGATGAGTCCTTCGTAAGTCAAACTGACCGTATGTCGGGCCATTGTCCGTTGGTCATCGGGACATTCGAGCGAATCGACAAAATAAGGCGGATTGCTGACAATGGCATCGAAGCCATCAGTGTCAACGAATTTCATTAAATCCTTTTGGAGAATGTTGATTCGTTCGGAAAACGGAGAAAGCTGAACATTCTCAGTAGCCTGAGCCACTGCCTCGGGATCGATATCAATGCCGAGAACAGAAGATTCAGGGAACCGCTGGGCCATCATCAGGGCTATCAGACCAGTGCCAGTCCCGATGTCGAGGATGCGACATCTCCCCGATGGAGCCCAGGCCCAGGCGCCCAGGAGCGTTCCATCGGTTCCTACCTTCATGGCGCACCGCTGCTGGTGGACGATGAATTGACGGAACTGGAAGTAATCGTTCGACATTTCGGGCCACAAAGTTAGCTATATTCCGACAAAAAGCCAAAGAAATTTTAATTATTTGTTAATTCTTTGCCATATCTTATCGTATTCTTACTTATTTTTAGTAACTTTGCAGCCAATTTGCAAAATAACAATTAGAAATATATGAGTCAGAACAAGAACACAGCATTCCAGATGATTGCTGATATTGAAGGGGATTTCAAGGACCTGATCGGTGATAACACACCAGAGGTAGCCCCTATCCTACCCGTCCGGAATATCGTCCTTTTCCCGGGTGTGGTAACGCCCATCCTGATAGGTCGCGAATCGAGTAAAACCCTCGTACAGAAAGCTGAGAAGCGCGGTACAATCATCTGTATCATCCCCCAGCGCGATCCCGACGTGGACTATCCGCAGCAGGAAGACCTCTATGAATTTGGTGTCTATGCCAAGGTGATGAAACAACTGACACTGCCCAATGGTAACATTACCACCATCGTACAGGGTCTCGGTCGTATGCACCTGAAAAGTATCCTCACCACCTCTCCATATCTCGAAGGCGAAGTCTATCCTTTCAACGATATCGAGCCTGAGAAGCGCGACAAGGAGTTCAAGACCGCGATGGAAGACTTGAGGAACATGGTCAACGAGTACATTAACGTATCGGACGATATTCCCGACGAGGCCTCGTTTGCCATCAAGAATATCAGTAATGATATCATGGCCCTCAATTTCGTCTGTTCGAACATGCCTTTCTCGACCAGTGAGAAGATGCAGCTGTTGCTGAAGGAGACAGTGAAAGAGCGTCTGTTCGGTGTGATGAAGATGATCAACCGCGAGATTAACCTTCAGAACCTGAAGGCTGATATCCGTAACAAGACACGTGAGGACATCGACGAGCAGCAGCGCAACTACTTCCTCCAGCAGCAGATCAAGAATATGCAGGCTGAGATGGGACATGGTGAGTCGTCGCCCGAGAAATATGAACTGCTGAAGAAGGCAGCCAAGAAGAAATGGTCGGCCGATGTGGACAAGACTTTTCATAAGGAAGCCGACAAACTCGACAACCTGAATCCACAGAGTCCGGAGTTCAATGTGCAGCTCTCCTATCTGCAGACACTCGTCGCACTGCCCTGGGGTGAATTTACCGAAGACGACCTGAACCTGAAGCGTGCCCAAAAGATCCTCGACCATGATCACTATGGTATGGAGAAGGTGAAGGAGCGCATTCTCGAATATATGGCTGTACTCGCCTTGCGTGGTGACCTGAAAAGTCCAATCATCTGTCTCTACGGTCCTCCGGGTGTCGGAAAGACCTCACTGGGCAAGTCGATTGCTGCCGCGATGAAACGTAAGTATGTACGTATGTCACTGGGTGGTCTGCACGACGAGGCCGAGATCCGTGGACACCGTCGTACCTATGTTGGTGCGATGCCTGGACGTATTATCAAGTCCATTCAGCGTGCAGGTTCGAGCAACCCCGTCTTTATCCTCGATGAAATCGACAAGGTGACACAGAACACCCACAACGGAGACCCTGCCTCTGCCCTGCTCGAAGTGCTCGATCCGGAGCAGAACAATGCCTTCCATGACAACTATCTCGATCTGGATTACGACCTGTCGAAAGTGCTCTTTATCGCAACAGCCAATAACCTCAGTACGATTCCGAAGCCCCTACTCGACCGTATGGAAATTATCGAGGTAAGTGGCTATATCACAGAGGAAAAGATTGAAATCGCAAAGCGTCACTTGATACCTCGTGAGCTCGACAATACGGGACTGATTGTACCCGGATTAAAACCTACTTTCAATAAGGCTGCCATCGAAATGATTATCGAACGCTATACCCGTGAGAGTGGTGTACGACAGTTGGAGAAACAGGTGAACAAAGCCCTCCGCAAGATTGCCTTCAAGCGTCAGGTGGAAGATAGCACGAACTATAAGAAGATTACGCCTGCTGAGATTGAAGACCTGTTGGGAAAACCGCCATTCTATCGAGATATCTATCAAGGAAACGACTATGCAGGTGTCGTAACAGGTCTGGCCTGGACCAGTGTAGGTGGTGAGATTCTCTTCATAGAGACTTCACTCTCGAAGGGTAAAGGTTCGAAGCTGACACTGACAGGAAATCTGGGTGACGTGATGAAGGAGAGTGCCATCCTGGCCCTCGAATATGTGAAGGCCCATGCAGAGACCCTGAACATCGACTATCGTATCTTCGACAACTGGAACATCCATATCCATGTACCCGAAGGTGCCACTCCGAAGGATGGTCCCTCAGCAGGTATCACCATCGCGACCTCGATCGCCTCTGCCCTCACCCAGCGTAAGGTACGTAAGAATACGGCGATGACTGGTGAGATCACCCTACGTGGAAAGGTGCTCCCCGTGGGTGGTATCAAGGAGAAGATCCTCGCAGCCAAGCGTGCCGGTATCACAGACATCGTGATGTGTCAGGAGAACGAGAAGGATATCCTCGAGATTCCCGACATGTATCTGAAGGGTGTAACCTTCCACTATGTGGAGAATGTGCAGGACGTATGGGATTTCGCACTGACCAAGGAGATTGTCAAGAATCCGCTGGACTTTACCATTCCAAAGGAAGAAGAGAAAAGTGAGAAGTAATGACGTTTGAATTACAACATACTGACGCAGCGAGTGATGCCCGTGCTGGTGTAATCACCACTGATCACGGACAGATATTGACGCCTATCTTCATGCCTGTGGGTACGGTGGGTAGTGTCAAGGGCGTGCACTTTGCCGAACTGCGCGAGCAGATCAAGGCGCAGATCATCCTTGGCAACACCTATCACCTCTACCTGCGTCCGGGTCTCGACATCCTGCGTAAGGCTGGTGGACTCCACAAGTTCAATACCTGGGACCGTCCGATCCTGACCGACTCAGGTGGCTTTCAGGTCTTCTCGCTGACGGGTATCAGGAAACTCACCGAGGAAGGCTGTCAGTTCAGCAGTCATATTGATGGATCCAAACATATCTTCACCCCTGAGAACGTGATGGACACAGAGCGCGTTATCGGAGCTGATATCATGATGGCGCTCGATGAGTGTCCCCCGGGACAGAGTGACTACCAGTATGCGAAGAAATCGCTCGGACTGACCCAGCGCTGGCTCGAACGTTGCGTGAAACGCTTCAACGAGACTGAACCTCTCTACGGCTATAACCAAACCCTCTTCCCCATCGTTCAGGGTTGTACCTATAAGGATCTGAGGCAGGACGCCGCCAAACATGTGTGTGACGTGCTGAGTCGTCTGAACGATGGCGGTGGTGCCTCTATCGGTGGACTGGCTGTAGGTGAGCCGACAGAGGTGATGTACGATATGATTGAGGTGGTTAATGAGATCCTGCCCAAGGACCGTCCACGTTACCTGATGGGTGTCGGTACGCCACAGAATATCCTCGAAGCCATTGAGAGAGGTGTCGATATGTTCGACTGTGTGATGCCCACCCGAAATGGTCGAAACGCGATGCTCTTTACCTACGAAGGTACGATGAACATGCGCAATAAGAAGTGGGAGGATGATTTCTCACCCATCGACCCTGACGGGTGCGACATCGACCGCATCCACTCGAAGGCCTATCTGCACCATCTCTTCAAGGCGCAGGAGCTGCTCGCCATGCAGATTGCCAGCATCCATAACCTCGCCTTCTATCTGCGACTCGTCACAGATGCCCGCCAGCATATCCTGGCAGGTGACTTCGTGCAGTGGAAACGCAGTGTGATAGACCAATTAGGACAACGCAGATGAAAGAGAAGATACAGCAAATCAGGTCCCGACTGCCCAAATGCACGCTTTTGCGTCGATGGCTTGCGAAGATTCCGCGTCCAAAGCTGAAACTCTTCGGCATTCTTTCGCGTCTGGATCGCTATCTGATGAAAAAGTTCATCGGTACGTATATCTTCTCCATCATCCTGATCATCTCCGTCGCCATTGTCTTCGATTTCAACGAGAACCTGGCGAAGTTCTCTACATACGGTGCACCCTGGAAGGCGATTATCTTCGATTATTACGCCAATTTCGTGCCTTATTTCGCCAACCTCTTCTCGCCCTTGTTTGTCTTTATCTCCGTCATCTTCTTCACGTCGAAGTTGGCAGGCAATTCCGAGATTATCGCCATGTTGGCGGCTGGTGTCAGCTTCAAGCAGCTGATGAAACCGTACATTATTTCAGCAGCCCTCATCGCTATCGTCAACTTCTACCTTGGTTCCTACGTCATCCCACATGGCACCGTGGTGCGTCAGAACTTCGAGGCGAAGTACAAGAACAACAAGCGCGTCACCTCAGCCTCGAATGTGCAGCTGATGGTGGGACCTGGTGTCATCGCCTATATCCAACAGTATGACAACAACTCGAAGACAGGCTATGGTTTCTCGCTCGACAAGTTCGAGAACAAGAAGCTCGTCAGTCACATGACAGCTTCTACCATCCGATATGACTCCATCAGTGAGGCCCGTTATCACTGGAAGGCGATGAACTACAAGATCCGTTCGCTGAAAGGTCTGCGCGAGGAAATCCAATCGGGTGATGTGATCGACACCCTGATCCAGATGGAGCCGATGGACCTTGTCTTCTCCAGTGGTCAGCAAGAGACGCTCACCTCTTCCGAACTGCGCCAGTACATCACGAAGCAGACGGAACGTGGATCGAGCAATGTCGTGCAATACGAAGTGGAGTACCACAAGCGTATAGCGACCTCCTTTGCCTCGTTTATCCTGACGATTATCGGTGTCAGTCTGTCCAGTCGTAAGCGTAAGGGTGGTATGGGCCTCTACCTTGGTATCGGACTGGCCTTGTCTTTCTCGTATATCCTGTTGCAGACTATCAGTTCCACGTTTGCAATCAATGCAGACACACCACCGATCATCGCTGCCTGGATACCGAATGTTTTATATCTGATCATTGCGTACTATTGTTATAGACAGGCACCGAATTAATGAAATTTGAAGAAACATATTTGAACGATAATATTCTCGATGCGCTGTATGATATGCGCTTCGACGAGATGACGCCTATACAGGAACGCTGCATACCAGAGATTCTTGACGGCTACGACGTGTTGGGAGTGGCCCAGACAGGTACAGGAAAGACTGCAGCCTACCTGTTGCCTATCCTCTCGATGCTCGATGATGGCGACTATCCCAAGGATGCCATCAACTGCGTCGTCATGTCGCCCACACGTGAACTTGCCCAGCAGATTGACCAGACCATGCAGGGTTTCGGCTATTACCTCGACGACGTCTCGTCGGTAGCCGTCTATGGTGGCAATGATGGTGGGCGCTATGAACAGGAACTACGTGGCATGCGACTCGGGGCAGATGTGCTCATTGCTACCCCAGGTCGTCTGCTCAGCCACATGAAGGTGGGTAACCTCGACCTCTCGCGTTGCAGTTTCTTTGTGCTCGACGAGGCAGACCGTATGCTCGACATGGGCTTTATCGATGATATCATGAAGCTCGTCAGTGCATTGCCCAAGAACTGCCAGCGCATCATGTTCTCAGCCACGATGCCACCCAAGATCCGTGAACTCGCCGTGCAGTTGCTCCACAATCCTGTTGAAGTGAAAATAGCCGTTTCCAAGCCCGCTGAGAAGATTCAGCAGAGCGCTTACGTCTGTTATGACCCGCAGAAGCTGAAGATCATCAACCACATCTTCAAACAGGGCGACCTGAAGCGTGTTATCATCTTCTCTGGTAAGAAGGAGCGTGTGAAGGAGATTGCGCGCAGTCTGAAGTCCATGCACATCAATTGTGACCAGATGCACAGTGATCTCTCCCAGCAGGAACGCGACGAGGTGATGTACCGTTTCAAGGCCGGACAGACCGATGTGCTTGTGGCTACAGATATCGTAGCCCGAGGTATTGACATCGATGACATCCTCACCGTTATCAACTACGATGTACCCCACGATGCAGAAGACTATGTACATCGCATCGGACGTACGGCCAGAGCCCAGCGCGATGGTGTGGCCATCACTTTCATCAGTGAGGCCGATATCTACCGCTTCCAGCAGATTGAGCATTTCCTCGGTAAAGAGGTAACTAAGAATGCGTTGCCAGAAGGCATCGGTGAAGGCCCAGAGTACACCAAGCGCGAAAAGAAACGTTCGAATACGCGTCGACATGGCCGTTGGCACTCACGTGGCAATGGATCTAAGAATAATCGAAGGAAGAAATCATGATAAATCCTATTGCAAAGATCAATTTGGGGCTGAATGTTGTTGAGCGTCGGCCTGACGGTTACCACAATCTTGAAACCGTTTTCTATCCTGTGCCCATTTGTGATGCCCTTGAGGTATTCCCTATGGACCAGCAGTTTCCCTCAGCATTTGATTGTGACCTGAAGGTGACCAACATCCATATTGATGGAGATGAGCAGCACAACCTCGTGGTACGTGCCTACAACCTGTTGAAACAGGACTTTCCCGCCCTGCCTCGCATACACGCGCATTTATATAAAGGTATACCCACACAAGCCGGTATGGGAGGAGGTTCGAGCGATTGTGGTTTTATGATCACCCTTCTCAATCGTCAGTTCGGACTCGGACTCTCCGATGAGCAGATGATCACATATGCAGCCCGTTTGGGAGCCGACTGTGCTTTCTTTATTCTGAATAGGCCTTGCTATGCTGAGGGTATCGGTGAGAAACTCCAACCCATCGACCTCCATCTGAAAGGCTGGTATCTGGCAGTGGTGCGTCCCGATATCCCCGTACCCACCAAGGAAGCCTTCTCACTCATCACCCCGCAACACCCACAGAAGAACTGTCGGGATATCGTGATGCAGCCTGTAGAGACCTGGCGCGACGAACTTACCAACGACTTCGAGAAGAGTGTATTCGCCCTTCATCCCGAGATAGGTGCCATCAAACAGCAGCTCTACGATCTGGGAGCTACGTATGCCGCGATGTCGGGATCAGGGTCTTCACTCTTCGGACTCTTCCGTGAGCCGATTAGTCTCGATGGCTTTGATGCCCCTGGGACATTTAAACAAATCATCCCACTCGATTGAGCGGGATGATTTTGTTTTACTGAATGCCGTCCTTCCGGAGTTTCTCCTGCCATTTCCAGGCGCTCTTCAGAACCTCTTCTGTAGGTGTGTCAGCCTTCCAGCCTAATACCTTATTAGCTTTATCGACGTTGCCCCATACCTGTTCGATATCACCCTCGCGACGTGGTGCAAACTCCCAGTTCACCTTTACACCAGTAGCCTTTTCGAAGCCCTCAACTACCTCGAGGGTTGAAAGGCCCTTACCTGTTCCAATGTTGAATACCTCAACGGCTTCAGTCTCAGGCTTGTCGAGCACGCGCTCCATCGCCTTCACATGAGCCTTAGCCAGATCCACTACATAGATGTAGTCACGGATACAGGTCTTGTCAGGTGTATTGTAATCGTGGCCGAAGATCTTCAGCTGCTTGCGGATACCCATAGCTGTCTGCGTCACAAACGGGATCAGGTTCATGGGCACACCATTAGGCAACTCACCGATCAATGCTGTGGGGTGAGCACCGATGGGATTGAAGTATCTCAGGATAATGCTCTTGATGGGCGCACCAGAGTGGATATAGTCCTGAATGATCTCCTCGTTGATCTGTTTCGTATTGCCATAGGGGCTCAGCGCCTTTTGGATAGGTGCATTCTCCGTTACAGGCAGATTCTCCTCAGAAGGCTGACCATAAACCGTACAGCTCGAAGAGAAGATAATGCCCTTCACATCATACTTAGGCATCAGCTCCAGAAGGTTGATGAGTGAAGTCAGGTTGTTACGATAGTAAAGCAATGGTTTCTCCACACTCTCACCTACAGCCTTTGAGGCAGCAAAGTGGATGATACCCTCAATCTTCGGATACTTCTTGAAAACACCCTCGAGTGCCTCCATATCACAGCAATCCACCTTCTCGAAGGCAGGGCGTTTACCTGTAATCTTCTCGATGCCGTCTACGACGTTTGCGTTAGAGTTCGACAAATTGTCGATGATCACTACCTCATAGCCTGCTTCCTGCAGCTCAACGGTTGTATGGCTTCCAATAAAACCAGTACCACCAGTCACCAAAATTGTCTGTTTCATATTTGTAGTTCTTGAAATAAAAATCCTTTCTGAGATTGCAAAGATAGACATTTTACGCGACATGCACAAGAAAAAAGCGAAAAATATATATAAAAAAGAGGAAAGGGGAAACCAGAACAGTTTCCCCTTACCCTTTTAGCGAGATTCATGATACTCATAGTCCGACTCGCTACTGAAAAAAGGCCTCTGCCTATTACAGACTATGAAAGTGCCGGTGGTAAGTTCAAATGACGACATTTCGGACGCCCAGCAAATCCGGCTGCTTCGCTCCAGCCTCCCTATATAAGCTATTTTCTGTTCTCTTCAATTACAACGCTATTCAGTTGTTAGAATTTTTGCAAAAGGGTTATCGAGTGCAAATATAAGTAAAAAAATGATAAGTGGTACACTCTTTAACATTTATTAAAGAGTCTTTGCAACCGTTATGCGTAAAATCGAGGATGTCGTATTTGTGACCCTATAGCGATGATCGATTCTGAGGCCTACAAGCCACAAAATTTCACCATGGGCATCGGTCACAACCAATTGGCGTCGCTTCTCCAACAAGGAAAGCTTCTGATCTGTCAGGAAATCACTGATAAGTCGATGTCCCTTCATACCTAAAGGACAGAACTTATCACCTGTCTGTACCGGTCGGATGGTTAAAGGGAATTGAATGTCTGCTATATCAAGTGTAGCACAAAACACTGAGTTTGAAATAGATATGGCATTAGAAATATCGAATGAAAAGCGTATGTTATCTGTGTATCGATAATGTCCAGTCTCCGGAATTTTCATCGCTTTCATCGGTGTTTGGAGAGGTTCAAGAATGAGTTGGTTGCGATCAATCAATAGGGTATGTGAAGCGGTGGAAAACTCCCTACCCGACTCTCCGTTGAGATGGGCAAAAATCTGTTCCGTCTGACAAGAATTGAACCCAAAGGGAGTCAGCCATTCATGGAGAAAAGCCTCGGGTGAAGGTAACTGTTGCAGGCTGGGAATAGCTACTTTCTGAGACTCAGAACCTTCTTCACGTTCTATCAGAGAATTGATCTGTAATGACAATGTATTGTTAAATATTTTCTCAGCCTGCTGCAGATAATGAGCGGTTTTATCGATATTTTCAGCTACATTGGGGTTGATTTCGCATAATAAAGGTAGTACGCGCAGGCGAATCTTATTACGCACCACATCATCAACGAGGTTGGTGGAGTCAACTACATAGTCCTGATGGATACGATGAAGATAATCTTCAATCTCCTGACGACTAAGGCAGAGCAACGGACGAACAATCTGGCCATTCTTGGGACGAATACCAGTCAGACCATGTATGCCAGCCCCACGAATGAGGTTCATTAAAAGTGTCTCTACAGCATCATCACGATGGTGTGCTACACAAATAGTGGATGCTCCAATATCTTGACAAAGCTGATGGAAATAGCCATAACGGAGATCTCGGGCAGCCATTTCAATGCTTACTTGATGTAAAGTAGCGTATTCTTTTGTGTCAAAATGAATTAAGTGAAGAGGAATATCATGTGCTTGACAGAGTGATTTAACAAAATCCTCATCGCGAAGGCTCTCCTCACCACGTAAATGAAAATTACAATGTGCAGCCTCTATACGATAGCCCAACTGCTTCAGCATGAGCAGTAAGGCCACACTATCGGCTCCACCACTCAGTGCCACAACGTGTAGGTCGTCATGAGACAGAAGCTGGTGCTTCGCGATGAAATCGGCTACTTTGTTATTCACTTATTACTTATTACTTTTCACTCCACATAGAGTACCAGTCCTTTCAGGTACTCACCTTCAGGATGATAGATATTGATGGGATGGTCGGCTGGCTGATGCAGTTGATGAAGAATACGCACCTTACGACCTGCCTGAGCGGCTGCTGTAAAGACTGCATTGCGGAAATGATCCTTCGTTACTACTTGCGAACAGCTGAAGGTGAAGAGAATACCACCTGGCTGAATCTTCTGGAAAGCCTTGTTGTTCAGACGAGTATAACCTTTGAGTGCATTGTGAAGAGCCCCACGATGCTTGGCAAAAGCGGGTGGATCGAGAATAATCAGGTCGTATTGATCGCCTGCCTGTTCAAGAAACTTAAAGGCATCCTCGCAGAACGCCTGATGGCGCGCGTCACCAGGGAAATTGAGTTCTACATTACGGTTCGTAAGTTCGATGGCCTTAGCACTACTGTCGACAGAATGCACCAACTCCGCCCCACCCCGCATGGCATAAAACGAGAAGCCACCGGTATAGCAGAACATATTGAGTACACGCTTACCACGAGCAAATCGCTCGAGCAGTGAACGGTTCTCGCGTTGGTCTACGAAGAAACCCGTCTTCTGACCACGCAGCCAATCCACATAGAACTTCAGCCCATTCTCAAGGGCAATGTTATCATCACTCCCCCCATAGAGGAAACAATTCTCCATATGATCCATAAAGGGCAAGGTAGTCTCACTCTTATAGTAGACATTCTCCAGGCGTTCGCCCATCACACGGACGAGTTGTGCAGCGATCTCCTTACGACTAAGATGCATACCTATACTATGAGCCTGCATAACGGCTGTCTTACCATAAACGTCGATAATGAGACCTGGCAACAAGTCGCCCTCACCATGAACCAGTCGGTAGGTATTGTTATCGGGATTATCGGCAATACCAATGGCTTGTCGCATTTTTAGGGCAGACGAGAGACGCGAAGCCCAGAAATCGGCATCAACGGGTACATCTCGGAAGGAGAGCACACGTACAGCGATAGAACCTGCCTGATAATGTCCCACTGCGATGAAATCGCCTTGGCTGGTGACCACGCGAACGAGTTCGCCCTCCTCTAAGTCGCTGTCTTGCTGTTGGATAGCCCCTGAGAATACCCATGGATGGAATCGCAGCAAGCTCTCTTCTTTACCTCTTTTAAGATATATTGTTTTCATATGGTTTTGGTTCTTCAACAATCTCAAGTCGATAATCGCTAGTCTCGTTGAGTCTGACAAGTTCGCGGTAAATGAGCACACAAGCCCAAGCGTCGATAGCCGCATAGTTCTTCTGACTATCCTTCAGGACATCACGTTCCCAATTGGAGAGTCGTTCACTCTTGCTGATGCGCTGTTGGAACAAGTTGGCAAAGATCTTGACCAGACTCTGATCCTCGATGCCGATGGCCTTCACCATATCCTGAAGGTCGATGAAGCCTGCAGCCTCGAAATCGCCCAACTCCTTCAGCGCTAGGATATCATTGCGCCAAGCCAGTCCAACCTTTTTGATAGATGTGGCTTCCAGCAGACGGATGATGTCCGGAGTGAGACCTGTGTAGTTCAGACGGAACAGGAAACAGCAGTCTTGCGAGGCCACCTGGAGCAAAGAACACTTGTAGTGAGTACCTTTAGCAAAGGCAGGACGAGTCTCGGTGTCGAATCCCAAAACGTCCTGTTGGAGAAGATAATCGACGCAACGTTCAGCCTCCTCACGGGAAACGACCACCACGATTTTACCAGGGAAAGTTACCTTGGGTAAGTCGGCCAAAGAGTCCTTATTTACCTTATTAAATATTAACTTTTTCATTTCTGAGTGCAAAATTACAAAAAAAACTGTGTTTTTATGATGAAATCTGACTTTTTTAAACTACTTTTGCATCAAATTATTGCAAACAACATCAATATGGTCAAGAAAAAGAAAACAAAAAGCGAAAAAACCGCTTCAAATTTCACATCTGTACAGAGTGTGAAGAATATCATCCAAAATGAGAAACTGAGCTTTATAATCGGTATTATACTGGTCATCGTGGCACTCTATTTCATTCTGGCATTCGTGTCGTATTTCTCGACAGGAGCAGCAGATCAGAGTCTGATTGAAGACCCTCGGGAGGGAGAGATGCTGAACGAACACCACGAATTCAGCAACACCTGCGGCAGTGTTGGTGCCTACATCTCGTGGTACTTCATCAAGCGCTGTTTCGGACTGCCAGCCTTCTTGATTCCCATGTTCATCGTACTATTAGGTATCCACATGGTAAAAGCCTATCGTGTGAATCTACTGAAATGGTTCATGTCCCTGATGATCCTGATGATTTGGGCATCGATCACACTGGCGAAGTTCCTTTCGCCTTTCTTTGAGGATGCCTGCTTCTGCCCAGGTGGTGATCATGGTCTCTATATCTGTCAATATATCGAGAATCTTGTGGGTTCTCCTGGTCTGACGTCCATTTTGGCCATCACGGCTATCGCCTTCCTGACCTATCTGAGTGCCGAAACTATCATTATCATCCGTAAATTGCTGAATCCTACGAGGTTCATCGATAAGGTGAAGTTCGTGGTAGCCAACAACAACCCCAACGAATCCATCGACTCCTACGAGGACCAAATGAAAATGGATGTGGATGAGGAGGAAGAACTGAAGTTCGATGATCCTGCCTCACAGGTTGTTGAGTTTAAGGAAGACGGTAAAGCTGTCGTGATAGACGATGGCTATCAGGACGAGGACACTCCTAAGCCACAAAAAGCTCCCAAACCTCAGAATGACGATGTTGATCTGGAGGTAGAAGTAGCTAAGAACGAGGAGGCAGCTGACACCAAGACTGTCGCCCCGTCACTTGAGGATCTGGAACCCTATGACCCGAAGCGCGATCTGGAGAATTACCACTATCCGACACTCGACTTGCTGAAGAAATACGATAATGATGGCAAGCCGTATATCGACATGACGGAGCAGACGGCCAATAAGAACCGAATCGTTGAAGTGCTCCGTACGTTTGGTGTGGAGATCTCGAGTATCAAGGCCACAGTGGGCCCAACCATCACACTCTACGAAATCACGTTGGCCCCGGGCGTTCGTATCTCTAAGATCCGTTCACTGGAAGATGATATCGCCCTGAGTCTCTCTGCATTGGGTATCCGTATTATTGCACCAATTCCAGGTAAGGGTACTATAGGTATTGAAGTACCTAACGCCAAGCCTTCAATCGTATCGATGGAATCGATCCTGAACTCGAAGAAGTTCCAGGAATCAACTATGGAACTGCCCTGTGCGCTTGGTAAGACCATCACCAACGAGGTATATATGTTCGACTTGGCAAAGGCTCCTCACTTGCTTGTGGCAGGTGCTACAGGACAAGGTAAGTCTGTAGGTCTGAATGCGATAGTCACCTCGTTGCTCTACAAGAAGCATCCGTCTGAGATGAAGATTGTACTCGTAGACCCGAAGAAAGTAGAGTTCTCTATCTATAATCCACTGATCAACCACTTCCTCGCCAAGGTGCCCGATGAGGATGCTGATCCCATTATCACTGATGTCACGAAGGTGGTCCGTACACTGAACTCGCTCTGTAAACTGATGGATACCCGTTACGATCTGTTGAAGGAAGTGGGAGCCCGTAATATCAAGGAGTATAATAAGAAGTTCATTGAACGCAGGATTCCACCACGTGGTGGACATGGCTTTATGCCATATATCGTGGTGATTATCGATGAGTTCGGCGATCTGATCATGACAGCAGGAAAGGAGATAGAACTGCCTATTGCCCGTATCGCTCAGTTGGCTCGTGCCGTAGGTATCCATATGGTCATTGCCACTCAGCGTCCTACCACGACGATTATTACTGGTAATATCAAGGCCAACTTCCCTGCAAGAATCGCCTTCAAGGTTTCTGCAGGTATCGACTCTAAGACCATTCTAGACCGTACAGGTGCCCAGCAATTGATAGGACGAGGCGACTTACTGGCATTAGTGGGAGGAGCAGAACCCGTTCGTGTGCAATGTGCCTTTGTTGATACGCCTGAGGTGGAGAGAATCAACGAATTCATCGCTGACCAGCAGAGTTATGGTGCACCCTTCGAACTGCCTGAACCTGATACACCTGATGCAGATCTGGGAGAAAGTGGTGCTGCTGATGTGGACATGCAGCATCTTGACCCGCTCTTTGAAGATGCAGCCCGACTGATTGTCATCAACCAGAGTGGTTCTACCTCACTGATTCAACGTAAGTTCGCCATTGGCTACAATCGTGCGGGTCGTCTGATGGATCAGTTGGAGAAAGCAGGTGTCGTAGGACCTGCGATGGGTTCGAAACCGCGTGAGGTCATGATTCAGGACGAAGTAAGTTTGAATAACCTTTTAAATAGTTTAAGATGAAAAAGATTTGTTTTCTGATAGCTGCAGCACTGATGAGTGTTGCAACATATGCGCAGACTGCCAAGAGCGTACTCGACAAGGCGGCTTCGACGATTACCGTGAAAGATGGCGTGAAAGCAAACTTCAAGATGACAGGTAGTCAAGGGAACACCAGCGGAACTATCTATGTCAAAGGCAAGAAGTTCCATGCCACCACTCCTGTAGCAACCATCTGGTTTGACGGTAAGACTCAATGGACTTATATGAAGAATAATGACGAGGTGAATATCAGTACGCCAACGGAGGCGCAATTGCAGGCTATCAATCCCTATAACTTCATCAACCTCTATAAGAACGGCTATACCTCGACCCTCAATAAGAGTGGTAAGGATTACATCGTACATCTGACAGCCAATTCGAAAGACAAGAAGATCAAGGAACTGTTTATTACCGTCGACAAGACATCGTATCATCCTACACAGGTAAAACTGTTGCAGGGTAACAAATGGATTATCTTCGACATCACAAATCTGAAGAAGGAAAATATTGCTGACAGCCAGTTCCGCTTTAATTCCAAGGATTTCCCCAATGCAGAAGTCATCGATTTGAGGTAGTTTTAGTTTAGAGTTTATAGTTTAAAGTTTATAGTTTAGAGATGAATCAATTTAAGCTATATAAGCTTCTTCGTAAGAACACAAATCTGAGTTATAAGCGCAGTCCGGCCTTTGAACAAAACAAATGGGCGAAGGTGTTGATCTACATGGGTGGCGCCATGTTTGTCATGTACCTTATATTATATGGAGGTATCATAGCCACGACAGCTGATGGTGAGGCAGGCAGGATGATCTCCATGATGCCCGTCATCCTGTTGATTGATTTTGTGCTACGCTTTATTTTCCAGACTACACCTGGCATGATGGTGAAGCCCTATATCCTACAGCCTATTTCACGCTATACGGCTATCGAGTGCTTCTTGCTGTCAGAACATATCAGTGGCTATAACCTGTTATGGTTGGCGATGTTCCTCCCCTACTCGATGATTATCCTGATAGCAGGTGCAGGCTTCTGGGCTGTACTGCTGGAATTAATTGCCTCTGAGTTGATGATCATTCTCAACAGTCAGATTTACCTGTTCTTCCGTACGTTGATCAACCGTAAGATACTTTGGCTCATTCCTGCATTTGCCTTCTACGCTCTTCCCTACTCGCCGCTGCTGTTCAACCACAAGAAAAGCGCCATCGAAAAGTTGATTGACACTTACGCTGCCATAGGTTCTGGTTGGTATTTCGTGCCTGTACTGATACTGATCCTCGTAGCCTTGTTCTACGTGAACCGTGCATTCCAGTTCAAGTATGTCTATGAGGAGATCTCGAAGAGCAAGGAACGCCAACTGAAACATGTTTCACAGTTCAGGTTCCTTGAGAAGTTCGGAATTGTGGGAGAATACATCAAGATTGAACTCAAGTCGAACCTGAGAAACAAGACCATGCGCTCGCGCTGTATCATGAGTCTTACGTTGATTGTCGTTTTCTCTTTGCTTGTAGCCTATACCCCGATGTATGACAACGAACTGATGCAGAACTTCTGGTGCGTCTACTGCTTTGCCATCTACGGCGTAACGGCTTTGATTAAGATTATGGGACAGGAAGGCAACTATATTGACTTGTTGATGACGCATCATGAGAACATTATCGCCCTGCTGAAGGCTAAGTTCTGGTTCTACAGTCTGATACTGGTCATTCCTTTCCTCATCATGTTACCAGCTGTCTTCACGGGGAAATTTACTCTATTGATGCTGTTTGCCTATATGCTGATAACAGCCGGATTCCTTCATTTCATCATCTTCCAGTTGGCTGTTTACAACAAACAGACGCTGCCTTTGCAGCAAAAGATGACTGCTAAGGGAAATTTTGAGAATGGCATGCAGATTGTCATTGAGATGGTAGCCTTATTCGGACCCATACTCATGACGGGGCTCGGGTATCTGCTCATTGGTCTGACCAATACTTATATTGTGATGTGCATCATCGGATTGGGATTCATTGCGACTCATACAATATGGATCAGAAACATCTATAACCGCATGATGGAACGCAAATACGAGAATCTGGAAGGCTTCCACTCTACTAGACAATAACTTTTTTGAAGAAATTCAGGAAAAAGTTTGGTAGTTTCAAAAAAAGTGCGTACCTTTGCACCCGCAAAAGAAAAATGATGCACCCGTAGCTCAGTTGGTAGAGCACCTGACTCTTAATCAGGGTGTCCAGGGTTCGAGCCCCTGCGGGTGTACAAAAGGAGGAAAGAGACCTCCTTTCTTTTTGAAATGATGCACCCGTAGCTCAGTTGGTAGAGCACCTGACTCTTAATCAGGGTGTCCAGGGTTCGAGCCCCTGCGGGTGTACGGATTTTAAAGGTTAATACGAAGGGTTGCCGATATGGCTCAGTTGGTAGAGCAACGCATTCGTAATGCGTAGGTCCCCGGTTCGAGTCCGGGTATCGGCTCACATAAAAATCAGGATTTTTTTTGGTTGTTTAAGCGGAATTAGCACATCGGTAGTGCACGGGCTTCCCAAGCCTGGGAGGCGGGTTCGATTCCCGTATTCCGCTCAGAAAGAGAAAGAATGCAGGTCGTCTGAACCTGCATTCTTTTATTTTATCTCAGTCTGAGGCCTTCACCTACCTTGATCTGATGATCGGGAGTGAAATGATTCATCTTGTAGAGATTCTTCAGACGAATGCCGTATTTCTGGGCAATGTTATACATCGACTCTCCGTTACGCACATAATGCAGGCGTCCCTTATAATCCTTAGGTGCCTTTGTACGTTTCTTCTTCAACCAGATAATCTCACCTTCCTCAAGTTGGTCGCGTTTGTCGCGCTCATTATACTTGGCCAACTTTTTATAACTGATTCCCACTTCATCGGCCAGAGACTTAAACGAATCACCACGACGGGTAATCAGATAGTAGTTCTTATTGAAGCTCTTGATGATATGAAGCGATTCACCAGCAACGGCATGATCCTTAGTATGCTCAACCATAAACTTATCATAGCCTTTGGCAGTGTCATACTGATAGAGCTTGTAAAGCTGGATAATCTCAATCAGCTTGTCTGCATACTTTGGATTCGTGGCATAGCCAGCAGCCTTCAGTCCTCGGGCCCAACCTTTATAATCTGTAACTTTCAGGTTGAACAACGAACTATAGCGCTGACTTCCTGTGAGAAATCTGGAATGGTCTTCATAAGATTCGAAGGCAGAATCGTAAGCACGGAAACACTCATTGCGTTCGTCGTCATCATGATAGGTTCTGCGACCAGACCAACCGTTACATTTAATACCAAAGTGGTTATTACCCTTGACTGCCAGTTCACTACGACCAGCACCACTCTCAAACAAACCCTGAGCCAGCGTGATGGAAGCAGGGATATGGTGACGCTGCATCTGTTCGATGGCAATGTCCTTATATTGGTCTATATACTGCTGATAAACTTGATTCCATCGGGCCTGTGCATGAACTCCCAATGACAGGACAATGGCTATACTGATGAAAATTTTCCTCATATTCTTGAATTTATTGTGCAAAATTAGTGTTTTCTCTCGAATTATTTGTATATTTGCCGAAAAATATCGCAATTTATGGAAGAACTTGAACTGAAATCCACCATTCAGGCTTGTCAGATGGAAGAGTTGGGCGATGCTGAGCGCCATCTGGTAGAGCTTGCCATTGAATCCACGAGTCGTAGCTATGCCCCATATTCACATTTCCATGTAGGTGCAGCTGTGTTGCTGGAAAACGGTGAAGAGATTATTGGCTGTAATCAGGAAAACGCAGCCTATCCATCAGGCCTATGTGCAGAAAGGACTGCACTGTTCTCTGCTGGAGCTCAGTATCCTGATGTACCAGTCAAGATGTTGGCTATTGCAGCGAGAGGTACAGATGGCGAAATGCAATATGAGCCTGTGGGACCCTGTGGTTCTTGTCGCCAGGTTATCATCGAGTCAGAGACACGTGCGGGAGGACCTATCCGAATCCTACTCTATGGACGCAAATGTGTCTATGTGATCGATGGAATCAGGAAACTGATGCCTCTGACCTTCTCTGAATTCTAACGATAACAGCCCAGTCCCTTTGCTGTTGACAAAGAATCCAGGTGGAAATCATATTCCAGATTGTCCTCGTCAATCTTCACGAAATGATCTTTGCCCTGAATGGAATCTTCAGACGTTTCCCAGATAATCTGTTGGAAACGGGTAGAGTCTGCATCCTCTGCAAATGTGCGTAACAGACAATTCTTGAAATGATAGTCGAACGAGAGCTTCTCATTTGAGACATGCCCTTTTACCACATCTTTGTCATATCCTGTGACGATGGTTCCTTCACAGATCATATCTATCAAGGATGTTGGCTCATTAGTGAAATATAGTGCGAAGCCTCTATCGGCAGAAAACGGGAAGAACTGTCCCAGTGTGCAATAACTCACCTCTGCCTTTCCTCCAAGTATATAAAGGCTGTTTCCCAATGTATTCGTCAACTGACAATCCTCCAAACGGATATAGGAATTGGTGCTCTGCACGCCAACGCCCTGACAGTTATGAACAATACACCCCTGCATCAGGAGTCGGTATTGAGTTGTATCTATAGCTGCGGAGTCACAGATAATACCGTCTTGCGGATTACGGATTTCAGTCCTGGTCATCGTATTACCTGTAGAAGATTCTAAAAAACGGATACCTTTCCATTGTCCACAGACCCTGTCATAAGGCAGATAAGGGAACATACGATCCAAACGATCTCCCCGCATGAGACAATTCTCTGTCACTAGTTGTCCTGCAACCTCGATACCAGAACCATCATGGAAGTAAAGTGTCGTGTTACGTAAAGTCAATGTGGCATCCTTACCCACTTTCAGGTCACCATAGATCACGATGGGGATATCCGTCTCAATCACAGAATCTTTCGTAATCTCTGGATCGTATAATTTCATAGCATCCCAGGACCAAGCTCTCAGACAAACTTTCTGCTCTGATCCACTTTCCAACGTAAAGACAAGATCGTCTTCCACTAAAGTTGGTGTGGGTTGTCTGGTCTCGTTGGCTGTCAGTTCAACAAACACCAGAATACTGTCATTCTTTCGGATTTCCACATCATTGGTCTGCGAACCATTGGCGTTATCAAGATAGATACCATCGACATTTACCCGATAGCCCGTCTGATTGCCCCGACGCAGTCTGACACTCTGCATTTTCAGACCATCTTGATTGCGATTGTGAACCCAGAAGGAATAGGTAGATGAGGGTGTACGGCTGAAGACTGTATCAAGACAGAGTGTATCAACCGAAAAGTCGAGTCTCAACCCAGAGTTTGTCGAGAATGAATCATCATCCTGACAGGCTGCGCACAAAGCGAGTATGGTCAAAAAATAAAAAATCCGTTTCATCGTATAGATAAAACGGATTCTCTGTCAGTTTATTGCATTTACTTGCCAAAATAACGCTTCAGCAGACCAGCGAAGCCAGCACCATGACGTGCCTCGTCCTTAGCCATCTCATGAACGGTATCGTGGATAGCGTCGAAACCAGCAGCCTTGGCATTCTTAGCAATACGGAACTTATCCTCACAAGCACCAGCCTCTGCAGCAGCACGCTTCTCCAGATTGGTCTTGGTGTCCCAAACAACCTCACCCAGCAGCTCAGCGAAACGGCTGGCATGGTCAGCCTCCTCGAAAGCGTAACGCTTGAAAGCTTCGGCAATCTCGGGATAACCCTCACGATCGGCCTGACGGGCCATAGCCAGATACTGACCAACCTCACTACACTCACCATTGAAATGAGCACGCAGGTCATTAATCATCTCCTCGCTGACACCCTCGGGCTTACCGTCACCAATCTTATGAACAGTAGCATAAGTCATGTCTGCGTCATCCTTCAGTTCAGTGAACTTTGAGGCAGGAGCCTTACAGATGGGGCACTTCTCGGGAGCTGCATCGCCTTCATAGATATATCCACAAACGGCGCAAATAAATTTTTTCGTCATAATCGTATTTGTTTTTTAGTTATAAATAAATGAATTTCATATATGCGTTTGCAAATATAAGAATAAAAAACAAATCCCGCAAATAATTTGCAGGATTTATTCTCAATTTATACAATGTCTAAACTTAGAACCGATTGTTAAATTGCTATTTTACAATGGATATAAGTTCTTCAACATTAACAAGTTGTTGTTCTCCGCTCAACATATTCTTGAGCGTCAGTTTCCCTTCAGTCATCTCGTTCTCGCCTGCCAACACGACAAACGGAATCTGTTTGGCATTGGCATACGACATCTGCTTCTTCATCTTTGAGGCGTCAGGGAAGATCTCTGTACGGATACCAGCCTCACGAGCCTTAGCTACTGCAGGCAGACAATAGGCCGTTTCTTTCTCACCGAAGTTAATGAACAAGAGTTGGGTTCCGTTGACAGCATCCTTTGGATAGCAGTCGAGAGCATTGAGCACATCGAAGATACGGTCGACACCAAACGAGATACCTACTCCTGAGATACCAGGCATTCCAAAGATCCCAGTCAGGTTGTCGTAGCGCCCACCACCTGTGATCGAACCAATCTGTACATCGAGCGCCTTCACCTCAAAGATGGCACCTGTGTAGTAATTAAGACCACGAGCCAACGTCAGATCAAGCTGTATCTCATTCTTCAGACCCAGAGTCTTCAATGTATCGAGAATATAACGGGTCTCCTCCACACCCTTCAGGCCAGTCTCACTCTCTTTCAGGACCCCAGCTATCGTGTCGAGTTTCTCGTCATTAGTACCTTCAAGCGAGATAATGGGCTGAAGTTTCTCTATCTGCTCCTCTGAGAGACCATCCTCACGAAGTTCTGCATTCACATTCTCAAGGCCGATTTTATCGAGCTTGTCGATGGCGACAGTGATATCCACAATCTTCTCAGCTGCCCCGATGACTTCAGCGATTCCTGTGAGAATCTTACGATTATTGATCTTAATCTGTACGCGAACACCAAAGCGACTGAATACGGCATCGACAATCTGCATCAACTCCACCTCATTCAGCAGAGAATCCGATCCCACGATGTCGCCATCAAACTGCCAGAACTCACGATAGCGCCCCTTCTGTGGACGGTCTGCACGCCATACTGGCTGCATCTGATAACGTTTAAAAGGCAACTGAAGTTCCTCTCGATGCATCACCACATAACGGGCAAAGGGAACGGTGAGATCATAGCGAAGGCCTTTCTCACAGAGTTTGGCAGCTAAGTGTAGGGCGTTACGCTCTTGTAATTCCTCATCGCTCACTTTATTCAGGAAATCACCTGAGTTAAGCACTTTGAAGAGTAGCTTATCACCTTCTTCGCCATACTTGCCCATCAGGGTTCCGAGTGTTTCCATCGCAGGCGTCTCTATCTGCTGGAAGCCATAGAGCTGATATACTTGTTTGATGGTATCGAAGATATAGTTGCGCTTGGCCATCTCCAATGGAGAAAAGTCGCGCGTTCCTTTTGGAATTGAAGGCTTTTGTGCCATTTTTACCTTTTACCTTTTTACTATTTTACCTTTTTACCTTTTTACTTTATTACCTTTCACCCTTTTACTTTCTAACGATGGTCTGGTCACGATCCGGACCAATAGAGATAATTCTGATAGGTGTCTCGAGCTGAGCCTCCAGGAAATGAATGTAATCGCTGAACTCCTTGGGGAACTGATCTTCGGAAGTAAATTTCGTCATATCCGTCTTCCAACCAGGCAGTTCCTTGTAGACAGGCTCAATACCTTCTTCAATATTATAGGGGAAATAGTCGATTTCAACGCCATTCTGCTTGTAGGCCACACAGGCCTTGATGGTATCGAAGCCATCGAGCACGTCACTCTTCATCATGATCAGCTGTGTCACACCATTCACCATGATGGAATAACGCAGAGCCACCAGGTCAATCCAGCCACAACGACGCTCACGACCTGTCACTGCACCATACTCATGTCCCAGGTCACGGATTTTCTTTCCCGTTTCATCGAACAACTCTGTGGGGAATGGGCCTGCACCTACACGTGTGCAATATGCCTTCATGATGCCATAGACATCTCCGATCTTGTTGGGACCAATGCCAAGACCGGTACATGCACCTGCACAGATAGTGTTTGATGAGGTCACAAAGGGGTAGCTGCCAAAGTCGACATCGAGCATCGTACCCTGAGCGCCTTCACATAGGATGCTCTTACCACTCTTCAGGACATTGTTGATCTCGTGTTCAGAATCCACAATGGGGAACTGACGCAGATACTCAACGCCCTCCAGCCACTTCTTCTCAACCTCTGTAATGTCATACTCGAAGTCAAGTGACTTCAGGATGGCCTCATGACGAGCCTTGGCTCTGGCATATTTCGCTTCAAAGTTTTCGAGTATATCACCTACCCTCAGACCGTTACGGCTTACTTTGTCAGTGTATGTAGGACCGATTCCCTTACCTGTCGTTCCCACTTTGTCCTTACCTTTCTGAGCCTCATAGGCAGCATCGAGAACACGATGCGTAGGCATAATCAGATGGGCCTTCTTGGAGATATGCAGGCGAGAATGCAGATCGTGTCCACTGGCTTCAAGTGCCTTGGCTTCCTCCATGAAGAGATCGGGAGCCAGAACTACACCATTACCGATAATGTTAATCTTTCCACCTTGGAAGATTCCCGATGGAATCGAACGGAGCACATACTTCTGTCCTTCAAATTCCAATGTATGGCCAGCATTCGGACCACCCTGGAAACGGGCAACAACATCGTACTTGGGAGTCAACACATCGACTACCTTACCTTTTCCTTCGTCGCCCCACTGCAAACCGAGCAGGACATCTACTTTACCTTTGTTCATAATTGCTATTTATTCAGTTTTTACTTTCTTGCTCTTTTCTCTCTCCTGCTTCTTCCTTTTGGTAATCATCGTCTGACAGGTACTGCAGACACCATATACATATAAGGTGAAGCCGTCTTTGCGGAAACGCTTCAGGTGCATGTTCTCAACAGCCTCTTTGATTTCGACAGACTTGACCTCTGTCACCTTACCACACATCGTACAGATCTGATGACAGTGGCTGTCGTTGTCATAACATGCTTCATATTTCGTTGCACCATGAAAGCGATGCCGGGTAACCAGTCGCAACTCAAGAAACAGGTTGATCGTGTTGTACAGTGTCGCTCTGGCAACAGGAAAGCCCAGTTCTGTCGTGAGTTTATCATTCAACTCTTCCAGTGTGAAATGACCGTTGATGCTATAGATAGCTTTCAATATGGTATAGCGCTCAGGTGTCTTGCGATGATTATTCATCTCAAGGTAGTTATCCAGGATACGCTCAACGGCTTCTAATCTGCTTGCTTTCATCTGATTTCCACAAAACCGTACAAAGGTACATATTTTCAGGGAAACGAAAGAAATATTATTTATAAAAAATCTAAATTGATGGTTTTTAATGCGCTTTTGGCCAATCGCTCGTACACTAATCCCAGTTCTGCAAAGCGCTGGACACACGACATCGCAGCCTTTCTGACGGGTAGACTGTCACCTTGCAAAGCTGCCATAGCCTGATCGATGAATTCGTTGATTCCTCGTTCATTGGGCTCCTGCTTGTTCATAAACAGACGCGACAAGACGTGGAAACCACAAAGCTGATAGAGTTCTTTTTCTGAAGCCATCCAGCTATAGGCCTTTTCTGGCGCATAAGGCAGATACTGATACAGGTTGAAAGCAGCCTGTTCTGCTATTTCCTGTGTATCAGTCTGTTCCATCCAGATGTCGATGACTTCGGGCAAAACCTCATCTGCAGGCATGATCATAGTTGCCAAAAGCTTACACTCACGGACATTCTCTTTCCAAAGAGCAATTGCCAAATCGTAGTTCTTGCCCAGTTCTGTAGCTTTTTCCTTCAGTCTGGGTAAGGTAGCTCCCCAATTCAGTTTATAATCGACGCCTTTATCACGCATCGATTTCGCTATGGCGCCATCCATCATCTGACGGAAAGATTGCTTGATGTCCTTGACCTGACTATTGATGTCCATATTCTTATTTATATTAAGGTGGCGTACTCCGAACTGTAGCGAAGCATCTGGTGAGCATAACCCTCGCTGTAGTTCACTTGAATATCACAGATCTCGCCATTGGCATCGAAGACTGGCAACAGCTGTGGATTGATGAATCCTTTATAAGGTGCCAGATTCAGTCGCTGATAACGTTCCAGAACCTCTTGATGGAGTTGAGGATCCACCTTCACAGCATACTGCTCCACCAGCTGTCGGGCTGCTTCGAAGTCTCCCTCGCTCTTGATGCGTTGTACTTCTGCCAGAAGCGTGGCTATCAGTCGTCGAAGTTCTTTATAATCAGTGATTTCAACGTAGGTTTTGCCTTCACGTTCGATCATCTTGATGGCATTTCCCATCTCATAGCACCAATGGGCTATCAACGCACGGTTGCGCATATGGGCTTCCTCAATCTGACGACCTGGTGTGATACGTATCAGCTGAGTCATCAGACCGTTCATCATATAAGTATAATACTGCGACTGATAGGCCTCTTCATCAGGAGTCAGACCTAATTCCACGAGTTTCTTGTCTGCGATATAATACAGTCCGAAGAGGTCTGCCCTCGCCTCTTCTATCGTGTTACCGTATGCTTTCAACGCATCCGGATCCACTCCTGGCAGCAATTGTCCGCTACCATGTCCCAGACATTCGTGCAGGTCCGTATGCAGGTCATCACAGATATCGCCGTATCTGTCGATGATTTCAAGGGTCTTCTGATCTATGACGAACTCCTCCTTGAATCCGTTCCCATGAGCTGCTTTATTATAGGCATCCGTAATATTACTGATCGTGATACTCTTACTGCCATACTGAGCCCTGATCCAGTCTGCATTGGGCAGATTGATGCCTATGGCTGTCGATGGGTATTCATCACCACCCAGCATCGCAGCACAAATCACATTGGCCGAAACACCTTTGACAACGGGTTTACGGAATCGTGGATCCACAGGCGAATGGTCTTCAAACCATTGGGCATTCCTACTGATGGTCTGCGTGCGATGAGTAGCCTCTTCATCGATATACTCGACAAGTCCCTCCCAAGAGCCTTTCAATCCCAGAGGATCACCATAGACTTCGATGAAACCGTTGATAAAATCGATGGAAGAATCATGGTCCTTCAACCATTCAATACAATATTCATTGAAAGTCTGTAAATCACCTGACTGATAATAACTTATGAGTGTTCGGATAATCTTTTCTTGCTGATCGTTTTCTGCAACCTCAGCTGCTTTCCCAAGCCAATAGATAATATGGCTGATTGCAGGAGCGTATTTCCCATTGGCAGACCATACCTCTTCCTTGATCTGTCCATCCTCCTTCACCAATGTGGAGTTCAGACCAAACGAGGGAGGTGTATCCGGATGCTCATCATGCTGCTTCTGTTGCTCATAGAATGCTTCTGCCTCCGCTTGTGTCACGCCGTCATAGAAGTGACATGCCGATGTCAACAGCAGATCCTCACCATCTGCCTTATTCACACGCTTGGGCAAAACGTTCTCGTCAAAGATCACAGGGAAGAGCTCATCACACATCTGCTGGATGGTCTCGCCCTCGTTTAATGGCAACTTCCTGGCATCTACCGTTCTCAGTGCCTTTTCGAGATAGGCTGGTGAGAAACCTGGTTGGAACTTCTCACATCCATAATGATGATAGATGCCGCTTGAGAACCATATCCGCTTCAGATACGTCTCCAAAGCCTTGAATTCATCGGTGTCATGAGCGATGGTCATATCGGTATAGACCACCTCCAGCATTTTCCGGATGCGGAGATTGTACTTGCCGAATTGATCGAAGGTGATATCCCGACCAAAAAGCGTAGCTTGTGAAAGATAATATACGAGGGTTTTCTGCTTTAAAGACAGTTTTTCAAAACCATTCAACCTGTATCTGAGCAATTGTAAGTCTGCGAATCGCTCGTCCTGATAAATAAATTCCATGATGCAAAATTACATAAAATAATCCAAACTCGCAATGAATTCCGAAAAAAATCCGTATCTTTGTACAAAATTTGCAAGATATGGACATTTTCGAAGCTTTAAGAACATATTACGGCTATAACTCTTTCAGGCAAAATCAGCGTGAGATCATCGAACACGTCATGCAAGGCCAGGACGCTTTGGTGCTGATGCCGACTGGCGGTGGAAAGAGTATCTGCTATCAGATTCCTGCCCTGACCATGCCTGGTACCGCCATTGTCATCTCCCCACTCATCAGTCTGATGAAAGACCAGGTGGAGACCCTTCGCGCCAATGGTATCGAAGCTGATGCACTCAATAGCGGCAATGATCCTGCCGTCGATACCGTCATCCGTCGTAAATGCTTCTCTGGCAACATGAAACTCCTCTACATCTCACCTGAGAAACTGATGGCTGAGATCGACTATCTGCTGAGTCACATCCAGATCTCGCTCTTCGCCATCGACGAGGCTCACTGCATCAGTCAGTGGGGACACGACTTCCGTCCTGAATATACACAATTAGGTATCCTGCGCGAGAAGTTCCCTGATGTGCCCATCATGGCCTTGACAGCAACAGCCGACAAAATCACGCGTGAGGATATTATCAAACAATTGAACATTTCAAAGGCCAAGGAATTCATCTCCAGCTTCGATCGTCCCAACTTGAGTCTGTCAGTGAAACGTGGGTATAGGGCTGCTGAGAAGATGCACTTCATCACAAACTTCATCAAGGCACGTCCGATGGAGGCAGGCATCATCTATTGTCTCAGTAGGAAGAACACGGAGAAAGTTGCTTCTGACCTTCAGAAGAAAGGCATCAATGCGGCACCATATCATGCTGGTATGTCAACATTTGAGCGCAATCAGACGCAGGAAAGGTTTAAGAACGACCAGATCTCTGTGGTCTGTGCCACGATTGCCTTTGGAATGGGTATCGACAAGAGTAATGTGCGTTGGGTTATCCACTATAACATGCCCAAGAGCATCGAGAGCTTCTATCAGGAGATTGGGCGTGCCGGACGTGATGGAGCACCTGCGGATACAGTCCTCTTCTATTCGTTGGCTGACATCGTACAACTTACTGAATTTGCACGACAAAGTGGACAACAGGTTGTCAACATGGACAAGCTCCGTCGTATGCAGGAATATGCCGAGTCGAGTGTCTGTCGCAGACGCATCCTGCTCAACTATTTCAGTGAGCAGACCGATCACGATTGTGGCAATTGCGATGTCTGTGAGAATCCCCCTAAGCGCTTCGACGGCACACGTTATGTGCAGATGGCTCTCAGTGCAGCCATGCGCACGGACGAAACGATCCGTATATCCACTATTATCGAGATTGTCAAAGGCATCCGTTCGCCCTTCGTCACGCGTCACGGCTATGACCAGCTGAAGACCTTCGGCGTTGGCAAGGACCTCACGACGAACGACTGGCAGGACTACCTGCTTCAGATGCTCCAGATGGGCTTCATCGAGATAGCCTATAATGATGGGAATAAGGTGAAGGTGACCGATATTGGCAAGGATGTGCTCTACGGCAGGAAGAGTGCCCAACTCTGTGTCGTCGACCACAGCGTGAAGGAAGAGCGCAAGAAACCGAAGCTCAAACTGGAGATCCCCACAATCACCATCCCAGGTCTGCCCCCAACCACAGGCATCGAGGATCCGAAGCTTTTCGAAGCCCTCAGAGCCCTCAGGTCGACCTGTGCCAGTGAGGAAGGATTCCCACCCTATATCGTCTTCAGCGACAAGGTCCTGCACGCTCTTGCCAGCATCAAACCGACGACTATAGAGCAGTTTGGCAACATCTCAGGCATTGGTGATCATAAGAAGCAAAAATACGGAAATCGCTTTGTAGCATTGATTCAAAAGTACGTATAAACCCTTTTTTTTGTTAAATTCTTGCATCTAAATTCAGATTTGTGAGATATTATTTGTATCTTTGCGGTGCAAAAACTTCAAAGATGGCAAAAAAGAAGATACTATTCATCAATCAGGAGATATCTCCTTATGTCCCAGACAACACTTTGTCGCTCATGGGAAAAAACCTTCCGCAAGCTATGCAGGAACGTAGTCATGAAATCCGTACATTCATGCCTAAATGGGGAACCATTAACGAGCGTCGTGGTCAGCTGCATGAAGTGATCCGACTCTCGGGTATGAACCTTATCATCAATGATACGGACCATCCCCTGATCATCAAGGTGGCTTCCATCCAGTCTGCCCGCATACAAGTTTACTTCATCGACAACGATGATTACTTCAGTAAGCGACAGATGGATAAGGACGAGAATGGTGTAGACTATGCCGACAATGGCGAACGAGCCATCTTCTTCGCACGTGGTGTGCTGGAGACTGTCAAGAAGCTCCGCTGGGTGCCCGACATTATCCACTGTCAGGGCTGGATGAGTGCCGTTGTGCCTCTCTATGTCAAGACTGCCTACCACGACGAGCCGTCTTTTGCTGATGCGAAGGTCGTTACTTCTCTGTTTACGAAGAGTATTGAGAAGGATCTTGGCGAGAATTTCAAGAAATGCCTCGAATTCCGTGATGTCAACGCAGATCTGCTGAAAGGCTACAGCGATCATATCGATTTCGATGAACTTGGCAAACTGGCCATCGACTACAGCGATGGAATCGTTCAGGCAGCACCCGAAGTAAATGTTGAACTGCTCGATTATGCCAAGGGAAAGAACATTCCGGTACTTGGCTATCAGGAGGACTTTGCTGATGCCTACGAGGCATTCTATGAAACGCTCTTTCCTGACGAGGCTTAAGATTTAAATACACTTATACACATGAAACTCAAATTGATGACAGCGATTGCATTCTGCGCAATGGCAATCATGTCTTGCAATGAAGAAACGCTCGAAGTTGGATCAACCCTCACCAGCGAGAACGACAAAATGGATATCTCCACTGGTGTTTTCACAGCAACTTCCAAATCTCTCCTGGCCGACTCTGTATACGCCCGTAACTTCGACTGCTATTTCGGCAATGTCAGAGATCCGGAAACTGGTGCCTATATCAAAAGCGAATTCATGGCACAGTTTAATATGCTCGAGAATCCGAAGCTGCCTGCCAAAGACAGGATCGTCGGCTCTAAGGACGGTGCCATTGCAGCCGACTCTTGTGAGATCTGGCTCTTCTTCAACAGGTCGAAATGTTATGGCGACTCACTGACACCTGTCAAGATTGATATGCTCGAACTGAAGGAGCCCATGAACGATCAGACGACCTACTACAGCAACTTTGATCCTAAGGGTGCAGGATATGTCAGGACCGACGGCCTCAAGCAGAACATGGCTTTCACCCTGTCAAACCTGACTTATTCCGATAGCATTAGGAATCTCTCTGGCTATAAAGATCTGGCACGTATCGTTCTGAGTGGTTCCTATACCGACAAGAACGGCAAGAAGTATGCCGATTATGGTACTTACATCCTGCAGAACTATTACGAGCATCCTGAGTATTTCAAGAACTCATATAATTTCATCCACAGCCTTTGCCCTGGATTCTATTTCGAGGTGAACGATGGTCTTGGTGTGATGGCTAACCTGTCTGAGATCGACATGCGTGTCTTCTACAGTTATAAGAACGACAAAGACTCTATCCTTAACGCCTATATCGGCATGTCGTCGACTCCTGAGGTACTTCAGACCACACGTATCATCAACGACAAGGAAGCATTGCAGTCATTGGTCAACAAGAACGACTATACTTACCTGAAGACCCCCGCAGGCATCTTCACGGAAGTGACCTTCCCCGTTGATGAGATCACCGCTACTCATGCCAAGGACTCCCTACTCTCTGTGAGTGTGACATTCCAGCGCATCAATAGTGGCATCGAGAACTCGCCCTATGTGTTCGAAGCTCCCGAATATCTCCTGATGATCCCCAAGGACAGTCTCTACACCTTCTTTGAGAAGGGACAGACTATCAACTCCACCAGCTCGTTCTATACGATCCTTGACGCTGAGAACCAATACGAGTTCAGCAACATTGGCAACATGATTACCTACCTGTCAGGCAACAAAAGCAAAGGTCTTGCAACTGATCCTGATTGGGTCGCCAAGCACCCCAATTGGAATAAAATCGTTCTGGTACCCGTCACCCTGACAACAGCCACCTCTACGACGACGTCAGCGGCTGGTATTGCCTCAGTGGCTAATCAGATGTCACTGACGAGTACGCGACTACAAGGTGGACCCAATGGAGAAAAGATCGAGCTACAGGTAATCTACGCCAAGTTCCATGATAATTCACAGTAACGATGGCCGACGGATTCCTGGAAAAGCATTACGAAGACTATGAAGCCCGCAAAGCTGCATGGCTGCGCAAGAAGAAGCATCTTCCCAAAATCAATAAGAAACAGTTAGAGCGACCAGTTGATGAGTCGCTCTAATTGTTAATCTATGATCTTGAACTTCGCAAATTTCAGGAGCAGCTGTTTGGTGCCAGCATTCCTGAATTCCACCGTCGCCTTCGTATTCTCTCCCGTTCCCTCAATCTTCAGTACGGTACCGATCCCAAAGCGCTGATGCTCAATCCTGCACCCCTCGCGCAGTTCACCTGCTGCACTGGGAGCCGAAGCCATCGGACGAGGCGCCACAGCGTTATATACACGCTTGAAATTGGGCCCGAAGGGGTCTACGGGCTTCTCCGGCTGTCTGGGAGCAACGGCTCTGGGCTTGGGATCAGCCTTGAACTGCGTCGCCACAGGCCTCGGGTTCTGCATCCACTCAGGACTCCGGCTACCGCCATACGAGCCTCTGTGTGAGCGCGATTCTCCCCCACCCGTTTCGCTCTGCACGTCCAGCAGCTCAGGGTCGATATCACGGATAAACCTCGAGGGCGTGTCATACTCCATCCGTCCATAACGGAAACGGTTCTGCGCACACGTCAGGATACAATGCTTCTCGGCACGCGTGATGGCCACATACAGCAGTCTTCGCTCCTCTTCGAGCTCACGCATCGAGTTGGTACACATCGGACTGGGAAAGATGTTCTCCTCCAGTCCCACGACGAACACCGTGGGAAACTCCAGTCCCTTGGCTGAGTGGATGGTCATCAGGGTAACCTTGTCGTTCTCGTCGCCCTCCTCACTGTCCAGATCCGTCAACAGCGCCACTTCCTGCAGGAAATCCGTCAGATACACCTCTTCGCCCCTGTCCTCCTCGCGGCGACTGTCCACGAAGTCCTTCATACCACCCAGAAACTCCTCAAGGTTCTCCTGTCGCGAGATGTCCTCGGGGTTACGGCCTGAGTAGATGTCCTTGCTGATGCCCGAGTTCATGATGATGTCGTGCCCCAGCGTGTAGGCATCCTCCGTCGCCACGCGTCCTATCCAGCCCTCAATCAGCTCTCTGAACGCCTGTATCTTCGTCATCGTAGCCTTGCTCACCTGCATGGGGAACAAGACGGGCTCCTTGATCACTTGCCACAGACTGACGCCATAGGTCTGCGCCGTCTGTATGATCTTGCCCACCGTCGTGTCGCCGATGCCTCTGGCCGGATAGTTGATGATACGCTTGAAGGCCTCCTCGTCGTTGGGATTGGCTATCAGTCGGAAGTAGGCTATCACGTCCTTGATCTCCTTACGCTGATAGAAACTCAGTCCGCCGTAGATCCTGTATGGGATATTGTCCTTCAGCATCTCCTCCTCGAACGAACGGCTCTGCGAGTTGGTGCGATAGAGGATGGCAAAGTCGCTCCAGTTGCAACGATCCTCCCTGCGCAACCGTTTCATGTCCTGACAGACGATGAGCGCCTCCTCCTTGTCGCTGTAGGCAGGTTTCAGCTGTAGCTTCTCACCGTGCTCGTTCTTCGAGAACACGTTCTTCGGAATCTGTCGCTCGTTCCGTCTGATCAGCGAATTGGCCGCCTGTACGATCAGCTGCGTCGAACGGTAGTTCTGCTCCAGTTTGAAGAGCTGCACGTTCTTATAAAGGTTCTGGAAGTTCAGGATGTTATCGATGTTGGCCCCTCTGAACGAATAGATACTCTGTGCATCGTCACCAACCACGCAGACCTTCTGGCGCTCCTTTGTCAGCTGATACACAATGGCCTGCTGCGCGAAGTTCGTATCCTGATACTCATCCACGAGCACGAAGTGGAACTTCTCGACATATTTCTGACGGACCTCCTCGTGCTGTTTGAAGAGGATCCACGTCTGCACCAGCAGATCGTCGAAGTCCATCGCGTTGGCCTGTCTGCACCGTTCAGCATACCTTATATATATATTCGCCACCTGTGGTCGTTTCTGCGTGGCGTCGTCCTTGGCCCAGGCACTCTCCGCATAGGCCTGAGGCAGCATCAGGTGGTTCTTCGCCATCGAGATACGGTCGGCCACCGATGCAGGCTTATACACCTTGTCGTCGAGCTCCATCTCCTTGATGATCGTCCTCACCAGCGAGCGAGCGTCCGTCTGGTCATAGATGGTGAAGTTCGACTGATAGCCGATATGCTGCGCCTCCGCCCTCAGGATACGCGCAAAGACGCTGTGGAACGTACCCATCTGGAGGTATCTCGCACGCTCATGACCCACCAGCTGGCCTATACGTTCCTTCATCTCTCGCGCAGCCTTGTTGGTAAAGGTCAGTGCCAGAATCTCCCAGGGAGCCATCCCCAGTTCCATCAGCCAGGCAATCTTGTAGGTCAGCACGCGCGTCTTACCCGATCCTGCGCCTGCAATCACCAGACTGGCCCCGTCGCAGTACTCTACGGCCCTGCGCTGACTCTCGTTCAACTGCTGTAATATCTCTGTGTTCATCGTCATCTTTCATTATGCATCTGCAAAGGTACAAATAATTTTTCGAAAAAACTTTGTTGTTTCAGAAAGAATCACTAACTTTGCCCCGAAATTGTTCATTACAAACCAAAAACCGGATTACAAGATGAAAAAAATCATGATGATGATGGCCATGCTGGCACTTCCGTTCGCTATGCAGGCACAGACAAAGTTCCACGACGTTGAGGCCAACGAGGCCAAGGGTCCAGTAAAGACAATGACAATCGACATGAATGGCATGAGCCAGACCATCGAATTCTCTCAGGATGGCAAGATGACGAAGTCAAATATCATGTCAGATGCCGTTTACGATGAGAACGGCTATCTCACATCCGTCAAGATGAGCTTCCAGGGTCAGGGTTCCACCGTCAAGAACGAATGGGAGAACGGACGCCTGAAGAGCCGTACACTCAACGTGATGGGAAACGACGTGAAGACAAGCTTCAATTACGATGAGAATGGCGTGATCAAATCCGAGAGCATCGACATGGGAGGTCAGGCCATGGAGATTCCCTACTCCGACTATAAGTTCGACGATCGCGGCAACTGGATCAGCCGCAAGGTCAGCATGATGGGTCAGGAAATGATCACCACCCGCACCTTCACCTACTACGAATAAACAAAGAGAGGCCGTTGAGCCTCTCTTTTTCTTATCCCTTCAGCAAAGCGCACAGAGCACAGAGCACAGTTTTTTAGAGAGCGATGAAGGCATAATAAAGAGAATAATGTTATATATAA
>JAFSNR010000081.1 GCA_017443345.1 Prevotella sp.
AGCACAGGGGAAAGGTATAGGTCGGAAACTCGGTGAGGCGTTGCTGGACTATGCCAAAAGTCACGGCGTAAAGCGCATATTCCTTGAAGGGAACACCCGTCTGGAGGCATCCATCGCTCTCTACCGCAAACTGGGATTCAGTGAGATTCCACTTGAAGGTAATGCCTACGAACGGTGTGATATCCTGATGGAAATTAAATTATAGTATGTAAGGTCACCTCAGTGCTTTTGAACAAACATTTATTTTTATAACTAACAATGAAAGCAATCAGTACAAAGAAGGCACCAGCTGCCATTGGGCCTTATAGTCAGGCCATCCAAGTTGGAAACCTCGTCTACACATCCGGTCAGATACCCATTGATCCTACCACAGGCACGTTCGTAGAAGGCGGCATCAAGGAACAGACGCGCCAGTCGCTGACCAACGTCAAGGCCATCCTGGAAGAGGCAGGCCTCAGCATGAGCAACGTTGTAAAGACCACCGTGTTTATGGCTGACATGAACGACTTTGCCGATATGAACGCAGTTTATTCCGACTTTTTCTCAGAGCCTTATCCTGCCCGTTCTGCTGTGGCTGTCAAGACTTTGCCGAAGGGCGCCTTGGTAGAAATCGAGGTGGTCGCTGCGATTGTGTAGAAATCTTTCTGCAATTATTAATGAGAAGGTCTTGTCCTATCGGCATTTTGCTCTGCCTTGCTTTGTCTGCTTTCGGACAGAGCAAAGATGATGTGGACTCCCTTAAAACGCAGCAGGTCAACGAGGTGACGGTCACTGCCCATCAAGCTGGGCGGGTAAAGACCAGCGGGATTGGCAACATGGAACTGATTAGTTCGAAGGAACTGCTGCGGGCGGCCTGCTGTAATCTGGGGGAGAGTTTCACGACGAACCCTTCCGTCGATGTGAATTATGCCGATGCCGCTACGGGTGCCCAGCAGATCAGACTACTGGGACTCTCAGGTACCTACGTGCAGATGCTGACGGAGAACATCCCTAACTATCGTGGAGTGGCGGCTCCATACGCTTTGGGGTATATCCCTGGTCCGTGGATGCAAAGTATTCAGGTGTCAAAGGGCGCTTCGTCTGTCAAAAACGGTTACGAGAGCATTACGGGTCAGATAAACGTAGAATTCAAGAAGCCGCAGGCCACGCCTTTTGCGGACGCGAACCTATATTATAATACGAAGGGGAAGTTGGAGGCCAACTTGGGTGCCAACCTCAAACTATCAGACAAGTGGAGTACGGCTCTGTTAGGACATTACGAGATTCTCGACAAGGCGCATGACGATAACGGCGACGGTTTTGTGGACATGCCGAAGATCAAGCAAGGCTCGCTACAGAGCCGTTGGGCGTGGCTGGGTGACAAGTACATCTTCCAAGGCTCTGTGAAGGGATTGAAAGAGCATCGCGAGGGCGGACAGATTTCTCACCACTCACCTCTCACCACTCACCCCTATCTCATTGACATCACCAATGAGCGCTATGAGGCTTTTGCCAAAAATGCCTATTTCCTGAACGAAGAGCATGCCACGAACATCGCGCTGCTACTTTCTGGTTCGGTGCATCATGAGGATGCCACATACGGACATCAACTCTATCACGTAGATCAGCGCAACGGCTATGCGTCACTATTGTTTGAAACAGACTTCGACGAGCATCACAGTCTCTCTGCTGGTGCCAGTCTGAACCACGACTATTTCGACCAGCGCGGACAATTGGAACACTGTGGATTGGACATTGACGAGCGAGATGACGAGACGACGCCAGGCGTCTATGCCCAATATACCTATAAAATAGGTGGGAAGCTGATTGTGATGGGAGGTCTGCGATGGGATCACAGCAACATCTACGGCGGATTCGTCACACCGAGGATGCACATGAAATATGCACCTAACGAAATTGTGACCCTGCGAGGTTCCATCGGTAAGGGCTATCGCACTAGTCATGTACTGGCAGAGAACAACTACCTGCTGGCCAGTGGACGACAAATGGTCATCGATGCCGACTTGGATCAAGAAGAGGCTTGGAATTACGGCATCAGTGCCGCACTTAACATCCCCGTCGGAGACAAGAAACTGGAACTGAATGCTGAGTACTATTACACGAACTTCCTGCACCAGACGGTGATGGATCTCGACAGCGACCCGCATGCCGTCCACTTTACGGATCTCGACGGCAAGAGCTATTCCCACACCTGGCAGGTGGAAGCCACCTATCCCCTCTTCGAAGGATTCACGATGACAGCCACCTATCGCCGTACGGATGTGAAATGTACCTACGGTGGTGTTCTGAAAGAAAAACCGCTGACCAACAAATACAAAGGTCTGCTAACGGCCTCGTATGCCCCAGGGCTTGGTAAGTGGCAGTTTGACGTGACCCTGCAACTGAATGGAGGGGGACGGATGCCAACCCCCGATGTCGATTCCAATGGCAAACCCTCTTGGGACGAGCGTTACAAGGGCTATGAGCAGTTGAGTGTGCAAGTGACTCGCTTCTTCCGTCATTGGAGCATCTATGCCGGTGGTGAAAATATCACTGGTTTCAAACAGAAGAATCCCATCATCGGAGCTGATGATCCTTGGGGCAGCCACTTTGACTCTACGATGATCTGGGGACCTCTTCACGGAGCAGTCTATTATATAGGTGTGCGTCTGAATTGGAACAAGATATAATGTAAATGTAAGAAAGTAAAAAAGTAAAAGATAAGTAATTATGAGAACAAAAGTATTATTCGTGACACTGGCATTTGCCACTGCTTGTTTTGGTAAGGACATCAAGACTGTCGTTTTGAAAACACAGCCTGAGATGCACTGTACAGGATGTGAGAAGAAGATCAAGGACAACATCCGTTTTGAGAAAGGCATCAAGTCTATTACGACCAACCTCGACAACAAGACCATTACCATCGAGTATGATGCCGACAAGACCAACGTAGAGAACATTATCGCAGGCTTCAAGAAAATCAAGTATGAAGCCTCAGAAGCCACCCCCACCCCTGCGGGAAAGAAAGACTGTTGTGGAGGTGAGAAGAAGCATGAAGGCTGTGGCGATAAGAAGGAATAATCCTACACCTGCATTTTTATATAAGTCGCTGACAGACAATCGGTTCTGTCGGCGACTTTTATGTTCGTACCATATTTTGGGTATGCGAAATGCCACAAACGGGCGATTGTGGGTGTGCGGAAATCGCCGTACCTTTGCACCGTCGAAAAGACATAGTATTGTTTTAAAGACATAGTAACATATTAACATATTAAAAAAATAGAGTTATGAAAGAGCGAATGTGTAGACAGATGTCAGAGTGTTGTTGCTGTATGATGGCAATGACGATGAAGGGAAGTATATATATAATAGGTATCAACAAAACAAAAACGAAACAATATGAAAAAGTTAGCATTAACAATAGCAGTATTATTGAGTATCAACATCAGCAACATTTGGGCTGAGGGTAATTCTACCAACACAAGCAGCGTGCGCTATGTGAAAGCGCCAAGATTTGCTCGTCCGCTGGTAGAGAAGTGGATAACCGAATATGCAAAAACACAACCTGGCGTGGAGTTCCAGATCGCCAAAGGCAATCAGAATCAGGGTAACATCGATCTGAATGTCGTATTCGACAATCAAGATACAAAAACAGAAGACTTTAGCCATATTGTTTATTTCGGAGAGTTCGCCGTGCTGCCTATCACAGCCAGCGGCAGTGAGGCTGCGAAAGTGCTGGAAGGTAAGCACCTGAACTCGAAGAAGCTAAAGCAACTTTACTTCCTCAATGATGACTTCGATGAGGACGTGAAGAAAAACAAGCAGTTCGAAAAACTCGTTATCTATAGCGGAAGCAATGCTACATCGGTGGCTTCGTCATTCGCCCATAACTTTGGGGAGGAGAGCAGTAACTTCCGTGGCAAGCGTATCTCGGGCGACGACCTGTTCCTGAATACCGCTTTGTCGAAGGATCCGTTGGGTGTATCGTTTAATGCCCTGCCTAACATCTTCGACCTTCAGAGCCGTCATATCAAAAACGACTTAACCATTATCGGCATTGACGTGAAGAAGAGTCTCGAAGAGAGCTTTTCTGATAGGGCAACGCTCGACGAAGTGATTGCCACGCTAGAGAGTGGCAAGGTCTCAGAGATTGCTGTAGAGAAAATCGGTGTGAGATATAACCAAGCAGACGATGCTGTAAACCAATTCCTGCAGTGGGTGTTGACAGACGGAACGAAGTATAATCACGAATTTGGATTGTTAAACCTGGATAACAAAGTGACTCAGGTGCAGATTGAAAAGGTAAAGGACACACTTACCGCGCAGAAATAAACTAAAAAGGTATTTAGACTTATGGTAAAAAGATTGTTTATTGCAACTTTCGTTGCGATCAGCCCCTTGTTGGCTATAGCGCAAAACCTGATTACAGGTCATATCACTGATGTTCGCACTGGTGAACCTCTGATTGGCGCATCTGTGATTGTGAAAAGTGAAAAGGGCCAAGGCGTCGTGACAGACTACGACGGCAACTTCTCTCTTCAGACGAAGGTGGAGGCCCCGCTGACTCTCCGTGTGGAATATGTAGGCTATCGTGCCCTCGATGTGGATGTTTATGACTTTGAGGAGCCCGTGGAGATAGCATTGGTAGATAACGCCAGCAAACTCGATGAAGTGGTCGTTGTGGGTTACGGTGCTCAGAAACGCCTGGAGTTGACCAGTAGCATCTCTTCTGTAGGTGATGATATCCTCCGTCAACAGAACAGTTCCGTCGAGAGTGCTTTGCAGGGTGCTGTGGCTGGTTTGAATGTCACACAGACCTCTGGTCAGCCTGGTGCTGCCAGCATCATCCGCATCCGTGGTGGTAATAGTATCACTGGTGGTAACGAACCGCTATATGTGATCGATGGCTTTATCGTCTATAACGATCCTGCATCTACCCGTACAGGTGCAAAGGGCAGTGATGCCACACTCGACCCCTTGGCCTTTCTGAATCCCGCTGATATAGAGAGCATAGAGGTGCTGAAGGATGTGTCAGCTACAGCTATCTATGGAACGCGTGGTGCTAACGGTGTGATCATCATTACCACCAAGAAAGGTTCGCATGGCAAGAATAATATCAGCTATAACGCTAGTTTTGGTTGGAGTAACATTGCCAAGAAACTGAAGTTCCTCGATGCCTGGCAGTGGGCTGATGTATGGAACGAACTATACGAAAGAGGCGAGATCGGCTATGCCGTAGATACGCCAACAGCTTCGTACGACTGGCAAGACGAGGCTCTTCGCACAGGGTTTTCGCAGGAACATCAGCTCTCAGCTGTGGGCGGCGATGAGATTTCACGCTATAGCATCAGCGGCAGCTACAAAAGTCAGGAAGGCATATTGAAGGGCACCGATCTGACGCGCTATGCAGGACGCATCAATTATGAGCGCAATGTGCTGAAGAACCTTCTAGTAGGTGTGAACGCATCAGCAGCATACAACAAGGTGAACGGACAGCAGAATGTGAACAGCATGTTTACGCCTAACAACTGGTTTGCTGTCATCTCGCATATTCCCTATACATCTATTTATAATGCTGACGGCTCCTATAACTATGAGCCGACTCCGACGAGTGTTGATATCTACAATGGTAAGGTGGGCAATCCCATTAGCGACCTGGAGAATACCAAGGCAGAGACCGAGAATACACGCATTCTCGGAACGGGCTTTGCAGAGTGGACCGTCATCCCGCAACTGAAGCTGAAGGCCAGCTTAGGTGTCGACCTGTCGAACACCCGCCAAAGCTACTATGCCCCATCCTATACCACCGGTGGCCTGCCTTACAATGGCTATGCCTCGGTAGGACAGACAAAGACGCATGTCTGGCAGACGGAGTACACAGCGACCTACAGCAACACATTCAAGAATGTTCATGCCCTAACCATACTCGCAGGTTACACTGCCCAGCGCACAGATCGCAGCAGCTTTGCAACTACAAGCTATGGCTTCAACAACGATGCCACGGGTTATAACAACCTGGGAGCTGCAGAGACAACGTTGCCATCGTCCTCAGCAACTTACATCTCTACCCTTCAATCTTGGATCGGTCGTGTAAACTACAGCTTTGATTCCCGCTACAACGCATCGCTGACCCTGCGCGCCGACGGTTCGAGTCGATTTGCCAAGGATCATCGCTGGGGTTGGTTCCCCTCGCTGGGCGCATCTTGGAATATCGATCGTGAGAAATGGATTCATCTGGGCAAGAAAGTCGACTATATCCAACTGCGTGCCTCTGTTGGTACGGTGGGTAACCAAGAGATTGGTGACTACCAGTTTGCTGCCAATATCGTACCTGCCACAATGGTTATCGACGGAAAATCTGCCATCGGCTATGTCATTGAGAATATGGCTAATCCTGACCTGAAATGGGAGACAACAACCTCATACAATATCGGATTGAGCACAGGCTTCTTCAATAACCACCTGACGGTAACCCTCGACGGCTACTACAAAAAGACGAGCGACCTGTTGCTTAATGTCCCTGTTGAGCAAGTTACTGGTTTCTCAACCGTATTGCGCAATGTGGGGTCTGTCACCAACAAGGGTGTGGAATTGGAGATTGGCGGCACGTTGCTCGACCGTAAAAACTGGAAATGGACCATGAATGGTAATATCGCTCACAATGTTAATGAGGTAACAAACCTGGGTGAATCAGAATACTTCCTGCCTTCATATGAAGGTGTTTCAACCATGGCCTATATCTATCCTTTGATTGTAAAGGTTGGCGAGCCACTTGGCACCTTCTATGGTTACCGCTTCAAGGGAATCATCCAAAGCGACGAAGACTTGAGCAGCCTGCCCACGCAGACTATCTCTACCGTAGAGCCAGGCAATCCGAAATTTGAAGATGTCAACGGCGATGGTGTGGTGAACGAGTCTGACCGTGTAGTGCTGGGGAACATCCAGCCGAAGTTTACCTACGGCTTCAATACCAAGGTGACCTATAAGAACCTTGACCTCTTCATCAGTGCGAGCGGGAGCTATGGAAACAAACTGTTCAATGCACTGGCTTGTCGACTGGATCGTGGTAACGGTTATTACTATAATCCGTTGGCAGAGGTGGCCGACCGTTGGACCCCCACCAACCCCAGCAACACCATCCAGAAGGCAAGCAGCATCACCTCTATCTACGCCGATGACCGTTTCGTGGAGGATGCCAGTTACCTGAAGATCCGCAATATTCAGCTGGGCTACACGTTACGTGTGCCACAGATTACCAAGGATGCACAGCTTCGTCTGTTTGTATCGCTGCAGAACTTCTTTACCTTCACGGGTTACAAGGGCTACGACCCTGAAGCATCGCGCAACGGCAAAGACGAGACAAGTGCCTTATATCAGGGTGTAGACTATGGCACCTATCCCACAGCCAAGACCGTATTAGTAGGATTCAACATCACATTATAAAAACGATTAGTATTATGAGAAAGTTTTCATTAGCATATATTCTTGGTGCCGGTTTGCTGCTAAGCAGCTGCGCCGACCTAGACCAGACCTCCATCAGTTCCATTGACAAGAACAATTTCTATCAAAGTAAGGAAGATATTGAGACAGCCATTAATGGCATTTACGAGGAAGTCACAGTGGGAGGCATGTACGGTCTATACAACAACCAGAGTATTTATTTGAACGACCTTCAAACCGACTACGTGTTTGCCGGTGCCCAGACCAACTCTGCGCACATCCGTGAGGTGGCCAACTTTGCCATCCAGCCGACGAACCAGTTTGTTAGTGCAGCATGGCAGTATCACTATACGACGATCAACCGTGCCAACGTGGTCATCGATAAGTTGAACGCTGCATCGTGGCTCAACGAGCAATCGAAACAAAACTATATTAATGAGGCCCGCTTTATGAGGGCATTGATGTATTTTGAGTTGGTCAGGTACTTTGGTGGTGTACCTCTCATCCTACATGACGGCGAAGGCGAAGGAGCTCCCCGTAATACTATAGACGAGGTCTATGAGCAGATCGTGCTCGATTTTTCAGCCGCCGAGAATCTGCCTGCCAACTATACGACGCTCGACAGCAAGGCCTCATCGCTGGCAGCCAGCGCACTGCTCTCAAAGGTCTACTTGGTGTGGGCACAGACCAGCAGCGAACAAGGAAAAGCCAACCAGGAAGCCTACTACCAAAAGGCCATTGCATACGCCGATAAAGTCATCAGCTCTGGCAAGTACCATCTATTCGACAAGTTTATCGACAACTGGTCGGTTGATAAAAAGAACGGACCGGAACATATCTTCACCGTAGAGCACGATTATCGTCTGAAGTCCAACACCACAGGTCATTGCACCTTTGCCACCAACTGGAGCAACACGGAACCCGTGCTTCTGGCCACCAGTGACCGTTATTACAAAGAGATGGACCCCAACGACCAACGGCGTGACGGTTCGTGGGCCAAGCGCCTTTACAATCCGAATACGGGCGAAGACTTCATCTTCACCATTCCACGCTTCAGAAAGTATATCGACTCGCTGAACTACGCCAACCCTGCTACCAGCGGTAATATTGCGGGTCGCTCCACAAACACGATCATCATTCGCTATGCCGAGGTGTTGCTCATCAAGGCCGAGGCAGAAAACGAACTCAATGGTCCCACAGCAGCCGCCTACGATGCCATTAACCAGATTCGCCGCCGTGCCTACTGGAGTCCTTATAATAATTATCAGAACCAGCCCACCGATGGTACGGAACTGGAATTGACAGGACTGACAAAGGAATCTTTCCGTGAGGCTCTCAGACATGAACGATGGAACGAGTTTATCCTGGAGGGGCAGCGGTGGTATGACCTCACGCGCTGGCACATCTTAGTGAAGCATGTCAAGGAGAACACTCCCGCTACACAACCCTTGAAGATCCAGAACGTGTCGAAGCGCAACTACTATCTGCCCTTGCCGCAAGACCAGATTCAACTAAACCCCAACCTGGAGCAGAACTGGGGCTATAGCGGAGAGACTGGCGACGGCCCTTACGGCACAGAATTCGAATAAGAAACCAAATAAATATCAATAGTATTAATCATTAAAAAAGTAAGTAAAATGAAAGCAATTACAAAGCAAAACTTCCGCAGCCTTCTGCTCACAGCAGTGGCAGCCACCACATTCAGTGCTAACGTTTCTGCACAGAGTTATGACAACTACAACAAGCGTGAGCTGTTGTTGCAGGTATTGGATCAGAGCCGTCCCAACGACTATGTACCCGTGTTCTTCAACGTACATTTCCCCGACAAGTTCGGTTACAAAGCAGTAAAAGCCCATGTTGACTGGTTCCGTGCCACCCATGTTGACTTTGTAAATGTTAAGTACGAGTTTGTTCCTCAGCTGGTTGAGATTAACAGCGCAGCTGACTTCAAGAAAATCAAGGAAGTAACACCTCAGGAGTGGGTAGAGCAGATTGAGGTCGTTCGCCAACTGGCTCGTGAGTTGAAGAATGAGGCCTTCATCATTCCTACTGTCTATTCACCGCTCGCCCTGCTCAATCAGGCTGCAGGCACATGGAACGCCAGCGATCGCAAAGCAGCGAAAAAGAAACTGTTCGACCTGATAAAGAAGAACCCCGAGGCTGTAAAACCCGCTCTGGAGGCTATCACTAAGAGCCTGGTTTACTATATCCGTGAGGCTCGTAAGGCAGGTGCTGACGGTTTCTACATCTCCAGTCAGGGTGGCGACATCGACTCGTTTGGAGGCAAACTCTTCCGTGATCTCATTAAGCCCTACGACAAACAGGTTAGCGATGCAGCCAACGAGGTGGCACCTTTCAATATCCTACACGTCTGCGAAGGCGGTGGTCATTTCTCGGCTGATTCGTTCAACGACTATCTCGACTATCCTGGCAGCATTGTGAATGTGCCTTATCATGAGTTCAAGGGGCAAGCTCTCACCACACAGCAGGTTGCCAAGCTGTTTAATCGCCCAGTACTTGGTGGATTGGCCCGTCAGGGTAAGCTTTATACAGGAACCCTCGAAGAGGCCAAGGCTGAGGTTGACGAGATCCTGAAGAATGCCCCTGCAAACTTCATCCTTGGTGCCGATGACTCTATCCCCAACGACTCAGATCCCGAGCGTGTACGTGCCCTGGTGGATTATGTTCACTCTTGGCGCCAAACTCACACCAATTAAGTCAGATGATCAAATAATTGAATGATTATGAAAAAGGTTCAAGTAAGAATCCTCGCCATGACGCTCCTTATAGTAGCAGGCGTACAGACCATCAGCGCACAGTCGCAAGTAGCTAACAGCAAGCGTGAACGCATCCTTCAGGTGCTCGACCAGAGTCGTCCCAACGAGTATGTGCCCGCAGCCTTCTTCCTCCACTTCGAGAACAAGCTCGGACGCAAGGCCGTACAGGATCATCGCGATTTTTACCGTGCTACAAACATGGACTTCGTGAAGGTGTTCTATGAGATCGCCGTGCCAAAGATTGATATCCAGTCAGGTAAGGACTGGGAGAAGGTACCCGTCTATGGCGAGGATTTCTTCGAACCGCAAGTGGCCGTCATTGAGGACTTGGCTCGTGAGTTTAAGGATGAGGCCTTCATCCTGCCTACTGTCTATTCTCCGTTGGCACTGGCTCACCAGACACAGGGTCGTGGAAAGGACCTGAAGAAACTGGCTGAAGAGAACCCTGCAGCCTTCGGTAAGGCCATCAAGAACCTCTCGCTCTCCATCGAGAACTACCTGCGTGCTGCTCGTAAGCGTGGTGCAGACGGTTTCTATGTGTCCAGTCAGGGTGGCGATGGTAATTCTCTTTCGCCTGAAATCTGGAATAAGTACGTACGCCAATGGGACAAGCATGTATCAGAGGTTGCCAACGAGATTGGTGAGATCAATATCCTCCACATCTGCGACTATGGTACACCGTTCAAGAATGCTGAGGCTCTCTATGCTTTCGCCGATTATCCTGCCAGCATCATCAACGTACCTCTGAACTTCTCCGACGGCTCTACCCTTAACCTGAAGGAGGCCCAGAAGCATTTTGGCCGTCCCATCTTTGGTGGACTGGAGCGTTTGGGTGTCATCGCTACAGGTACGGTAGAAGAGGCCAAGGCCGCTGTCGATAAAGTGCTGGAGAATGCATCGCCCAACTTCATCCTTGGTGCTGACTGCACCGTGCCTGGAGATACCAACTGGGATAAGCTCCGTGCTGTCATCGACTATGCCCACACATGGCGCCAAACGCACAAATAATTAAAGGGGTTGCAATCGCAGCCCCTTTATTAATTATTTGACGGCATCCTGTACAACTAATCCCGCAAGCATGAAGCCAAAGATAGCAGTGATATGAGCAAGTGTACCATTAATCTGGGCTTTTGACGAGCACCATTCGTGGTTCAGGAGACGAGGGTCGCCTGGACCATTTTGGGCTTTGGGACACATACACTGCTCTGTACCACAAGTTGCGTTTTGGCCTTTATTCTCCAACAGTTCATCAGAATAGACGCACTGGAACTTACGCTTGGGATACTGACCATCACGCTTAAAGCGTTTGCGGAGGGCACGAGCCAGAGGGTCGCCCTGCACCTTCCAGAACTCGGCAATCTTGATACGCGTAGGGTCGAGTTTCAGGGCTGCACCCATCGACGAGAAGAACTTCGCATCTGTCTGTGTCGCCATCAGGATGAGCAGCGTCTTATCCTTCAGCGAGTCGATGGCATCGATGATGTAGTCGTAACTGCCAATATCGAAACTATCAGCGGTCTCAGCTGTGAAGATCTGTTGTAGGGCTGTAATCTCTGCTGAGGGGTTGATGCTGAGCAGTCGTTCCTTGAGGGCCTCCACCTTAACCTGCCCAACGGTCTTCGATGTGGCCATCAGTTGGCGGTTGATGTTGGTGATGCACACACGGTCGGAATCGACAATCGTCAGATGCCTGATACCTGAACGCACCAGACTCTCAGCGCACCACGAACCAACGCCGCCCACGCCGAAGATAATCACACGCTTCTCGCTGATGCGGCTCATCGCCTCATCACCCAATAGGAGTTCCGACCTGCGGAATATAGCTTGTATTAATGACATACTTGTTATTTCGGCTGCAAAGATAGTGATTTTTCTTTGATTTTCATAGCATGATGGATTCTTTTTTGCAAAATACCGCAGTCGTGGTATTTCTGGTTCCTGTAAATCTTCGTACCTTTGCACCCACAAATACAGATAAGACAAAATGAAGAAAACACTATTATGGATTAGCGCACTCGTTATTGGTGCGATATTGGGATTGTTGGGACAGGATTGGCTCAACGACGTGATGGATTTTGTGGCGACGGTCTATACCCGACTGTTCCAGTTGTTGGCTGTGCCGACCATCGTGCTGGCAGTCATCACCACGTTTGCCACTTTTGGTTCGAAAGGGTCGGGGAGGATCTTCGGGCATACCTTAATATATACGTTGCTGACGACGTTTACTGCTGCTGCCATTGGTGCGCTGCTCTATGTCACAATAGCCCCAGGCAACTTGCCCGTGGAATCTCTCACACAGGGAGAATCTGCTGTCATCGAAGCACCTCAGCAGACTTACTACGATCATATCCTCAGCGTCATCCCCAACAATATCGTCAAGCCTTTCCTTGAAGGCAATGTGTTGTCGTTGCTGCTGTTGGCCTTTGCTGTAGGTATTGGATTGTCGAAACTGCCTGAGAGCGAGAACAAGGCGGTGGTCGTAAAAGGATTGTTGGGTTTGCAGGATCTGTTGTTCCTGTTGATTCGCGGACTGATTTGGACGCTGCCTCTGGGTATTCTTGCATTCTCGGCACAACTATCGGCCCAAGTCTCTGCTGGTGTTGTGGCTGATTCGATAGGTAAGTATGTGCTCGTGGTACTGGGAGGCAATGTCATTCAGTTCTTCGTGATTCTACCGCTGTTTCTGTTGGCACGTGGTTTGAATCCTATTCATGTACTGGGTCGTATGATGCCCGCTGTGCTGATGGCTCTCTTCACCAAGAGTAGTGCAGCAACCTTGCCCGTTACTATGCAGACAGCCGAGAATCGCCTGGGTGTCCGCAAAGATATCGCACGCTTTGTACTTCCCATCTGTACCACCATTAATATGAACGGTTGTGCGGCATTCATCCTTGTCACTTCGCTCTTCGTGATGCAGAACGGCGGTACACCACTAACCCTCGGAACCATCATGCTGTGGATTCTCATCTCCGTAGTTTCCGCCATCGGCAATGCTGGTGTCCCCATGGGCTGCTTCTTCCTGACGCTTTCTCTGATGTCGGGCATTGGTGCCCCCGTTGCCATCCTTGGTATCATTTTACCTATTTATACTATTATAGATATGGTGGAAACAGCCGAGAATGTATGGTCTGACTCCTGCGTTTGTGCCATGACCGACCACGATTTGCAGTGATTTGGGGCGATATACCAAACGTTTGGTATGTAGAATGCCGTACGAATGGGATTGTGGGTATGCAATTTTCGCCGTACCTTTGCACCATCAAAAGTTTATTATTAATTTTTAAAAGGATAAGATTATGACAAAGATTGCAAAACAGCTGACTGAGCTCGTCGGCAACACCCCGCTTCTGGAGCTCAACAAGTATTCACAGTCAAAGGGTCTTGAGACCCCAGTAATAGCCAAAGTAGAGTTTTTCAACCCCGGAGGTAGCGTTAAGGATCGTATCGCACTGGCGATGATCGAGGATGCCGAGGCAAAGGGAATCCTGAAGCCCGGTGCCACCATCATCGAACCCACCAGCGGAAATACAGGCGTAGGATTGGCACTGGTATCTGCCGTCAAGGGCTATCGTCTTATCCTTACCATGCCCGAAACCATGAGTGTGGAGCGTCGTAACCTCGTAAAGGCATATGGTGCCGAGGTTCGCCTCACCTCTGGCAAAGATGGCATGCCAGGCGCCATCCGAGCCGCAGAGGAACTGCGCGATAGCATCCCTGGAGCAGTCATCCTCCAGCAGTTCGAAAATGCAGCCAACCCCGCCAAGCACTATGCTACTACAGGTCCTGAGATCTGGCGCGACACCGATGGCAAAGTCGACATCTTTATTGGCGGCGTAGGTACTGGCGGTACCATCTCTGGTGCAGGAAAATTCCTGAAAGAGCAGAACCCCAACGTGAAGATCATCGCCGTAGAGCCAAAGTCCTCACCAGTATTGAACGGTGGACAGAGCGGACCCCACAAGATTCAGGGTATCGGAGCCGGTTTTGTGCCAAAGACTTACGATGCTGACGTTATTGACGAGGTATTTGATGTCGAAAACGACGATGCCATCCGTACCGGTCGTGAGATAGCCCAGTCAGAAGGTCTGTTGGTAGGTATCTCTGCAGGAGCAGCCCTCTTCGCAGCCATCCAGGTGGCCAAGCGCCCGGAGAACAAAGGCAAGAAAATCGTCGTACTGCTTCCCGATACCGGCGAGCGTTACTTGAGCACCGTGCTCTACGCCTTTGAGGACTATCCTCTGTAAACAAAAAAAGACGAACAAAATTCCCGCACGAAGCGCGTCTTATACCGCTTCGTGCGCTTTTTGTCATCAAGTCACTTAACGGTTCTCGCTACTCCGTCCCTTAAATGTATATCCAACCCCTTCTACCGCCTTGCGGATGGATTCTTCCGTTGCAGGGCCTTTGATGGTGAGGGTGTTGGCAGAGGCGCTGGCCTTGGCTTTCTCTACGCCAGGCAGGTCCTCGACGGCACGGACTACGGCAGCCTCGCAATGGCTGCAATGCATATCCTCGACCCTGTAAACTGTAACGTCGGGGTCTAACGGTTTCTTGGTGGTAAACTTGCTAAACAGTTTCATCATAAGAGCAAATACTATTAATAGGGTTAATACTGTGGCACAAACGAGTTTAAACGGGCTGGGCAGAGCGGATGCGCTCATGCAGCAGGCATTACTAATTGGCAATTGATAATTGACAATTGATAATTGTTCAGTGGCATTCAGTAGCAGACCGAAGAGGACGGCGAAGCCCACGATGGTCATCAGATAAATCCAAGTAAATCGTCGTCCCATCGCTTTATGAACAACAAGAATCGAAGCAAGATTGACTGCGGGCCCCGCCATCAGCATTACCAGTGCCGCTCCTGGCGAGAGACCCTTCATCATCAGGGCTGCAGCCACGGGGATGCTACCCGTAGAACAGATGTACATCGGTACGGCAATGGCCAGGATGACCAACATCTGTAACAGTGGCTGACTACCGAAGGAAAGGAAGAACTCGTCGGGCACCGCGACCTGAATCAATGCCGCCACGACAAGTCCGATGAGCAGCCGCAGACCAATGTCGCGAATCATGTCATAGTAGGCATACTTCACAACCCGCCAGATCTTTAGTTGAGAGTTGACAGTTGAAAGTTGAGAGTTGTCATCCACAGAGCAGTAATCATCCTCACGAACCAACCTGTTTACCAACAGTCCGCCGCAGACACCCGTAATGAGTGCCGCCACGGGACGGATAATGGCAAAGCCCAGTCCCATCAGCGAGAAAGTGGCCAGGATGGAGTCGATGCCCGTCTGCGGTGTAGCTATGAGAAATGAGGCAATAGCTCCCTTCGATGCCTTCTCATTCCTGAGACCAATAGCCGTTGGAATCACACCGCACGAACACAATGGAAGGGGAACTCCCAACAGTGCCGCCCATAGCACCGACAGTCTGTTTTTGCGCGACAGATAGTAGGCATAGAACTTCTGCGGCACAAACACATGCAGCACCCCTGCAATCAGGAATCCCAACAGCAAGTATGGAGCCATCTCGCATACCACATTCAAAAGCGATGTGAAGAAACTCTGCATATCCATAACTTCATAGTTTTTCTCTATTTGTTGGCAAAGATACGAAAAAAACTTGTAAAGAACAACGGATTTTGGAGAATTAACGCAATTCGACTGTAAATAAAGGCAAAACGGGGAAGCCTATTGTCCGATGAGCTTGCTCAACCTTGGTGTGCGGCAACTCCCATTGCGGCATTGGGGCCATAACGGGGTAGTAGGCTATTATCCTATAGTGTGTATGTATATAACTGTAATATAATAATATACAATTATTTTACATAATTATTAGTAACAAATAAGTAACATTTTTAGGAAAGGTTTATAACTGCGTTACATACCTTTTTCAGTTGAGGTCAGTCACACATTGATGGAGGAAAAGCATATTCCGTTAATCTGGAGAATTTGATTGTTACATATTGAGATTTTCGGCATGTGTGAGACGTGTTCCTTTGAGAATCTTGGCGTTTTTCTATGAAAAATCTTTGAGGATTTCGGCATTTTTTATTATTTTCCTTTGGAATTTGGAATTTTATAGCTATCTTTGCACCGAATAAAATAAAAAACGATGGCAGAAAGAATATTTAGGCGCAAGATCTATGAGCAAATGCTGAGTTGGAAACAAAATCAGCACGGGACAACCGCACTTCTTATCAGAGGTGCAAGGCGTGTCGGCAAATCCACTGTTGCCGAGGAGTTTGCCCGTAATGAATACGAGAGCTACATATTGGTTGACTTCTCAAAGGCAACGCCAGCAATACACCGTTTGTTTGAAGATGTCTCCAATTTGGACTACATCTTCACCCAATTGCAACTTAACTATCGAAAAAGCCTGAAACCACACAAGTCTGTCATCATCTTTGATGAAATACAAAAGCATCCATTAGCCAGGCAAGCCATTAAAACGCTTGTGGCCGATGGACGCTACGATTACATTGAGACAGGCTCTCTGTTGAGCATCAAACGTAAATGGAAATCAGCAGGCAAGAATAGCCAACAGAACAACATTCTCATTCCCAGTGAGGAGACACGCCTTGATATGTACCCTATGGACTATGAGGAGTTTCGTTGGGCGTTGGGAGATGACCAGACTATTCCCCTTTTGCATACAATGTTCAACAATTTGAGTCCGCTGAGTGATGATACGAATCGTCGTATGATGCGCGATTTCCGTCTGTATGTTTTGGTTGGAGGCATGCCCCAGGCAGTCAATGACTACCTTGACACGAACGACATGAGCATTGTTGACCAACGCAAGCGTAGCATTCTTGACCTATACGATGAAGATTTCTACGACTTGGATCCATCAGGTCAAACCTCCGACCTGTTTCACGCCATTCCTGCTCAACTAAGCAGTAACGCATCTCGCTATCAGGTGAGTAGCGTGATTGAGGGAGGAAAACTGGATCGTTTGAGAGGTCAGATAAATATCCTCAAGGATTCCATGACCGTCAATATAGCTTATCATGCTAACGACCCAAGTGCAGGATTGGCATCACACATCAACCGCGACCAGTTCAAATTATTTTGCGGAGATACAGGGCTGTTTGTCACTCTCGCTTTCTGGGACGATAAATTTACAGAGAATGTCATTTACCAGAAATTGCTGAGTGACAAACTGAAGGCTGATGTGGGTTATGTCTATGAAAACGTGGTGTCACAGATACTGACAGCAGCAGGAAATAAGCTATATTACCATACGTGGCCAACACCATCGGGCAAACATAATTACGAGATAGACTTCCTTCTGTCTCGTAAAGCTAAAATTTGCCCAATAGAAGTCAAGTCATCGACATCCAATCTTCATGTTTCTATCGATGAATTCCAGAAAAAGTTCTCAGCCCGCATTCAGCAACGATACCTTCTACACTCGAAGGATATTCGTAAAGAGCAAGACTTGATATTACTGCCAATGTATATGTCAATGTTTCTTTAGAACCGTTTTCATTATTAGATTTTGTTCAGAAAAGTCAAAGGCATAGATGAACACAATGGAAGGGGAACTCCCAACAGTGCCGCCCATAGCACCGACAGTCTGTTTTTGCGCGACAGATAGTAGGCATAGAACTTCTGCGGCACAAACACATGCAGCACCCCTGCAATCAGGAATCCCAACAGCAAGTAGGGAGCCATCTCGCATACCACATTCAAAAGCGATGTGAAGAAACTCTGCATATCCATAACTTCATAGTTTTTCTCTATTTGTTGGCAAAGATACGAAAAAAGTCTGTAACGAAAGACGGTTTTGGGAAGATTAACGCAGAATGACCGTTAATAAAAGGCAATCAAGGGAAAATCGAGGAAATTCAGTTTTAGGTTGAATGCAAATTTGGGAGAAATAAAGAAGTAGTTAGGTTTCTTATCCGTAACCCGCGAGACGGTCTTTGGAGTCAGTTAAACTTCGTTAATCGGATAAGCAAAATAGGGCATAACGTGTCAGCATCGTCCTCTTTTTCCTTGTTTTCTTCTTGACAGTCCAAATCTACGACCAGTCAAAGGAGATAGACCGCCTTGAATTAAGCGACTGGAAGTATCGTGCTTTACGTGCTACCCTGCCATCGAATAACGTCAATGTCATCTGGTTAGAGCGCAATGTCTGGAGAGGAAACGACAAAGGCATCCACCAGTGCCAGCAGTTCGTCATCCGCTCGACCTCAGGTCGCTTGGCTTGTCCAAGAACTATGAGGATTCTGTTCGCCGTCGTTATGAGATGGAACAACAAGTAGCCCATCGCACTAATAAAAAAATCTTTCTTCATAATCGTTTCGTATTTGATGTTGCAAAGGTACAAAGAAATCCCCACACTCCTTTTATAAGAAATGCGGGTAAATTTTCACTTTTTGCCGAAAACAAGACTGTGCCTTTTCA
>JAFSNR010000082.1 GCA_017443345.1 Prevotella sp.
TAATGCCGCATTATCGAATTCAATGTTCATTGTCTAAATTGATTAAGACGGTGCAAAGATAATGATAATTTTCAAGATATTAGCAAATTTGCGAATTATTTTAAGATTTCTTGCGAATTTTATTAAAAATCTGGTTCTGCATCTCTTGGCGTTAATTGTTCTAAAGCGAGAAATAAGATATGCGGACAGCATCGGTGCAGAATACCGATAACTGCCCGCTATCAACGAGAGAGTTATGCTTCAAAGACTAACTTCTGGAACAACCTGGCCATCGAGGAGGTTGATGATGCGCTGGGCGTAACCGGCATCTCGCTCAGAGTGGGTGACCATCACGACGGTGGTGCCCTCCTGGTTCAGTTGGGTGAGCAGTTGCATTACCTCCAGACCATTCTTGGAGTCAAGGTTACCCGTAGGCTCATCGGCCAGGATCAGCTTGGGGTTCATCACGACGGCACGGGCAATGGCGACGCGTTGCTGCTGACCGCCAGAGAGCTGCTGAGGAAAGTGGTGTGCGCGGTGGCTGATGGCCATCCGGCGCAGCACTTCTTCAACACGTTGCTTACGCTCCTTCTTGGGAACGCCCAGATAGGTTAGCGGCAGTTCCACGTTTTCTTCTACATTCAATTCGTCGATCAGGTTGAAGCTCTGGAACACGAAGCCTATCTGGCCTTTGCGAACCTTCGTGCGTTGACTCTCCTTCAACTTACCCACTTCCTCACCATCGAGGTAATAGGTGCCACTGGTGGGATTGTCGAGCAAGCCTAATATATTCAACAAGGTCGATTTGCCGCAGCCCGAAGGCCCCATGATGGCCACAAACTCACCTTTCTTTACTTCGAGCGATACGCCGCCCAGTGCTACGGTCTCCACCTCTTCCGTGCGGAACACCTTCTGAATGTTTTCTAACTTAATCATATTATTCTGTTTTTAGATAGTTTACAGGATTACTATTTGATACTCGTCTTGTCTGTAGATAAACAACCGCCACAATGATGCAGAGCACCAGGAGGGCACAGACGGCAAAGCTGGCCAGCGACAGCGGCATCTTGTCGGGAAACTGCTGCATCAGCAGTGTGCTGAGATACCAGCCGAGGGCTGTACCTATGATGATAGAGGGCAGGGCGATGACAGCGATACTGCGCAGGAACAGCCTTTGCAGTTCATGGGCTGAAGCCCCCATCACCTTGCGGATGGCCAGTTCGCGCGAGCGGCGCTGCACCTCGTCGCGCACATAGCCGATGAGTCCGATGAGCGTGATCAGCAGCGAGGCCAAACAACCTATGAGAATCATGTCGCGGGTGTGGCGCGTGTCGTTGTAGCAGTCGGCCAACTCTGCGGCGTATGGCTTCACGCTCAGGTCGGCATCAGGATAGAGTCGGTCGCACAATTGTTGAACAGCCTGCATATTCTCAGCAGTCACAGCTTGCAGTTTCATCATGATGTAGTGTGTAAAGACATTACCGTTGGTCACCATCATGGGACGTTCATCGCGTGAGACGAGCGAACCCATCACGAAGTTCTTCACCACGCCCACTACGGTCATGGGATATTCGTCGCCTACCGAGGAATTGACGAACTGCTGGCCAATGACATCGTCGATACCTGCCACTTCCTTCATCCGCTGTGCAAACCGTTCGTCCACCAGCATCTCCTGCGTCCATCCGGGATGCTCCAACCGCTTAAAACCTCTGCCCCGTACCAGCTCAAGTCCCATGGTCTCCACCAGCCCCTGCTCGGCAAAGAATAGGTTGGCACAGTTGAAAAGTTCCCGAGGATTGCCTGGAAGCAGCACATTGTCGCCACTCTGCCATTCGCAGAAGAGCGAATAGGATGCTGCCGTCTTTTCAACACACGGCAGGCGCTCTATCTCACGAGCCAGTGAATAGATGGAGTCGCCATGCAGGGCACTCACGTTGACGTAGGCCACCCTGTCATACTGATAGCCCATGTCTTTCGAGAGCATATAGTCGTACTGACGGTAAACGGTGGAGAGCACACAGAGCAGCATCGTTGTGAGCACAAACTGGAATGCCAAGAGTGACAGCTTCCACAGTCGCTTGTTCTCTGAGTAGAGCCGGTAGGCGTAGGTGAGCGGGATGCGCGAATAGATGGCTCCGGGCAAGATGCCGCAGCAGATCAATACAACGAGGCATACAACGGTCAGAACCATGAAGGTCTGTCGGGAGAAGAGTGTCGTAATGCCAACACCCATCAACTCGCTTATCCAGTCTTTCCCAGCCAGAAGCAGCAGTGTCATCATCGCCAAGGCCATAATGAGATGAATGCCGGCTTCCTTGAGTGTCATCGTGTAGAACTCACGGTGCGGGGCACCTAAAACCTTGCGCAGTGCTACCTGCCTGGCACGGTTCACCAAGAGGCTGATAACCACGAGAATATAGTTCATCACCGCTGTGAAGAGCATCACGAATGCTACCACCAAGAGGATGATGCTGGTGGTGCGTACCGTGGTGTCCTTCGTCCGCTGGCCTGCTACACTCTCCAACTCAATGCCTGCATCGACACAGCCGATTTGCTTCAGGTCGTCCCACGGTAGGATGCGCTTCAGCAACTGCTTGATTTCGCTGCGTACCTTGTTCATGTCGGCATCGGGACGCATGCGTACAAAAGAATGGTAGCGGTCGTTGCCCATCAAGTTCTCCGTACCGTCCCAAGCGTAAGTGCCTAAGGAGGACATCGACATCAGAATGTCATAGCGGGAGCAGCGGGAGTTCTCTGGATAGTCTTCGAACACGCCGCCGATGGTCATCGGCTTACCTGGGGCTGAGACAAAGCTAAACGTGCGGCCGACTACCTCGCCGCCGATTTTCTCGCTCAGCCGGCGACTGATCATGCATTGTCCGGCAATGGAGAGGATACGCTTGGCATCGCCCTGCAAGACCTTTGTGGCAAAGATATTGAAGAAACAGGAGTCTGCAAACAGTGCTTCTTCGAAGTAGTGTCGGCTGCCGTCCTCCAGCGTTAGTTTCTCTTCACTGAACTGTCCTGTATAGCGTGTAGCAGTCAGAATCTCGGGTATTTCGCGACCAAGCACGGGAGCGATGCCTCCAGATGTGGCACCATACTGCTGCGGTTCCTCACCTATGCGCTGGAACGTCTCATGCAATTCATACACGTACTCCTTATCTGCGATGCAGCTGTCGTAGTTGCGCTCCAACTGCACCTTGGCAATAAGAACCAGTCCCACGGTAAGTCCGATAGCAAGCGATGTGATTTTGATAAAGGCTCCTTGGCCTTTTCTGAAGATATTCATTGTGATGTATTCTGTTATTCGTTCTTAATACTGTATACGGGATTCTCGTTGGCAGCGCGCCAGCTCTGAATGATAACGGTGAGCAGGGAAATGATGAAGCAGGTAAACCCAGCAGCGAATATCCAGAGGCTGAGCGCGATGCGATAACTATTCGGTCCTAATACCATCAATGGGATTCTTGTTGGCAATCCTCATGGTCTGGCCCAGGATGGACAGGATGACGATAAGGATAGTGATGCATGCCGACAGAAGGATGACCCACCAGGGGAAGTCTATCCGATAGTAAAAGTCCTGTAAGTAATATCCCATGGCTTTTACACAAATAGGAATTGCTATGACAACAGCTATCAACGACAGGAGGATGAAACGCCATGAGAGTCGCCATATTGATTCCTTGACCGTAGCCCCCATAATCTTGCAAATGGCGATCTCCTTGCTGTGCTGCTCGCTATAGTTGACTGATATGGCGAAAAGTCCAAGGGCCGAAATCATGATAGAGAGAATCATGAAGCAAAGAACAAGGTGCATGGTATTGCGCTCCTTGACCAGCGCATCCTTTATGACATCATCCAGGAAGGTACAAGTCATGTCCTTGGGGTATCCTATCAACTCTTTGGTTACTGCGCCACATGCTTTCTTTACGGCGGCAAGTGCCTCTGACTTGTTGCCACTGATCTTCACAATCTGACACCACGACCAGCCATTCTCGCCAACCAATTGTATTACATTATGACCGTCCTCGAACTTGGGGGCATAATTGCCTATCCCATTTCGGTAGTTCTCCACTACTCCACACACTTTATATCTGGGACGCATGACAACTTCGCCGGTAGACTCTGCCTGATTACCATCAATGGAGAGATGAGATGCAGATATGTTATAGCGTTTCTGAGTATCCTGGTCAATGTAGCAAAGACTATCTGTAGCATCACAGAAACGTTCTGTGATTTGGAATCCCAACAGCCGGAAGGCCGTGGTATCCATCGATGAATAATAAATCCACGACTTGCTGCCTTGAGCATCGACCAAACCATTACTGGAGGATCTGAAAGGCAGACTGCCAGCCTTGCCAACAGCCTCCACCTGTGGTAATGAGAGCAACCGCTGACGCAGGATTTCTTGCCGGTCTGAGTTATAGCCAATGTCCCAAGCCTCGATAAAGATAAGATTCTCCGTCTGATAACCAAGTGGCAAAGTCAGCAGATGGTGTATCTGTAAGGTCATGGTGATGGCAACGGCTATCAGGCACATACTGATGACGTTCTGTGCTACGATAAAAACCTTGCTGAACACCATCTTGTTTTTTAATTGGAAACTGCCCTTTACCACATCAACAGGCTTGAAATGAAGCACAAACATGGCAGGCAATATACTGGAAACAAGAGAAATGACAAGCAGGGCAATGACAGCAATCGTCACTAATTGCAGGTCGGGCAAAAGTGGAATGCTCGTCGAAAGCCACCTTTCGAACATCGGGCGAAACATATAGGCTATCACACTGCCCGTCAGAAAACAGATGGCAGCGAAGGACAAGGCTTCCAGAAAATAACGCCACAACACGCCATTAGTCCGCTCTCCCAAAACTCTCCGCATGGTCATCTCCTTGGCACGTTTTCCGGTGAGCGCAATGCTTAGATTCACGTAATTGAAGCAGGCAGAAACCAACAGAACGAGCGCTACAATCAACAGAATCTGAACCAGCGTTTTGTTGCCCCCTTTAAGGGTGCCGTAACGTTCAAGAGATGAGAAATAGACATCATCGAACCGGGTGAGTGTGGAACCCCATATCATCGCTCCTTCACCTCCATCTTTAGCATAAAACTCTGGCCAATATTCCAAGTATTTTTCCAACAGTTTGTCTGCTACTTTTTCAGGGGCTGCATTTGGTTTCAACGTCAGGAACGTCTGGGTATTACCAAAATTGTCCATACGCTGGTAATAATTATAGGCTTTCTTGATGCTGAAGAAGACATCGGTCTCTGAGAAAAGGTCATTCCGTCCAAAGTCCTCCACAACACCACTGATGGTATAATATTCATCGCCAACTTTTATTTTCTTTCCCAAAGCATTTTCCTGTCCGAAGGCTTTACGCGCAAAAGATTCTGAGACAAGCACTTCGTCTTCACTTTTCAGAACCTGCTGGCGATTGCTGCCCGTCAGACGATAATCGAACAACTGGAAAAATGTGGAATCGACAAAGACAGATGATATACTGTAATAGTCATCGCCAACAACGACATCCGAAAGCATGCCATTGGATATTCTTGTCCAGGATTCAATCTCTGGCAATTGATGGAAGAACTCCACAGGCGTATCCAGTGTCATTCCAAACATGTCGCCAGTGCCAAGAAGATAAATCTTGTCAGCATCCTTTATACTTCTGCCTGTGCTGAACTCTGCTTTGGCGTACGCCACCAACAAAATGACAAAGCCCAAGGAAAAAGCCAGGCCAAAAGCCTCGATAATCGCGTATAGCTTGTTGCGTGATAGGAAACGGAAATAGCTCTTCATAACTTACGGTTTACTTTAATATTAACACTTCATTGTCTTTAAATGCCTCGTAGCCGCTGGTGACTACTCGCTCGCCAGGCTCCAAACCTTCGAGCACCTCGTAGTGCTGCGGGTTCTGGCGACCGATGCGTATGTTTCGGCGATAGGCTTTCTGGCCATTCTTGTCGAGCACGAAAATCCATTGTCCGCCTGTGGTCTGGAAGAAGGTGCCGCGAGGGATGATGATGGCCTGCTCAGGCTGGCCAAGTTCGAGGTCGATGTAGTAGGTCTGGCCCGTGCGGATGTTCTCAGGACGCTCGCCACTGAAGATGAAATCACAGCGGAACTTGCCCTCGCGAACTTCCGGATAGACCTTGCGAACCTGCAACTGGTATGTCTTGTCGCCACGCGTAAAGGTGGCCGTGAGTCCTTGGCGCACACGATCGATATAGTGCTCATCGATTTGAGCCTGTACCTTATAATCAGAGAGGTCGTTCAATTGGCCAATCTTCTGTCCAGGACTGATGCTCTGTCCCAACTCCACATCAAGCAGACCTAACTCGCCGTCGATGGCAGAGCGTACTTCGAGCTTATCCTTACGCTGACGCACGAGTACCACGTTACGACGCATATTCTGAAGATTGTCTTCCATCTGGTCCATCTGAACATTGCGATAGATAGAGTCTTGCTTCAGGCGCTTCGTCACCAGCGAACGTTTCTTGGCAGAAAGCTGGTAGTCCTCCTGCGACTGCAGGTAATCCTCTTTGCTGATAAGCTTCTCACCGTAGAGTCGTTTGTTCTGCTCGAAGGTCCGCTGCTTGCGCTGGGTGTCCATGTCGAGCTGTGCCTGCTCCGTCTGGTTGTTCAGACGGTCTTGCTGCATGGCTACCTGCGTGTTTCGCAGCAGGTTCTGCTTCTCAGCCAGTTCTGCTTCGGCATTCAGAATCTGAAGGTCGAGGTTCGAATTGCTCAGACGAACGATGACATCGCCTTTATGTACCATCGTTCCTTCCTCAACCACCTTTTCCATGACGATGCCACCTTCCTCGGGCGAAATTTGTACCACCTGGATAGGCAATACCTGTCCGTTGGTACGCACATAGTCCTTGAACTCCGCCTGGCACACATCGCTGAAGGTCAACTCATCCTTATTGACTCTGAGCGTTGATGCGTGGTTTCCAAACACCAGCCAGCCCAGGACGATAAGCACCAAGCAGGCCCCTGCCATATATGGCCAATACTTCATCAGCCGTTGTGTCTTTGTCTTTTCGATTACTCTGTCCATATTGCTTCTCCTCTATAATATCTTACCAATTGTTCCTTCACCATCGCCATCAGTTGGCACTGCAGCAGCGTTGCCTTTGAGTTCAGCAATTGTGCTGAAGTGGTACGCAAGTCGATAGCCGTACTCAACCCTTCTTCAAATTGGCGTTTCGTCAGTTGATAGGCGATGCTGTCGGCTTCTACTTTCTCCACCATCTGCACTGTCTGTTTCAGATAGCCTTGCCAGTCCTGCCAAGCCTCACGACTGAGTTTCTCCAACTCCAGCTGTTTCTGCTTGTACGTCTCCTGGGCAATACGATAGTTGTTCTTGGCCTTCCGTATGCTCGTAATGGTCTGCAGGCGATTGAATAGGGGAATGCTCAAGGTGGCACCCACATATTCACCCATATTGTTATTGAACTGATTGCTGAATGACTCTCCAGCATCGGAATGAAGCGTATGATAGTAAGTGGTGTTCAGACCCGCACTCAACGAGAGAGATGGATAAAAGGCTGCGCGGGCCTGATGCCACTCATGTTTGCTGGCTTGCACTTGATATTGGGCAGCCTGTAGTTCCGGATTCAATTCTTGTACGAGTCCCAGTCCGTACGTTGCGGACTCTGAGTTCGTACCTGACGGACTTGGAGTTCGCACGTTACGGACTGACAGCAACAACGTATCCTGCATGGGGAAAGCCATCGTCTTCTTCAGTTCCAGCATGGCCGATGCATAGAGATTCTGTTGGCGGGTCAGCTCATAGTCGGCTTCTGCTTTCTGTGATTCTACCTGAGCCACATCAGCAGCACTCTTGCGTCCCACCTCTTCCAACAGGCGTATCTGTTTCAGTAGTAGTTCTGTTTCCTGCACTTTCTCGTCAGCCATCTTGACCAAACCTTCGTAATAGGCAACATTGGTGTAAGCTTGCAGGACATTCAATGCGGTCTGATCCTGCTTCTGGCGCAAGCTGGCTCGCCCCATCAATGTACTGGCCCCGGCGGCTTTCAAAGCATGAATGCGGCTGAAGCCATCGAAGACAGGTAGTGAGGCATATAACGAGTAGCCATTATAGAAGGTGCTCACATCGGTATAGCCGTTTGTCTCAGGGTCGATGGCACGTCCGAAGTTGTACTGGGCACCGATGCTGGCATCCACAGAAGGCAGGAATCGTCCGATGGCTCCAGTCTTGCTGGCCTTGTAATTGTCAAGTTCCAGCTCTGCACGCTTCACTTCGTGGTTATGCTCCACAGCGTACTGCATACACTGCTGCATGGACCACTCGCCCTGAGCCAGTGACTGTCCGGCTGTAAACACAAGGAGGATTATCAATGCTTGTTTCATACTCAATTCTTGTTTTCGCTGATGCAAAGTTAGATGTTTATTTCATACTCTGCAAGCATTTTAGGTTGCCTGGATGCAGATCGTCTAATTTTTATACACCCCTTTGTATGATTTTTAGACGGAAAGTAGTAACTTTGCACCCATGAACAAGTACGGAACCATACTTATCGTAGATGACAATGCTTCAATTCTGACAGCGATGCACTATCTGCTGGATGATACTTTCGAGCGTGTACTGACCACTATCCAGCCCGAAGAAATCCTGAAGTTGATGGCTCAGCAGCCCGTCGACTTAGTTCTGCTCGACATGAACTTTACGCTTGGTGTCAACAATGGCAACGAAGGTCTGTTCTGGCTTCGAACCATCCGTAAGCAGCATCCGCAGACACCAGTCGTATTGCTGACTGCATACGCCGATGTCAATCTGGCTGTAAAGGGATTGAAGAACGGAGCGGCCGACTTCATCACCAAGCCGTGGGACAATGATGAACTGGTACGCAAGCTGAAGGATGTGCTCGATATGCAGAACGAAATCATCAGCCTCGATGAGATGGAAAAGGAACACATCCGTCGTACCATCGACCATTGTCACGGCAATCTCACTCAGGCTGCAGAACTTCTTGGAATTACCCGACAGACGCTCTACAATAAGATGAAACGGCTATGATGTGGCTTCTTATTATAATAGGTATCGTGTGCGTAGTTCTGCTGATTGCATTTATTCGCCATCAGCGGAAACTTCGTCTTCGTGCCCATCTGATGCAGGAGGCCATCCGCAATCGTGACTTCACCTTCCGTATGCCTACACACGGCCTGCTGCCTGGCGAACGCGCCATGCAGGAAACGCTGAATCAGTTGGGTGAGACCATCCGTCAGCAGGTGAACCAGAACGAGGTGGAATCGTGGGAGCGGCTCACCCGTGTACTGACACACGAGATGATGAACGCCACAGCGCCCATCACCAGTATCAGCCAGTCATTGTTGAACCGTTCCGATGTAAAGGGGACACCACTTGAGGATGGCATTCGTGCCATCTTTGAAACTTCTCAACACATGAGTAACTTTGTGGTTAACTATCGGAAGATGTCTGAACTGGAGAAACCGAAAATGGGCGAAGTCGCTCTGCGAACGATGATTGACGATATCAGCAAAGCCTATCCCCAATTGGCATGGGAAGTAAACGTCTCTCCTGATTTGAAAGCCAGTGCTGATGCAGGTATGTTACGCCAGGTATTGATGAACTTAGTAAAGAATGCCATCGAGGCCAATGCACAGAAGTTGCTCATAGATGTCCTTGAAGACAGTCTTCACGATAAACAAGTGAGTCTGTATATAGGTAACGATGGCCTTCCCATCCCTGCCGAAAATCGCCAGTCACTCTTTGTACCATTCTTCACCACCAAACGAAGCGGTAGCGGAATCGGCTTGTCTCTAAGTCGCAGAATGGTGATTCAGCAAGGCGGTATGCTCGAACTGGCTGATACACCGCGCCAAGGATGCCATGTCGCTTTTGTTCTGTCACTTCAGACACTTTAATCTTTTGTAAGTATTCCAAACCACCATGGAATTTTTGGCGTATTTATGGCGTGATAATCTAAAATTGGCGTGATAGTGTTTGCTTGACTTAAAAAGAATTATGATCGTAACTAATTGATATTAAATTAGATAAAAAGAAATTGAAATTAATTGGATTTAATGACTTTTAAGCGAGGTAGTCCAGTAATCCCGACAGAAGCAAAGGAGTTGAAACTAAGTGTTCCAACTCCTTTGCTGTTTCTCCCAAGTTTGTCCAATTGACTTTTAGCATAGTGCGGAGCCTCTGGGGACATTGTCTCGAGTGGTTCCGCACCATGCAAGAAAGCTATATTTTAATTATCTGGATTATTCTCGTAGTGGTAGGTGTTAATGTTGGTGGTGTCGCCCATGTAATCGTCGGGCACGATGGTTGTCTTGATGAGACGGTCGTCGTAATTGCCACGAACGGGACCGAAGTCTAACACGAGGTCGTTGTAGTGAACGGTTGAGATGACGAAGCCAAAGATGCCGAAGGCTACACGGACACCCTCGGGATGGGTGCTGTTGCTGATGCGGGCCGTGCTGTAAAGGCTGTGGCGGAACACGTCGATGGTATTGTATTTGGCGAAGGCTTCCAGCGTTTCCTTGTTGTCAAGGGTGGAGTCGGCTACAGAAAAGCTGCGTCCGATGTTCCACACAATCTCATCGACAATATCGCCTTTCTTCTCATTATTATCTTGTATGCACTCGCGGATGTTGTCTTCGGCTTCGTTGAACATCTGGTCCTCAGTGGGTACGGAGATGATGGCCAAGACGCAGAGGCCGATAATGATGATGCCCATGATGACGAGCTTGCCCAGACAACTGCTTGAAAACTCATCGAAGAGTCCTTGCTTCTTGTAAACGTTTTTGTTGAACTGATCCATAATGATAGGTTTTTAGATTTTATTGCTATGAATAAGGTTCATAAACTCTTGACGGGTCTTGGCTTGGTTGAAGGCTCCGCTGAAGTCGCTGGTGGTGGTGATGCTGTTCTGTTTTTCCACGCCACGCATCTGCATGCACATGTGACGGGCTTCGACAACAACCATGACACCCAGGGGTTTCAGGGTTTGCTGGATGGCTTCCTTGATTTGAAGGGTCATGCGCTCCTGCACTTGCAGGCGATGACTGTAGATGTCGACTACACGGGCTATCTTGGAGAGTCCGGTGATGTAGCCGTTGGGGATGTAGGCCACGTGTACCTTACCATAGAAGGGCAGCATGTGGTGTTCGCAGAGCGAGAAGAAGTCGATGTCCTTGACGATGACCATCTGACTGTAGTCTTCCTTGAACAGCGCATCGGTCAATACCTTATGAGCGTCCATGCCATAGCCTCGGGTGAGCACCTGCATGGCCTTAGCCACGCGCAGGGGTGTCTTCTCCAACCCTTCGCGGGAGGGGTCTTCGCCAAGCAACTGCAGGATGTCTTTATAGTGAGCGGCTAACTCGTCAAGACCTTCGCGGAATATTTCGTTTTCTGGGTACACGGTGTTCTTTGTTTTTATGATGCTAGGATAGTGTCTGGAAAATCAATAGGATACGGTGATTTTTCCTTTCACAATGGTTGCCTGTGTGTAGCCTAGCTTGCGCAGGCTGACCAGCATCTGGTGAGCCTCCTCGTAAGTGCGGTAGTTGCCCACACGGCATATCCAGCGGGGTGAATAGAAATGAACATAGACGGGCACATCGGCAAACTGGGCCTTGATGTTATTGCCGGTCTGTTCTGCTTTGATACGGTCGGCACGCGAATTGCCACCAGCAAAGGCCTGCACACGATAGCCTGCCACCTTATAACCACCACGAATCACCTTCTTGGAGGTGTCGACGGTGTCGACGGAACTAGAAAGACTAGAAGAACTAGTAAGACTAGTAGAACCAGTTTGACTAGACTGACTAGCAGAACCTGGCTGGCTAGCTGGCTTCTGCGTAGCGGGCTTGGCAGCTGGCGAGGCGGACTTGATGCCCAACGTGGCATTGTTTACCAAACGGTCGATGACAGAGTCCTGGTGAATGGTAACGGTGCCTTGTCCAGCAACAGGTTTCTGGATGCGCTGGGTAAAAGTCTGTGCATCGGCATTCATGAAAATGCCGATACACAGGATGATGATGGTAATGAGGCGTCTCATTATTTCCATGCGTCGATAATGCCCTTGAAGTCAGCGCACTTCAGTGATGCGCCACCAATCAGACCACCGTCGATGTCGGCCTTGGCAAACAGCTCAGGAGCGTTGGAAGCCTTGCAAGAACCACCATAGAGGATGCTGGTCTCGTCGGCTACTGCCTGACCGTACTTCTCGGCAACGATAGAGCGGATGTAAGCGTGAATCTCCTCAGCCTGCTCTGCGGTAGCGGTCTTACCAGTACCGATGGCCCAGATGGGCTCGTAGGCAATGATGATCTTCTTGAAATCGTCCTCGCTCAGGTTGAATACTGAACCCTCGAGCTCTGCCTTTACTACCTCGTTCTGCTTGTTAGCCTCGCGCTCGGCCAGTGTCTCACCGATGCAGAAGATAACCTTCAGGCCGTTCTTCAGGGCCAGCTGCACCTTCTCCTTCAGAATCTCAGGAGTCTCCTTGTAGTACTCGCGACGCTCAGAGTGACCCAAGATAACGTACTGGGCACCAGTAGAATTCACCATCTCAGCGCTTACCTCACCTGTGAAGGCGCCCTTCTCCTTGTCAGCGCAGTTCTCAGCACCAAGACCGATA
>JAFSNR010000083.1 GCA_017443345.1 Prevotella sp.
GCCATTAGAAAGTAGTCTTTGTATTTGGTTGTTATTCAGTTATTTATTAACTTTGCCACGGATTAAGAGCCAATGTTATGATGAATGACCTGGAGATAGCCTTCACGGCAAAAGAGATTACAGCCTTTGGTGGTGTGTCGCTGCTTTACAAAATGCTTGACAATTGTCACTTCAAAGAAGCCTTGTCATCCGTTGGATTACCTCAACAGGGTTCCAATCGTGGCAAGAGCCCTGAGCAACTGATATACGGTTTGTTCACGGGAGTCTGGTGTGGCGCAAGTTGTTACAATCACCTTGACATTGTTCGTTTCGACCCTACGCTCTGCCATCTGATGGGCTACGAGAAAGGGCCAGACCATCGTGCCTATCAGCGTTATTTCAATAAGTTCTCTCAGGCTATCAACCAGCGTGTGTTTGATTCCTTATACAGTTGGTTCTTCTCCGAGTTGTGCTTTGACAACTACACGCTCGACTTCGACTCAACTGTAATGGAGCGTTGCGGTGAGCAGGAGGGTGCTGCCGTGGGCTACAATCCCAAGCGTCCAGGTCGCAAGTCGCATCATCCACTGCTGGCATTTGTGGCCGATCTCCGCATGATCGCTAACTATTGGCTGCGTCCGGGAAACACATCAGCCTCTACAAACTATTTGGCGTTTCTCGACAACACGCTGGATCGGCTTCAGGGCAAGAAGGTGGGACTGGTGCGAATGGACAGCGGCTTCTTCAGCGGTGAGATATTCGACCGTCTGGAAGAGAAGCGCCTGTCCTATATCGTAGCATGCCGCTTCAATAACTCCATCAAGATACAGCTGGCTTCGCAGGCAAAATGGACGGAGGTGGCAGATGGCATTCATATTGCGGAGAGTACCTATCAGGCACAGGACTGAAAGAAGCCGCGTCGCATCATCATGGTTAGGCAGGAAATAGACAAACGACCCAAGGCTGCTGGCAAGAAGATAAAGAAGGTCAAGAAACCCAAACAGATGGAACTCTTTCCTGACGTGGCAGAACTCGGGAACTACCGCTACAGTTGCTTCGTCACCTCACTGACACTGCCCGCAAAGGCCGTCTACGACCTCTATCGCGGAAGGGCTGACTCTGAGAACAGAATCAAGGAAATCAAGTACGACTTCTCTGCTGACAAGTTCTCTTCCCAGGACTTCTGGGCTACCGAAGCCTGCGACTCCTTTATTATCATGGCGTACAACTTCATCAGTCTCTTCAGGCATGCTATCATCAATTCCAAGAAGAGTCATTTCCTTAAGACCATCAGGTACAAGATACTCTGTATTCCTGCCTATCTCGAAAAGAAGGGAGATAAAAATATTTTACGTCTCGTGAGAACCATGAATCAGCGGCAGGCATTCCTTGGACTCTGGAGAACAACTGAAAACTTTGACATCACCCGAACTAATTGGACATAACGACCGATTTGGGTTAAAATCCTGCTGGTCGGCAGTAGGCTTCATGTTGTGCAGGATGATGTTCATGTCCGGACGATCGAGACCTACGTCCTCGCCTGTGCGATAGTCCGTTATCTCGTTGTAGAAGGTGGCCAGCTCCGGCACTTTTACAAAATAGCGGAAGCGTTCCTTCTGTACGACGGCATTGGTCACGTTGAACTCATAGTCGGAGGTCTTCTTGGCATAGACGGCCGCCCATGCATCAAAGCTGTGGATGCCCTGCTGCTCCATTGCCTCGGGACGCAGGTACTTGAAGAGCAAGTAAAGTTCTGTCAGGGAGTTGCTGATGGTGGTGTCTGAGAGGAATGTCGCTCCCAGGTCCTTGCCTGTCCTGTTCTGGATGGTTCTTATCGCATAGAGCAGATTGAGGGTCTTTTGGCTTCCTGCAGGATTGCCCAGGCCTGACACGCGCTGATGGCGCGTAGTAAAAGTGAGGTTCTTGAACTGGTGGCTCTCATCGACAAAGATGTGGTCGATGCCCATCATGCCAAAGTCCACGAAGTCATCCTTGCGCTTGGCCATGTCGTTCTGAAGCTCCTGCATCTTTGCACTCAGGTTCTCCTTACGCTTCTCCAGTCCCGTCAGCATACGGCCTGAGATATTGCCGCCCTGGCTTCTCAGCACATCAAGGGCTTCGTCAATGTCACGCAGCTCGTCGGACAGTATCTGCCGCTGCACCTCTGCTGCCTGGGGTATCTTTCCAAACTGGTCGTGCGACATGATGACGCAGGCATAGTCGTTGTTCTTGATGTTATTGAAGAACTTGCTCCTGTTGGCAGGGGAAAAGTCTTTTTCGCTGGCATAGAGGATCTTATCATCGGGGAAGGCAGCCTGATAGGTCATCGCTATTTCGGCAACATTGGCCTTCAGGGCAATAATCATCAGCTTGTTGGCCATTCCCAAACGGTGCATCTCATGGGCTGCCATACACATAATAAGCGTCTTGCCGGTTCCGACTTCATGGTCACAGATACCACCGCCATTTTGCAAGAGCATCCACACGCAGTCCTTCTGACTCTTATAGATGTCCTTCACATTGAAGCGGCTGCTGCCTAAGGCTTTCATGTCAATACCAGGGAAAGTCTGGTGAGAGCCGTCGTACTTGGCCTTGACAAAGCAGTTGAACTTCCGGTTGTACATTGCCTGCAGCTCATCGCGCTTCTCCTTGGGCAGGTTGGTGAGGTATTCCGCAAAGCCCTCACGGATTTCCTGTATCTTCGCATTGGCGAGCTGTATCTTCTCCATATCAGGGGCCTTGATGTCGTTGCCGTTATCATCGGCACCCACGCATTTCTGGATGTCGGGGGTGGTGTCGTGGAAGGCATGTGACAGTAGTGCCATACCGTCGTAGTCCTTGTATTCACCACGTACACAATACTCCTCACGGATCTTCAGGTTATAGCGGTTCTCGGCCTTCAGCGAATACTCGTCGATGTGTTCGGCATAGTGGATTTCCATCTTCGTGTCGAACAGCTTTCCAATGTAGTCCTCATAGTACTCCGTCGGAATCCACCGCTCACCGAACTGGAGTCCGATGTCATCAAAGGCAATCTGCTGGGGGATGGCCTGCTCCAGAGCGGCCTTGGTCTCTTCCAGATGCGGGACGATTCTCGGGTCATCGGCATGTTCCTTCGCCATTTCAAGGGCATCGTCCACATAGGCGAGCTTGTCATAGACGTTGCCGGAGAGTACCTTGCTGCTGATTTCATAGTCACCATCAGGCATATAGTAGATACGTCCCTTCAGGTCATCGGCCAGCTGCTGCTCTGTCTTGCCCGTCAAGCCGGACATATACTCCAGGTCTACCTTGCCGTATCTGTTCAGTGAGGCAAAGAGGGCATCCTCAGGAGTGTCCGCATGGTCTATCTCGTAGGCCACGAACGAAACGGGACGCTGAAAAA
>JAFSNR010000084.1 GCA_017443345.1 Prevotella sp.
ATTAAATACAACGGATTCACAGAGACACCTTCGGACTATAGCTGTCCTGATGGCGACCTCGCTACTGCTATCGGACTGGTCCATGAGGACGAAGGGCTGCGTCCTATCCAGCCTCCTGTACTGTGGTTCTCACTTCCTGATGGCTATGAGGTCATCTTCATCCACCGTCATACATCGGGCTATCTTCACTATATCGTCCGTCATGGCGACAACTACTATTGGATTGACGAGATGCCTAAAGGCACTGTGCTTACCACTTCCGACTTCAACAGTAACAATCTTCTTATCACGCTCACAGATAAGGACTACTATGACATCAATGCCATTGGTAACACTCTCATCATCTTTGCATCTGATGGCACTCACTACTTCCTGTGGGATGCCCAGCTTATAAATTATAAGTCATTGGGTATGCATATTCCAGAATGTGACATATCTTTCGGATTGCAGGGAACACCGAATAAGGGTGACGTGAGCCATTGTTCTGGAGCTGCCGAACCGTTCATAGAGGAATTTGGTGAGGATTACAAACCTTTTGTTTTAGCAGAGAAGTTGAAATACACTAGTGAAAACTTCATTAACTACATGACGGACAATGTCATGGCTTTGGTAAACAAGCGTATCGCAGAGGCGCACCAGCAGGGAAAGTTCATTTTCCCGTTCCTTGTTCGATATGCCTATCAGCTCTACGATACCACGCTCGTCATGCATTCTGCTCCCGTACTCATGGTAACAGATTCCTATTGCAATCCTCATGTGTTTATTACCGATGCTGCCAGTTCTCTTGAAGGAGACAAGCATTTTGATTTCCGTGTTGGAACAATGGAATGCGACCTATATTACCATCTCAGGACAAATCTTGCACAGACTTTAAGAGACTGGGAAGACATTGTACAATCCGTAGACATCTATGTATCAGCACCTATATGGACGTTCAATCAGTCTGAAAAGGTGGTTGGTCAGTCTATAAAGAACTATCCTGAGCGTGGATATTCTATTTCGCGCACACCTACAGACACAAGATACATGAAATATTACACATCAGACAAGCTGATTGATAACTACGGTGGAAATATAGAATGGGTACCTGGTTTAATACCATTTGGCGCACTACCTATCCTTGGCAAATTGGAGGTAGACTTACATCGGTTCTCTGATGACGAAATACAGAAGAAGATAACTTCCTGCCATGACTTCTATTTGCTTAAGTCCATACCCATCGGTAGTATGGTGTATAATCAAGACACAAAGATTGAAGTACCTGAATATTACCTGCAATCTCTCGTCAACCGCGAAGCAATGACGGAAGACTTCGACTCACATGCACAGCTCATTCCGCGCTACTCGTTCTCCTATAATCAACGTCTTACCATTGCCAACGTCAGCAAGATTGTTCCCGCTGCTTTCTCGCCAATCGTGGCTACTTGTCATAACGAAACCAACGATTCTTCTGTCTTTGGTGGGCGCGAGGGAAACGCACTCTATCAGGTGTGGGTATATCTTAAGATAGATGGACGTGTTATTGTGGTAACTGATAATCGTCCTCTGCAAGACTATATGACGGCAGAGAATGCCATCCTATACTATTTCTACCCAGACCCCAATGCTTACAAAGCAGTGTTCCACCGTCGCTATTACGGACGGTCTACAACAAGCTGGGAGGATGATTATTTCTCTATTGACCTCAAACGTCACGACTTCCTGAATGGTGCAGTCTATTTCTCTGGATGGTCGCCTGTCTACGGTTCCGTCTCTGAGGCTCCTGCTGTCTCTGACAATCTTATCGTGGAGCTGCCTAATAAGATGTATACCTCTGAGTTGTCTAATCCCTTCGTATTCCTCTCCAAGGGTGTCAACACCATCGGTGTGTCATCCATCACAGGCATACGTCCAGCTGTCAAGGCCATGTCGCCCTCACAGTTCGGTCAGTTCAAGTTCTACGTATTCGCTGGCGATGGTGTATGGGCGCTCGAAGTTTCTTCTTCAGGTTACTTGGAGAGGCCTCAGCTGGTAGCACCCGACATTACCCTGGGCAATGGCGAAAGCATTACGCAGATCGATGGAGCTGTACTCTTCGCCTCAGCGCGTGGCATTATGATGCTCTCAGGTTCTACATGCACCTGCATCTCTGACATTCTTACCAGCCCCTCACCCTTCCTGCCGTTCGCTGCAGATGCCAGTAACGACCTGTTGCCCAAGCTCCGTGCGGTA
>JAFSNR010000041.1 GCA_017443345.1 Prevotella sp.
GTCCAGATACACCCAATCCGGCTCCCGGTCAATGAGTCGGTCCCGCTTCTGCAAAAACAGAATGTCCGAGGTCACGTCCGTACCCGCCGCCCGCTTGAAGGTGTCGTTGGGCAAACGGATGGCCTGTCACGACATTGGAGTCCTTCTCAAACTCTGCATCGCGCCGAAACACATAGCAGTGCTGGCAACCCTCGCTCTTCTTGTGGCATCCGTGCCACAGGTTCCACATCTCACCCATGCTTCTTATATTTCGCCTTGACTATCTTAGCCTATACTCTTTCCTAACTCGAAAGCCTCCTGCAACTTGGGATTGCCCTCAATCTCACGGGCATCGTTCACACCACCGCAGAAAAGAGTTCCTGCCAGTCGGCTCTTGGGATAGCAGTCTATCCAGCCCGTCAGACCAGTCTCAGCTCGCTTCGGAGTCTCTGTCTCATTTTCGGCAGCCGTTGTCAGCAGATAAACGTCGCGGAATTTGTAGTCAAGCGGGTACATGGCATTCATGCGGTCAATGAGGGTTTTCATCTGCCCGCTCATCTCATAATAATAGATAGGTGTAGACCAACAGATGACATCAGCATCCAGCACCTTTGCCATGATGTCGTTCACGTCATCCTTGATGACACAACGGCCCAGCTTTTGGCAACCCATACAGCCCTTGCAGAACTGGATGTTCTTGCCCACAAGGGAAATCTTCTCCACGTCGTTTCCTGCTGCCTTGGCACCTGCTACAAACTTGTCAGCGAGCATATCGCTGTTTGAGCCATGACGCAGGCTCGTAGATATCACAATGACCTTTTTCATATTCGTATTTGTTAGTTTTGTTCTTTAATACCATTTCAAATTATGCTCTTTACAATAGTCAATTGCCGGCTGATAGCCTTGGAAGGTGGACTTGTGAATCCACTTCAAGCCCTTACGTTCATCTTTGGGAACACCTGTACCAGTCATCAGGAACCAGCCTGTGGCAAACTGTGCCTGGGCATCACCGCCATTGGCTGCCAGTTCATACCAGAACACACATTCCTCCAAGTTCTTCTCTACGCCATCGCCATTCCAATAAGCAGCTCCACAGTTCTTCTGTGACAGAACATGTCCTTGGAAAGCGGCTTCACGATACCAAAGGAATGCCTTGTGGTGGTCACATTCTACGCCATCTCCAAGGTAATAGGCATTGGCCACGTTCACCTGCGACTGCATATCACCCTTGTCTGCGGCTTTCATGTACCACTTGAAGGCTTTCTCCGCACTTTGCCCCACGCCTTTGCCGTGATAGTAGCACTCACCGACGTTGAAGCAGCCATAGACATCATCCAGCACCGCAGCCTTCATATACCATTCGAACGCCAGTTCAAGGCTGACCTTCACGCCAGTGCCACGCTCATAGCAGACACCGAGGTTGTTCATTGCCTTGGTATCGCCCGCATACGCCTTTTCGCGGTAATCGTCTGCCTTGTTTCGCTCTTTTGGCATAAACTCACTTAAATCTCTGCAAAAGTACCTAAAAACGACCTAAAATCACTAACTATGCCAAATGTTTTGAGAATTATTAGGATTTACGATGGGCAATATAAAGGCACATGCGGGGCTTTTAACTACGTGCAGCCCTTCGTAACAGTGACTGCCAGCCTCCTGATGGGACTGGCAGTGTTCCAGTGGCAGCACCTCATTGCTGCCATCCTAATCTTCGCGGGTGTCTGGCTCGTCATCAGTGCGAGGCAGACGAAATAGGAATCTTATTTCCCTATCCAAGCCTTCAACTCCTTCTCTGACACTCTGTTCAGCAATTTGCCATCCTTCCAGTTCACATCTGGATAGGCGGCTTTCGAATTATCACACGCCTTGGCTTCGCCTTCGTTCGTCACGACTCGGCCATCCAAGCTTGGCTCTGCTCTCGCTGCTCCGTCCGTTCTTGATGCTACTGCCGCCATAGGTGGCGAAGGGGATGACGGTCGGCATCCGTGTAGGGTCTCCTTGGGTTCTATTTCACTTTCCGCCTGTAATCGGCTAGACGCACTTGGTAGGTCGCAAGAGCGGAGGTTAGTCGGTTTTGGGATTGCAATAGTTGGTTTTCGGCATCGAGGAGGTCGTTGATAGTCGTGGTGCCGTTACGGTAGTAGGACTGGTTCTGGCGCAGGTTCTCCTGGGCA
>JAFSNR010000085.1 GCA_017443345.1 Prevotella sp.
ATAGATGACGCGCTCAAGAAAATAGCAAGGGAGGGTGCAAATCTTGGGTAAGTTCACACTAGGTGTGTGGAAACTGTCCGACCTGACTACGGATATTCTAGCGGGAAAAGAACTAGAAACAATCTGCGAGATGAACCCATATATTAAGGATTTGGAAGCTAATGCAAGACTTATAGCCGCCGCTCCTGAACTGTATCACATGGTGGCTCATCTGCTTGATTATGTTCGGGAATGGAAGGCTGTATCGTCAGGTACGGTATATAAGGCAACAGTTGGCAGAGACATTAGCAAGGCAGAAGAACTCTTAGCCCGCATTGACGGTAAGGAGGATAGTCATGAGAGATGAACTGAAGCCGTGCCCATTCTGTGGAGGAGAAGCGGAACTATGCACAAAGGTAGATGACGGCATAGCTGAATACTGGGTGAGATGTAAAGATGGAGGTTGCGCATATAGCTTGCACTTGCCCTCCCCCAATGTAGTGATAGGCCGCTGGAACAGGAGGATATAGTGCATGAAGAATAGCTACCGTTTCTACCAGAACGTGGACTGTGAATATTTTCCGTGCCATAGCCCCGTGAATGTGGCTGAGTTCAACTGCCTGTTCTGCTACTGCCCGCTGTACGACATGGCCGGATGTCCGGGAAATCCTGAAACTCTCCCGAATGGCATCAAGGACTGCACGAACTGCCCCCTCCCGCATCAGGACTATGACGCAATCATAGAGGAGTTGAAGACATGATAACGGAAATCACGGCCTCAATGATAGGGACGTACAAGAGATGCCCGTGTAGATATGAGCTTGAATACATCCATGACCTGAAGCCCGTAGCCTCCTCCGAAGCCCTGACAATCGGGACGAACTACCACGCGAATGTGGAGCGGATACTGAGGCGCGAGGAATATGACCATTCCGGGCTAGCGGGAAAGATGGCGGAGGCGTTCGAGAAATATATAGACTGGGAGGGCTGGCAGGCTATTCCCGAACAGGAGTTCCGCATCCGTATATCGCGAGGAATATACCTGAAGGGACGGCTGGACGCGATAACAACAGAGGGTATTCCCGTGGAGCACAAGACGACCGGGCAGAGTGTGCTTGAGAAATACATAGACCATCTAGCCTATGATGACCAGATAGCGATATACATGCTGGCGACAAAATCAGAACGAGCAATATACACAATCATGCAGAAACCGATGATTAGGCAGGGAAAGACCGAGTCAGAAGCGGAATATTTGGAGCGAGTATCAGCATGGTACAGCCCAGAGCATGTATTAAGCGTGAATGTGTACCGAACAGCAGGCGAGCTATCAGAGAAGAAGGCAGAGCTGATATATCTGGTAAAGCAGATCCAGCGGACGAAATTATTCTGGCGAAATCCGAACACGTGCGCCCTAACGCCCTGCCCGTATGCGTCAATCTGTCTGAACTATGAGCCTGCGATGGAGTTGGCAGGATACACGAAGAAAGAGAGGAAGAACGAGGAGCTATGGAAATACTGAGAGCCACCGAATTGGATGGAGGAAAGCTGACGGCGTTAATCTACGGCACGCCCGGGATGGGAAAGACGACATTGCTTGGAATGTTGCCCGGTAAGACGCTGATAATAGACATGGACAAAGGGACGAGCGTCCTGCGAGGGAATGAGGACGTGGACATAGTGAGGCTTTCTGAGGACTTGCATGAGTTGCCCGAAGTGCTGAAGGAGCTTCACGTGAAGTGCGAATACGAGAATGTATGCCTAGACAGCCTATCAGAGCTGGAGCGTGGTATGCTAGCCTATTACGGACGGATCGGAAAACTAGACGGAGTGCCAGATTTGCAGGCGTATAACCGAACGGACTTCAAGCTAATCGACCTGTGTAGGCAGTTCCGAGCGTTACCGGGCAACGTGTTCTTCACAGCATGGGAACAGCAGAAGGAGATAACGGCGTTAAGCGGGGAGAAATATTCGCAGGCGCGTCCAATGCTGAGGGACAAGAACACGGATAACGTCTGCGGACTGTGTGATCTAGTAGGGCAGATAGTGATGAACCCAAAGGACGGAGAACGATACGTGAGGCTAGAAGGCAGTCCGAGTTGTATAGCGAAAGACCGACTGAGGAAGCGGAAATATTGCCGGTTTGATGAAGTGATAGAGAAGTGAAGTGAAGCCTTATCCTGGAGTGAACGGATAGGGCTTTAACTTAAGAGAGGAGAGTGAAGGCTATTGAAATTCACGAGCGGAAAATGGGAATGCACGGAATACGGCGATATTGTCGCTCACTACGAGAACAGCGACACAGACAAGTGGATTGCCACTATGGCCGGTGATGATGCAGAGGCTAAGGGCAATGCAAGGCTGATAGAGGCCGCGCCTGAGATGTACAAGCTGGTGCAATTTATGGCATACGGGAATTGTGATGACTGCTTAGTGCTACTGGATGAAGCCAGAAAACTCTTAGCTCGTATTGACAACATGGAGGCAAGCCATGCCTAACAAGACTAACTACCCGATAGCTCCCGAATATGTGTTCGACAACCTCGACAGCCTCAGAAAGCTCAGGAAAGCGATGAACTGGACAAAGATTGATGTCGCCAAGCTGCTAAAAATCTACCCTGAACATTACAGTATGGTTGAGGCAGGCTCTAGCTTCCCGTCTATACCACTCTACAACGCACTGGCCTGCGTGTTTGACTGGGAGGTGTGGAAATGACTGAAGGACTATTGCCTTGCTGGAGATGCGGGAACAAGGACGTGCAACTCTGCCAAGTGAAGGCACACTACTACGTATCCTGCCCTGAGTGCAACACAATTTCGCCACTGTTCAAAGCATCTATATTGGCCGCCAAGTACTGGAACGACATGTACCTAGAGCAAAAGAACGAGAAGGAGGCAAGTCATGACGACAAAGCAGGTCTGGGTAGCAGAGTGTGATTTGTGCGGTAAGACTGAACCTGCAAGGCGTACCACAGGCAGATATAACGAGACCGAACACACATTGCCTGAAGGCTGGGCGCACGGAGTGAACAAGAATTTCTGTGTCTGTCCTGACTGCGTAGGAGGAAACTTCAAGCTCTTGGAGGTAGAGCATGACTGATGAACTGAAACCCTGCCCTTTCTGCGGAGCTATACCCATTCTTGATGGTGAAGGAGAACCACCAATAGTGCGAGTGAGGTGCCTGAAGTGTAACTTGGCTACTTTGTGGAGCACGAATGCGGTCTCAATCTGGAATACGCGAAAAAGCAGACATAACGGACTTCTGCCGTGCCCGATGTGTGGAAAGAAGGCCAAGCTATTCAAATGCGAGAATGGCTTTTCTTACGTTCGATGCTCAAATTGCTTTCTCATGACAAAAGATTACAGGGACAAAGAGGAAGCCATAGGAGCGTGGAATAGGAGGATTAACTCATGATTACTCACTACACTTGCCCGACGTGCGGGTATGACAGAGCGGTGTGGCATCTGAGGCTGAACAACTCAGCGGTAAGTCTTTGTGAGAACTGCCTGCACAAATACAGCAACCGTTATTCGCATGTATCAGGATTTGTTATGAACAATTCATTTCGAAGGAAGCAGGTGATGTTGTGAATATACTGCGAGATTTATTGGTGAGGATTGTACTGAAGCGAAAAGGCTACCGAATAGAGTTGCCGGTAGGTCTAGAACTCTCCGATGGAGACCGAGCGGCGATATACGGTTGGCCCGACAGGTACGTAGAGGAGGCCGTTGATGGGGAATAATGGGAATAATATACGTTTTATTCCTGAAGCGATGGAGAGAATGAACGGCCTGATAAGCTGTCGAATGAAATTAGGTCTATCACTAAAGGAGCTTTCCCAGCGTAGTGGAATATCGATAAGAGGACTCAGGAAATATGAGCAACGAGTTAGGTATCCCACGATAAGGAACTATAACGTGCTAGCGAGGATATTCGAATGGGAAAGTATCAAGGAGCGAGTGAGGCCGAAATATGCCTCTGCTTCATCTGAGTTAAGGCAGAAGCGCAAGAAGTATGAAGTAGTGGAAATAGGTTACTCAGATGCGGAAGGATTGCCCAAACCAGTGAGTTATACATTTCAAGAAGGGCATGTCTATCAACTAGGAGCGGACAAGAGAGAATCTTCTTCAACAGGATATAAGCCAGACAATGATGGATACAAATTTTATTACGAGGGTAAGCAGGGCATTCACCACGTCTTCAGGGAAGTCATAGGCGGCTGGATTACTACCCGCACTGATGCCCAGCTCATTGGGGAAAAGATACAGGAGGTAGCTTCGTGATGGGCAGGCAGGAAAGATATATACCTGATTTTGTGTTCGACAATCTCGACAACCTGAAATCCCAACGGGTGAACGCGGGCTTTACTCAGAAATCACTCGCGGCTCTCATCGGCTCTCAGGAAAGCATAATCACGAACTACGAAAACTTTAACATGATGCCGGGCAGGAACAACTACAACAAACTCGCTAAAGTCTTTAACTGGGAGGTTTGGAAATGACTAAGGCAAAGACCATCGACAGGCTACAGCTCACAAAGGAAAAGTTCGGGAAGCTCAACAACGAAAAGGCTCACTCCATAAATATTGATGTCTCGGAGCTCCCTCCTGAGCCTGACATTCACGGCGACACATGCCCACATTGCGGCCAGAATACCCTCATTCATGAGAGCGGCTGCGTTAAGAGCCCGTCTTGTGGGTGGAGTGCTTGCGGCTAAGGTAGGAGGTGAGAACTGTGGGCTGTATTGTCGGCTTAATCGTGATAGCAACCCTTGTTTTAGGCATTCTCGCCATCAGTTTACGAGTATTCAGCGAATACAAGGATGGCTATATTGACGGCTATCTCAAAGGCAGAGAAGCCGGACTGTCGGAGGCACACAAGAACATGGAGTTTCAAGAAGACTTCAGGAAGGAAGGTACAGAGTGATACAGACCTCATATTTTGCGAACCGTGCAATTCGTGAAGCAGGATTACGCCTTGTAGCGATAAGCCTAGACGTTC
>JAFSNR010000086.1 GCA_017443345.1 Prevotella sp.
ATTGGCAAGACAATCTTTGCTATGCAGATAGCAAGATATATTGCCGAACAAGGCAAGCGGGTGTTATATGTGGACTGCGAAATGACACCCCGTCAACTTGGCAACCGCTATGAGAGTCCCAATTTCCCTTCCACCTTTCTTCGTGCTGAGATGGATAAAGAGCATCCTGCAGAGGATGTACTTAAAGGGATAGAGGAAGTGGCAGTTGCCAATTATGTGGATGTCGTGTTTATTGACAATATCACAGCCTTGGGACAGTCGCTTGACAGAAGTGCTGATGCGGGAACTCTGATGGCTTCACTAAATACCTTGAAGAAGAAATACAACTGGACGTTAGTGGTTCTCAATCATGTTCCCAAGATGTACTCTGGTAATGTCCCTCTTTCCCTTTCGGCCATGCAGGGCTCAGCCAAGATAAACCAGCTGATTGATGACGCTATAGGAATAGCACAATCCAGCATTGACCCAAACCTTGTTTATGTCAAACAGTGCAAGTGGCGAAATGGTGAGTTGACGATGGGCGCTGACCATGTGGCTATTTATGAGCGTCGTAAGGATGAATGTGGTAATCTGGGCTTTATCAGTCGTGGCTTTGGAACTGAGCAGGAGCATCTGAGTATAGAAAGCGGCAACGATAGGGATGAGGTGAAGTCCCGTGTCAGAGAACTCTCTGCCAAGGGAATGACGCAGACAGCCATTGCCGAACAGCTCAGGATCTCGCAGAGTAAGGTGTCAAGACTCCTAAAAGAGTAATCCATGATTATTCATTATTCACATTATTCATGCTGCATAATTGCATAATCTGCATAAAATGAATACGACATGGACGAGAAAGAATTGAAACAGATACTCGCAACCAAGGCTCCTGCCTATCAGCGATCTCTCGTAGAGATACCTAAAGACGGCTTTGTCCCTCGCTATTCCTCTTTGACAGACTATTTGGACAGCGTGTTAGGGGACAGCCCGAATATGCAAAACAGGATTGATCATCTTGTCATGCGTTATCGGTTGGGAGCGACTGATGAAGTGAAGGGAGAGCATTATGGCACTGTGCTGCCTCGGATTAACCGTAAGGGGATGATTGTTGGAGGTAATGTCATACACTTCAATGTAGATGACGGATCAATCCTCAATCATGATGCACTTGTCAATCATCTCTATTCTTGGTATGCTTTCGACTATTATGTTGACCCTAACGTGTTCTTTGGTGAACACCTGTTGTATGGCAGACAGGCTGTCGTTGTCCAAGAAGAGAAGACTGCCCTGCTTGGCACGTTGGCTTATCCTGATATCGAATGGTTGGCAGTAGGCGTTGGCAATAATCTGACAGACGAAATGATGAAGAAGCTCATAGGGAGACAAATCGTCCTCTACCCTGATGACTTCTGCGTTGATTTTTGGTCGGAACATTTCGGTGGCAAGTTCAAGGTGGATGACAGCTTCACCCATTGCGACATTAACCAGTATCTGATAGACTTTATCCATAGCCGGCAAGTGCCGTAACATGCGTGCAGGGAGATGAAGGGCTTGCCCTTGATATAGCCCACTATAACTACGAGCTTCGCTTTCGTAGTTGTGGGCTCTTCCGAGGGACTCAGGGCTTTGCCCTAAGAACCCACCAAGGGCTGCTTGCCCTATGGAACCTC
>JAFSNR010000087.1 GCA_017443345.1 Prevotella sp.
CGCCACCGGCAGCTCCGTCTCGGGATCCATGCGGAAGAACATCAGTTCCCCCAGGTCGTACTTACGGGTATGCGTCTGTTCGACCATGAAGATATTCTCCGGCTTCAGCTTCTCGCAGGCATACACCTCGAACGCCTTGTTCATCAACTCCGTGCCAATCCATCCTCGCGGGTTGCGGTCCTCGGCACCCTTGTTCTGGTGCAGCACACATACCAGGCAGCAGTCCGTCTCCTGCGCCAGCTTCATGAGATCCTCCACCACCTCCTGTGCATGGATGCCATCGTTGATGTCCGCCATCAGGTCGCGCACGCCATCGAGCACGACGAGTGCAGGCCGGAACTTGCGCACGGCCGTCTTGAACAGCCTCATACGTTCCTCGTAGTGCAGGCTGCGGACGTTAAATACGTCAAAGTGTTGTTCTGGGGTATCGGCTTCGCCGAGAAATCTATCAAAATCTGAATTAAAATCATCCAGTTCTTCGTCAGATTTTGTATCTATTTTGTACGATTTTGAGCGTAGCGACCCTTCTCTCAATCCCCCCTCTCCTTTAACTCCCCCCTCTCTTTTCGGAGAGGGGTCGGGGGTGAGGCCGATCATCCTCAGCAACCTGTTCCGCAGGATGTCCTGTGTGGACTGCTCACTCTGCTCCGTGTCGTACCACAGCACCCTCGGCGGATCCTCCATAACCCTCTGCAGAAACGGCAAACTGTAACATCCACTCCTCCCCTCCCCGCCGTAGGCTTCCCCCTCTCTTTTCGGAGAGGGGTCAGGGGTGAGGCCACATCCTGCCATCAGCAACGAGTTGAACAGCGTCTTTCCGCTCTTGGCCTTACCCGTCACCGCCACCAGTTCGCCCCGTGGGAAACATGGTTTCCCGAAGATGCGGAACAGGAAATGCATGGGTGGCAGTTCCTTGTCGCGGGTGATGCGCAGCTGCTCCAGCCACCGCTCGTCATCAGTCGTGGAATTCATCTCCACAGACCGTTGCACCAATCTAAATGCATCGTCATTCATATCTCTCAAATTCAGTTAAATCAATTATAATACTAAAGACAAAAACATAAAAAAACCCGCTTCTGCGGTCTGAACTCTTCAAGTATCACGTGTAGGTAATGTCTGTTTGAGTTTGAAAGCGAGCTTTCACTCCGCATCCATTCCCTCCACGGGTTCCATGGAACCCAGACCGCATTGCGGCAAAAACACCGTTCCGCATTCGCTCCACTAAAAAAAACATGTCCTATTGTGTACAATCAGTAGTTGCAGGAAACAACCAGCAATGCATTGTTTTTGAGCGAAGCGTTGTTTTTGCCTGGCATCGACGAAGACAACTGAGTGTTGTCGTCTAAGATGACTTCCCAGTGCTCGGCAAGTGCAAAGCAAGTTTATCTTAGCTGTAGCATTTGACGTTAAAGCACGTGATTAAGGCGATGTCTGAGTCCATGGCTTTGGCCAGGGACTAATGGGATGGAGGTTTAGACAGTGAGAGCTCGCTCTCAGACTGGATAAACGTACATCACATAGAAATCGGGCATCGTAGATGACAGATTCAGACATCGACTTTGGTGTTTTTACTGTTTTTGTTCTATAACCCTAAATTAAGTAGAGTCCCGATTACGGATCATCATCCAAATCGATAGAGAAGTTGATGGCATCATCGCCTTGAGGGCGAGCCTCCAGCGGCAACCACTTCTGCCTCATCTCGAAGGCTCGTCTCCGCTCCTCTTCTTCCTCCTTCTGCCTCCGCAGGCTACGCCGTAGTTGATCCAGATCCACGTCCAGGCACTCACCCACAGGTATCCAGTTGAGCACCACGTCGTTGTAGTCATTGCGGTCGAAGAGGAAGAAGTCATCCAGGACGCTGTTGATTAACTTCTTGGGCGCTTGCGGACTGCGTATTGCCTTTACCAGTTCCTTCCTGGGGTACTGTCCGTCGCCCCACGTCATGATACGTTCCACGATTTCCCAGTACACGCCGATGCCGGCGTACCCATGCTGCTCTTTCAGCAGCAACATCCTCGAGTCCTCACTCGCCCTCCGATGATGTTTGATCATTCTTTCTTTCATAAGCGATTAATTATAATAAAGTTACAAGACATTTTTTTTCAGGGCAGAGCCCGTTGTTCTCCAAGAATGGAGCACAGGGTCAATCTTGCAGTGGAAGTTCGTTGCTCAGAGAATGGGCAGACCCGACAGGGGACATGGAAAGATGAGGCAGACATCTGGGAGAGTTTGCTCTCACAAGTGGATGTATCAGCCTTTACACATAGGCTCGCAGAGCCAGCACATTCGAGGAGTGTTTTTGGCTCAGTTGCAATAGTCCGTGGATGAACTGACACACCGCCTACCCAAATAATACACGCAAACGAAACGAATTTGAAATAGAATGTGTACCTTTGCACCATGGCAAAGAAAAATAACACATTCGACAGCACTACGCTGCTTCAGTATATGTTCCCCAAGGACATGCTGAAGTACTTTGAGATAACCAACGCCGAGGAGGAACATACCGGCAAGTATGATGAGACGAAGACGGAGATAGTCCTTCTGCATGTCTATATGGACGAGCGTGACCTCCGTGACGAGGAGTGGCACGACCTGAAGCCCAACGGTTTCACGGAGCCGAGGATTATCCATGACTTCCCTCTTCGTGAGCTGAAGGTGGTGCTTCATGTCCGCCGTCGCAGATGGGAGGCCGAGGATGGCGGGAACGTCATTCTGAACCGCATACCGCTTGCCGCCGAAGGCACGGGTTACAGCGCAGAGTTCGCTGCTTTTTTAAAAGAAGCTCTTGGATACGTACCCGGTGACGGCCCGTTCCGTTGGTCGCTTCTTCAAGATATGCGGGAATAGTCTGGAGCGTGCCTACAAGCACCACCTGAGTGGTTTCGAACAGTGGGACCAGAAGGAACACGCTGAGGACTGGATGCTTCTGGCAGAGAACTTCGATGAGCAGATGAGCATTGACGAGTCGATGCTCTGCGACGACCTCTTCACTTTCTTCTCGCGCAAGGCCGGCAAGGGCAAGCAGGGTACGCTCGCCGCAGTCGTCAGGGGTACTACTGCCGACGAGGTGGTTAAGGTGCTCATGAAGGTGCCAGAGGAAATCCGCAGACGAGTCAAGGAGGTGACGATGGACTTCTCCGACTCGATGTACTCCATCATCCGGCAGGCCTTCCCCTGGGCAACCATCGTCATCGACTGCTTCCACATCATGCAGCTCTGCGGAGACGGACTTGGCGAAATGCGAATGAAACTCAAGCGTGCCGCCGTGGCAGAGGTGAAACGTCAGGAGCGCGAGTTCAAGAACCGGCTTGCCAGGAACCAGAAGCAGCGCAAGAACTACCGAAAGAAGCATCCCAAGAAGTACAAGGGCAAGGTGCGAGGCCCGAAGCCCGTGCGCAAGAACACACGCTTTACACCGCCAAAGATAGAGCTGGAGGTCAAGGGAAAGAAGGTCTATGAGACCAAGGTCGAACTGCTCACTCATGTGCGCTATCCCCTGATGAAATCGAGAGATAAGTGGACGGAGAGACAAAAGGCGGAAATGGAAGTACTCTTCAAACTGGAGCCGAGGATGGAGACGGCCTACAACCTCGTTCACAGGCTGCGCTGCCTCTTCAAGAGCAAGATTACGCCGGAGGAAGCCAAGCCCAGACTTGACGAGTGGTGCAAGGATATCGGGAAAAGCCTTATCAGGGAACTCATTTCGGTCAGGGATACCATACGGCAGAAAGAAACAGAGATCTTGGAATACTTTACCAACAGGTCTACCAACGCATCAGCAGAATCACTCAACTCAAAGATCAAAGGCTTCAGGGCACAGCTCAGAGGCATACAGGATTTGCCCTTCTTCATGTTTCGTTTACGAGTATTATTTGGTTAGGATGGTGTGTCAGTTCATCCACGGACTATTGCAACTGAGCCGAAAAAAC
>JAFSNR010000012.1 GCA_017443345.1 Prevotella sp.
CCGGAATGGCCTCCGTCACCCGTCCGCCCGACGAGAACACGCCCTGCTTCTCAATCACCAAGCCCTGCGGCTCCTGCTTTTGCTCCGTGCAGCTGATTGCTGCGATGGCGACGGCTGCTACAGCCAATGCGCCGAAAAGATTCAGTTTCTTCATATAGTTCATACTTTATTTGATGGTGCAAGGATGCGATTAAGCGAGAGCAAAGCAAACTCGTTTGCATTTGCCGAGCGTGAGCATCTTCGCGACCAGTTATTAACTGGGTGCAAAGTTACACAGAATCCCCGCAACTATTTTGATAATAATTTCGGGTCTTCTTTCACTTTTTGCTGAAAATAGGCTGTTTTGGGTTCTTAGGCTGCAAAATGTCACAGCCGTGACACTGTGACATTTTGATGTCAGCATCACGGTTGCCAGAGATTATTCAAATTCTTCAAGCCGCCACTCGTCACGCCACTCGATGGTGGGCTTGCCCTGAGCATCAAATGTGATGGGCAACATGACATAGGCGGCATGATAAACGGCATGGGAAGCACCTACCAACTCATAGCGGCGATCCATCACGGTAGGTTCTTCGCCTTTGGCTTTGCGCGCCTGAACCTTATAGTGCTCATATGCCTTGCTCTTTGCTGCAAAGGTACGCTTGGCGAAGTCTGTCCCTGTGGTGAACGGTTCCCACCGGTCGGCCAGTGCCACCCAGAGGTTTTTCTTACCAGGGATGCGGATGACACCCGTAATCTGTGAGTTAAACGATGAGGCGGTACTGTCATTGAGGTGTGGGTCACCCAGCGAGCGATACTCACCATGATAGTCGGTAAAGACCGCCACTTCGGATGGATTTGACGTATAGCCCGTAGTGCCGCTGGTAAAGACATAATGACGGCCATCCAACAGGAAGTGAGCAGGAGCCTCACGGGTGAACGGCGGCTTCTGGCCGACGAAGTGCTCGGAGTACACATCGGTCACACTGGTCATGTCGTCAGTGAGTTCGGCACAGATCATTTCCCAGTGGGGACGTTCGAACCATACATAGCCCTTGTCTGTCTGCGGGTCGACATACATGTCGAAGTCACCTACGCCAAAGCCTTCAGGTTGCAGGTTGCGGACAAAGGTATATGGCCCCATGAAGCGGTCGGCCTGAAAGATGGCGAAATAGCCGTCGTCGGCCTGACTCTTAGCCCACAGAATAAATTTGCCCGTACGGGGGTTACGGATGATGTGCGGACGCTCCAGCTTTTGCGAGTAATGGATGGGCGACAGATAGTCGTGTTCCGCTGGGGCAAGGATAAGTCCCTCGTCCTTCCAATTGTAAAAGTCCTTAGACGAATAGCAACGCACGCCACCGAACATACGATTGGTACCCATAATAGCGTCGGCCTTGTTCTCACCATACCAATAATAGGTGCCGTCAATCTCACATATCTGGAACCCATGCGCCTGGATGGGCTTGCCATCGGTGTCGCACCACACCTGACCAGGACAAACACTATTGTAGGTGACTGGCTGCATGGGAACGGCCTGAACGCTGACATACTTTGACGGCACGCCCTGCTGGACGACCTGCAAGGGTTGCTGAAGCGTGACGTTGTTGACACCGAAGATGCTGACGGTGGAACAGCCGTCGAGCGACAGCGCGATGTCGTCGGAAGTGATGCGCACATCCTTCATGGCAAAGCTGGAGGCATCACGCAGGAAGCCCACTTTGTCACACTTCACATCAGCATTACCAAAGAACACGTTCTTGACGGGACGTTCGGGCTGACCGATGTAGTGAATCAGCTCCTTGCAGTCCTCAACGATGACATCGTGGACGGAGATGTCGTGGAAGTACGGTGTGTACTTATTGACCTTGGGAGGATTCTTTCCGTCGGGATAGCGCTTGGCGAGGTCGCCACCCCACTTGACGCTGCCCAGCATGTCGCAGAACATAGCATAGTGGAGCACACGAGCACGGACTCGCTCAACGAACAGGTTACTGACACCGCCGCCACGGGTGCGCAGCGACTTGACACGGAAGGCCTGATCGGTTCCATCAAAAATACAGTCGTGGCAATAGATGTTCTTCACACCGCCTGCCACCTCGGTGCCGCAGACAATGCCGCCAGCGCCACGTAGGGCCAGACAGTGGCGCACCACGACCCCCTCAGTAGGACGGTTCACACGTACCCCATCAACGCCACGCCCCGACTTCATGGTATAGCAGTCGTCTTGACAATCGAGAGAGCAGTATTCTACGAGTGCATTTTTGGTTGACTCGATATCCACGCCGTCAGTACGGCCATGACCAAAACTGCTGACCGTCACCCCTCGGATGATGACGCCATCGCAATACTGAGCCACAACATTCCAATACAGACCTTGTTCCAGCGTTACACCTTCCACCAAGACGTTCTTACAATCGATGGGGGCTATGGTCTTCGGCAAGAAAACCTCGCCACTATTTTGCACACCATCGTAGATGCGCTCGGCCAAAGGCTGTTCACCATTACGGGTGGTCTTCTCGATGTTGAGAGCCTTCTCCTTGTTGTTCTGATAGATTTCGCAATCGGTCGAAGCACCGATAAGTTTGCCGTTACCCGTCAGGGCGATGTTCTCAGCCTTGTGGGCATAGATGCATGCACCGAGCGAGTAGATTTCGATACCCTCATCGCGGGTAAACACCACGGGCAAATAGTCGCGGATGAGTCCACTGAAGTGCAGTTCGGCACCATCGCTGAGGTGAAGGTTTACATTACTCTTCAATTCTATGCGGCCTGTCTCCCATGGACCGGCAGGAATCACCACCGTACCACCACCCATATCCGACAATTTGTCAATGGCTGCCTGGATAACCTGACGGTTCTTGGCTGCATGCTTATACCTGGCGCTGATTCCCTTTTTCAACTTCACCATTTCACACCGGGCGTCAAATTTGCTATGGTCTACGACTGCCAGTTGGAACTGGAAAGGAGCCTCAACAGGTGCCACTTCTTTCGGCATGGCTTGCGGACCAACTTCACTGCGGGTCGGTATGTGCAGACCTGCAGAAACCTGTGCCAAGCCCGATACAGAAAGCATGAGCATAGCACAGCAAAGGATTTGTTTTAGTTTCATCATTCGCTCTCTCTCTTTTTGCGACAAAGATACGAAAAGTCCCGCTAATTACTTTCTTTATACTGTTAAAAGTGACGAAAAGCGGGCGGAAATGTTGCATTTTTCACTTCCGCCCGCCGAAACAGTGCGATTATTCGCTGTTACTTCGTCATCACCTTTTTCCTATCCACGATATTGATTCCCCGTTGCATCGTATTGCGACGGATGCCGTTCAAGGAATATACGGAATCTTGTTGTCTTGTGTTTGCTTTTGCTGAACGGATGGCTGTTGCACCTGACTGGCTCTGCCAGAAGTGGACGGCATCTTGGAGCCAGCCTTCGGCTACGGTGCCAGTGCCAAGGCCGAAGCCGTGGGGAAGACCGCTGTACGAGTGGAACTCAGTAGGGATGCCGAGGGCTGAGAGGCTTTCGGGACGGCTCTGCATGGTGCGCCACGAGGCGATGCCGTCGTTAGTGCCGCAGCAGGCGTAGGTGGGGCCGTCGTATGGCGAAACAGTGGTGTAGCCAGTATATTGCATTATGACTGCCGAGGCTTGTGGCAAGTCGGTGCGCCCTGTCAACGAACGGAGGTTGGCACTATTGCCGAGTGTTGCTGCCATCCGTGCGCCAGCGGAGCCACCCCAGAGCGAGTAGCCTGTGCGGCTGACACCCAACTCGTCGGCGTGGTCGCAGATGTAGGCGATGGCGCGGGCCAAGTCCTCGTAGGCATCGCCGGGACGATAGATGAGCGCAAAGGCATTGTAGCCCAACTTCGAGAGTTCGAGGGTATGGGGGAATGAGTCGTGCATGGCTCCCACGTAGGAGAAGCCACCACCTGCGTTGCAAATGGCGAAGGGGGCATTGCTGTTGCCCCGAAAGAAGAACAGCCCTGTGTTGCGCAACTCTGGATTAGCCTGTTTCTCGGCCTCTGTATAGATGTCGATGAAACAGTTGTCGGCATGGGCACGGAGATAGTTGCACACCTCCACCGTTTTGTCGGGGTCGATGTAGTTGTACCACGTCAGCTGCAACTGTTCCAGCGTCGTGCCGCTCCAGTAGCCCGTATTCACGGGGAATATCAGCCGTCCGTAGTCACCGAATGTCGGGTCGTTCATTACGTCGCTGATATGGGTCTGGCGGTTGTAATAATTCGTCATGGTCTCAGTGTTTGTGGGTGGAAAAAAGAACTGCAAGGCATGGTAGCAGAATTCCCATACGGCATTGAAGTCGTGACGGCCACCCTCCTTCATGTGGTAGGAGAAGTTCGAGCTGTTAAATGTGCCGGTGAGTTTCGCCATCGCCAGTGCTTGGTTGTGGGTCTGGTCAATGCGCACGTCCTCGGTGCCCACGGCATACCACACGTAGAAGTCGTTCTTGTAGTTTGAGGCATTCACAAGGTCTGCCAGGAACTTTGCAGTTGCATCAGGATAGTAGGCTCCGCCATACATACCCTGACTCCAGTTGTCACCGCTCATGGGCAGATACATACGGCTGTAGGCAAAAGCCTGCTCGAAGACATACCACGTCGTGATGCTGCCCAGCGAGAAACCGCCGATGGCACGATGGGCACGCGAGGCAAGGATGCCTTCGGGTGTCGCCTCTGTCAGATAGGTGGAGTAGCGCGTCTCGACGGCTGGGATGAGGTCGTTCACATACTCCTGCGAGAAGACGGCTGCCTCGCGGGTGCTCTCGCCCCAATCCTTAGAACGGTTATCCTTATCCCATGTGGGCGATACGGCGATGAACGGACGGCAGAGTCCGCGCTGTATCAGGTTGTCGAAGATGTTCACCAGCCCTGTGCGACTATTACCGCTACGTCCCAGGAAATACTCCTGCGCAACGCCTGTCCACCCGTGCAGCAGGTAAATAACGTCGTATTTCTGTGATGGGTCGTAGCCGTAAGGTACATAGACGTAGGCTGGCTTGTGGGTCATGGGCCGACTGGCAGAAGTATAGTCCTTCGACTCATACTCCACCAATTCTATTGTACCCTGCTGCGAAGCTGTTTGGAAAAACTCCGAAGGCACCGCAGTCGTGTACTGTATCTGGAAATCCGTCGGCACGTCGTCATTGGCTGAAACGTCTGCTGCCTCTTTTGAAGCACCGTCCGATGAACAGGCTGCACAACCCAACATAGAAGTCATCAGCATCATCATTGTAGTCATTGATTTTCTCATTTCATTCCTTTGGAAGTTGCTCATATTCCTCTTTACTCAGTATTTCGTCAGTCCACACTACGGCTGGACGATCTGGATTGGTACCTACAGCCAGGTGGGCGAAGCGCGAATTGGGTGCGGCACCGTGCCAATGCTTCACATTGGGCGGACACATCACGACATCGCCTGGATGCAATACCTCTACAGGCTGACCTTCTATCTGATGGTATCCGATGCCGTCGGTTGCTATCAGTATCTGGCCTCCGGGATGGGTGTGCCAGGCATTAATGACACCGGGCTCGAACACGACGTAGTGAAGTCCTGGAGAACCTGCCACATTTGGAGCATCCACCGTATTTTCCAGACGAATCGGCCCGTTGAATGTCGGCAATGACAGCGTGGAGTCAGGGGCTGCAAACATCAGGCTGTCAGTTGTGGTCTGGTGCGCATACTCCTCCATCTCTAATCCATTGTAATACTCATCCGAAATGGAATTGTCGCTGTCATTGTATGTTTCTGCAGGTTTCCAAGCCGAATCATAAATCACTACCTGAGAGAACCAGTTGTCCCTTGTGGCTCCGTGCCAATGGCGCACTCCTGCAGGAATCTGCAATACGTCACCGCGACGCAGAATCTGTGCAGGCTTGCCCTCCTCCTGATAGAGTCCTACACCGTCAGTCACCAGCACAACCATACCACCATGACGATGCCAACTGCTGTGTGCCGCAGGGCCGAACGTCACGACATTGGTTTGTGGAAAATTAAACACAGAATCTACGCTAATCAGCGGCTTCAGATAAGCCTCGCCTGTAAACGCGGGATTGTCTATCCGCTGGCCAATGGGAAAGGATATCTGTTCCTTCGTAATACCCATTGTGGTCTGTTTTTGATCGGCGCACGATGCTAGTAGCAGGCCGCTCATGATGATTGCAAACAATTTCTTCATACGCTTAGAATCCTATTTCGGTGAGCCACTTGTCAATCTTGCCATGCTTCTTGTCCATATCCTTGCCACCCTGTTCCTTGGTCACCACACAGATTCCGTCGCGATGGTCGCTCTTAGGTGTGGCACTCACGATATCGCGCAGTGTCGATGACGGACCACTGTAAGCCGTGCAGAACGGGATGACCGTCTTGCCCTTCTGGTCGTACTGCTCTAAGAATGTGAAGACGGGCATCGGTGCCGTGTACCACCATACAGGGACGCAGACGAACACCACATCATACTGTGCCATGTTTTCCACCTTGCCTTTGATGGCAGGACGCTCGCCGGCCTCCTTCTCCGCCTTGGCATCCTCTGTGCAGGCGTTATACTCCGTGGGGTACGCCTTTTCGCGGATGATTTCAAACTCGTCGGCACCCGTCTTCTGGGCGATGTACTGTGCCGCCTCGCGTGTGTTGCCACTCCATGAGAAGTAGGCAACCAGAACTTTCTTTCCTTTCAAATTTGTCATCTCTTTCTTTGTTGTTTCGTTTGTTGACTCACCAGCCTCTTGGTTGGCTTCGCCTTCGTCCGTCACGACTCGGTCATTCAAGCGAGCTTGATGGCTCTCGCTGCTCCTTCCGTTGGCCTTGTTTGTTTTTGCCGTGCAGGCACTCAGTCCCATTACGGTCAGCAGCATCATGGCTGCCAGAGTTAGAATCTTCTTCATATTGCTAATCTCCAATTGTTCTTGTAAATGCCAATAAAGACAGTCTCCATTTGCCGTCCTCCATAACGAATACCTCAGAAACGATGAAGGGGTTAACCACCTCGTTGCCACCCACAGCTGCTGTCAGATGAATGCGGCTATAAACTGTGGCCGTACTACCGGCAAACTTTACTTCTTGGGAATGTACCTCAGCGTGTTTATACCAGATGCCACCCGAACGAATTATCTGTAGTTCCTGAGCCTTACCCCAGTATCCACCCATATGAACGAACTGCGCATTCTCAAGGAATAACTCACTGAGGCGGTCGGCATTTTTCTCTGCCATCCACGTCCATTTCTGGTTTGAGAGGTCAATAAGCTCCTGTTCTTCTTTACTCACCTGTGCAAATGCCGTCATGCTTACGATAACCAGCACTGCGAAAATCATCATTTTCTTCATATTGTTATACGTTTTAATATTCGACGGTGCAAAGGTACGAAGAATCCCCGCAACTATTTTGACAATAATTACGGGGATTCTTTCACTTTTTACCGAAAATCGCGATTAAGCGAGTGCAGAAGAACTTGCTCATTCTGCCGAGCGAGAGCGATTTCGACCGAAAGTCAAAAGCATGTTTTTACTCCCTAAAGTCAGTAGGCGAAGCACCGAGATACTTCTGCACATAGCGGCTGAAGTAGCTAGGAGATGAGAAACCGTATAGGTAGGTGAGTTCGGTGAATGAGCGTTTCTTGTCTCGTAACTGGCGACTAATATCAAGCACCGTGTATCGGTTAATCCAGTAGTTGGCAGGAAAACCGCTTACCTTCTTGCACACTTCCGACAAATATTTCGTGGTGACGCAAAGCTTGTCAGCATAGTAGCCGATGTCGCGGTTCTTGCGGAAATCTCCATGTTCCAGCAATGCCAAGAAACGCTCCATCAAATCAGCATATTGCGAAGTTATCTTCTCATTCCCATATAGTGATGCATGGAAGTCGAAGAAATCGATAATCATGCACTGGATTGCATTGATCATGGCATCACGGTGGAAGTTGTGAGTTGTCAAAGCCAAACGCCGTTTGATATAGTCAAAGTCGAGTGCGCACACTTTCTGCTGCTCAGGGTTAAGGTGTAAAATAGGGTCATTGAACAAAGCCATCGACCCTTTCATGCCATAGTTACTATGTGGTGTGGAAACCTCAATAAACTCCGGAGTGACATAAACCACATCTACATGGAAGTCATCGCTTTCGTTGACACGTTCCACCAAGTCGCCACGTCTGATGATAAGGCATTCACCAACCTTCAGCCTATAAACATTGTTATTATATTTGAATTCACAGAAACCCTTATGGCAATAAGCATGACAAAGATAACCAGCAACTTCACCTTTGCCGATGCCAGCCAATGTATTTGATACTATGATGTCTCTACGTTCGTTCACGCCACAAAGATACAGCTTTTTTGTGAGAATCCGTACCAATTCATAAGAGAAAGAGCAAAAAAAATATCAATCTTAAATGTTTTTAAGCTAAACAGCGTCTTCTGAGAGTCATCAACAGTTGCTCTTAAAAAAGTTATCCCGTTTGCTATTATTTGCGATTGGCACACGGAATAGCGGCTATTTTTAATAGGCTTATTATAGAAAAAACGAGAGGTTAAAGTATTGAAGTAATACCTTAACCTCTCATAATTAATTATTTGATTTTCAATAGATTAAATATCACTCTTCGACAGCTGCCTGCGCGGCAGCAAAGTTTTCCCGATTTATAAGGGATTCCAAGGGGCTTTGTAAGCTTTTTATAAGCCAATATATTCTTATCGGAAGATGGATGCCACCAATGAATACAGGTAGCTGCCGAAGCTGACGAGTGCCCATATCATCAGGGCTATGAACAAGAGCAGGACGATGAGAACGATGGCTGACTGCCAGGCTCTTTGGTTTACTTGTTTGATGATGGTCTCGTCACCGTCAACGAAGCCCTGAATCATCTGCATGTTCTGGATGTTGGCTCGATGGAAGAAGTCGATAATGTCGCCAATGAAGAACGGTATCATGCCCATCAATACGTCGCGAAGGGCATTGTTCAGGACGGCCAGCGTCAGAGGGATGCTCTTGATGACTCTCGACGAGAAATAGACGAACGGCACGACACTGAGCAAGGCAATGGCATCACCCCAGCCAGGAATGATGCCAATAAGTGCATCGAGATAGTATCGATCCATGTAGCGTGTCAGGCCGTTCATCGTCTGATAGGCCTTGTTCTCCATCAGCCGCTTGCGCCGCAGTTCACGTTTCTCGTCTTTGTTCATGGGCTATACGACTTCCATTCCGAATGGTGACAAGGCCAGCTTTGCCAGCCGGAAGTGCATCTTTCCCCAGGGGATGCCGATGATGGTGATGCAGAGCAGCAGGCCGTAGAAGATATGGGTGAGACAAATCCAGATGCCGCCCACGAAGAACCACAGCACATTCATGAACATGCTCAGACAGCCCGGCTGCGACTCCTTCCACTTCACCTTCGAGCCGAACGGCCAGATGGCCAGCATTCCCAGTTTCATGCTTTGCAAGCCGAACGGGATGCCGATGATGGTTATCATTAGTACCAGTCCGGCGATGAAATACTCAATGGCAGTATGCAGTCCGCCAAAGATTAACCAGATGATGTTTCCTAATAGCTTCATGTTCGTTCTCTTTCAATCTCTATCTGTTAGACGTAAGAACGATGCGAAAAGTTGCAGATGAAATAAATAAGTGCTATCTGTGCCAAGAGAATCAGGGGAAGTCCATACTTGAACTTCTTATGCATCGTCTTATGATGCCAAACCTTCATGCCAAGCAAAGCCCCGATGCTACCGCCGAAAACAGCAAGTATCAGCAAAGTTGCTTCCGATATGCGCCAGCTGCCTTGCTTAGCCTTCCACTTATCAATGCCATAGACCAGGAAGGTCACGACATTGATGAATATAAGATAATATAACAGAGCATTTGCCATCACTTTTTTTCTTTTGTAAATGCGTAAACTGCAAGTGTCGGTAGAAGAACCAACAGCAGCAATGCGACCTCTACCAATGCATACGACCCGAAATAGTCAACCAATGTCTGGAACTTCAGGACTCCATCCACCAGCAAGACCAAAAGTACAAACCAGCAGAGGAAGATTATTGCCGAATACTTGATTTTTCGTTTCTTCATTGCTTCTTTTTTTGAATATCACGATAGTCAGAGAGCAGATTCCAAATACCATCTTCTGATAGTACTCCGCGTTTGAGGTCTGGGGGAAGATTCCCTGCTTCATCAGCAGCAAAGTCCAGTTTCCACAACTCACTGCCATAGTATTTGCTGAGTTCGGCAACATCTTCTTTGATAGCCTTCAACGAAGCAGCAGACTCATCTTTAATGGCAGCCAAGGCATTATTGAAGCGTTGCTCCATCCACTTGATTCGCTCAATTTGTAAAAGCTCACTAATCGGGTCCTCCTTGATAATCTTTGGTGCAGACTTGCCTGCTAGTACCAATACCTTAATTCCATTGCGATAGATATGTAGCTGGCGAGAGCGGACTATTGCAGTCAGTTCCGGGTCATCCTGCATGGTTATCCATAGAGAATGATATATGCCATCCTCTTCGAATAGCTTACGTTGCAGGTGCGAGCACATATTTGTCGTATCGATGGTTATCATACTTTCAATACCATTTATAACCATGTTCCTTACAATAGTCTATTGCGGGCTGATAGCCTTGGAAGGTGGCCTTGTGTATCCACTTCAGGCCCTTCTTTTCATCGACGGGTACGCCTGTGCCGGTCATCAGGAACCAGCCTGTGGCAAACTGTGCCTGGGCATCGCCGCCATTAGCTGCCAGTTCATACCAGAAAGCACATTCCTCCAAGTCCTTCTCTACACCGTCACCATTCCAAAAGGCTGCACCTACATTCTTCTGGCTCAGCACATGGCCTTGGAAGGCTGCCTCCCTGTACCAAAGGAAAGCTTTATGATGATCTTGTTCGACACCGTCACCAAGGTAGTAAGCATTAGCCACGTTCACCTGCGACTGCATGTCACCCTTGTCAGCGGCTTTCATGTACCATTCGAAGGCCTTTACTGCATCCTGCTCCACGCCCTTACCGTGATAGTAGCACTCACCAACATTGAAGCAGCCATAGACATCGCCCAATTCCGCAGCCTTCATATACCATTCGAACGCCAGTTCAAGGCTGACCTTTACGCCAGTGCCACGTTCGTAGCAGACACCGAGGTTATTCATTGCCTTGGTATCGCCCTGATACGCCTTTTCGCGGTAATCGTCTGCCTTGTTTCGCTCTTTTGGCATAAATTCACTTAAATATCACTGCAAAAGTACCTAAAAACGACCTAAAATCACTAACTTTGCCAAATGTTTTGAGAATTATTAGGATTTGCGATGGGCAATATAAAGGCGCATGCAGGACTTTTCTTGGCTATGGTGGTGTTCGGGCTGATGGCTCCGTTCAGCAAGGATGCCATGAACAGCGGTGTCACGGGATTCCAACTGGCTACGTTCCGCATCTGTGGGGCTGCGCTGCTGTTCTGGCTATCCTCGATAGTCGTACCTCAGCAGCATGTCCCCAAACGGGATCTCCTGCGGATAGCCGCTGCCAGCATTTTTGGCATCGTATTGGCACAGGGAGGACTGATTCTTGGTCTCAGCCTCACCTCACCCATCAACGCCACGATGGAGATTACCACCCAGCCCATCTTCGCCCTGCTGCTGGCAGCCATCATCCTGCATGAACGCATTACGCTCAGAAAGGCGGCTGGTGTACTCTTGGGATTCGTCGGTGCAGCTATCCTCGTGCTGCTCACCACTTCAGACAATGGCAAGGCAGCAGACTTCCGGGGCGACATCATCGTCTTCGTCTCGCAGATTTCGTTTGCCCTCTACCTGACGATTTTCTCCGACATCATCAGGCGGTACAGCCTGTTCACTTTCAACAAGTGGATGTTCACCTTTGCCAGCATCTTCCTGCTGCCACTGACGTTGAACGACATGATGCAGCTGAAGTGGACAACGCTCTCCCTGCGTACCATCGGCGAGATAGCCTACATCATCGTGTTCTGCACGTTCATCACCTTTCTTCTGGTGGTCTATTCTCAGCGCAAACTGTCATCCACCATTGTCAGCACATACAACTACGTGCAGCCCTTCGTAACGGTAACTGCCAGCCTCCTGATGGGACTGGCAGTGTTCCAGTGGCAGCACCTCATTGCCGCCATCCTAATCTTTGCGGGTGTCTGGCTCGTCATCAGTGCGAGGCAGACGAAATAGGAATCTTATTTCCCTATCCAAGCCTTTAACTCCTTCTCTGACACTCTGTTTAGCAGTTTGCCTTCCTTCCAGTTCACATCTGGATAGGCGGCTTTCAAATTATCACACGCCTTGGCTTCGCCTTCGTCCGTCACGGCATAGCCCAAGCAAGCTTGGCTCTGCTCTCGCTGCTCCGTCCGTTCTTGATGCTACTACCGCCAGAGGTGGCGAAGGGAATGACGGTCGGCATCCGTGTAGGGTCTCCTTGGGTTTTATTTCACTTTCCGCCCGTAATCGGCCAGACGCACTTGGTAGGTCGCAAGAGCGGAGGTTAGTCGGTTTTGGGATTGCAATAGTTGGTTTTCGGCATCGAGGAGGTCGTTGATTGTCGTGGTGCCGTTACGGTAGTAGGACTGGTTCTGGCGCAGGTTCTCCTGGGCAGAGATGACGTTGCGGCGGGCGACATCGATTTGCCGGTAGGACTCCACGAGGGAGTTCCATGCATGCTCA
>JAFSNR010000013.1 GCA_017443345.1 Prevotella sp.
CTCAACAACGTCTTGGGTATAGACCGAGCCATGCTCTGAGATGTGCTTCGCAAGCTTGGTAGTGCTCAGTGTTTCGATACTTTTCAGTCGGGCGTACCACTTCCCGTACATCGCGGACTCACTGTCCTTGATGTCATTCTGATACACTTCGTAAAGAATTTTACTCATGGTATGAGATTATTAAGTGAAACTTTATCCAGGTCAGGATTTTCCTGCCTTTCTATGGTACAAAGGTACGAAAATTCCTTGAATTATGCAAATATTATGGCTGTTATTTTATCTAAAAAACGTTAAAGGAATATTAGATAAAAATGTAAAGAAAAACGAGCCGTAATCTCGTCCTTGACGACATTACGGCTCGTTGGGCATGAGGTTACGTCTCGTTATTTTCGAGGTTCTCTGCTTATCATATCCCAGTGGATTTTATCTTGGCATAATGTCCATGACTGGTATGTTCCACCAGCTGATACCGGCTGATCAGGTTGCCAAGATATCTCTGAGCTGATTTAAGCGGTATGCTCAACTCTTTTGCTGTCTGTTCAAACTGTTTGGTGACAAAATCGTCTGGCAGTGCCATATAAAGCTGACTTTCCTTGGCCTTCATCGGCTGTATAGTCAGTTGCGGGTCATCAGATGGACGCAACAATGTGGAATAGACGTAGGCGGTATGGCGTACCAGGCAATCGATGATTGTCATAGCTGTCTGATAGTCATCATCCGTACAGACAAAAGCCTGCTGTTGAGTGTCGGCGAGGTTACCCTGTTCGAAGTTGCGCAGCGTGGTGAGCACCATCATCATTCGGAAGGCTACGAGTGCTATACGTACAACAAAGGCAGCGAATTCCACGCCATAGAGTCCAACCTGTTCAGGCAGAAGCGGTTTAAAGTGGTTATTGAAAGCCTGCTGCTGCTCTTCTGTAAGAAGTATCTGAATGCGTTTCTCCTTGCGACATATTAGTAGGTCGTACATCTGCTTGATGATTATCCCTATCTCCTGATAGCGGTCGCCAAGAGGTTCTTTTCCCCTGAATGGATCACGCCATTCGAGATTCTCCTTGCTACAGTAAAAGAGATCGCGCGAGCTGGTGCCGTTCTCGTTCTGCTTAGGCGAGAGCAGGTATGTAATCTGCTTGGGCGTGCAGGTAACGAGCATTCCCAACTGAGGTTCGTCGATGACAATATGTTGTTTGTCTCTGACTCTTGTCGAAGTGATCGTCTCATGATGAAATGCCTGTCTCAAGGCATCAGTCCATGCTCCCCATTCCTGAGCCAGTGCCTGCGTGAGTGTGTCGGCCTCGGTCGTGAATATCATGCCGCGCCCGCCGAAACTATGGAGGTCGGACTTAAAAGCTGCTGACGAGCTGTCTGCCGATACGAAAAGGCTGCGATAAATGGGTTCTTCAGGTTCTGCACCAGCCTCCTCACTGCCCTTTCTGTGCTGCGACTTTCTGGCCTCCCAGGCGGCATGCTGCTCTTTGTAGTCGGCCAGCTGCTGATAGTAGCTTGCCCGCAGTGAACGCTCAATAGGTGTCAGCAAATGCTTGATGTCATCGATGGAACCTTTTTGACTGATTCCGGCAGGACCGAGGATAAAGAGATAGAAAGGCGTGTAAACACGCTTGTCGCCATAGATGCCGTAGACGTTGGGCTCTGCGATGGCCAGCAGGTCAAGGTCGGCGAGTATTGTCTTGTCCTGTTCTTCGAACGACTCCTTGCCCTCCAGGGTGTGCTGTATGGTGACCGGCAGTCGGTTCTTGTCGATATGCTGGCTGAAGGTCTGACTGAACGAAAACCTCAAAACCTCAATATCCTCACCGCTGTCTGCACCAGTTGCACAAGCCGTGTAAGAGGAAGAATAATTATTGTTATTATTCTGATTATTAACAGATTGACTATTGCCTAAAGCACAGTTTTTCTGATTGGTGTATTTTTCTACAGAGCTGTGAGGAAATTGAGGTTTTGAGGTAAAGTCAGCTGAAGGATACTGGCGCGAAATGGCCGAGAGGTCTACTCCGTAAGACTTTGCCATCTCGTAGAATGTAGCGATATGGATGCTGCGCTTCTTGTTGTTTGTAGCCCATTTCCACTGGTACTCGAAATCGCTTTCCTGATACTTCGCACTCTGCTGGCACAGTTGGCGACAAAGTTCCTTGCCGTCATCGCCCAGGTCGACCATCGCCTCAATCAGACGATAATAGTCATCTTGGCTTTCAGCGATGTTGGCTCCGTGCTGCAGCAGTTCATTGCATACGGCGCGGGCCTTTTCCAACTCGTTGTCGGCTAAAGCAAGACTGTCGCTAGCAGGGTTAGACACAGAAGCTGCCGTCTTTTTGGGCAGCTCACTTTCACTTCCGGCATTGACCCACTGTGTTGGGTCGAAATTCTTCTTTTCCATAGTGATAATATTTTAAAAGTATTCAAACAATTCGGGTTTGAGATAGCAGTGAGAATCATGGCCGAGGAAACATCCTCTCGACTCGTTGACCACCTGTTTGTCACATTGTATATTTGTCAGTTTATATTGCTGCATCACATAATTCCTAATCGCAGTAAACCATGTGCGATGGTCGCACTTTGTGAGTTCAACGGGCACCCACCATTTTAATCCGCGTCCGCGAGGCGAGCGGAATAACAGCAGTGTCTCAAAGTAGGAATCCTTCAACAGTTTCTCCTTCAGCTCCGTTACTGGGTCACCGTTCTCCTCATCAATCTCCGATGGCAGACAGAGATAATCCAGATCCATACAGACGACTTCAGATGCAGTCAGTTGTTTGTCATCACTGGCATAGCTGAACGTTCCAGCTGGGGTCACCCAGTCGAAGTTCTTGTCTTTAAAAGCCTTTTGGGCTTTCTCGTCAGTCATTGCACGAAGTGTTTTCTGCGTTTCCATTGCTCTTGGACTGACCTCATAGCGGTAAATGTCAAACAATGAGATTTCACCACAAGGAATGTGGTTAAAAATTGGTCGACGGAAAGCTGATACTATGTTTTTTCTAATTTCCATTTTATTCTTATTATCTATTAGTTGTCGGGAACATTAAGTCTTTAATACCTTGGCTCGATGCACTTTTCAAGATCTTTCTGTAAAGCTGTCTGAGTAGTTTGTCGATGTCCTGATCTCCGATTTGCCGTTGTCCGAGACCAGCCATACAGTCAATTAGACAATCGACAACAATGACAGCAGTTAGTTGATTAAAGCCTTGTAAAGCATCAATCATCTCGCTACGTAGTTCACATGGTATCCAAAAGGGCATGCATTTGGTTAGCATTCCGACTGCAATAGGATCAGGCGCTATTTTTTTATAGAATTCACTTTTCATTTTTCTCTATTTTTTTTGCAAATGTACGACTCGTTTTCTGAAGTTTCAAGGAAATATTGGAATCTGTGTCCCCATCAAAAATGCATCATCAATGGGCGTAGTTCCTTTATTTATCGACATCTCAAGATGGTTGAAGGTCCCGAAGTTGTTATGTCCCCACTTTTTTTATTGTGTTCCGATATATAATCTTTTTAAGGGTATCCGCTTTTCCTAGATTGCTATGCTCAGATAAATACATTAGAACTTGCCGTTGACTTATTTTAAAGAGAGAAGTGTCATCTTTCCATGTCTCATCTAAAGCCAGAAGGATTTGTTTCTTATTGGCAAGATTAAATTCGAAACGGGCCGTTGTTTTAAGGTCAAGTTTCTCATCAGAAGAATTCTGCCATATATCAAATAACTTTTTAAGCTTGTGTAATTGGCTCATATTAATTAGTTTTATCATTGGCGTGTCTTCGTCCCATGAGAATGTTTTATTCCCAAGATTCCTTAGCTTTCGTTTACGAGATTCAAGTTCTTCAATCGCTTTCCGACTCTCTTTGATCTCTTCCTGATTCAATTTGATTCTTTCCCAAAGTTCACCAATCAGGCGATTAATCTCTTCAATCTTAATCTTTTTGGCTCCTGCCTCCTTGTTCTTTTTCACTTTTGCCATAATTTCTTTTTTTTTTGTGATGCTATTTGCTTCATGCAAAGTTACGGATACCCGATTTTGATTTTGGGACATTATTTCGCCCCCGCAAAAAAGCTTTTGAGTGCAATATACGTGGGCACATTGATGGAATCAAGGGCAGATGATTCGGCGCAAGAAATGCGATCGAAAATTTCTGACTAAAACATTTGGTAGTCTCATTTTTTTTTCGTACCTTTGTAAGGTAAAACAAACGCAATATGCGTGAGATAAATAACCCTATTATTCACCATTTAAAACATTAAGAATTATGAACAAAACAGTTAAGACGATCCTTCAGGCGATCAGTTACATCATCACCCTTATCCTTGGTGCGGCAGGCGGTGCCGCAATGTAAGAGAAGCCACATACGAATAATCTTGGATACCATGGAACACAAAGGCTTCAAAATCTCTCAGTACGCCTGTGCGGTGCTGCTCATTGTGAGCAGCATCGCTTTGGTGAGCTATCAGGTGGTCGAGATCAGAGACGTGGCAGGAGGGCTGCTCTATTATGTGGCGCAGTCGTTCCTGCTCGCCGGCTCGATCTTCGGACTCGATCAGTACATCAGAATCATTAAAAAGCACTTCCATGAAAGAGAATCTAAATAGCGTCAAGCTCTCGCCTCACTTTAAGTTGAGCGAATTCCTCAACCTGGGCAAGTACCCATACAATATCCCCACGATGCAGGTCGTGGCGAATCTGACTTATGGCTGCCATCTGTTGTTGGAGCCAGCCCGTCAAGAGGTCGGCCCCATCATGATCAACTCAGGCTTCCGAAACGCTCGGGTGAATCGTCTGGTCGGAGGCATCAACAATTCACAACACTTACTCGGCCAGGCCGCCGACATTCGCCCTGCAGACCCCAAGCAATTTGCCAAGCTCGTGGACTTCCTCAAGAATTGGGAGCATACCGACCAGCTCCTCACCGGCAACGGCTGGCTCCACATCTCCTGGAATCCATTCGGCCCGCCCCGACACTATATCCACATCGACTATTATAAATAACGAAATACGAGGCTGGCATCGCTGCCCGCCTCGTATAATCTTATCAGGGATGTCACAAAGTATCCTGACCCCGATGAGACATTACCATGAGTTTTCCTACAAAAATACACAAAAAACATCAGATTCCAAGCATTTTTGCACTCGAAATACGATTTTTACACATCTTTTTACTAATGAAGAGCCGATTTACAAATAAAAGATGTACTTTTGCAAGGATTATGGAAACAGGAACCAAGTTGATTGAAGAACTTATTGCAGCCGTTCTGGATGATTTCAGGGAGAAGGGCTTTTCTTCCGTGATGCCTTTCAGTATTGGAAGCGTGGAAATCAGAATGTCCCAATTTGCTGATGCCAATGGGATAGAACTTGCCAGCGAAGAGCTCTATATGAGTGCCAAACAACTACAGCATAGTATGCGGGCTTCAAAGAATGTGAAGGGATTGGTGGTAGAAGCCTCAGAATTGATTTCTTTTCCGGAAAGCCGTTTTTCGATGGATCTGTATTACGATGGCAAGTGTTTCATTTATACTGATGGGAAGTCGAAATTTATTATCCATCCCAACTACAAAATGAAAATTAGCAGAGAACTTGTTGCAAAAGTGAATTTCATTACAGCTACCAGAGTGAATGATCCTGCCGAATTCACATTGCCCAAATACCGAAAAATATAAAAGCTGGCCACACGTGACCAGCTGTAATGGAGTGAAAGTAACCAAGCGGCAAGGTCGAATTGCTCATCATCTCTGCGTTTCCGCAGCCATGCCACCGTTCCGCACATCGTGGCTCTACCTGGTTTCCCCTTTCACGTTGCAAAGATAGGCATTTTTCTCTTTCACTCCAAATATTTCCAATCTTTTTTGCAATTATTTCACTCAAAGCGCACTTTATTCCAATTATTTTTGTACTTTTGCAACAAGTATCGCCAAATCGTCGTAAACGACGCAAGCTACGGCTAGGGGCTCTGAGCGCAGGGTGGCGGTATGATTTTTGCGGAATAAACATAGCGTTAGTGCTATATTCGGAATGTCCAAGAACCTAGGAAATTCAAAAGACATATATGAACGAATAAGTACCAACGTCTACGCGATAGCGTGGACAGGACTTATCTTCGTATATGGGTTTTCCTAGGACCTTTGGACATTGATGAGCGCCGGTTCGCGCTTTTCCGTGTCCTTAGGTTCTATGTTATGAACCCATTTTCATCCGAATAGATAGTCCTTTCGCTCCTAAGACTATAGCGTAGATATGGCAGACATACCTATTTCTTCCCATTTCTTCACTAACAGGGATGGGAACACATTGATGAAAGAGTTTGAGGGCATTCTTCTGAATAACCCTCAAGTGAAGAACCTTGATGCTGTTGTGGGCTTTCTTCGAGCATCAGGCTATTTTTCCTTACGCCCATTTCTTGACGGCATCAACAAAGTACGCATCCTGATTGGCATCGATGTAGATAAGTATATCGCCCGCGCCCACCAAAAGGGAGAACTCTTCTTTGGAGCAGAAGAGGAAGTGAAGGAAGAATGCCTGAGACTGTTGAAAGAGGACATCGAGCAGTCGCACTATACCAAGAAGGTTGAGGACGGTATGCTCCAGATGGTGCAGGACTTGATTGACGGTAAGTTGGAACTACGTGCCCATCCCTCCAAGAAGATTCATGCCAAAATCTACATTCTTTATCCCGATAATTACAACCAGCATTGTTTTGGTGCAGCCATTACTGGTAGTAGTAATCTAAGCGGCAACGGCTTGGGTATCACAGAAGAAAGACAATATGAGTTCAACGTCAAACTGACGCAGTACGACGATGTGCAGTTTGCCAAGAACGAGTTTGAACTGTTGTGGGAAGAGGCCAAGAATGTGCCCATCAATGCCGAGGACTATCAGGCCACACTCGATAAGACTTACTTGAAAGGCGACGTCACCCCCTACGAGCTATACATCAAGATGCTGATGGAATACTTCAGCGACCGCGTGCTGGCCATCGATCAGGACGACCCCTTCGACATGCCTGAGGGCTACAGCAAGTTCGACTATCAGGCAGATGCGGTGATAGAGGGCTATCAGAAACTGATACGCTACGACGGTTTCTTCCTCGCTGATGTAGTGGGTCTTGGCAAGACGGTCATCGCCACGATGATTGCCAAGAAATTCCTGATTGAGAATGGTAAAATAATAAAGTTTGCTAATTAATGAATTAAAGATACTGATAATTTAGTTAAAAGTTGTATCTTTGCAAAAATTATCAGTTATGACAGAAAAGAAAATAAGCGATGACCTAAAACTTGAAGCCTTCCCCGAGGATGTTACTGAGGACGGCATCAAGATATATGGTGAAACTTCATACGAGAACCAGATTGCGACGCTGAGCCACTATCTGCATAATACTGATTTTGAAGGTACGCAGGTTGAAGTACAGGAACGGCGCAATGAAATGATGGCCCTTATCCGTGAGTTTCTGGAGCATAAAGAACAATTGCAGAACTATACAGACGAGGACATTGCCCGCGCTGCTGAGTGTCCGCTGGAGTTCGACTTGTTCCGTGAATTCTATCAAGTACCATTCCCCAGTCCCAAAACATACGACCATACTTTTATTGATTTGTTCGCTGGTATCGGTGGTATTCGCATACCATTTGACGAAATGGGTTATCATTGCGTGTTTAGCAGCGAATGGGACGCAAAGGCCTGTCAGACTTATTTCGCCAATTTTGGCACCGTACCCTTCGGCGACATAACGAAGATACCCGCCACAAAGATTCCCAAGCACGACGTGCTTTTGGCAGGCTTCCCTTGTCAGGCATTTAGCATCATGGGTAAAATGCAGGGATTCGCTGATACTCGCGGCACGATGTTCTTTGAAATTGAGCGTATTCTGAAACATCATCAGACACCCTATATCTTGTTAGAAAATGTCAAGCAGTTGGTTACTCATGATGGCGGACGAACTTTTGAAGTAATAAAAGAAAAACTCGACCAATTGGGATATTATATAAAATGGAAGGTAATGAATGCCCTCGATTTCGGACTGCCGCAGAAACGTGAACGAGTTATCATCGTCGGATTCAAACACCAGGAAGATTGCGATGCTTTCACCTTCGATATTCCGCATACGCCATACAACCTCGCTGATATTCTGGAACCTGACGAGAATGTTGACCCGACGCTTTTTGCTTCAGACCATATTATAGCAAGGCGACGCGAAAAGACTGAGGGCAAGAAATTGTTCTATCCTTCTATCTGGCATGAGAACAAGGCGGGCAATATTTCTGTGCTTGACTATTCTTGTGCATTGCGCACAGGAGCCTCTTACAATTATTTGCTCGTAAACGGAGTGCGCCGACCAACTTCTCGCGAGTTGCTCCGATTGCAAGGATTCCCTGAGAAATACTTGATAGCCGTCTCAAATCAGGACATTCGCCGACAGACTGGCAACAGCGTGGCCGTCCCGATGATTAGAATGGTTGCACAGAAGATAAACGAAATAATCAAAAACCGAGAATATGGAACATCCGAAACTCAGAGACTCAAAGCGACTGTTAACGCGTGAGCCTTACCCCATCAACGAAATTCCAGAGGAGGTCATTAGGAAAATTGGCCGCAAGTTCATCTATATGCTCTGTGTAGGTCATAAGGACTTGACTGGCGATGACTGGGGCAACGTATTCGCCGAGGCCATCGGCGGTGAGCATCTGCAATCGCCCGTTGGAATAGCCGATGTCGTGTTTGACAAGATGGCATGGTCGATGAAGACTGTCAAGACACCAAACCCACACCGAAACGAGGCTTCTATCCGCCTCATTAGCGGTCGATGTTCTCCTGACTACTCCTATGGCATCACCGACCCACACGAGGACATTGAGAAGACTGGCCGTGCCGTGCTGAACATTTGGAATGAGCGCGTCAATATTGCTCAGGACTATTACAATCCTTTGCGCACATCTATTCTTGTCCGCTCGAACGACCTGCTGACTTATACTCTTTTCGAGGAAGAGAACCACCGCTATGTAGCCAACCAATACCGTTGGGAAGAAAACCGCAACGGCAATCTTATTGGCATTGACATTGAGAGCGGCGAGACCTGCTTCACCTGGCAACCTCATGGTTCACAGTTCACCATCCATACACGAGTGCCTCAGAACGCTGTGAAGTTCAAGATTAAGCAGCCGCCAAAGCTTGACGTGGAGGAAACGCTTAAGCAGATAAACTACTCGGACGATTGGGTGGAAATCCTGTAGGTGTATTAACATTAACTTGTATTCTTCAGCACTTTGGTTATGAAACAACTGAGATTAAGAGATTCGGGAAAACTAAAATTGCAAGAATTATATTCCATTAATCAATTCCCGGAGGAAATAATTAAAAAAATTGGCAGGCAAATCGTCTACCTAAAATGTGTTGGACGGAAAGACATCTCTGGTGATGACTGGGGAGATATCTTTGCGGATGCCGTCGGAGGTACTCATCTGAAATCTACTGTTGGGATTGCAGATGTTATTTATGATAAGATGGCTTGGTCGATGAAAACGATAAAAAACAGTATTCCTCATACAACAAGATCCAAGCCGCGTTTAATTATGGGAAGAAATTCGACCGACTATTCTGTGGGTATTCCAGATCCACACAAGGATGTTCAAGCGACGGGTGATGCGGTTTTACAAATATGGAACAAGAGAGTTGACATTGCTTATCAAGATTATACTTCGGTAAGAACGGGAGTACTTATACGAAATTTTGACAATCTCACTTTTACTTTATTCGAGGAAGATACAAGACGTTTCGTTCCTAGCGAGTACGAATGGGAAGAGAATGATGGAGGTAATTTTGAAGGATATGAAATTGAAACGCAACAGCATCGTTTTACATGGCAACCCAGCGGTTCTCAATTTTCAATATATACTCACATTCCCAAGAATGCATTCAAATTCAAGATAAGGATACCACCTTTATTAGATATTAATAAAACGTTAGAACAAATCGACTATTCAGATGATTGGGTTGAAATAGTAAGGCAGTAGACTTATACATTACTACTTGTGAATCCACTTTAATAATCGGAATATCCGACTTATTAAAGTGGATTCAGTCAACGGTGATTTCAGCAGTTCGAGAAACTGCGTGACAGCAGCCTCACGTTGAAAGACCTTACCAAAGCCTTCTCTGTGGATGCTGTCAGCGATATGTTCTTCGATGGCTACAAGAAGCAGTATGAGGACATTATCCAATATATCACGGGTAAGCGAATGGTAAAGGTGGCCAACAAGTGGGAAGAGCAAATCAAGAACGACCCCTGCGAGGAAATCATGCAGGAGTTTGCCCACTTCCCAAATCCAGAGAAGGCTGTTCGCGACTATGTGAAGAAGCTGATGGGCCGCCTTGTGTTCCTTCAGTTCCTACAGAAGAAAGGATGGCTGGGTGTGCCTGCAGGTGCAGAATGGGGAACGGGCGATGCGGAGTTCATCCAAACCCTCTTCGCCCAATGCCAGGATAAAGACCACTTTATAGATAATGTGTTGGAACCTCTATTCAACGACCTGAACACAGAGCGCGAAGGTGATAATTGTCAATTATCAATTGTCAATTGTCAATTCAAGGTTCCATACTTGAATGGTGGTTTGTTTGAACGTGATGCGACTGATGAGACAGAATTCCCTCTGCCTGCTAAGTACATGCAGAGCCTGCTTGACTTCTTTGCCTCCTACAACTTCACTATCGACGAGAACGATCCTGACGATGCAGAGGTAGGTGTTGACCCAGAGATGTTAGGTCGCATTTTCGAGAACCTGCTGGAAGATAACAAAGATAAGGGTGTATTCTACACACCAAAGGAAATCGTCAGCTATATGTGTCGCGAAAGCCTCATTGCTTATCTGCAAACAGACATTGAGGATGAACCTACGAAGGAAGCCATTCGCCAGTTCGTGACCACTCATGACAAAACGAAACTAAGCGCAGCCACTCCCCTCCCTTCAAGGGGAGGGGCAGGGGTGGGGTTTGTAATTTCTCTGTCTTCCTGTATTGACCAACGACTGAAAGATGTTAAAATCTGCGATCCTGCTATTGGCTCTGGTGCATTCCCAATGGGCTTGCTGAAAGAACTCTTCCAATGCCGTACAGCCCTTGAAGGAATTACACAAAGCAAAGCCGCAGAAATCAAGAAGCACATCATCCAGCAAAATATCTATGGTGTAGATATCGAGCGTGGTGCCGTTGATATCGCCCGCCTCCGTTTCTGGCTCTCCTTAATTGTGGACGAAGAAACGCCACAGGCTTTGCCAAACCTCGACTACAAGATTGTAGAAGGTAACTCGTTGATAACTACTTTCGACGGCCAGTACATAGATCTGTCTACAAATATTGGAATGAGCAGATTACGTTCAAGCCTTGTCAGGATAAGACCTGAGAAGAAAGCATTACAGGCAGAACAAAAACGTTTCTTTACGTTGTCTGGTGATGAGAAATACCGTTCAGAAATTGCCATCAAGAATCATATTCTTAACATTATCTGGTACCAGCTTGACTATGAAAAACATTCTTGGGAAGATGCAACGGTAGAGCAGGCTGGATTGTTTGGTACTACCACAACAAAAGGCCGTAAGAAAAATGCAGCACAAGTTGTTGAATTCACACAAGAGCGTCAAACGGTACTTGCCAAGTGTGAGAAATTGATGGCAGAACTGAATGATGAAAGCAAATCTCTACAAGAAAGAGCAAACATCACTATTCCTTTCTTTGAATGGGTAACAATTTTCTCAGATATTTTTGATAGTGAGAACAAAAATGGTTTTGATATTGTGATAGCCAACCCGCCATATGTTGACTCAGAAACGATGACAAAGAATATGCCCGAATTACGCAATAGGTATAGTAATATTTATCAAACTGCGTGCGGTAATTGGGATATGTTCATAATATTTATAGAATTAGGAATGAATTTATTAAAAACCAAAGGAGTTCTATGTAAGATTATTCCAAATAAGTTGATTGCAGCAAAATATGGACAAGAATTAAGAAATTATATTGCAAAAAAAGAAGTTATAGAGGTTAGGGATTATAGCAGAATAGATGTATTTACCAATGCAGCAGTTTACCCTATAACAATAATTATGAGAAATAGTGATAGCGAAGTTGCTAGTCATTTTACTATTATGGATGATATAAATAGAGTGCGACAAACAAATGAAACAACTTCTCATTCATTGAAAGAATACGATAATTGGGATTTATTCTTTGCAGAAACTAAGATATTCAACCTAATTAATAAAATAAATAACCATCCAAGATTATTTAATATGGATGTTGATATCTTGGGTGCAGCAACTGTAGCAGATGCTTACGAAATAAAGAAATTAGTAGAAGAGGAAGATTCCACGCATTTGGGTTTTAAACTTATTAATTCAGGAACAATAGATCCATATCAGCCTTTATGGGGTATAAAAACATGCAGATATATTAAAGGTGGTTACTTAAAACCTATTGTGTCAAAAGATAAATTGCAACAATATAGTAGGACTCGTTATCAACAGGCAAATTCTTCAAAAATTGTTGTTGCAAGTATGACTATTCGCTATGAAGCATATTTGGATATTGATGGTAATTACATTGCGGGTAAATCTACAACTATTATTTTGGGACCTATAGATGAATTATATTATTATATTGGTATAATTAATAGTAAATTAGCATCTTTTTGGCTAAACATTACTTTCAATTCTCTCAAAATGTCTGGTGAAGCGATAAATGTTGGAAGGAATGAATTGGGATTGTTGCCTATTCCTAAGAAACAATTTGATTTTAAACAAATTATAAATAGGATTATGGAAGAAAAGAAATATAATCCTTCTGCAGACACTTCTGCCTTAGAATCCGAAATCGACCGCCTTGTCTATCAGCTCTATGGGTTGACGGAAGAAGAAATCAAAATCGTTGAACAATCATAAATAAAGGCGATATGACGAAGCATCCTGAGGTGACTCACTCCTCATCCTCCTTAGGCAGTATAAAGCCAATGGGCCTGCGATTCTTTAAGGTCGCACTTTGCGACCTTGAAGCCTGTAGCTCAGATAAAGCGAGGCTGATAGCATCGAGTTGGGCACGAGTGCTTTCATTGATGTCATTCTGGTCGGCAAGAATCTCGTTTACCTCTTCTTTGAGTTTGTATAGTTCCTGGGCCAAAGTAACCACTTTCTCAGGAAGGGTGGAGAATGTAAGCATTTGTCGCATAGCAACAAACGCTCTTGTAATCTTGATGCTTGTTTCATCGGCAACGGGACTGCGAAGTACACTTGATAGCATCAAGGCTCCAAGTTCCGTGAAAGCGTATGGAAGAGATTTCTTGGGGCGTTTCATTCTTGATGTCATCACAAATTGTGATGAGATAAGGCTCCATTCCTGTTCGGTCAATTGGAACATAAAATCATTGGGAAATCTTCTGGCATTGCGTTTGACCGTTTGGTTAAGAGACCTAGTCTCAACCTCATACAGCATAGCAAGGTCGAAATCGAGCATCACGCGCTGTCCACGAATGATGTATATGAGGTCTTGGATATTTTGTAATTCGTCCATTGTCTTATTTTATTTCATCTGCAAATTTAAGAAATTTATCTGAACTGACAAACAAATAATAAAAATTTCTATCAATATGACGAAACTTGAAAAGCTATATAGCATCATTGGCAAAGCCGAAGATGCTCACGCTCAGCAAATTGGGAACAAGTTCCGTTTTGCATTCGCTTAATCGCATCATTGAGAACTCTCGCGATGTGGGAGTGAAACTGCCCAAAGGTGTGCTCCAACAGGTAGAAGAACTGGAGGAGGGTATCATTAAGGAAGAGATTCTGCCTGCTCTCAGTAGTGATATTGCTCCAAGGCTGAACCCCATTCAGCGCGACTTAGTGCTGGTGGTGGAGTATCATCCTGGCGAACCAATCAGCGTGGCCCTAAGCCGAAAGACGAAGATTAGCGAGATGACTGGAGCAAAAGTGCTGACACCTCGAAGCAGCACACCGGTTAAGAGCGAGGAAGAACCAGAGGAAGTGAAACCTCATGAGCCCACAAAGCGTATTGAGAACATGACGAAAGGCATGAAGGTAACATTCCCTGATGGTACCGTCATCTGGCATCGCCAAGCTATCGACACCTTCATCGACGCTCTCCGCAAGATTGGCTTGAAGCGCACTTGTATTCTGCTTTTGATAGAGATGTAGAGTATGAAATGAGAAAGGATAGCCCTTTTATACTTTTAAGATAATTCTGGAATCTCCTCATACTCTGCAAGGATCTCATTAGAGATGCAGAGCGTGTATTTCCCATCTACGAAATCTCGCCAAACAGGATAATATGGACTGCGACGCGAAAGAGACATCAGCAGGCAGTTGGTATCAAGAACGATGTTCATCACTGCTTATATGGAGTACGCATGTGCTCGTTCTTCCATTCTTCCATCACACCCTCATTGAGAACACCCTCGTCCCAAAGGCGGTCGAGAGCATCTTCGGCTCGCTTAGCGAAATATTGGCCAAGCATACGACGGATGTCTTGCATTTCCACTTCAGAGGATACTCTGGAAATCATTTCCAGCATCTCAATCTGGAAAGGAGTGAACGGCTTTGGTTGTACAATAGTTGCTTCCATAATTATTTTTTTTTCTGGGTGCAAATATACGACAAATCATCGAAAGAAACAAATAAAAACAATAAAAACTTGGTTTTTGCCAACAATCTACACATTAATAGCGTATGGCAGCATAGGCCGTGTCACAAAGGTGCCTGACCCCGATGTGACTTTTTTTGCTTGTGAATGCTTTTATTCCTTTTTTTATTTGTACCTTTGCAGCCGACAACAGTTGCTTTCGGGCAGACTATATTGTGACAACATTTTTTTAATACAAAACAATGAAAAAAAATCTTTTGTGGATGATGGCCGTGATGATGGCGGGAGCCATGACGGCGATGGCACAGAAGCCTGCCATAGACGAGGTGTATCTGACTGTTGACGAAGTTCCCAACGCTGTGTACTGGTTGCCAGTACCCCCAGAGCCGGGATCGACGCAGTTTGTACACGACATTAACCAGTACTACTGGGGCAAGGCGCAGCGACAGGACTCGGCGCGCGCCCAGAAGGCTATCCACGAGGCCGACCACGAGGTCAAGGACATGGTACGACAGTTCAGTCCTGCCTTTGGCATGGAGATATCGGCAGAAAAGACGCCTGCCATCTACAAGGTGGTGAACCGGGCTGTGCTCACTATCAGACTGAGTGCCGCAAAACCCAAGAACACGTATATGCGCCAACGCCCCTACGTGAGGTTTAGCGAGCCCACACTGGTGCCTAAAGATGAGGAGGAGCTGCGCAATACAGGCTCTTACCCATCGGGCCACACCGTTCGCGGATGGGGCATGGCGCTGCTGTTAAGCGAGATTAACCCCGAGGCGCAGGACGAGCTGTTCAAGCTGGGCTACGAGTGGGGGCAGAGCAGGGTGATTGCGGGATTCCACTGGCAGAGTGATGTTGACGCCTCGCGCATGCTGGCTGCTGCTACCTATGCCCGACTGCACGCCTGCGACGCTTTCAACGAGGACATGGAGAAAGCGAAGAAGGAATTCAAGAAGCTGAAAGCACAGCGGTAAAACGATGACTAAGACAAACGGCAAGGATATCACGAAGGTGATAGGTATTTTACTTTTATGCTTTGTTGGCATTTTGCCTCTATCGGCCAAGGTGGATGTGAAAAGCCTGCGAGTTGAGAACCTGACGAACCCATTGGGTGTTGATACGGATCAGCCCCGTTTTTCATGGGTGACGACATCTGATGAAAAGGACGTCAGGCAGACGGCTTATCAGATCATCGTCAGCGGTGACAAGGGTGAGTTGTGGAATTCCGGAAAGGTCAATTCCGATGAGCAGCTATGGATTCCATACGCTGGTGGGAAACTGAAGAGCGGCATGCAATGCAGCTGGAAGGTGAAGGTATTCACCAACAAGGGGGAGACGGCATGGAGCGAGCCCCAGCGCTTCGGTATCGGACTGCTGAAGGAGAACCACTGGAGTGGGCGTTGGATAGGCCTCGAGCGGTTGATGCCTGGCGAGCAGCGTGGTCAGTACACCCGTCTGGCAGCGCGATATGTCCGTAGTGAGTTCAAACTCGACAAGCCCGTTCAGCGTGCCATCGCCTACGTGGCTGGTATCGGCCTCCATGAGTTGCACGTCAATGGCAAGACCTTCGATCGGGAGGTGCTCGTGCCCATGCCTACCGACTATCGAAAGACGGTGCTCTATAACACCTACGATATCACCAGCAGTCTTACTGGCGAGAATTGCATTGGTGTCGTTCTTGGCAATGGTCGTCTGTTCCCCATGCGACAGAATAAGCCCTATAAGACTCCTGTCTTCGGACTGCCCAAATGCCGCATCAACATTCTGATTACGTTTAAAGACGGTACCACGAAACGCATCTCGACTGACGAGAAGTGGAAGGTAACGGCCAATGGTCCTATTCGGTCGAATAATGAATATGACGGTGAGGAATACGATGCCCGTCAAGAGCTGACAGGCTGGGATCAGGTGGGTTATGATGACAGTGCCTGGCTACAAGCTGAACGGTCGGAGATTCCACTGGGAACCCTGCGTGCCCAGATGGCGCCCGGGATGGCGATGGCACCCTTTACCCCCGAGCCCACACCTCTCACCTCTAACCCCTCACCTCTCACCTCTACCATCTACGATTTCCATCAGAATATGGCTGGTTGGGTAGCTTTTACGCCAACGGGCAAGCCTGGCGATACCATCCGCGTGAAATATGCCGAGAAGTTGAATCCTGATGGCTCGCTCTATCTGGATAATTTCCGTGATGCCCGTTCCGAAGACATTTATATATGCGGGTCACCTCTAACCCCTAACCTCTCACCTCTAACCCCTAAAGAGTGGCATCCCATCTTCAGCTGTCATGGTTTCCGCTATGCGCAGATCACGGGTCCTGTGAAAGACGTCCATGCCTATAACGTCAGCGATAACATCCTGGCAACGGGTCGCTTCGAGTGCTCTGATACGGTATTGAACAAGGTGATGCACAATGCCTGGTGGGGTATCTACAGCAACTATAAGGGCATGCCCATAGACTGTCCGCAGCGCAACGAGCGACAGCCTTGGTTGGGTGATCGAACGATGGGCGCATTGGGTGAGAGTTTCCTGTTCGACAACGAACGCCTCTATACCAAGTGGATGCGTGATATCTGTGAGTCGCAGCGCGAGGATGGTGTGTTCAGCGATGTGGCGCCTGCTTTCTGGAACTACTATAACGACGATGTGTCGTGGCCAGCTGCATTGCCCTTCTGTTGTGATATGCTCTATCGTCAGTTTGGCAATCGCGAGGCCATCGATAAGTCCTATCCTTCTATCAAGCGTTGGCTGCAGCATCTGATGGAGGAGTATGGTGAGGATGGCATCATCACTAAGGATAAGTATGGTGACTGGTGCGTGCCGCCTGAGAAACTGGAGCTGATCCATTCCGAGGATCCTGCCCGTAAGACTGATGGAGCGCTGATCTCGACTGCCTACGTCATCCGTGTGCTGCAACTATTGGAGCGGTGGGGTTGTGAGCCCGACTTGTGGCGTCCCATCCGAGAGCAGATGACTGAGGCCTTCAACAAGAAGTTCCTCACCATCCGTCGAGGTACCTCGCCCCGTCCCGACCATGTGCTCTATCCTGACAGCGTCTTCTATGGCAACAATACCGTCACAGCGAACATCCTGCCACTCAGCATTGGCATCGTGCCTGATGATTGCAAGGACGGCGTTATCAGGAACGTTGTGCGGAATATCTGCATCGACAACAAGCATCACGTGTCGTGCGGCGTCATCGGTATCTCATGGCTCATGCGTGGTCTCTCCGACCATGGATTTGCCGATGTGGCCTATCGCCTGGCCACCACCAAGACCTATCCCTCTTGGGGCTATATGACGGAGAACGGGGCTACCACCATCTGGGAATTATGGAACGGTGACAAGGCCAATCCGTCGATGAACAGTGGCAATCACGTGATGCTGTTGGGCGATCTTTTGACTTGGTGTTATCAGTACCTTGGTGGTATCCGCAGCAACGATGCCTATCAGCACATCGTCCTGAAACCCGCCTTTGAGATTCAGGACTGCGAATGGGCCAACGTCGACTACGACTCGCCCTATGGCACCATCAAGAGCCATTGGAAAAAGACGCTGCAGCATCTGGAGTGGGATGTCACCATCCCCTGCAACACGACGGCTGAGGTCTGTCTGCCCAATGGCGAGACGAAGACCATTGGCTCGGGCAGCTACCATTTCACCTGCGATATTCCGACTTCGCATCCTGCTATCTTGAAGGATGAGTTTCTTTACGAACATACTTATTTCCCCGAGGCTCATGCCTCGACTATTGTCGAACTGAAGAACGGTGATCTGGTAGCAGGTTACTTCGGAGGTACCCATGAACGCAATCCGGATGTCTGTATCTGGGTGAATATCAAGAAGAAGGGCAGCAACGAATGGAGCAAGCCCATCTTGGCTGCAGACGGTGTGCTCAGTCTCGATGACCCGAATGCCAAATATATGGGACTGTCAGGTCTGAACGATGAGACAACGCCCGCTGTCGAAGGTCCTATCAAGACGCCCGACACCTATGATTACGTCACCAGGACCTCGCGATTGACGAATGTCTCCGATCGTCTGAAGCGCAAAGCCTGTTGGAATCCCGTGCTCTTCGAGATGCCTGATGGTGAGCTTTGGCTGTTCTTCAAGATTGGTGCCTTTGTAAGGGATTGGACTGGTTGGGTGACAAAGTCGAAGGATGGCGGGCTTACCTGGAGCGAAAAAGAGCCCCTGCCTTTCGACGCTGAGGGGCGTGCTTTCCTCGGTCCTATCAAGAACAAACCAGAACTTCTCGATGGTCGTCTGCTCTGTCCATCGTCAACGGAGCATGACGGTTGGCGATTCCACATGGAGATACTCGACCTCAAGACTGGCGAGTGGACATGGATTCCTGTAGAAAGTACGGAGGCCATCAAGACTGATGATAACCAGATGCACCCCATCGACTGTATCCAACCATCTATCCTCAAGTTGAAGGATGGACGACTGCAGGTGCTGATGCGCACCCATAATGCCTATATCGCCACTTCTTATTCCTCAGACAATGGCAACACGTGGACACCCGTCACCTTGCTGGACATCGAGAACAACCAAAGCGGTACGGATGCTGTCACCCTGAGAGACGGGCGACATGCACTTATCTACAACAACTTCAAGACGCTCCCGATGGCGCCCAAGGGCGTGCGCACGCCTTGCTCTATCGCCCTCAGCGACGATGGCACCAACTGGCGTCATGTGCTCACCCTCGAGGATTCGCCCGTCGATGAATACAGTTATCCTGCCATCATTCAGGGAAAAGATGGCAGGATACATTGTGTCTACACCTGGCGTCGCCAACGTGTGGTCTACAAACAAATTGACCTGGAGAAGGGCTTAAAGCCTTAACGTCGGTATTACTTGCCCTTCAGACGGTATTTCTTCAGGACGGGGATTTCCTCGCAGAGGGCATCTGCCAGGAGGTTAGCCACGGTTGTGCCTCCGTAGATGCTGTAGTGTGTGTTGTCCTGCTTGCCCTTGGGCTCGCTAGGCTCCTGTCCTGGCAGGAACCACATGTGGAGCTTTTTGCTACCCTCACGGCCAAGCCCCTGCTCAAGATCATGTGTAATCTGGTTGGCATCTACGAAGTGGCAGTTCATACGGGCTGCGACATCACGCGGTGCTTGGGCATATAAGCCGTGGGTGTCGATCAGCGAGTCGCCCTCAATCATCTTTACACCGTCCTTGAAGGTAGAAGTACGCAACAGTTCGTCATCAGCTATTTCGGGTGCCTTGACAAAGAAGTTACGGCGCACCACACAGTTCATCAGCACGGGGATGCCACCATGTTCACGAGCCTCGCGCACGAATTTGGACAGATTGTAATCGAAGGTGGAGCCTGGATCGGTATGACGCTCGGGCTGTGCCTTCTCGTCGTTATGGCCAAACTGGATGATGACATAGTCGCCTGGTTTCATCTTCTCGAGCACCTTGTCCCAGCGCCCCTCGTTGATGAAACTCTTCGACGAACGACCGTTCACAGCGTGATTATCCACAACGATATAGTCGGCATCGAAGCAGCCTTGCAGCATCATGGCCCAGCCACGTTCCTGCTTGCCACCAGTGGTGTCTTTGTTGGCTGCCGTAGAGTCGCCAATCACGAAGATCGTTGTCTTTTTGTCGGGTGTCGCAGCAGTAAGCAACAGTACTGACAATAGGGAGATAAAGATGGATTTTTTCATAATCGTATTGTCTTTTTGTTATTCGTTTCTGTCGATGACGGGTCCGTTGGTGGGAGCAGCGTCAATTTGCTGCTGGTCCTTCGAAAGATAGTTCTGTGAGGCGTCGATGGCGATGAGCACACCGTCTTCGATACCAGTCCCGATCTTATGAGGGCGGAAGATAAACACCTTGTTATCGTACTCGCCCAACCAGGTCAGTTTGCCTGTGCCCGCATTCATCCACCATACTTTCTTTTTCTCACCAGTTATCTTGCGCAGGTCAATCTTCATGTCACTGCTTGTGTAGTTGTAAACCAACAGATAGTCGTTGCCACGGGTGGCAGCCAGACGATTATATTTCGTGCCATTATCAAGAACGATGCTCTGATCGGTTACACGCTCGAAATAGGGCAGCGACAGCATCAGATGCTTCAGGTATTTCATCTGATTGAACCCTGGGTCGTGCAGAGCCTCCATCCATGTCTTCTTACAATGATAGGCTGGGGAATAGCCCTCACGGTAGAACTGCATGATGGCATTGTGACCATAAGTGTGTCCACAACTGCCTCCAAACACACTCCAGTAGGCATAGCGGCGCACGTCGCAGGCTTTCCAGAAGGGCTCGTCGCCATCGTGCAGACCCTGTGGGATCTCCTCGTAGCTGGGCTCTGCATCGAGCACAGGCTTGATGGGCTTATAGGCCCAGGTAGAGTCGACATACATCCAGTTGTCTTCCTCGGTGTTATCGGGTATGGGGTAATTCTTGAGGCCCATGCGCTGGTTATAACGACGGTGTCCGCTCTGGAAGGTGTGGAAGTCTATCCACTTGGCCTTGCTCCACCATTGGGCAGAAGTATGGCGCCCACGGGGATGATAGGTCATCAGATGGTTCTTGTCGATGGATTTGATGGTGTTGGCGAGTGTCTCCCAAATCTCGGACTTGACGTCGCCCGTCACGTCACCGCCTATGAACCAGACGATGTTCGGACGATCCTTATAGCGGTTGGCGAGGAACGCACCGTAGGTCTTGGCCTGCTCGATGTTCATCTTGCCACACTTTACCAGCCCGCCCCAGATGCACACCATACCGATATAGATGCCGTTCTGGGCAGCTGTGTCGATGATGTAGTCCATGTGGTCCCAATACGAATAGATGTAAGAGGGGAGAGGTGACTGTTGAGTATCAATCGGATGGCCTTTACTGTCGTGCGAGGGTGCACCGTAGATGTTGTAGGCTGGTACACCATTGATGACCTGTATCTGAGCCAGGTTATAGCCAGCCTCGCGACACGTCTTCAGATAGTAGGCCACCTCGTCGCGGTTCAGTCGCTCGGGCATCAGCCATGCAGTCTCGCCCTGCCAGAAGAAGGGCTTGCCGTTCTCAAACTGAAGGTAACGCTGGTTATCGGAAACTTTCAGTCGTCCGTTATCCCAAGGCTTTTGGGCGGTAATCAGCAGATGAGCTACCGACTGGTTATCGTCAGGGGCGGTACCACCGATATCCTTACTGATCAGCACGCGAGGATTGACAGGGCTTTGAGCCAGGGAGCTGAATGGAATAATGAAAAGCAGTAATGATGCTGCAGTCATCTTAATTTCTAAATGCATAGTCTTGTTTTATAAAAAAGGGAAGGTCTGTCTCACGACAGGCCTCCCCGGACTGCTAATTTTTTTGTATATCAAAAACTAACATAAAACTTTCTTATTCTTGTGAGAAACCATAGCCATTGGTGAATCCACCTGTTGACATGACGTTCGGAGTGAACGGCCAGAGGTAGATAGGAGCTTTAGTGTAGTCGTAGTCGTAGAAGAAATACTTGTAGTACTCATCCTCGTACTTCACGATGTCGGAACCCCATGCCTGTGCACTGTATCCGTCGGCTGTGAGGGCAGTCACCTCTGCCTCTGAGAGATGTTTGAACAGACCCTGGATAGCCACGTTCGTTGCAGGTGTGTCGGTCTTATAGTCCAGGCCATAGGATGACCAGTTGTCGTTGGTTCCGCGCCATCCGGGATAGAGCACGGGATCGTCCTCCTTGCCTTCAGGACACTGGGCTGTCAGACGGAAGCCGTACTGAGTCTTGCCGTCCACCATCTTCGTGTAGACATTATTGGAGATGACGTTGCCGTTGTCGAACTCATAGTAACCGTTAGCCTTCAGACCCTCGATCATCTTGGCGGTCAGTTCCTTGATGGCCTTGATTTTCTTGGGGAAGAAACCTGAGCGGATGAGTGTCCAGCGACGGTCTCCCTCGCCTGCGAACTCGAAGCCGCGCTCGTCGATGACGGCCTCCAACAGACTCTCCTTGCTGGCTATGAAGGCCTCTGTGTTAGCTTTGCCTGCTGGGAAGCTGCGCTCGCGGATCAGGGTCAGGTACTGCTTGGCAGATGCATCATCACCCGTGGCGGCACAAGCCTCTGCATAGCCTAAGTAGATTTCGGCGATACGCATGTACGGACCGTTGATACCTGACTTACGCTGAGCTGCTGTCCATACTTTTGACATGCGCGACTCGTCCCACTTGTTGAGGGCGATACCGCCACCGTTGGCCTGTGAACCTGGGGTGAATGGGATGAGCTTCTCGATACCGGAGGCACCATCGTTACCTGTTACACAGATGCTGACATCACGGCGCTTGTCATTGGGATCGAATACACCATAGTAGAAGGCAGGTACGATACGTCCCTGACCATAGGCCTTGCAAGGATAGTTGTTCTTGCTACCGCCCTTGGTAGGACGACCGAACGAATAGCTACGGGCATCGTTGCCGCCACCCTGCTGCATCGGGTACTCATAGATACTCTCGTCGGCATAGTTGGCGTCACCATCCATCATCTGCTGGAAGAAGTACTGATAGGGGTTGTTGTACTCACGGCCCGATTTCTCAGTAGCGCGAGGATCTGAGGTATAGAACTTGGTATTACCAGGATTGTCGATGACAGCCTTGAAGTAGGTCTTGGCCTGGTTATAGTAGGTAGCCCAGTCACTGCGACGGCCATAGCTTGCACCATTGTTCTCGCTGCCCATCGTCTCGTAGGTCAAGCCATTGCCATTGCCGTCCACGCGCTTGATGTCTCCACGACGTGTCTGGTAGCCGCCTGCATCCAGAGACATACGTCCGATAAGACCCTCCACGTAAGTACGGGTGAAAAGGTTCTTACCTGATATGCCTGGGATGGAACCTGCACGATACATCAGAGGAGCCACTCTGACGAGCTCAGCCAGACAGACATCATAGATAGAGTCGCGGCCTACGAGACCGTCAAAGTCGGTATCCTTACCCGATACATAGGGTACGTCGCCGAAGTACTTGATAAGCTCACGGTAAGCTGTAGCACGCATGGCGATGGCCTCTCCGTAGAGCTGGGTGAAACTCGTGGGTGTACTGCCACTCATGGCTGTTTGGAAGTCCGAAGTACTCTCCATGGCGTTGATCACGCTGTTAGCCTGACTGACTACAGAGTAGAGCGAGGCATACACATCGTCCTCCTTCTGATAAGAGAGCAGGCCGTATTGCCCTGCGTATGTACCGTTCTGATACAGACACTCAGGATAGTGACGTCCCGGTTGGTTAGAGAAAGCCTCGGGATGGCGCTCCATATCCGAACCAACCACATCAGCGGCATAGTACAGTCCGTCGCCGAACACTTTGTTCTGGGCACAGTCGCGCCAAGTCTCGTAGACACCAGTCATAGCTGCCCGTGATGTCTCGGATGTAGAGAATACGAATTCAGCATCAACGATCGAAGGTGAGCTGGTATCCAGATAGTCGCTACATGAAGTGCCTATGGCCAAGAAGGCTGCGGCACATATTGTTGAATATAATATCTTTTTCATATTACTTTACTTATTTACTTTTTTTACCCTTTTACCTTTATTTACCCTTCTTAGAATGCAACATTAAGACCGAATGTGTATGTACGTGCCTTTGGGTACGACTGATAGTCATAGGCTGGGGTGGGGAATCCATCGGTGAAGTCACGGGTGTTGACATCGGGATCCAGTCCGCTGTAGCCTGTGATGCAGAAGAGGTTGCCGCCAGTGAAATAAACACGGAGGTTGCTGATGCCCACCTTCTTCGTCCAGTTCTTCGGCAGGGTGTAGCCGATGGTCAGCGTGTTCAGGCGCAGGTAAGAAGCGTCTTCGATGAACTGTGATGAGGCGATACCATATTCAGAGTAGACAAGCGGGTATTTGGCGTTGCTATTGAGAGCTGCCAGTGCCGAGGGATCGGTAACGGCAAAGAGATCGCCGCTGCCGTCGACGTCGTACATCTTCCATGTATCCTCGACGAACTTCAGACGGTTATTACCAAGACCGGTATCCTTGTCACCCATCATCGAGTGCATGGCGTTGGCATTGTAAACATCACCACCGATTTGATAGGTGAAGCCTGCTGCAAAGTCTAGGTTCTTGTAGTTTCCGTTGATGTTGAAACCACCAGTATGCTGAGGCATGGTCTTGCCGATGACAGTAGCATCGTCAGACGTTACTACACCGTCGCCGTTGATGTCCTCGAACTTGGCCATACCTGGGAATGCGGTCTGTCCCTCTGGCGTCTTATAGTTCTTGCCACCGGCATAACCTGTGGCTGTATAGTCGGGGACACCGGGCTTCAGTGTCCATACACCGTCAACCACGTTGAAGTCGTCGACGGTATAGATGCCGGCGCTCTGGAAGCCCTGGATGACGCCTACGGGATTGTCGACACGGATGATGTAGTCGTAGTAAGGCTGACGCATCGAAGAACCCCAGTTGGTGTGTGTATCGGCAAGCACGTTGTCATAGAGCTCGTCGATGTTGTTCTTATTATAATTATAGGTGGCGTTGAAGCTCAGGTTGAAGTTCTTGCTACGTACGATCTCGTAGAACAAGGCCAACTCGACACCTTTATTGGAAGTCTGACCGACGTTCTGATACTGATAGCTGTAACCCTTTGTGGCATCGATGGGCACGCGCATCAGGATGTCCTTGGTCGTGTTCCAGTAGAGATCGATGCTACCACGAAGCTTGCCGTTCCAGAAGCCGAAGTCGAGACCGAGGTTACGAGAGATGGTGCGCTCCCATTTCAAGTCAGGGTTACCTTTCATTTCACCGGGAACATAGACCGTCGTGGGCACACCGTCGACAGTGATCGACTTGGTTTTCCAGGTCTCCTGCCAAAGCGAAGCGTCGATATTATCCGAACCTGATGTACCGTAAGAGAGACGGAGTTTCAGGTTATCGAGCCAGTTACGGGCACCGGCCATGAACGGTTCGTCAGAGATACGCCATCCGAAAGCACCTGCGGGGAAGTAGCCCCAGTGGTTGTTGGGCGAGAACTTCGAACTGCCATCGGCACGGAACGTAGCCGTGAAGAGGTAGCGTCCCAGAAGGTCGTAGTTGGCACGACCGAACCAGGAGAGCGTGTGCGAGGGTGTTCCTATCTCATTGCCGAACTCATCCTTGCCGAGTGTGTTGTCGGTCATGCTGAGCATACCGAAGGCATCCTCCTTGTTGAACTCAGCTGGATAGCCCGAACCGTAGATATGGCTGGTGTTCGACTTGGAAGCCAGCACCTCATTACCTGCGAGGAACGAGAGGTTATGGTTCTCGCCAAGCCCCTGTACGACATAGTTCAGTGTGGTGGCCCAGCGCACGCCGTAGCCGTCGCCCTGGATGAGCTGGGCGGTGTTGTAGCCGTTCTCCAGACCGGCATCCCAGTTCTCCGACTTCCGCCAGTTGCGGCTCAGTGAGAGCTCAGACTTGGCGATGAGACCCTTGATGGGCTCCCAGGTCAGGCCACCCATGGCGCGCAGACGTTGACGGTCGGTGACGTTGTCGTAATTATTGATGACATCAACAGGATTATAGACCTTGTTCACGTTGGCTTCACCCATACCGAGCAGTGACGGATCGTCTGTGCCGAGTGGGTTGTCAATCGGACGGAACTTGTAAGCAGAGGTCGAAACATCAAATTTAGCACCCTTGATTCTCATTTCGCTGTAACGGATATCGATGTCAAAGCTCAGGGTCTTTGCCAGTTTCTGGTTCACTTTGACGTTGGCATTCCATCGTCTCATGCCCGTATTGATGCGAATACCCTCATCGTTCATGTAGTTCACTGAAGCATAATACTTGGTCTTCTCCGTACCTCCAGTCAGCGAGATGTCGTGGTTCCAAGTACCTGCTGTCTGCATCACATCGTCGATGTAGTTGTGGGTCGACATGTTCTTGTACTCGTTCAGGTGGTTGCCATTGGCACTGCCCAGACCAAAGTATTTGGCTACTCCCTCAGCATAGGTGTCACCGTAAGCCTTGGCATAGCTCCAGGTCTGTAGTACATGGTCGTACGGATCCATCGTCTCCAGCGTCTTGGGGTTCTTCTTGATCTGGTAGTACATGTTGTACTTGATCTTAGCAACACCCTCGCCCTTCGATCCCTTGGTTGTCACGAGGATTACGCCGTTGGCACCACGGGCACCGTAGATGGCCGTCGAAGCAGCATCCTTCAGCACGTCGATGCTCTCGATGTTGTCGGCAGGAATATCACTGATGTCGCTAACTGTCACACCGTCGACGATGAAGAGCGGGTCGTTGCTCTGGGTGACTGAGCCGCCTCCACGAACGCGGATAGACATGGTTGCACCAGGTCGTCCGTCCTGAGAGGTGACGCTCACGCCTGGGAGCTGACCTTGCAGCGCCTGAGCCACGTTGGCCACAGGGTTGGCTGCCAGTTTCTCACCCGTTACAGAAGCGACGGCACCTGTCAGGTCCTTACGCTTCATCGTACCGTAACCGATCACAACGACGTCTTCAAGTGTCGTATTGTCCTCTTCGAGCGTGATACTCATGTTGGCACTTCCCTTCAGGCTCTGAGGCTTAAAGCCTACGTACGACACCTTGATTGTTGTGCCCACAGGCGCATCCACACTAAAGTTACCATCGAAGTCGGTAACAGTTCCCTGTCCGCTACCATAGGTAACGCTCACGCCAATCAGAGGTTCTCCGGTCTTGTCCTTCACCGTACCCTTGATTGCATTCTGGGCAAAGCCCGTTAGCCATAGCATACATAGTGCAATGACTAAGAATAATTTCCTTTTTTGCATGTTAATTAAATAGGTTTATTATATACTTAGAAATTAGTTCGTTATTGTTAGCCGTTGCAAAAATATGAATTTATTTTTGTTAAATATACCTTTTTTATAGATTAATCAACGAAAACGTTTACGCAAAAAACTCCCGCTCGATCTGAGCGAGAGATTCTTTTTAAGTCCTAGGCCACATATCCCATACATGGTTCTTTGGGGGGACATTTGTAAAGAGGGATGTGTGAGTCTAAAAACGCATTCCGAAGTTAATTTGCGCATCAGCTTCCCTGTTGTTAATCTGTGTGTCAGCGTTGTTCCTGTATAGATACTGGCGATAATTCATTAGGAAATTGAGCAGGAATCGGTCGAAACTGTAGCTGACCGCAAACCTCCCGAAGTAGTTGAATACAAAGCGGCTCCGCCCATTATCCACCGCGTCATAATAGTGAGCATCGTATTTGCTCCACTGTGACTGCGAAGATGCGACAGCGTTTGGGGGTGGGGTATTGTTGTCCTCGTACTTGTGTACCATCTGATTCCAAATGGAAATCATGGGGATCACCGACAGGTGTATACATACTTTTCCCCCGTTGATGGACCAGTTGTATCCATATCCGGGCCCGAAAGAGAGCTTCCAGTTGCGGAACGTGTCGTACTCATGGTTAAAAAGGTTTTTGGCTCCGAACCGACTCTGGTAGTAGTTTCCCATCACGAACAGACTGCCCGCACTGCGTTTCTGCACCATATCCCCGTAGGCACCTGCCGCAAGACTGAACCTCTTGTTGTTGAACACATAATAGCCTTCCACATAGAAAATCTTAAGGTCGATCTTACCTGCAGGGATCGTGTTTCCTGACGTTACAGCCGGATCATAGGTCTGGTTCTCCACATTGCGATTCCATTGATTCATGGCCTGATTGAATGAATCGTCCAGAACGCCCTCCATATTCTTGAGCGACTTGTATCGGATACGTGCGCCCCACACAGAGCCATTCTTCGCCAGTCCGAAAGACATGCTGTAGCGGTTACGGATGGGAATAGGCAGTTCCAAGGATATACCACGCCAGTCGATGCCCAGCTCTACCTCTGACTGGTAAGTGTGAATATCGGCTGCCACGTATTTCTTCTCTGACATGTTGGGTGGCATATACTGCCTGTCCAAAGGTATATCGGCATTATCAACAGACACAGGGAAAGTCATGTCGTGTTGCTGAAAATAACCATAATATCCCAGATACACCATACGGCTCATCTTTGGCTTGCGAATATAGTTGGTATCAACACCCTCTTCCTGCCAACGATCAAGCATATTGTCTACGGATTTCAGCAGCTTGCCTAACCCATGATCCCAAAAAGTCTTTTTCTCCTCCTGCGCAGAAGCGTTTGAGGAGCTGAATAAGACAAATGCCAAAAAAGCGATAAACCTGATCTTCATATCTTTCTTCTTCAAGGCGCAAAGATAGTTGTTTTTTTCGAAACCACCAAACTAAAGGGCGAAAAAACTGTCGTCATAGGTCATTTCTTTGTCCAGAGCAAGATAAAATGATGGTGTTGGCAATCTTGTCGACATTCATGCTGCGGGCTGAGGCGTCGAAGATGTCCTTATAGATACCTCCCTGCTGATAGACCTCTGAAGGTGAACCCTGTTGTACCACGTGTCCCTGCTGGAGCACGTAGATCTGCTCGGCATCGATAATCTGTCCGATGTTGTGCGAGATGATAATCACCGTTCGTCCTTGTTTGATGGCATCGATCGAGGCCTTGATCTGTTCTGTGGCGATGGCGTCGAGACTGGCAGTGGGCTCGTCGAGGAAGATGATGGGTGGATTCTTGATAAACATACGGGCGATGGCGATGCGCTGCTGCTGGCCTCCGCTGAGTTGCTGGGCTGCGGTGTCGAAGCCCTGAGGCAGCTGCATAATCTGGTCGTAGATAAAGGCCTGCTTGGCAGCCTTTACCACGTCCTCATGAGTAGCCTGCGGATAGCCGTATTTGATATTCTCCTCGATGGTGCCGTCGAAGATATGGTTCTTCTGCAGCACTAAACCCACGTTCTCGCGCAGCCATTGCGTATCCCAGTCAGCGAGGTCCACACCGTCGAGCTTGATCTGTCCACGCTGAGGCTGATAGAACTTGTCGAGCAGATTCACAATCGTACTCTTGCCTGCTCCGCTGAGGCCAACGAGCGCTGTGATCTTACCGCTCTCGATACGCATCGACACATCAAACAGCGCCTGTGTACCATTAGAATAGGTGAAGTCGACGCCTGCCATCTCGAATTCGCCCTTCACTTCTTCAGGATGATACTTGCCTGACAGCTCTACCTCTTCATCAGCATGGATGATACCAAAGAAGCCCTCAGCATAGATCAGGGCATCGTTCATGTCGTCGTAGATACGGTGCAGCTGACGGATGGGCGCACTCACGTTGGCAAAGAGCATCACGTGATACATGATCTTTCCGATGCTCATGCCTGGATAGTCTATCAGCACCAGATAGGCCGTCAGGATAATGATCAGCACAGTGCCGATCTGTTCGAGAAAACTCTTCAGACCATTGTAGAAGAAACTCTGTTTACGCGTGTTCAGCTGAAGGTTTGTCATGGTGTCTTGCAGGCCTGCCTGACGATCTGCCTCTATCTGCTCCCGATTGAAAGACTTGATGACGGTGATGCTCTCGATGATGTTCAGAATGCCCTGACTCACGGCCTGATGGCCACCAAAGATTCCCCTTCGTCCACCCTTCATCCGCTTGGCTTGTAGGTTAGTGACGTAAAAATAGATAGGTACGATACACAGGGCCACCAGTCCCACATAGACGTTCGCCCAGAACATCAGAATCAGCGCCAGGATAGCACTTGTGAAGAGTGGCAGAATCTCGATGAAGAAATTGTTGACGGTGTTCGACAGGCTCATGATGCCTCTGTCAATACGTGACTGCAGCTTACCCGTCTCATTCCCTTCAGCCGTAAAGAAGGCCATGCGGAAGGAGAGCATTCTCTCTACTACTCTCAGTGACAGATCGCGACTCACGAGGATGCGCATCCGCTCTCCATAGTAACGTTGGAAGAAGGTCACCACCGCCCCGATAACCTCCTTGCCAAGTAGGATGACGGTAATCGTGGTCAGGATCTTGACAGCACTCGCCCACGAGAAGTCGGGTACCTGTATCAGCGCATTGATGGCATCGACAGCACGATCGAGCACAACGGCATTTACCTGTGCCATCAGCGAACTGATGACAGTCAGTGTCAGCGTGATACCCACCAGCCACCTGTAAGGCAGCACAAAGGGCAGTATGTTCTTCAGCAGGTCCATGATGTTCATCTTGCCTGCACTGTTCGGACTATCGTTCATATCTCCTATGTCATTTGTTCTGCGCAAAGTTACAAATTTTTCCGACATCAGGACATAAAGACATAAAAAAATATGTTTCTTTTGTTCTTTTGTCCCAAAAAAAGATTACCTTTGCAGCGTGAAACAGATTTTTAAGTCACTTTCGTTATATGGCATCGCCTATTTGGTGTTGCTGATGTATGTATTAGGATTGCTATTTGCCTATCCGAAAGTGGAGCTTCATCTGTGGCTGAATTCATGGCACACAGACCTTCTGGACACCTTCTTCAAGTATTACTCCATGATGGCTGAATGGCCATTCTATGTCTTGGGACTGCTTCCCCTGCTGTGGAGGAAAAAGGGGATCACCCTCTTCTATGCCGTATGCGAATTGTGTGGAGGTGTGGTCGTACAGATATTGAAACACCTTTTCAGTGCCCCGCGTCCTATCATGGTGTTCGAGAACTACCCCGATCTGGTTTTACCCCTGGTAGAGGGCGTCAATCTGCATCATAGCAATTCTTTCCCATCCGGACACACGTCGACATTCTTCATGTTCTTTACCTGTTGTGCCATTATATTGGCATATTATCATCGTCAAAGAGCCAGACAGACTGGACGACGCTCTTGGATCGCGCTGGGTCTCGCGACGTTGTTGCTGCTGGCACTTGCTGCGCTGGGGGGCTATTCGCGCATCTACCTGTCGCAGCATTTCCTGTCGGATGTCTGCGTGGGCAGCATCATCGGCTTCGTGACGCCGTTCCTCGTTTTCGGTATTTTCGGAGACAGACTGTTGAAACTCAATAATGAACGGGGGGTGACGACATGATGAGACTACTGCGCAAACCCATTTCGCTTGCTGCCTTTTCGGCCATCGTCAGTGTAGGCACCTTGTTGCTCTACAATCTGCCTTTCTTTAACTATGTGGTCAACAACACCCATGAGGATACGTTCGGGAAGATATTCCTGACGGCGTCGCTGGTTGTCGTCATGCTGGCCGTCAACTTCATGATGACCTGCTTGGTGATGTTTTTCATGAGAAAAGTAGGACGGCTCCTGCTGGCCCTCCTGGCCATCATCAATGCAGTGGCCGTATACTTCATCCTGACCTATAGCATCATCATCGATGAGGTGACCATTGGCAATGTGTTCAATACCAGATATTCTGAGGCATCGGGATTCTTCAGTTGGTCGCTGTGGCTATCCTTGGGGGCCTTGTGCCTGCTGCCTGCCCTGTATTGCCTGCTGCAGCCTGTCAACCTCTGCAAGGCGAAGAAGCTTGGTGCCTATTGCGGAGTTTCGCTGGCTGTCATCCTGGTGGTGGCGTTGGCGAATATCGGCCAAGTGCTGTGGATAGGTCAGAACGACACAGAACTGGGAGGACTGTTGCAGCCCTGGTCGTATCTGGTGAACACGATCAGGGTGGCGGGCAAGAGTCTTGACCGTCAGGCTGAAGAGAAGAAACTGCCTGATGGCAAGATCACGGACGACGAGAAGGCCGTGGTGGTGCTCGTCATCGGCGAATCTGCCAGAAAGGCCAACTTCCAGCTCTACGGCTATGATCGTCCGACCAATCCGCGACTGTCGAAGCGCGAAGGACTGAAGGTGTATCCCACCAATGCATGTGCGACCTACACCACAGCAGGTGTCAAGGCCATCCTTGAACCCGAAGACAGTGGCGACCTGTATGAGCTGCTGCCCAACTATGCCTTCAGGACTGGTGCCGATGTATCGTGGCGCACCTATAACTGGGGAGAGCCGCCTATACATATCGACGACTATCAGAACGATAAGGATCTTGCCAAGAAATATCCCGAAGCAGACCACCATTACGACGGCCTCATCTTTACAGGTCTTCGTGAGCGCATTGAGTCGAGCAAGAAGCATAAAGTGCTGATCGTTCTGCATACCAGCACCAGTCACGGTCCCAAGTATGCCGACAAATATCCCAAGGCATTCGAGGTGTTTAAGCCAGTGGCCAGGAATGTGGAAGAAGGTGAGAAGAATATCGGCATGCTGATCAATGCTTACGACAACACCATCCTCTATACCGACTACCTGTTGGATGGTCTGATCGACACCCTACAGGCCATGACAGACTGGAAGAGTGCCATGATCTTTATCTCAGACCATGGGGAGTCGCTGGGTGAGAACAAGATGTTCATGCACGGTCTGCCCATGAAACTGGCGCCTAAGGTGCAGTACGAGATACCATTCCTCGTATGGACCTCAGAGGGCTTCAGAGACTACAAGTCAGCAGACGAACTGCCAGCAGTCCTTGAGCAGCATTTTATTTTCCATTCTGTGCTCAATCTGCTCTCTATCGATTCGCCAGCTTACAAAAAAGACTTTGACATCTTTAAAAAGTAAAAATCTGATGTGGAATAAACCTTGGACAATGAAAGAAGGCTTCCTGATAGGTGGGGGGCTGATCGTGGCAGGACTGGCGCTCGAACTGAGTGTGGGCCCTGTCGTGTGGGATGCGTTCTCGTGGCCTGCCAATGGCATCGTCTTGGCAGGTTTCCTGTTGCTGATAGCCGTGCTGTTCCTGTTGCGTAAGAGGGTCTACGCCTTCCGTTTCGTCTGCACTTATCAGGCTGCTATCCCTGCGATGGTCTATGCCGTCATCCTGACGATCATCATGGGTGTGACGCGCCAGCAGATAGGTGGCACGTGGTTCAACGATATGTTGTCTTTCTGGCCCTTCGTACTCATCTATGTCTACATCGCCTTGATTCTGGGTGTTATCATCCTGCGCAGGCTTTCCACTTTTCACTTGTCACTTGTCACTTTAAAAAGGGATATTCCTTTCTTACTCAATCATGTTGGCCTCTTCCTCGCCTTGACCACTGCTACCCTTGGCAATGCCGATATGCAGCGCGTGAAGATGATCACCACCGTTGGCGAGTCCGAGTGGCGCGCCCTCGATAACAATGGGGCCATCAAGGAGATGCCGCTGGCCATCGAACTGAAGAAGTTTATCATGGAGACTTACGACGACGGCTCGCCCAAACGTTTTGCTTCTGAGATTCAGATCCTGACCAAGTCGGGCAAGAATATCGAGACTGTTGTCGATGTGAACAAGCCCTACGAGGTGGATGGTTGGAAGATCTATCAGTATGGCTACGACACCCAGATGGGTGCTCAGAGCCAGATATCTATTCTGGAACTGGTGAGCGACCCCTGGCTACCACTGGTCTATACGGGTATCTACATGATGCTGGCAGGAGCTGTTTGTATGTTTGTTTTTGGAAAGGGAAGGAAGAGTTTGTAGTTTAGAGTTTATAGTTTATAGATGATTACTTGGGATTATTTCATATATTTTGCGATAGCGGCAGTATTACTGTGGGCAACGGGTGCTTGGGCAGCTTGGCGCAATAAGACGTCAATAGCCTATACGACAACTGTTTTGGGATTGTTGGTGTTCTTCTCCTTCATCCTCTCCATGTGGATTTCCTTGGAGCGTCCGCCATTGCGCACGATGGGTGAGACGCGCCTGTGGTATTCCTTCTTCCTGCCCTTGGCTGGACTGAGTGTCTATTCACGTTGGAAGTACAAGTGGATCCTCACGTTCTCGACGATCCTCTCGCTGGTCTTCATCTGTGTGAACCTCTTCAAGCCCGAGATCCACGATAAGACGCTGATGCCCGCCTTGCAGAGTCCTTGGTTCGCGCCCCATGTCATCGTCTACATGTTTGCCTACGCCGTTCTGGGTGCAGCCACCCTGATGGCCTTCTATCTGCTCTTTATCAAGAAGACGCCGATGGCCGACGAAGAGATGGATATTACGGATAACCTCGTCTACGTAGGTCTGGCCTTCCTCACCATTGGCATGCTCTTTGGCGCCCTTTGGGCCAAGGAGGCTTGGGGCCATTACTGGTCGTGGGATCCCAAGGAGACGTGGGCAGCCATCACCTGGCTTGCCTATCTGGTCTACATCCACTACCGTCAGCTGCCGCGTCAGCGTTTGCGCCTGGCTCATTGGATGCTGATCATCTCTTTCGTACTCCTTCAGATGTGCTGGTGGGGCATTAATTATCTGCCTTCAGCCCAGGGCTCAAGTGTACATACCTATAGTCTGGATTAATCGTTAAGCGAGTGGGAGTTCGAGGATGAACCGGCATCCCTCCTGATAGTCGGCGTCGAGCCTCAGGTCGCCGTTCAGCATCTGTGCATGACGCTTTGCCAGGGGCAGTCCGAGTCCGAGACCCTCTGAGAGATCATCGACCTTGGTGAAGAATTTGAAGATGTTCTCGCGGTCAGCCTCCGTGATACCCTTACCTGTATCCTCTACGATGAAGCGTACCATGTCGCCTTCGCGCTCCACCTCCATCAACACGTGTTTACCGTCAGAATACTTCGCCGCGTTATAGAGAATCTCACGCAGGCTGCGCTTCAGGTACAGACGACTTGTCTGGATACACAGGTCGTCAGGCACATTCGTCTTGAAGCGGATGTCGAGTTCTGGGAAGTAACGGACCGTGTCATTGACGGACATCTGTGCCACCGCATTGCATGGGATATGGTCCTGCCTGAGGGCACTGATCTCCTCGGAGAGTCCTGTTTCCGAACTGTCGAACAGCATAAACAGCATCCGCCTCAGGTGTTTGGCGTTGTGGCTCATCATGTCCGTGATGCTCTTCTTCTCTTCTTCGGCTACCCCCTCACGTAATACCTGCGCAAAGCCCATGACGATGTTCAGCGGCGTACGTATCTGGTGCGACACGTTCTGTATGAAGGCCGTCTTCTGTTTGTCGGCCTCCTCAACCAGTCGCGTGGCTTTCTCCAGTTCTTCATTGCGCTCCTTGGTCTGCTGGGTGGTATAGCGCACGCTGCCCATGTGGAAGTTCAGCGACTGCAACATGCTGGCAAAGCTGTTCTGCAGGCTCCCTGTCACGTCGATGCGCTCACTCTTGGGGATATGTACCTCCATGTTGCCTGATGCGATGGCCTGCGTCTTCTCCAGTAGCTCGCTGATTGGACGGATGGCGTGGTTGACGGCCCTGTAGCACATCACAAGGATGATGAGCAGTCCGAAGAAAAGCAGTGGTCCGAGGATATAGGTCAGACTGTCGTAGCCAGCCAGTACGTCGCGGTCAGGACAGACGATGGCGAGGCTCCACTCTGTTCTAGGTACGGGCTGGTAGCTGACGAGGCATTCTTCCCCGTCGATTCTGACGGCCATGCGCCCCTTGTTGCCAGCCGTCATCTCGTGTCCCAGAGCGATGACGTCAGATTGCTTCCGTGGGTCGATATCCGTAAAGATGCTCCTGTAGAACAGCTGCTTCTGGTCTGGGTGGATCAGGTATCGTCCTTCTCCGTCGAGCATGACGAAATAGGAGTTGGGGTAAGGCCTCACTTCCGAGATGATCTTCGAGAGCTTCAGCAGTGAGAGGTCTGTGGAGATGATGCCCACCACGCTACCGTTCTTTCCTCTGAGTGGCACGCCGTATGAGGCCAGCATGCCGTCGATGGTCACCTCCAGCGAGTCTGACTCGTCGAAGTAGGCCACCCAGCAGGCCTCGTCCCTCTCGCGTGGTGTCTTATACCATATTTTATGGAAGTAGTCGTAGGGTTTCTCTATGACGCTGACGATGCTGTCGCCCTTTCTGATGGAATAGGCAGAGAATTGATGGCCATACTTGGGGAAGAGGTCAGGCTCCGCACTGATGGAACAGCCGTCGAGGTGTGAGTTGAGTATCAGGATGCTGTTGGAATAATGGAGGATGGAGTCGGGCTCGAATGAGTCCTCTACCACCTGGATGTAGGCATTGGTAGCCGTCTCGATGATCATCAGGTTGCGGTCTATGCGCTCCATGGTGGTGTTCAGCACGGCGCTGGCGCGCGCCAGTGCCTCTACGCGTATCATGTGGCGCGACTGGCTGAAGAGGATGCCCAGCGACGTGGTGAAGATGATGACGGTCAGCACCAGGATACCCAGAAGCAGCTTGTTGGCAAACGATTGACGGATACTGATCATACGCCACCTCCTTTCGCGATCTCCTCATCCGAGAGGTATATCAGGTTGTCAAGCACCGTGGCGATGGTATGCCCCTGAGCCTCGATGTCTGTGGTCGTGGCCATCAGGTCATGCTCCTCACCGTTGCACAGCGCTTCCACGTCCTTCACGATGGCCTCTGCTGGCGCTGTCATCTGGTTGGTCATATTGTGCAGGAAGGCCGTCTTCATGCGGTCGGCCTTCTGGGCCTTCTGGTAGGCTGCGCGCAGGTTCTCCCCGTGCGCCTTCAGCTGGTCTGTCAGCTTGTGCAGTTCACCGATATTCGTGGCCAGCGACTGCTGCATCAGCTGGAAGTTGTCCTGCAGTCGTCCTATCTCGTCCTCCTGATGGCTGTCGGGGATGGTCTCGTTGTAGTTACCCTTGGCGATGAGCTGTGCCTTCTCTGTCAGCATGTTCAGGGGCTTCAGCTGCTGGTGTAGATGATAGCGGCAGAACACGTAGAGCAGCAGCAGTCCGACGAAGGCGATGGCGATGGCGATGTGCGCCAGACGCTTGTAGTCGCCGAAGATGTCGTCTTCGGGGAAGATGATGCCAGCGCTCCATCCCAGGTCGCTGTCCGATCGCCCTGCGATGTATTCGCGCTCGAAGGGTTTGTAGAAGATGTAATAGTCCTCGCCGTCCATTTCGAAAGCCCTGTGGCCCGTCTCTCCCGAGATCATCGCCTGGACAGCCTCTTTCGCCGTCTGCTCAGTTATTTCCAAGGCGTTCTTTTCCTTCAGTGAGGTCTCGTAAGGATGTACGATGAACGCCCCTTCGTGGTCGATCAGCGTAAAATAGGAGTTGAGCGACGGCTTGGCTTCTGCCACGAACTGCGACAGCAGATTGATTGAAGCGTCGACCCCGATGATGCCCACTGGCTTGCTGGTAAAATCGCGACGGATGGGCAGGCAGTAGGTGATGATGGGCTCCAGCTCCGACTCCTCGCCCGTATTGGGGTTGATCCATTCTGCCAGTCCCCTTTCCATGGTGATCTTATACCAGTCCTGCTCCGTGTAGAGCCGATGGCCGAAATACTCGTCAGTGACGAGCTTCGAGCTGGCATAGTCCATGCCGGCACTGTCGCCACGATGCACGTAGGCCATGAAGTACTTGCGGTCTTTGTAGAAGTCGGGCTCAAAGGCGATGGCGCAGCCCGCTACGTAGGGGTTGGCCTCCACCAGCATCCGGCAGTAGGTGAACATCGCCTGGGGATTGTCAAGCTGGGGCAGCATGTTGAAGTAGATGTTACCCGTGGTCTGCTCCACGCTCAGCAACATGTTGTCGATATGCTGTATGGTGCCGTCGAGCGTCTGCGTGGCCTTCTGTATCGCCTCCTCCTTGACGGCCTTTCTGGAATGATAGAACATGACTGACATCGAGGCAATGAGCAGGATACCCATAGCGAAAACGATCATCAGACTGAGTCTTACTGAGAGCGTTCTGTTGATCAATTTAGTCAGTCGTAGCATATTCGGTAGCAAAAATAGGAGAAAAAAACGGAAATTGCAATCATTACTCCTATAAATATTGTTAATTCAGCCTCAGAAAGACGGAAGTGAGGCTGTTTTTCATCGTTTTTCGATTATTTTGCTTATCTTTGCGCCCCAAACAGAGGAAAAAGCGTATGAGTATTGAGTATATGTCACAGGAAGGCTACGACAAGCTCGTGGCCGAGTTGCAGCAGCTGGTCAACGTCGAGCTGCCTCAAGTGAAGGATGCCATTGCCGAGGCCCGCGACAAGGGCGACCTCAGCGAGAATTTCGAGTACCACGCTGCCAAGCGCGAGCAGGCCCGTCTGCTGGGGCAGATCCGTTTCAAGCAGCGCGTGCTCGAGAATGCGCGCGTGCTCGACACGTCCAGGCTCCACAGCGAGGGCGTGCAGCTGCTCAGTAAGGTGGCGATGACCAATCTGAACAACAACGCTTCGATGACCTATACCATCGCCAGTCCCCACGAGGCCGACCTGCGTTCAGGCAAGATCTCCATCAAGTCGCCCATCGCCCAGGCACTGTTGGGCAAGAAGGAGGGCGATGTCGTCGAGGTGCGGGTGCCAGCAGGCCTGCTCAAGCTCCGTATCGACAGCATTGGATGACAAAAATGCGCCACAACCGAAAATTGTGGCCGTTTTTTTTGTTTTCTTCCTCCAAAATACTTACCTTTGCCGCAGAATTTATCAATAAGTAAAAAAATGAAGAAGATTTTATTCGTGTTTCTGATGCTGTGTGGCTCCCTGCAGCTGCATGCCGTAGAGTTGGATGGTAAGTACGTGTCGCTGAGTGGTGAGCTCATGTTCCGCTTCAGCAGCGACAGCCTATATATCGAGATAGCCCAGAACAAGCGCAGCGTCTCTGCCTTCAAGCTCGTCAAGAAGAAGGAGACCGAGGAGGCCACCACCTACAACGCCTTCGAGCGCTTTATGAAGGACGGTCGCGAGACTTACCGCGAAGTGTTCATCCGCGTGTCGAGAGTGAAGGGCGAGAGCTATCTGCTCGAGTACTTCGGCAAGGACAAGGACCGCGAGTACAACTCCAACGAGCGTTACGTCATCAAGCCGGCAGATTAGTCCAGTCCCCTCCGGCTCTTATTCATAGTCGTCGATCACGGCGTTCATGAAGTCCATCATTGGCTTGGCAGCTTGGAAGATCTTCTCCATCTCGTCAAGCCAATCGTCGTTTTCGAAGAACGAGTTCGGTACGGCGTGCCAGGCACAGTAGTCCTTCAGTCGCAGGTAGTTCACGTGAGGCCAGTCCTTGGGGAATCCTGACGGGCACGTCTTCAGCTTCGCCAGTCCGAATCCCTGCGGCTGGTCCCAGCTGTCCACATCAGTGGGCCTCTCCGTGCTGCTCGGCTCTTCGCTGCCGAAGTACAGCTGGAAGGCCTCGCTCTCCACGCACTTGAGCCACTGGTCCGTGTTGGCCATGATCTCGTTGCGACACGAGGTCAGGATGTTCGTGGGCAGCCAGTAGTTGCCAACGGCCAGCAGACAGTGGTCAGGCTCCAGGTGGATGTAGTATCCACCCCTCAGCGCCTTCTTGCTCTTGGCGTTGATATAAGCCCCCAGGTGGTTCTTGTAGGGCGACTTGTCAGGCGAGAACCTCGTGTCGCGGTAGAACCTGTAGGTGCAGTCCTTCACCTTCACGTGGGCTATCTCGGGGTCGAAGGTCACGATGCGCTCCAGTGCCTGTCCGATGCCCCGTTCAAACTCACTTCTCACGGCCTCGTACTCCCCCTTGTGCGCCTGAAACCACTCGCGGTTGTTGTTCGCCGCCACCTCCCTCAGGAATTTCAGTATTCTCTTTGCGTTCATATCTTCTTCGTTATTGATTATTTGTTCTGTTGTCCAGTGAGCGAGCGGACGTATTTCATGAAACCGTCGATGAGGTCGATGCCCTTCCGATTGGGCGTTTCTATCAGCGATGCCCCGTTGTTGAACTGCATCACGGTCGCCTTGCCCTCCTCGAACACGGGCCAGTAGGGCAGACCCTCCCCATTGGGATTACCACCCGTCTTGGCGAAGTTCACCCAGTACTGCTGCATCAGGTCGCTCACCTTCTTCTCCTGAGGATACTTGTCAGCCTCCTCGTCGAAGGCACCTTTCAGATACATCATATCGTCGGCATGGGCAGCCCCCCGTCGATTGCCTTTCGCATAGACGGTGCGATCCGACTTCTGTGCCAGATAAGCCGAATAGACGGGACTCTTGCCAGTCCTCTTCTGCGTGGTGGTCCAGGCATAGGCGGGCCATCCGAAGCCCACGTCGCGCACGAAGTCACGCATGCTGTAAAGCCGTTCCTCCTCCGTCGAGCCAGGGTAAACAGCCTTGGCACTGTCAGCCCACTGACCAGGCAGTTGACTGAACTGCTGCTCATACTGCTCCACGCTCACCGAGTCGAAATCCACGGCCCCCTCGTCGCTGTTGTGCATGATCAACACGGGCACGTCGTTGTAGCTGCCCTTCTCGTAGAGGGCGTAGATGGGCTCTGGAATCACGTAGCCGTCCACGATGGGGTTGCTGGCTGGGAAGTTCACGTCGTTGCCCGTCAGCTCCTTCGCATCCATCTGTCGCATCTCGTCGATCGAGCTCTTCTTCAGCTGGTTCATAAACATCCAGCCCAGCATCTGAGCCTGCTGCTCGTTCACCACATTGATGGCCGACATCATGGCACCGCTCTGACTGATACAGGCACGGAACAAGCCCTTGGCCAGCGGTGATGCACATAGGACATGACAGCTCATGGCACCAGCCGACTCTCCGAAGATGGTCACCTTCGAGGGGTCGCCACCAAAGTTCCTGATGTTACGCTGCACCCATTGCAGGGCGAATATCTGGTCGAGGATGCCGTAGTTGCCTGAATGGCCCACGGGCGACTCCTTGGCCAGCTCGGCATGCGCCATGAATCCCAGCGCCCCTGCACGATATTCGAGCGAGACGGCGACGACACCCCTGCGAGCCAGACTCTGCCACAGGTCGCCACCATAATGCTCCGTGCGGAAGGCGCCACCATGGATGAACACCATCACGGGCAGAGCCTCGTCGACGCTCTTGGCAGGCGTGGCGACACTCAGGTAGAGACAATCCTCACTCATCATGTCATACTTCACGTAGCTCTTCTCAGGCTGTGGAGGCCATTTGGCCACGTCCTCCGCCTTCAGCACACCCTCCCAGGGCTTGGCAGGCTGAGGCGCCTTCCATCTCAGTTCGCCCACAGGTGCAGCTGCGTATGGGATTGCTTTATACACGGCGAGGTCCGTGCCGTCGGGGGTAGCCTCCACCTCGCCAGTCTCTACGTGCGTTCTCATCAGCGGCTGCGCCTCCGCAGCCACCATCGCCATCAGTCCGCAGACCATCATGAATAGTTGTCTCTTCATTTCTATCAATCAAAAAAAAGTTATAGGTTGTCTGAATCCAACAGCTTCTCAGCAAGAGCCTTGACTTTTTGATCAGTTATGGGCTCTTCAGACGAATACAACTGCTGCGTCAGCGGACTATTCATCACCAGTCCGGCAGCATCGCGTGGTTCAATGTCGTATTTAGAAACCAAATAGGCTGCAAGGTCAGCCATCAGGTCTTCAAATTTCAAATACCTCTCTTCCATATAGTTATTCTTTAATTAGTACTTTCAATGCTTTTTTACTGCAGAAACAGTATTGTGTGTATTCCTTGTCTACAAAGGCATCAGCGACAGGTCCGATTACCACATCATAGTCATGGGTAAAGGTTTCATCAGAGCGGTTCAGAATGCCTGCGTTTAGCCATCAAGTAGGCTCGCTGCCATTGGGGTGTCAGGTAGAATCCACGTCCAAAGTCGTTCATCGACTGACACATTTTCAGGTCAGGGTAAACAATCTCAACGTTGCTGCCATGCAATAGTCTCATACGGCTTTCTTGAGTTTCTCACGATTCCTATTGCACACCTTGTCGAGGTCGTCGAGCAACGTCTGGCGCGGCAATGTCTGCTCATAGGCGTAGTTATCCTCCATGAACTGGATACCCTTGTATATCAGCAGATAGCGGTAGGCATCGGCAAAGGTCATTTTCTTGTTATGGGCATACCATGTCACGCCTATCGTTACGAAGCGTACACGCTCTACTCGTTTTTCGTCAGGCTCTTTCATGCCCATCACCTGAATACTGATCTTCTCTCCCATAGCATCCATCAGCAGCGCAGCATCTTCAAACGAGATATGGGTCAAGCCTTTCTCTATCTTACTGATACTGCTTTTGGGCAGGCCAACACGCTTACCCAGGTCTTCCTGAGTAATACCCTTGGCTTTCCTTACTTGCTGAATTGTCGTACCCAGCATGCTGCCGTTTTCCTGTTTTTCGAACTTATTCTTCATAAACGAATCCTCCTATATGACGCTGCAAAGATACGAAAAATTTCCGAAATGAGAAACTTTTTGGAGTTTTTTTTCGTTTTTGCAAGCAAAACCGAATAAGAACATTTATAAATCGAAAAAGAGAGGCATCAAATCGATGCCTCTCTCTCTTTAATTACACTCCCATGCACGACGTCGTGCCGAGGGCGGTGAGTACTGCTGAGATAATCGAGGCGAGAATCTGCAGCGACCACTTAAGCGTTTCCTTTTTCGTCATACGCTACCTCCTTCCTGATTAGTCGCCAAGGTCGAAGCCACCGCTTTCGCCGCTCTTAGTGAACGTCTTAGACGCTACCTCAGAGGTCTCACCGTCGAGGATGGCAATGGCCTTGATGGTCGTGGTGGCGCTCAGAGTGATCGCCTCGCTGTAGAGCGTGCTCTCTGCTGAGGGATCGCTGCCGTCAGTGGTGTAACGAACCTCTGCGCCCTGAGGACCCTGGATGGTCACCTGAGTGGAGTCAGTGAACGGAGACGTTCCCGAGATCTCAGGAGCCATCACGTTCTCGGTCTCTGAGCCCGTCGAAGAGCCTCCGTTCTGCGCCTTCCACTCTGCCACAGCAGTGGCGATGGGCTTCAGAGTAGTCACGCTCTTCTCCTTGCCGTTGATGGTCACCTTCTGGGTAGCGATGATGTTACGCAGCTCCAGCGTGCAGTGATCCTTGAAGGCAGGGCCACAAAGGTTGTCCAGCTTGGTCGAATCGGGCAGGAATCGGATGTGGATTGCCTTGACGACGTCGTTCGGATTCAGACCGTCCATAGCC
>JAFSNR010000088.1 GCA_017443345.1 Prevotella sp.
AACCAGAATCAGGGCTATCAGCCCATCGACGAGTCCAAGGTTAACTGGGACAAGATTGAAGAGAAGTTCGGCATCTCCAAGGAGGTGCTGGAGCGAACAGGCGCGAAGGACAACATGCTGAACTTTGGCAAGTCGGGCCTGCTCGACGTGACGATGCTCATCTACGGGCAGAAGGTGAAGGCGGCAGCACGTCTTCAGTTGACACGATTGGAGGACGGCACCTACAGCGTACTGCCTCACTTCGTGCGCAAGGAGCAGAAACTGGAGAATGCGGAGTACATGGGCTACACCTTCAGCAAGGAGGATGCCAGGGCGCTGAAAGAGACGGGAAATCTCGGTAAGGTCGTACCGCTGTTCAACATGCGCGACAACACGACGGAACAGTGCTTCGTGTCGCTCGACCGCCAGACCAACGAACTGGTACACTACCCGCTGAGCAAGTTGCACCTGCGCGAGAACGTGGGCAACATTAAGTTCACGCCCGAGGAGATGGAACTGCTCAGACAGGGTGGCATCGTGAAAGACAAACTCTATGAGAACGACAAGGGGCAGAAGTTCACGGTGGACTTTCAGGTCAGTGCAGACCGCAAGAACGTTGCCTTTGTTCCTGGCAGCAGCCGTCAGGAGGTGGCACAGGAGCAGAACAATGAGAAGAAGACCAAACTCAACTGGACGAACGAGGACGGCAGTATCAAGAACCTGAAGCAGTGGAAGGGCATCCCCCTGACCGAAGAGCAGCAGAAGGACTACCGCGAAGGCAAGTCGGTGAAGTTAGACAACTACCCGCTGAAGGATGGCACAACGGCCACGATGTACCTGATGTTCTATCCCGACAAGGGCCAGCCATTTGCATCTAAGAACGACCCGATGCAGGGCAAGGTCGTAGCCCCTGCCAACGAGAGCGAGACACAGGTGGCCGTGAACCATCAGGGCAAGACCAACGAGGCCACCAAAAAAGTGGACGAACCTTTGCAGAAAGGACAGGTTGCTCCGAAGAACGAGAAGCAGCAGAATGAGCAGAAGCCAGAGAGTGAGAAGAAGGAAGAGAAGAAACAAAAGCGAGGCCCGAAACTCTAACTGTTGAGCGCAGATGATGTGTGGACAGCCGCTGTATGGCTGTCGGCTGTCCACATTCCTCTCGCGCGTGTACTATATTAACAATAGAACCACTGAATCCATTTTTTTACGATATGATTACAATCATTGCAGAGAAACCAAGCGTCGCCCGACAAATATCCCGTGTCGTGGGCGCAACACAAAGGAAGGTAGGCTACTACGGCGGTAACGGCTACTGTGTAACTTGGACTTTTGGTCATCTGATACAGTTGGCTATGCCAGAAGTCTACGGAGTGACAGGATTTCGTCGTGATGCCCTGCCTATTATCCCCAATGAATTCCAATTGGTTATCAGAAAGAACTTGAAAGGTGACGAAGAACTGAGCCTAAATGAACAGGTTTATACCATCAAGAACCTGTTTGAACACTCGGACTATATCATTGTAGCAACTGATGCTGGACGAGAAGGGGAACTAATCTTTCGCTATGTCTATCAGTATCTTGACTGTCACACACCGTTTAAGCGCTTGTGGATCAGTTCGCTGACCGATAAGGCAATCAAGGAGGGGCTGGATAGTCTTCGTGACGGACATGAATATGACAATCTTTTCCTTGCAGCCAAGGCACGTAGCGAAGCAGACTGGCTCGTAGGCATTAATGCCACACAAGCCCTGACCATTGCTGCAGGACGTGGCACGTATAGTCTCGGACGTGTGCAGACACCGACGTTGGCTATGGTATGTCGTCGATTCTTGGAGAATAAGAACTTCAAACCAACGAAATTTTGGCAGATGCACTTCACTACAGAAGGTGATGGCAAGGCCGTCAAGTTCCAAACCGCCGAGCAATGGAACGACAAGGAAACAGCCGAAAGTCTCTATCAGCAGTTGAAGGGGCATAAAAGCGTAGTTATTTCCAAGGTGGAGTGTAAGGACAAGACGGAAGAGCCGCCCTTGCTTTATGACCTCACATCCTTACAGAAAGATGCCAACGTAAAGTATGGCTTTACTGCCGAACAGACGCTGACCATAGCCCAGAAACTCTATGAGGCCAAGGCTATCACTTATCCGAGGACGTCAAGCCGCTACATTCCCGACGATGTGTTTGACGAGATTCCCAAGCTGTTGCGCACATTGGAGGATAACGAGCAGTGGGGGGCACTCTCCATGACCATCCGTAAGC
>JAFSNR010000014.1 GCA_017443345.1 Prevotella sp.
ACTTTCCAGTTTCCACTTCGGTCACGACGGATGGGAAGGTTGAAGCTGGAGGTCTTGGTCACGACATTGGAGTCCTTCTCAAACTCTGCATCGCGCCGAAACACATAGCAGTGCTGGCAACCCTCGCTCTTCTTGTGGCATCCGTGCCACAGGTTCCACATCTCATCCATGCTTTTTATATTTTTCCCTGACCATTTCGTATGACTTGCGTACCAGTTCTTTCAGTGCTTCATCGTGTATGTCCATATTTGGCTGTACGCTTATCCAATATCGCTTATCACCATTGAAAGGCTCACCAACGGCTTGATAATGTTCCTTCAGTTCTGCCATCTCAGACGATTGGCATTTGATGTTGATGTTTGAGAAGTCATCGACATTGAAGTAACAGAACATGTGGCTATTGACGTAGAAAACAAGAATAGTAAACTTTCCCTTCGAGAATTTCTCAAAGGGTGTCGCCTCGGTCACATCGGGCAACGACAGGCAGTATTCACGGAACTCTTCTACGTTCATTTGTTCATCAGCCTATAATCCATTTGCTTCCTGGCATGTACGAGATGAGTTTCGTGGTGATGGCACAACATAAGAACGTCAGTACGGCGATGCAGGGAATGGCCAACCAAACGGGGACGAGTGGATAGGCCTGATCGCCTGCCACAAAGATTGGAGCGATGTTGCTCAGGAAGAAGAGGTGCATCAGGTACATGCCAAATGAGAACTTCGACAGACTTGTGATCCATCGAGGGGCCTGTTGCTGCTTGATGCAGGTAAGGAGCAGGAAGGCACCAAAGGTAGCGCAGAGCACATTGGGCGTACAGAACTCCCACGACCACTCCAACATGGGAGTCTCAATCAACTTCCCTGGTACACCTGCATGCCAGAACGACCACCCTGTAAATACGGCTCCAATCAATAGGCAGATAGCTCCGATACGTAGTCTCTTAGCACGATTCCAAGTAAGGTGGAACCTGATGTAATGGGCCATCACAAGGTAGCCGAGGTAGCCTGAACAATAATAGAACATGCCGAAGTACGGGTTCCAGAAACAGGTGCCCCAAAGATAACTGCTTACAAAACGCACGAGCCAGGGCACGAGTGTTGAGATGGCGAAGATGCAGAGAAATAGCCGCTCGTCACGCGCTGATGCCTTTTCCAACCACGGCGAGACAACAGGCATGATGAGATAGAGGGATATGAGCGGGTACATGAACCACAGATGTCCTGCCATCGACGGGAAGGTGAATGGCAGCATCGTGAAGTCTGTCCACGACTGTTCCCACGTCATCTGTCCCCACAGCAGGGGCAGGAAGGTGTAGAGCAGCATGAAGGCAATCATGGGTGGCAGCACACGCTTGAATCGGCGTTTGTAGAATTCGCCCATGCCGACTCCTGGCTTAAGAGGCACCAGCAGGAAGGCGCTTGCCAACATAAACAGCGGCACACTGATTCTACCCAACGTTCCATCGTAGAACGCTACCCAGAAACGGTTCTGCTCATTGGCGAGCATCGACATATTACCCGCCAAACCGGATGCTTCGGCAGCGTAGAAGTTCTCACTGGCATGCACCAGCATCACCAGGAAGCAGGCAACCACACGGAGGTAGTCAACAAAGACGATTCTATTCTCATTCATACTTCTCATATCTCTATTTTTGAATAATCAAATATTATATATTCATCCGCAGGTATCATGCAGAAAACTGTCTTTGGAGCATTTTAGTCTTGAATAGACGTGAGCCTTATAGGTGTGGATGGTCGACACTGAACACGAAAGGATGTGTGCCATCTGTTCATTGCTGGTTATGCCTAAACGCATGAGTGCAAATATGCGAAGTTCGCTTGGCAGGGTTCCTCGTTTAGCTTCCAACGGTTCGGTTAACTGCGCATTTACCTCTTCAATGAAATGTGGGTATAACTGCAGGAACATCGTGTCAAACCTCTTGTAGAAAGCGGTTCTATGCCACATTTTACTGATGTAGTTGGGAATGGTTAGCACATCGTTCCAGTTCTTCTCGCGGGCACAGCGCGTCACGTATCTCACGTATCGTTCCACAGCTTTTGTATGGTCTGCTTCAGCCGATAGCATGGTGGCCAGATAGGTCTCCTTGAGATTGTTCGACTGCTCTAATGCGATATTGGCTAGTCGGTTACGCTCTTGCGCGTCAACTAATAGCATGTTACGATGATGCAGTTTGCGGAATAAAACCAATAGAACACCTGACCCGATGAGAAGGATTGCCACTATACATATATATAATATGCGCTCTTTAAGATTTTGTTCCTGCATCTGTTGCAGCTGATGTCGGTCTATTAACGGAAGTATCTCACCCACCTCCAACTGCCGATGCCTGGCATGAAAAAACTGTGCATCGTCGTATGCAGAGCGAATAGCCCTATCAGCAATGTCGTATCGTCCCATGGCAAACAACAGATACGCCACTTGCTGCATGGCTGTAACCTCTTTGACCGAACACTCCAGATCGCGAATGGCTGCTTGTATCCAGTAATGGAGCGCTTGCGCAGAGTCACCTTGTTCAAAATATTCCTGGGCCAATGAACTGAAGGAGATGGCCTCGCTACGTGCGATGCCTCGACCAGCCCGAAGGGCTTGCTCAAAGCAGGATATCGCTTTATCATGTTGCTCATTTGCACGGGCAATCTGAGCCATTGTACTCCAATAATCTATAGAATCTGAAGGAGAAACAAGTTGGAGTGCCTGTTCATAATACTGATGCATCTGCGACGGATAAGGTGTCTGCTGGTAACGAGCTACATCATATAACAACTGTCCTCGCAATGAATAATATCCCTTTTGAAGATAGGAGTTCACACCTTGCAGATCTATTCCGTTTAATACACTCTCTGCTTCCTGAAACAATCCACCCGACAGATAGGTATATGCCATTTTCAGCCTTGCATCGTTTTTTTTGTTGCAATCGTCAGATTTGTCACTCAATAAGATACACGCTTGAGCGTAGTGATAGGCTGAGTCGTAACAATATGAATTGTAAGCCTCGTATAATTTCACAGGATCTTGATGGCTTCGGAGCCTGTCAATAGTCTGTTCCTTAGTCATATCGTATTTGGCTTTACTGTCTAATGCTCTTTGCAATGAGACAATATCGCTCTTTATAGACGGTAACGGAACAAATAATAATGAAACAAGTAATGAATATAGCATGATTTTATCTGACTTTGGGTACAAAGGTATTAAAAAAATCGGATTTATGCAAATTTAAGGTCTTATAAATGAATATTCCGCACTTGAAAAGTACTTGATATTATATAAAATGCAAAAATATAAAATTCTGAATTACAATAGATTACAAAATAGTATCACTTGATATTCACGTGTTTATTTGTCTGATTCCAAAATAGGCTGTAATTTTGCAGCGGATTCAGTACTATCGGAGTCCCGATAAAACGATGAGAAGATTCTTTGCAACTGTTATTTTTGTAGTTACCGCATGTTCAATGTGGGGACAGGGCACAGGGGTTAGTGGAACTGTAAGTGAAGAGCAAGACAGCGTCATTATGCTCATGGGCGATACCCTATTGATGAACAGACTGGTGGTAGTAGGTACACGTGCACATACAAAAATAGAAGGGAATGCGCTGGTGACTCGTATTAAGGGCTCTGCTTTGGAGGAAGTGGGTTCTTTGGAGGACATGTTGGCACGTATTCCTGGCATGCAGCGCAATGGAGAACTCTTGGAGGTCATCGGAAAAGGTGAGCCGGAATACTACATCGACGGACGAAGGATCAAGGAGAAGGTAGAACTCAAGCGTCTGAACAGCCGCCAGATAGACCGCGTGGAGGTTATCGCCAATCCAGGTGCAGAGTACGATGGGGAGATGATGGCTATCGTGCGCATATATACCCGACAGAATTTTCGGGAAGGCATCAGCGGAGATATCACCGGACGATATGAGAATTCATTGGATTACCTCGAGAACATTGATCCTTCGGTGACTGCCAACCTGCGATATAGAATCAAGAATGTGGAACTGAAGGCAGGCCTTAACTTCTGGCGAGCCACAGTGACTGACCTCACTACAACCGACCAGCAGAGCTACGTCTCGCAGGCAGGACAGCGTCAGACCTACAGACAGCAAGGCTCGCAAGACTTCCGTTACAAAGGGTATAACCTAAATTACCTCTTTGGCGTCAACTGGACAATCAACAAACAGCATACCCTCTCGCTGGAGGCCATGCTGGAGCAACAGCTGCAGGATACAACCATCGTGCTCAGCGATAATGCTTTGTCATTGGACGGTATGCCGGTAGAGACCATTCACACCGAGACCCACACACGAGCCTTTGCCCCTGGTGCTGGTGTGATAGGGGGATGGACCAATACGCAATATACCGGACATGTCGGAAAGGCGGAGATTGGTGCCAAGTTGGATACATATAATTACCGCTATACTGAGCGCAATCGTATTGACGAGAGTGGCCAGACGATGTTCTCGATTACGAATTCTAAGAGTCAGCAATATAATGTGAAGGCGTATGGTGCCTATCCCATTTGGAAAGGCAACCTGCGAGTCGGAACGGATATGTCGTTCTTCCACCGCTATTATACCAACGAGAACAATCTGAGTGGTATCACAGGGGTCAACGAAGATATGTATCAGCATATCTATGCGGCCTATGCGGAGTATCATCTGGATCTGGACTCCTGCGGAACGCTGATTGCCGGTCTTAGATATGAACATGAGTACAGGCGTTTTGACGACCATCTTGGAGACTCCGTCTTTCGCGGCAGGGAGAATTATTTCTTCCCGTCACTTTCCTATCATGTGAAGCTATGGGGAGCGCAACTCGGATTGAGCTACGCCATCAAGACCAGACGGCCAGAGTTTACAGAGACTAACGATGCTATTGTCTATCTCAACCGCTATTCACTGTCGCAGGGTAATTCTCGTCTGGAAACGGAAGTCAAGCACGAACTGTCGCTTCAACTACGCTATCGCCAGCTGACGTGTGGCCTGAATTATGAACATCGCAGGCGTGCCGTCATAACAGATGTATCGTTACTCAATGAGGGGAGTACCATCTTGTTTCATCCAGTGAATCACGACAAGCCTATCAATCAGGTGAGTACTTTTGCGAACTATATGCCCGTCTGGGGAATATACCACCCGAATTGGACGGTCTCTGTCAAGGCGCTGACTCATCGTTCTTATATGCCGGTAGCCAATATTGGGCTCATCAATCCGCTACTCTTCAAGAACGCCTGGCAGGTGGAACTGAATTATAACCTTGTTACTAGCGGACATCCAGAGTGGAATACACACCTCACAACGTGCGGACATAACCTGACGGCAGCCATACAGAAGAGTTTTCTGAAGGACAATGCGCTGACTTTGCGATTAGAGGCAAGAGACATTCTCGCCACGACGAAGCAAGATGTAACGACAGACTACGGTTACAGTATCCTTCAGCAGCAAACCCGTCATGACAACCGCCGTGTTTGTCTAAGCCTGCGCTATTCCCTATAGTTTGCTACTGTGTCTGGTGGATGACTCGACAAAGAAAAGTCTCCTTTTCTCTAAAGTGCATGTCCGCCAGATACCTTAATAATTTGTCCTGTAAGCATCTTCGCCTGCTCACTTGCCAAGAACAGGATTGTTTCTGAAATATCCTGCGGTTGGATCAATTTGCCCATCGGAATGATTGGGATGACTTCCTTTTCAAAGTCTTCATCTATCCATCCTGTCTGCGTCGGACCAGGAGCCACACAGTTCACGGTAATGCCGTACTTTGCTACTTCAAGGGCAATACTACGGGTGAGTGCCTCAAGGGTGGCTTTGCTCGCTCCGTAGGTAATCTGACCTGCAAAAACCTGCGCTGCATCGGTAGAGATATTGATGATTCTGCCGTAATTGCCTCGATTCTTAATAAAGTGGCTTGTCATCAAGATACTTCCACGGACATTGACAGCAAAGGTGTCATCAATCACATTTTGGGTGATTTTCTCGATGGTGTCCAATCCATCCATATCACCATCAGCCGCATTGTTGACGAGGATATCCACTTTCTCGTATCGTTCAAGCGTTTTCGAGTAGATTTTCTTGACGGCATCCTCATTGGAAATGTCGCTCTCAATGATCAGGTAGTCAGCACCCATTTCCTGAAGCTTGCTTTCCACAGCATCTGCATTTCCTGCGTTGGCCTGAAAGTATCTGTCAGCTCCATTTTTGTCTGTCTTAGTCACATCAAAGAGCCTTGGGATTCGCTTATAGACCAAAACCACCTTTGCACCTTCACGAGCAAAGGCAAACGCCGTGGTCGCTCCAATGCCCTGTGGGTTGTTTGCTCCCGTAATCAGGGCCACTCTGTCCTTTAATCCGTAATCAACCATATCTCTTATTTGTTTATGAAATATATGAGGGCTATCTGAGCTAACAGAATCAGCGGCAAACCGTACTTGAATTTTTTGTGCATCGTCTTGTGATGCCAGATTTGCATACCCGACAATGCGCCGATGCTGCCTCCGATGACAGCAAGTAATAGCAAGGTGGCCTCTGATATGCGCCAGCTGCCTTGCTTGGCCTTCCACTTATCAATACCATACACGAAAAATGTAACGATATTGATAGCTATCAGGTAATACAGTAACACGCTGTTCATCCTTTACTTGTCCTCGTCTGGCTGCTGACCGTCGTGAGCCTTCCAGGCACATTCGGTAATCTTCATGTCTGAGAAGACTGCCGTAAAGGATGACTCTTCAGGCGAGCAGGCATAGATGCCGAAACTGATTTCCTCGGCTGCAGCAGGCATGTGGCAGACGCGCATCTGGCTGAACGTCTGTCCATCGGAAGAGCACTCGATGCAGTAGTCATCCTCGCGGCGGGAGAATCGGTACCACATGGTTTTCACATCGGCAGGGATAGCCGTCGTGGCCCAGTCAGAATAGCCATTGTTCGTCACTACACTGCCCAGATGCTGGAACTCCTCGTTCTCGTATTCTACTGAGCCTTTCAGCCAGTTCTCGCTGTCGAGATACATCACGATGCCACACTGGTCAAAACGGTGATGACTGCCTGTATAATCGGTCTTCACCACGAAGCTGAAGAACTTTTTGCGGGTCTTCATCTGCAATACGGGCGCATTGTCGTTCTGGAAGTGATAGTAGGTGCGCTGCCAGAGGTCGGTCTTTGGGGCAGTAGTGATGAGAATGGTGTCACCCTTCACCTCGAATCCACCTGGTTCCCTCGTCCACTGAAGACTGTTCAAATCGATTCGGCCACTGTCTGCGAGGGCCTCTTTCACATTGTCTGTAAACTCCATGTTTGTTTCATTTTGTGGCTGATGTCCACAAGCTGTGAACATCAAACAGGATGTTACAATACTGAAAAGTATCTTTCTCATTTGGTTCTTTGTTTTATAATAAAAAGCGTTATTCTTTTGTGAACTCGATGATAGCACTGACCTCACTACCGATAGATAGTGAGACGATAATACCTCCGTCAATCTGGAACAATGTCGGAATGAGTTGGTCACCCAACTTGGCAGGCACACGGTATTCGACTCTCAAACCTTTTACCTCGAAGTCTTCTGGTAGCAGTTCCATTGCCATGCGGATGTAGTTGGCGTTGTTCAGGTGCTTGTTGTAGTCGATGTCGGCACGAAGCACACTGATGGGGTCAAGCGTTGTTCCACCCTCTTTTGGCAGGATGATACGACGATCTTTGTAGTTCATCTCCAACTGAGGCTCCAGCGTCATCGAGGCAATGGTGGCATCATCGACACGCTTCAGCTTGCCGTTTGACTTGTCCACGAAAGCGCCCATGCTCCAAGTCTTGTAGCAGGGCTTTCCTTCCGCATCGTAGATGAAAGTATTACGGAAACCGAACATAGGCTTCATGCCATAGACGGTCGATGTCACCGTCAGTTCCTCTTTGTATTCCGGCACTCGGATGACCTCCACCTGACGCGATGCCAGCAGCTGCGCCATGTTCTGCTCAGCGAAATACTGCTTCACACCAGGCTCTGAGTCAATCCACATCTCTGAACAGTCCTGCATCATCTGGAGTGCCGAATAGAGTTTCAGCCGTCCTTCACTGTCGCAGGTGCTTGTCGTTACT
>JAFSNR010000089.1 GCA_017443345.1 Prevotella sp.
ATCCAGCCCCTGCAGGTCATGATTATCCACGGGCTGGATGATTACCCATTCCGGCCTTTCCGTCGTCTGGTGTACCCAGACATGTCTTTCTGCTATCTCGATCTGTTTCATACGTCAGTTCTTTCCTTTGTTGATAATGTAGATGCCAAGTGCAGCGAGTCCTCCGGCAAGGGCATATTTCGCATGGAATGTCTCGCCAAGACAGAGGCAAGAGGTAACAGCACCAACGATGGGTATGAGCGAGTTGTATATGGCTACCTTTCCCACAGGATTCAGGCTAAGTAGTTTGTTGTAGAGAGCGAATCCGACGGCAGAGATGGCGATAAGGAGCAACAGGCAGACGATGCCGAGCAGATTGACATTGGGCAAAATTCCGTCAAAAGCAAGCCCAGGGATTATGAGCAGCAGCCCTCCGACGGTGAGACTATAGCCAGTCCCGACAAAGACATCAACCCGACGGCTCAGCCCGCGAGTCATCAGGTTGGCACATGCCCCGCAGATGGCATTGAGGATAATCATGCCGTCACCCAGCCAAGTGAATTGTCCGCTTTCGGCTCCACCGAGATTCAATGCAAGGATTCCGCTGAACCCGACGGCACAACCAAGAATCTTCCATGAGGTCAGTTTGTCGCTCTTGAAACAGGCACAGGCCAGCAGCACTACAAGGAATGTGCTGAGCGAATTGAGGATAGCAGCCCGTGAGCCTTCGCTATGCGACATGCCGACATAGAAGAAGAAATAGTGGAGCGTGGTGTTCATCAGTGCGAAGGCGAGGAAGAACCACCAGTCTCGTCTGATGTCCGTCTTGAATGAACGCCCACTGCCACGGGCTACAGACAGGACAATCAGACCAGCCGCAGCAAAGCGGATGCCCGCAAAGAGCATTTTGCTGCCCGTCATGTCTGCCGTGATGCCAAAGGCATTGAATCCAATCTTGATAAGCGGGAATGCCCATCCCCACGCTATTGCCGCTGTCAGGGCAAATACCACCACCCAAGTGGGCCGCTGAAATATGGATGTTTTCGTCTGTTCCATCTATCCTATCATCAGTTTCTCCACCAAAGGAGCATACCATGTCTTCACTTCGTCTGCTGTCGGAGTATGACCGCCGGGGAAATGAAAAGAGCGATTGTAATGCTGCAGAAACATCGGCTCGAACCTCGCCAACGTATCCTGTTCACCGAAGATTCCCCACACCTTATCCTTATAGAAAGGATTATAGTTGTCAAACTGATGAGCCTCCATCTCGGCAAACTCTGCAATCAGCGGCTCGTCAATAGTGAACACCTGAATGCCGTCGGCCCGTTTTGACTTGTATTCATGCCGTCCAATCCTTGCATTCAAGAACTCCGTCATGCGGAAGTGTGGATTGCCCAGCAATGCAGGTATTCCCACAACGGGAGCCACCATCTGCGCATAGAACGATCCGCAACTGTTACCTACCAACACGTCAGGCCGTTCGCGGTCTATCACGTTGCGAACAAGAGCCAAAGCCTCCTTCGGATGTGTCGGCAGGTCTGGCGAAATGACCTCAGCCTTCCCATCAAACGCCTCCCTCAGTGCCAATGCTGGTATGCACTGACCGCTGGCAAAGAACCCGTGAAGGAATAGTATCTTCTTCATTTGATTCTCTTGATTATCTTCTATATAAGTATTTCCAAATCTCTATTGCCTCGTCGCTGAATTGAAGTTTCCGCTCAGCCTCACGGACGATGTGGAGAACACGGCTTTCCGTCATCGAATACTCATCTGCGATTCGCTTCACGCTGAGCCGCTTCGTCTGTAGTCCGTAGTAGGAACGGAGAATCGACGATTCCCGTTCCGTCAGCGTATTCCGAATCATCGAGAATATCTGCCCCAGCAGTTCGCCCCGTTCCACTTCCGAGTCAGCAAGGCTCTCGCGCCGCTCATCCTCTATGTAGTTAAGCGTCCCGTAATTCTCCCATTGGTCAGCGAGCACGGTATAGACATTCTCTTCGTCAAACAGTTCCATAGCATGTTATATCGTGAGTGACATCTTCCGGCAGAGCGTGCCGAAATACAGAAATGTTTCTTCTGGCACGAAACCGTATGAGGCATAGAGTTGCCCTAACCGCGGATAACTCTCATCACAAATGAGCGCGACACGATGGAAGCCGTTTCTTCTGGCTATTTCCACTGCATTGTCAAATAGCAGCCTCCACAAGCCATGCCCCCGAAACTCCGGGACGATTGCCAAGGAGTCAAAGTAGTATTCACCAGCCGTTGTCTCAGGCACATTGCCCGAATTGAGTAGCCTTCCGTCAGGCATCACCCAAGTGTTCCTCCGTCCTTCCTCATGCGTGGCTCCATCGTAGGAGATTAGCCCCCCAGCCAGTTTCCCATCATACTGAAGAAGGCGGGAATGCCTCCAACTGTAGAGTGTGTCATCACGAGCACCGACTGTTTTCAGGAACGACGGCACATCGTCCATGTGCATCCCCTGAGCCACAATCCATGCGATGAAATCAGCATCCTCTGGCTTTGCCGAAACTATTATTAGTTTCTCTTTATCCAATTTTCTGTCCATTGTCTATCAAATTGGCTGCAAAATTACTAAAAATCAGGCAAAATCCATGCGTTCAGACTGCCATCAGACCGTTATTTGCAGATTTTTCACTTTCTGTTTGTGTAAATCCTCCTGAATAAAGACAATGCGAGAACCCGACCAAACGGATTCTCGCATTTGTCTGTTTGTGCTACTTCACAAAGAACAAGTCATATTCTACCTGCCTACGGAACTTGATGGACGGTACTTGTCGGCCATGCCAACGGCAGAAGGCGATATAATCATTGTAGATATTCCTGTCGCCTCGCTCTATCTTGCGCAGTAATCGACTCTTCGGCCGCTTGGAGGTGCCGAGGATGGCATACGGTCCGACATTGTATGCCAGTACTGAGAGCAACAGCGCATCCTTGCCGTAGTTGCGAAAGAGGTAGAGGTTACGCATCAGGTCGAGCCGAAGCAGCAAATCACCTTGTTTCTTGGTGAGTGTTTTCGCAGAATATCTTTCGCCCTTTTGTAATTGGTGACCGTAGCCGACATAGGGATAGTTTTTCGTAGTGTGCCAGCCCTCGAAGTGCTTGATACAGGCGACGGCCATTTCAAACTGCTTGTCTGTGTATGGCAGACTTCTTGGCGTTGCCCTTGCATAGCCAACTGAGCAAAGGCACAGCAGAGCCAGCACCCTAATCCTCATTCTCATCCTTCTTGTTCTCGTTGTTGAAGTTGAACGTCAGCGTCTGACTATTACCGTTGGAGTCCTCGATGACTACGATAAACTTGTGGGCATCTGTACTGGCTGAGGTGTAGTAGAGTCGGAAGGTCTCATTCTCCAGCAGGTAGCGGTCATTGGGCTGTAGGATTGTGCCATTCTCCATCCTCAGTGAGCCTGTTCCATCATAGAGAAACCAACGGATGGTATAGAGCGTATTCTTGTAGTCACCCTCCTTATTCAGATGGCATCGGATTTCCACTGTCTGACCACGCAGCACCTTCGTAGGCACGGGCATCACCTCCACCTCAAAGGGATAGTTCGTCTGAATATCCAGGTCATCCTCACAAGAAGAGAACCCAACCAGTGCAGCCATCATTATGGCGCACATC
>JAFSNR010000090.1 GCA_017443345.1 Prevotella sp.
ACACCCTCAGTAAATCAAAGAAGAACGAGGCAACTGACATCATTCAACCTGACATGCTGGACTTCGAGGGATGGTGTATCTACTTTGAGATAACAGACACGCTTGCCTATGAAGTCATGTTCGTATTTGACCAGGAGAACAGCATCAAGACACTGAAACCCGTCAAGGCCATCACGTGGGATGGGTCTGACATTGACCATGTAGCCATTACCGATGTGCAAGCGGTAAGCATCACAATTCGTTAGGAAATAAAAGTGTTAAAATGCCTCCAGAAGTGAGATTATAGTTAATTTTGCAACCATTTAAATGATGATGAAGATGAAGAAACTCATGCTTTTACTGATGCTGATGATGGCAATGCCATCGACAGCCCAGAACACAAATAACCCGTTCTCCAAGAGAGGCTATAAGGTCAAATGGATTAAGAGAACGCCAAATGGCTTTGAGACTTACGCCTGCACTATCAGGAAGTTCGAGGATAGCGACACCATCTACTACATGACCTATTCCCCACCCGACCTGCAGCCCTATTGTGTCTGCTTCAGTCTGATACATCAGAAAGGGGCAGAGATGATTGCTGATGCGATGGAGCATCTGAACAAGAGCGAGCGTATCAAATGGATTAAGGGTTATTTGAGATACACCCACGCCAGTCAGGTAGATCCTGTCAACAGGTATAACGACTATTGGACTTATTTCAAACCCAAGATACGGGAGAGAACACTGGCCAAGAACTTCTCTTTATCCGCAGCTATCTACGCCTACAGCAGAGATCGGGCCAAAGATGCAAAGTGGGCTGACACGACACCTGAGCAATGGCTACAACTCTATCAGGCAGCAAAGGTCGTCCTGCCACTGATGGGAGCCGGAGAAGACACGAAAACCCTCTATGACAAGATATGTACCGAGGGTGGCTATTGATACACCAAAGTATTTAATCTTTAATAAAGAAGAAATATATGATAGATAAAATACTATCCTTTACAGCCTTTATTATCCTATGGGCCATCCTCTTCATCGGATTGGTAATCGTGCCCAGGGAGAAAAAGAAGGAAATCCCTCGTACCAAACAGTCTAAAGACAAGGTACCTAAGGAGCGTAAGCCGTCAGAGAAGCCCCTGAAGAAGGATGCCCCTCGTGCTGATAAGGAGCGGAAAGAAGAGAATAAGCGCCAAGAGAAAGATGAGAAAGCCCGTCACAGGCGCGAGAAGGAGTTGGCCAAGAAGCAAGTACAGGAACGCGAGGCACTGGAGCGTAAGACCCGTGAAGAGAAGCGACGCAAGGAGGCTGAGAGGAAAGCCCGCGAAGAGGAAGAACGCAAACGGGATCGTGAGCGTAAGAAGAAGCGTGAGCGCGAACGTCGCAGACGTGCAGAGGAAGACCGCAGGAAGCGCGAATACGAGGCGATGCTCTATGACGAGTACCGCCGCCAGCAAGGTTTCAGCTCATAGCACTCATGGTTGTACGAGTCGGTCATAACGAAAGAGCTGGTATTTGCGGATAATCTGTTCGCAGAGCTGGACATAATCCCTGGCAGTGGCATAACCTGCGGCCTTCAGGGCCAAAAGCCAGTGGTGATAGTCGGTAGAGGGATAGCTATGACAGCGTTTGTAACGGTCGGACATCAACAGTCTGGAATGATGGTCGATACTCTCCTCGACGGTGGCATAGTTACAGAACTTCTCATCCGGTTTGTCATCATTGTGCAGACTATAAGGCCTGCCCTCGGCTAACCACTGCGGACTACACTTGATACCGAAGTAGTTATTACCCTTGCGAGCCAGGTCTGAACGACCCCAATCGCTCTCAAAGGCCATCTGGGCCAGCGTCACTGAGGCAGGGATGCCGTATTGCCGCTGTTGTTCCATGGCGGCAGGGGCATAGTGCGAGAGAAACGTCTTACGATCCATCCGCTGGTGTTGGCTGATGCTGTCGATGTCGGCAGTAACGCCCTCGCCCAACAAAGCCGTACACGCTTCTGCCCTCACGTCCCCTATATATAATAATAATGTATAGGGGTCTGTCAGTGCGCCCTTATAGCGGCAGGTGATATGCAGATGACTTCCAGTGGAGCGTCCCGTATTCCCGCTGATGGCCACCACGTCACCAGCAATCAGTTCGTCGCCCTCACTGACCCTGACCTTCGACAGGTGGCAGTAGCTGATGGTATATTCCCCGTGCTGCAGCACGACATAATTGCCAGAGCGAGGGTCTGCGCCAACCTTCTTCACCGTGCCATCGAACATGGCATATACCTCTTCATAATATGCTTTCAGGTCGAGACCATTGTGAGAGGCCTTGGCTCCAGTAAAAGGGTCACGGCGAGTACCAAACAGCGAATTGACCTTTACATGCTTCAACGGATAAGATACGCTCAGGTATCGCTGAATCCAAAAATCTCTGTCCGCCGCCCACGCTTGGGCTGACAGACAGAGCAGGATAACGCATAAAATGAGTGTACAAAATCTTCTCATTGGATAATTTTAATTGTATAAAATGAATAAAATATTACGAGTGCAAAGGAACACATTTTCATCGTCACCCAATGCCAATATAAATTATGTTCCCTGAATTAACAACTCACGATGTCATTCGTTCATGAAACGTTAATTCACGAACTAAAACTTCATCTGACTGCCCGTCTCACCACAAAGCCATACCTTTGCAGCACATTTACAAAAACTGAATAGACAAATGGCAAACAAAGAACATTTCAAGCAAGAGGAAATTCCATACGGAATCCTTGCGAAGTTTGGTCTCACTCAGGAAATGATTGAGGACCTTCCACAGAACGTAATACACCGTCTGCTTTCATCGCGTACTACGCCCGTGTTACCTATTGTTACTGAGAACATCGACGGCGAGACAATTCTGTCATACGCCCGTATCTCACTCATCCGTCTGGATGACGGCTCAGTAGATGTGTACTTCATTCCCAAATGGGTGGACGAAGATCTGGAGGAATTTAGCATCGACCAGCAGGAACAGCTGAAAGCGGGTCGCGTCGTTAAAGCAGACCTGGAAAAGGAGGGACGCTGCTTTGTACAGTTCGACGAGGTAATCAATCAGGTGATGGCCGTTCCCGTGGAGATTATCAACCAAAACATTTCCATCCTGACACGTACCCTTTTCCTTTCAGACGCAGACAAGGCCCTGTTGGAGGACGGCGGCATCGTTGAGATGGAAATCCACCACCAGAACATCAGTGCAGGCATCGACCTGAACGAACTAACCGGCATCCGTATCTCTGATGGCGACAGTATCGCATGGCGTGAGGATGCCAAGGTAGATAGTCTGCCACGATATAACTTTGGGCTCTTCGGCTGCTGGGTATGTGGTGATGACAACACGCTCAACTATATCTCTGAGGATGACTATACTGAAGAGATCCTGGACGAGCAGAAGCGTACACAGTCGATGAATGCCGCCAAGGCTCAGTTGAGTCAACTGAAAGTATAATTATTCCCTTTTTCGATAGAACTTTGGTCATTTTAGAATCCATTTTTTTAGAGCCGTGCTGCCTGAGATAGGTCGCACGGCTCTTTTTAGATGGATCACTTTTTCTCAAGCACCCAGGGCTTGACTTCGGTGACTCTGCAGTCGAGGGTAATGGCATCGTTATAGACTCCGAACTGCACAGGACCCTTCGCATCGATATAGGTGCCGGGCTTCAGGAAATCCTCGTCCTGCGGGTCGAAATAGAGGAAATTGACCCAAGTGAACTCTGCTACATCCTTGGTCTTATCGACGGAGAAGGCACTAAAGACAAGGAAGATCTTACCGTTCTTGTCCTCCTTCAGCTCTACGTCCTTCTTGCCGAGTTTGCCACGGAAGGAGAGGACGCCCTCGATAGCATCAGTGCCATCGTTAGTCAGTTCAACACTCTCAGGACGCAGATAGCAGCACGTCTTACCGTTATGCTTCTGGATGCTCATCTCACCAGCGAGGTTCACACGACGGCCAACGGTCAGTTCAGACACGTTACCCTTGCTTGGAGCCATCATCACATTGATGAAAAGCTCTTTCGTCTCACCATTCTTGCCAGTAATAGGCAGTACAACACCACAAGAAAGATAGCTTGCGCCCTTCTTGTTTTTCTTCACACTTGCTGCGCGATTGATGGTAGCGCAGACTTTCAATTCTTCAATCTTAATCATAACTATAAATACTTTAAAACTATAAAACTTATATTTCTATTCTCAATTTGTCTAAGCCAGACGCTGGCCTGTATTCCTCTGCTCTTCCGGGTACTCCGCATCGAAGTTCATCATGGCAGTCTCACGGGCCACAACGGGGTCGATAGACTCGCGCTGACGTCTGATTAGGGTGGCAGCCTTTTGCTGTTCTGTCTGTTCATGCTGCTGAACGGCTTTCGCCTGTTCACTGGCTGTATCGTCATTGCCTGTATGGTCAAGCAAGACAGCCATGCCAATGGCAGAGGTGAACAGACCCGATATCAGGCTGGTAAAGAGGTCACCGCCTTGCTGGTAGGCATTCTCATTTGCCTGGTTCTGTCCCATCAGATAGGCCAAGAGCGTATTCGGATCATTGCTGCCCGCCTGTAGGGTGAGCTGTGCGCCAGCCTGGGCATTCTGCTGCTGTTGGGGAGTCAGCTGTGTCTGGGCCATCAGCCAGTCTGCCTGAGTTGGAGATGTATCTACCCCACTCTTCCGGCTGGCCAGCAGGTCAACGCTTGTCCCTTTCTTCAGTACCGTCGCAGTCAGATTACCACGGACGGCAATCTCTGCGAGATAGTTCAGCGGGTCAACAGTCTTCATCTCTGTGGTTCCTGCAGCCTGATGTTTCACGGTCAGATGCAGGTGAGGGCCTGTACTGTTGCCTGTATTCCCAGACACACCAAGCTTTTGTCCGGCATTCACCACATCACCCTGTTTCACGGCCACACTATCCAGATGACAGTACGACACACGCCATTTGGCACCATCAGCACGGTCGTACTCCACCACGGCATAGTTGCCGCTGGTCTTGTCGCTACCGACCATCACTACTCGGCCCTGGTTCTCCGTGGCCAGCACATCCTCATACTTCGCCCGTAGGTCAATGCCGTTATGTGCATGGTTTCTGTAGCTGGTAGGCGAAAGGCCGAAGCCATCGGACATGACCATGTTTTCGCCAGCGAGAGGGAAGGAATAGCCCTGAGTCGTAGCCAACGGCATCGTCTGCTGCTCTGCTACTCGTGGCAAGGTTTTCACCTGTTGGTCGTACTTGCTCAGACCATACGCCTCGATGTCTGCTATCAGCATGTTGGCATAGTTGCGATTGGTGGCATAGCCAGCCGCCTGCAGACCGTTTGCCCATCCGCGATAGTCATCCTCCGCACACCGGCGACACGCTGCATAACGGTTGCCCATCAGGAACTGCGAGTGATGGTTGATACTCTCCTCGACGGTAGCATAGTTGCAGAACTTCTCATTTGGCTTATCATCGTGATGCAGACTGTACGGCTTGCCCTCGGCGAGCCACTGCTGGCTGCACTTGATGCCGAAGTAGTTGTTGCCTGACTGCGCCAGGTTCGACTTACCTCCAGCCGACTCGATATACATCTGTGCCAGCGTCACTGAGGCAGGAATACCATATTTCTGCTGCTGTGCCATAGCCAGAGGCGAATAGCGCTCAAAGAACGCGACCTTTTCTTGATTCAACTTTCCCATTGCTATTCACTTTTAAAGATGCATTGTGCGCTTCGGCTCAGGCTCCGACTCGGCAATCTTTGCTCCGTCCTTCGCTTCTTCTACCGGCTCACTTTGTTGCTGTGACTGGTTTACACAGAGCTTGTTCTGAAACAATTGGGCAGCAAGTGCTACCTTGAACGCCTCACGGTCTTCAGAGAGCCAGAACCGCTGAATCTGCGACTTGCTGAGTTCGACGGGTTTCTGACGCTCGCCATCGATGGTGGCAAACATAATCGTCGCTCCCTCATGGTATCTGTCCTTGGTGATGTTCACCTTCGAGATACGCGAGAGATCTGTTCCTTCAGGAACTTTCGGCATCAGCACGTCGGCCTTGCTTTCAGGATGGTTGACCACCATCTGGTAGTATTTCTGCGCCAGCTCACTGCGCACCGTGTCAAATTCCGGCGTGCGGAACGACTGGAAGAAACGGTCTATATCCTCGCGCTCTGGATAGATGGTGAAGGCTTTCTCGTCAGCGGGTTTCACATAGAGCACATAACGGTCACGGTCGTCACGGGTCATAGACACCTGTTCGAATGAAACCGAACGGTTCACCTCTTCGGCAACGGCACCTTGGGCGACTGTCTGTGGCTCTTCGCCACGCATGGCCGCATAGTCGATGTCCTCACCCTTCATAATCTTGCCCAACACCCTGATGGCATCGTTCATGTCATGCTCCAGGTGCTCCACCATCTGCGGATTCTCCTGCAATTGCTGCTGCCAGTCGGGAATCATCGACAGACTGTCACTCGACAGCTGGGCTGGCAGATTCTGACGGGCCATGATAACTCCCGCCGCCAGTTCCTGGACTAAGCGGTCATACCGATGGGCTTCTGCAGGTGCCATATCCGGCTGGTTCTGACGGTTCAGACGCTGGGGCGCACCTGTATAGGCTATGGCGGCACGATAGATGTCGTTGACCCGCTCGATGGCTGTTTCCTTCTCTTCCCCGACAGCTGACTTGCGTGAGTTGTTGATGAGCAGGCCATCGTCATTGCTGTCATAATCCGTCAGCAACAGCGGGTTCACCTGTATGCGGTCATCACTCTTCTTGAGAGCGGTCACCAGTTCATCCACTTGGTCGTAGATGGGCTTCGCTTCCTTCTCGTTCTGTTTCGGGTCAACGAGCGCATCACAGATGGCAATGCGCAATCCGGCCCTAACCAGTTTCGGCAGATAGATATCCAGCGCATGGTGAGGGAAAGAGGTATAGTCAAACTTCTTTCTTCCCGCAGACTGCTTCGACAGGGCGATTCCAAGGATACGCGACGCCTTTTCGGCATCCTCGCCAAAGGCTTCGTAGAAGTCGCCGTTGCGCATCAGGATCATCGCATCAGGATGCTTCTCCTTCAGTTCCTGAACCTGATGATAGGCCTGAGCCTCGCGGTTAAGAGCCACCACCTTGGGGCACTCACCCTTCGTATCGTTCTGGAGCACCATAGTCAGAGCCTCGTAAGGACGGGACAGACGAGAGGCCGTTACCACATCATCACTCAGGTTGCAGCATTTGTTCATCCACACACCTTTGTTGGTTTTCGCCATCTCCAAGGCACCGACAATCAAACCGGCAGTCACTACGGCTGCAGCGACGTCCTTGCCCGAAGACTCTTTAGCCTCACGGTCACGTTTCTCGTCCTCTTTCTTCTTGATCTCATCGAGGGCTTTCTGGTCTTCTGCCTTCTGCTCCTTCTCCTTCTTCAGGTTTTCATCAAGCGCCTTTTGCTCCTCCTTGACCTTCGGTCGAGCCTGCTCACGCTCGGCAGAGCTGATGCGAGCATCGCTCTGCTCTTGCTTAATCGCAGCCTTTTTCTCTTTCTTATCCTCTGTAACGATACTGACTTTTTCTTCCCGGAGTTGCTTGATAGTAGCCAGTCGGACAATATCCATTTTCACATAGTCTGTTGGCTTGCCAAAGGCAGGGTTCTGGTAAAAGCTGGGACTTTCTTCACGAGGACTGAAGATATGACCAGGATATTTATCCAAAAACGCCTGCACATCCTCTGTTTCCTCTGCATCGAGATTGCTGAAGTCACCATTGATGATGGCAGAAAGGGCATATTCTGGCACCTTCACAGTGCCCACCTGCACAGTTATCTGCTGATCCTCTGAGGTCAGCACTTCGTCCATCAGACAGATTACCTGTTGACGGGCTTCCTCCGGCAGGTCTTTCAGATAGAGTTGGTTTCGGTGGTCGTAGGCATCCTCGCGATTCTCGAATAGCTCGATGTCATCACCAACGGCCATAGCATGACTAAGCACCCTGTCTTTTGTTTCCGAACCATCAAAGAACTTAGGAACCATAACAGGTACACGCAGAGCCAGTGGGAGATAATCCAACTTTGCATCATTGGCCAAACTGCATATATGCTCAACTGCTGATTTCTCCTGTGAGCTTTTCAATCCATCAGACAGTTCCTTCAGTACTTGTTTCTGCACCTCTGGAGAGAAGTCCGTGAGCATCATGGCACCTTCACTTTTCGCAGCTGCATCCATGCCCTCATAGAGCATGATATACGGGGGATCGACAGTCACAGCACTGTACTTTTCCATCTCACCTGTATCTTTACGCAGGAGTTCTGCCTCCTTTAGCAAGAAGACTGGCGTATTGGTTAGCTCTGCGTCTTTATACTGCTGCACCACTTCGTCATGCTGTCTGGTGAGCTGGCTTTTCTGACTATCCTCTTCGCGCCACTTGACATCACGAGCCAACCACTCAGCCGTATTCATGGAATAATACGGATTGATGGGGTTGATATCCACAGGGATGCCGTTTATCTCCAGTCGGTTCTCATTGAGGACATTGAAAAGAGCATCTTCCTTCACACCTTCACCGCCATATTCGAGCAAGATATCGAGGTCACTGCCCTCCTTGGCTTCACCTCTGGACCGGCTGCCGATGATGGTCACCTGCTTCACATAGATGTCTTCACCAGGGAAGTCTTCTGCCAGTTTCTCATTCACATAGTCCTCGACCATCTGCTTGACCTCA
>JAFSNR010000001.1 GCA_017443345.1 Prevotella sp.
CTCAGGGGTACCGTCGTTAAGAGCCTTTACACGAACGCGGAGCATCTGGAAACGGGGAATACCTGTCATCTGTCCCTCACGATCAATTTCCTGATCAAACTCGTAGGATACCTGGAGTACTTCACGATCCTTGTAATCTGCGATCTTCATCAAAACTGGAGTCTTTGCCATAATTCTTTTCCTTTCTTTAATTTTAAATTGTTAATACTTTATTTAATTTTTAAATTCTCTTTTGTTGTCGCTCAGAGGTTTTATGTCTGATTGAGCTTCGCTCGAAACCTCTTCCGCTCGAAAAAGCTCGAATTACATTCGGCTCTTTACTCGGTTAATCGAGGTTTTGACGATGCAAAGGTAAGACGATTTTCGGCTCATTCCAAGTTTTTTTCTCATTTTTGTCTCGAGTTGTAGCGACACGAAAACAATAATGCGACAAACTCGGCTCATGGGGCCAAAATCTGTCGCAAAAGAGTAAAAATCTCACAACAGGGACTGTCCCCGTTGTGAGATTTTTCAGAAGTTTAGTTCGCGTCCACGATAGAAATCCAGAAGAGCCCGCTGGTAAAGATGCTCGTAGCGAGCCTGCACCAAATCACTCTCAGACTTCAGATAGGTATTCTTGGCCTCATTGAACTCTGTGATGTTGGCCTTGCCATTCTCGTATTTCGCCTGTGTCAGTTCAAAGGCATCCTTCGAGCTGATCACGGCCTGGCGCGAGCTGTTCTCCTTGGCCTGTGCATTCAAGGCGTTGTAGTACACCTGCTGAATTTCCTTATAGAGTGTCTTCTTCGTATTATCGAGTGTCAGCTGACGGTTCTCCCTGTCGACCTTTGCACTGCGCACGCTATTACGTACTGAGAAACGATCGAAGATGGGGATGGTGAGATTCAGACCAATAAACTGACTGAAGTTATTCTTCACCTGCTCACCAAAGCTGTTTGATGGGAATCCACTCGTGGTATAATAGTTTGTACCCAGTCCTGCGCTGAAGTTCAGCTTGGGATAGTGACCAGCCTTGGCGATGTTGATGCTGTGCTCAGCACCCTTCAGACGGAGTTCCTGTGAACGGATCTCAGGTTTCACGCTCAATGCCTCCTGATAAATCTGATCAGGCAGTGCCAGCGAGAGATCAGCAATGTGCATCAGTTCGTCCTCAGTAGGACTGACAATCTGGAAGCCCTCGGGTGTCGTGAGTTCGAGCAACTGGGTCAGCGTCAAGATTGCCAAGCGGGTGTTATTGTCAGCCTGTGTAGCCGTCAACTGACTGTTAGCCATTGTGGCCTTCTGGCGTGAAAGCTCTGCCTCACTCGCCTTGCCATTCTCCACGAAGGCTTTAAGGCGAGCTACCTGCATGGAATCGATGGCGACCTGACGATGAGCCACTGCCGATATCTCCTGATCATAGAGAATCTGAACATAAGCCTTAGCCACCTCCATGCGGATATCATTCTTCGCCTTCTCGAGATCGGCAGTCGCAGCCTCAAGGTTCAGACGGTTCAGCTTGATATTCTCCGGAATCTGGAAGCCCGTGAAGATGGGCACGCTCGTCTGGAGCTGCAGCGAGGTGTTACTCGTGTTGGTATTGGCGTAGATATTATCTTCCGTCAATCCACGTCCGAAGGAGAAATTCTGACTGGCAGTACCGCTTAGATTTGGCAAGCGGCTATTAAGAGCTGTAGAGAGGGTGTAACCCTGCTTCTCCACGTCCTTGGCCTTCTGCTTCACACTGATATTATTGGCTACAGCGTGGTCGCAGCAATCGCGCAAACTCCACTGTTTTTCCTGGGCTAGTAGATCCAGATTAACTAGAAATACTAGTAATGCTAGAATAAAAACCTTTTTCATTTCTCACTTCTCTTTGTCATCCTTTACTACTTCAGGGCCACGCACCTTATCCTTCGCCGTAATGCCCTTCTTGATCTCGATGTTCACACCGTCGGAGAGACCAGTCTCAACCTGTGTGCGCGTGTACTCCTTCTTTTTGCCATCGTCCTTGATCACATAGACGAAGGTTGAGTCGCCACTGAACTCAATGGCACTCTCTGGTACACTGAGCACCTTATCAGCCTTAGCCAGCACAATCTCTGCATTGGCACTATAACCTGAGCGGATATTGCTACCCTCAGCAAGTTTCACAGCAGCCTTGATCTCGAACTGATTGGCACCGTTGCTCTCAACAGCCTTCGGTGAGATATACTCCAGGTTAGCCTCGAACTTCAGGTCCTGCAAGGCACCAATGGTAATCTTCATAGGCATGCCACTCACAAGCTGGCCGACCTCTGTCTCATCGATGTTACCACGGAAGATAAGGTCGTTCATATTGGCCACGCTGGCGATGGTGGTACCATCATTGAAGGTATTCGAGAGGATCACGCTGTTACCCACCTTCACAGGGATGTCAAGAATGACACCGCTGATGGTAGAGCGGACAAGCGTAGAGGAGGCAGAGGCATTCGACTTAGACACACCATCGCGAACGACCTGGAGAGCATCTTCTGCAGCCGCCTTCTCGTGCTTGGCCTGATTCAGGGCTTGCTTACTCTTGTCGTACTCATCAGCAGAGACGAGTTTCTGATTGTAAAGGTTCTCCTCGCGCTGGAAGTCAATCTGAGCCTGTTTCAGGTTAATCTCTGCCAGTCGTACACGCATCTCTGCAGAAGAGAGCTGGCCCATATCGGGAATCACCTTCACCTTGGCGATCACCTCTCCCTGCTGCACATACTGTCCTGGTTCCTTCAACAGCTCGGTAATGATACCAGAGATCTGCGGTTTCACGTTTACCTCGTTGCGAGGCTCGATCTTACCTGTGATGATCGTTGTCTTCTGGATATTCTCCATCTTCGGCGTAAACTCGTTGTAGACAACTTCCTTGGGTTGGCTTTTCTGCCAGAGGAACACGAATGTTCCAATGAAAATCAGAGCGACAATGGCTGCGATAATCAGTTTGCTGTACTTTTTCATAATGATATTGTTTTTACTTTCTTACTTTCTTACCTTTTTTACTCATCGCGCATGGCATCGACGGGCTTGATGCTCATGGCTCGAGCTGCTGGGGCGAGGCCTGCCAGCACACCCATAGCCGAAACCATCAGGGCTGCCAGGATTGCCGTCCAGAAGCCCACCTGGAAATGGGCAGTGAGAATGCCGTCTTCCGTATTACCCATCTCCAGCATGTGGAGAATGAGTACGCCAAAGAGAATGCCGCTCATACCCGCCACCAACGTGAGTACGATACTCTCAGAGATAATCTGCGAGAGGATCATCTTGGGCGTGGCACCAATGGCCCTGCGAATACCTATCTCAGTGGTACGTTCGCGCACAGTGACCATCATAATGTTCGACACACCAATGGCACCTGCAAGCAACGTTCCAAGGCCCACGAGCCAAATAAGGAAATTGACACCCTTGAAGAGGTTGTCGAGCATCTGGAAGAGTACCTCGGTATTGAAGACCATTGCAGCCTGTTCGTCCGTAGGATCCACAAAGTGAGCCATTGTCACAGCTTCACGGATACGGTTTGTCAGCTTCGACATGACGACACCCTCGCGACCTGTAGCCACCATCATGTCCACCTCGTTGCCTCGATTATACGTCTGCTGCATCAGGGTCAGTGGCAAGGTCACCTTCTGTTCGGCTCGTCCATTGATGTTCATATTCGTTGAAGCATAGTCCACGCCAATAACCTCATAATAGGTGGAGTCGATGCGTATCGACTTGCCACAGGGATCGCCACCCTCCTTGAAGAGTTCCTTGTAGATTCGCTTTCCAATGACGCAGACCTTGCGATGCTCCTTCATATCCATCTCGTTGATATAACGGCCATAGTATAGCTTGGGAGCAATCACCTTGGCATATTCGGGTGTACAACCTTGAATACGTGGCGTCGTCTTCTGATCTTTATAGTAGGCGGTGTTCGACTTTCCCCATGGAGCAAAGAGCACAGGCGCCACAACATTCAGTTCAGGCACACGCTGTTGCAGGCGATCGATATCCTTATAGTCCATACTCCACCAACGGCCTTTACGGAAACCTTTGTAGGCCTTTGATGTCTGTTGTCCCCAGACAATCACGGTATTCTGTGCGAAACCCTCGAAGTTTTTCTCCAGCATCTCTTTCAGGCCTTGTCCGCCTCCGATGAGTGCCACAAGCATGAACACACCCCAGAACACCCCAAAGCCTGTCAGGAACGAACGCGACTTATTGCGAGTCAGCGTGTCGAGGATTTCCCTATATGAATCAATATCTATTCTCATAATCTATTTTTATCCAGTATTACTAGTTATTTTAGTCTGACTAGTCAGCGCGAAGTGCTTCGATAGGACGGATGCGGGAGGCCTTGTAGGCAGGAATCAGTCCTGCGATGGTACCTGCAATCACCATCACCATCGTCGCCTCGAAACAAACATCAAGTCCAACGGTAGGATTTAGGAACATCGTGGCTTTGAAAAGCCCGGTATCGATTGTCTCGTGGCCTATCGTCGCATCCATATACTCATTAGCAGCCACACCAAGCACCATACCGACATAGCCAAAGAACGTCGTGATGATGACACTCTCGATGATGATCAGCTTCAAGATGCTCCAGGGCTTGGCCCCAATGGCCTTTCGGATACCAAACTCGTGGGTACGCTCCTTCACGGTGATGAGCATGATGTTCGAAACGCCTACAATACCAGAGAGCAGCGTAAAGAGACCAACGATCCAGAGTGCCGTACGAATGATGGCGATACCCTGTTCCATCTGCAAACTCATCGTATAGCCATTGAAAATCCAGAAGGCACGCTCGTCTTCAGGATGTACCTGATGGTTGGCATTCAGGCGACGACGATATTCCTGTTCGAAATCTTCGTTGGCCTTCTCTGTCGTCAGTCCGTGGAAGGTATACTCCAGGCTTCCCACCTCGTCGGTATTGGCTCCGTAGATGCCTTTGATGGCAGCATAACTGGAGTAAGCCTCAGCCTGACCTTCCTCGCGATCCTTATATATACCAATGACCTTAAAAGCGAAGTCGCCCACTTTCACATACTTACCCAATAGCGTGGAATAGTCTCTCGGCTCCAGTTCCTTGGCCTGCTTATTACTCAGCACCAGCACCTTACGTTTCTCACGCATATCGAGTTCGTTAATAAATCGTCCATAGAGCATATCGTGCTTGTTGATCTTCGTATGTACTGGATAGACACCAGATATCGTCGTGCTGATATACTCGTCGCCATAGCTGATGGTGGCACTGGTCTCATAACGTGCACCCACCTCGTCGATATGGTTCTTGAAGTCCGACTCTGTCATAGCGAGATCTGTTGTCTGCAACTTGACCCTGCGTCCCTCTTTCAATCCCTGATAGGCTTTCGATGTACGTCCTCCCCAGACTTCCATCGAGTTCGAGAGCCAGTTCTCATTCTGCTTCAGGTTCGCATTGATGAGACCGTTACCAGCACCCAGGAGGACGACAAGCATGAAGATACCCCACGCCACAGCAAATCCTGTAAGCGTTGTGCGGAGCTTATTTCTCCGTGCCGTCTGCCATATTTCTGTTATGATATCACGCATAATATTCTAGTATTTCTAGTCCGACTAGTTATTTCATGAGTCCACCGCTGCCGAAGGGCGAAGCATCGTGGTTCAAGTTCTCCTCAATATCACCAATGACACCGTCCTTGATGTGTATGATCTTGTTCGTCTCATTAGCCACACCGCTTTCGTGGGTTACCACAACGATGGTCATACCTTCTTCCTGATTCAGACGCTTGAGCAACTGCATCACCTCCACGGATGTCTTCGAGTCGAGTGCGCCCGTAGGCTCATCGGCCAGGATAATCTGTGGACGGGTGATGAGTGCTCTGGCTATCGCCACGCGCTGTTTCTGTCCTCCCGACAGTTCGTTGGGGTAATGTTCGGCCCAGTCTAGAAGACCTAGACGATCTAGATAGTCTAGAGCCATCTGATGGCGCTTTTTGCGATTTACCCCCTGATAGAATAATGGCAACTCAACGTTTTCCACGGCGGTCTTAAAAGAGATGAGATTAAATGACTGGAAAATAAAACCTATCATCTTATTGCGATACTCAGCAGCCTTGCGCTCGGAGAGGTTCCAGATGGGTACGCCTGCCAACTCATAGGTGCCTGAGTCATAGTTGTCGAGGATACCCAGGATGTTGAGCAATGTGGATTTACCAGAACCAGAGGCACCCATAATGGAGACGAACTCACCTTTCGCAATGTCGAGCGAGATACCCTTCAGTACATGAAGTGGCTGCGCACCCTGATAGGTCTTGTTGATGTCTTGTAAGTGAATCATAAAACAATCTTCTTACCTTAATTTAACTAATTGTCTGTCTGTTTGACGATGCAAAAGTACAAAAAGTTGCAGTATCCCAGAAATATTTGGGATAATCTGCACGGATTTGTGACGAATGGTTATTGTTTCTCCCATGCTTTGACAACGTCTTCTATAGAAATGTCGAGTAACTGCATCTGACGGAACAACTCTGGCAGACGCTCTTTCATAAACTCCTGTTTACGAGCCTTCATGATCTGCTTCTTCGCTCCTTTCGTCACGAAGTAGCCCAGACCACGCTTGTTGTAGATGATCTCCTCGCGTGCCAACTGCTCGTAAGCCTTGACTGCCGTATTCGTATTCACCTCCAGCAGCACAGCATATTCACGAACGCTCGGGATACGGTCATCATCCTGATACTTGCCCGCAAGTATCTCATCACAGAGGCGGTCTGCCATCTGGATGTAGATAGGTTTATCGTTTGAGAATATCATAATTTGTCCACTTATTAGTAATTAACTGATAACCTTTGAAGATATGGAACGAAGCCCAGTAGTTGAAGATAGAGAGCAAGGGCATCACTACGGCGAGCATATAGGCCGCAATACCCACTTCCTCTCCGACATAAGCATTGCCATCCCACTGCGAATTGAACATCGAAACTTCGAAATGGTTCAATACCCACGACAACAATGAGAGACTGGCAACCAACACTACACTCGTTGCAACGAAGGCATACTTACGGAAGAACGTGCCTCCCAGCGTATAGAGCGAATGCATCCACAAAAAGAAACTGTAACCCACGAACAGATACATCACCCTAAAGGATAAGGAATAGGCATGAGTCGCGTCATTAAACATCGTGTTAGGAATCAGATTCTTCGCCACGATGGGAACAGTCGATACCCACTCATCACCAAAAACCAGACTGCGGAACACCATCCTCAGCGTATCACCAAGTGCGAACGACAACAGTACACAAGCAGTAAAGAAACTGGCTATATACAATAATGCTGTGAGATATTTCTCAAGATTCGAAGCTGGCAACATCAGGAATGCCTCGCGCCTGGGTTTCTTATTGAAATCAGAGAGGAAGGTGCATGCGCCAATTGCCAAAGCAATCATGATGAAGACCGTACAAAACTGTCCGACACTCTGCAGCTTAATTTCCATACTGCCATTTGGGTTAAGTGCAAAGAACAACACCTCACCAAGGAACACGCCAACAACATAGCCAGACGACCACATCATCATGCTACGGAGATTCACTCCAAAAAACCAGCGGAAGGTCTTGCAGAATCTATTAAAACTAAAACCATTCATATCGCATTTCTTTTTTACTACTTACTATTTTTTTATTGCAAGGGCAGAAACATAAGTTTCTCGTCTAAGGACATGTGTTTTCGCACCGGAAACATAAGTTTCTCGCCCAGAAACATAAAATTTCTCTCTCATTAAAAACATTTTAAACGTTTACGAACTTTCCTATCACCTGATTCCTACAGAAAAGCCTGTATGACAACCAGAAATTCACAATAATCCAGACCACTGCAATCAAGACTTCCATGACTGTCGGCATTCTGTTAATCACTTCTTTACTATCAGGGAAGATAGCCAGCTGCACGAGAGCAATCAGGATAATCACGATTGTCGTTGCCACCCAGTTGTACTTTTTCGAACGGAAGAACGTAGCCCCAAGTGCATAGCACGAATGAAGCCAGGCGATAGCAAAAAACATAGACACCACTAATGGTGCATGTAGTTCAGCAGGCATCTTGTGCCAGGTATCGCTTATCATTTCCACCATCGCAACCGTCACAAACATCACTTCCTCACGACCTATCAACCAATAGATTACATACTGCAACAGATCGGCACCTAAGAGGGCAACAAGATGAAGCGGCAGTAGAATGAGCCATGAGCTATAGCGCATCAGATACTTCTCGAAGTTCGAGGCTGGCAACATCAGCAACGCCTGCATATCGTGTTTGCCCTCCATGCTATAGAACATAAACGAGGAGCCCAATATAACTGTAACAGCAAATGAGACAATGACCGAGATCGTGCAGGCCAGATAGAAGCCATGTCGGTTGTTCACATTGATCTGGACTACCGTAAAGAACAGGAACACCAACAGCAGAATGACAAATGTCTGCAGAAAAGATTTCACGTGGTATTTCTTGTCATTGGTCAACGACCACCTTGCCAGCTTTGCGAACCTATGTATGTTAAACTGTATCATAAAAATCGTCTTTATGTTCTTCTGTCTAAATCTTTCCTTCGTTGACTGCATTGAAGAGCAATTCAAGGTTCACCTGGGTCTCAGGACTATCCGCCTTACGAGGGGCAATCACAGCATTACCCTGCAGCGAAGGCTCGGCATAGAGGGCATCATCCATATTGTCAGGTGTGCGATACTCAAAGGCGTACTTCTCCTGAATATCAGCCACAGAAGCATCGAGCAACAGCTTCTGCTGAGAGAGAATCAGGATATGGTCGAGCAACTGCTCCACATCATGCACCTGATGGGTGGAGATAATCAACGTACGATCCTCAGACATATACTGAGCGACCACTTTACGGAACTGACTCTTTGAGGGGATATCAAGTCCGTTGGTAGGTTCGTCCATCAACAGTACCTTGGTATTGGTGGCGAGCGCAAAGGCCATGAACACCTTCTTCTTCTGACCCATGGAGAGGGCATTCAGCTGCAGATCCATTGGCAACTCAAAATCTTTCAAGCAACCCTCCAAGACTGTCATACTGAACTGCGGATAGAAGGGACGGTTGATCTTCACGTACTGCTCCAGCGACATGGATGGTAAGTCGAACTCTTCAGGTACAATGAAAATCTCGCTCAGCGTCTCCGGCAGTCGCTTGCATGTCTCAATGCCATCGAAACAAACAGAACCCTTCTTAGGACGAAGCAGACCGCTGATCAGATACAACAGCGTACTCTTACCCGTACCGTTCTTACCCAACAGGCCATAGATGTTATCCTGCTTCAGTTCCAGACTGAAATCATCGAATACCAGGTTCTTCTGACCTGCGTACTTAAAACTAATGTTTTTTACCTCAATCATAATCGTATCATTTTATTATTTTTTGTTTTCTATCATCAGGCTCACAGAGAAGCCAATCTCCACACCCACCATCATCGCAGCCAGCACATAAGGCTCTGCCATCAGACCAACGATGAGTGCAACGATGGGCACAACGATGGAAAGCACCATGTAACTCTTTGACTGATACAACCAGCTGTAAGGCATCAGATGAGCTCCAAAGATCATAGCATATACCATCAGCATCTTCTCAGGTACCGCTGCAAACACCCACATCGCAATCAGGATGTAGAGAATCTGGTTGACTGAGAAAAGGATACCAAGCTTTGTCAGAGGATTGCCCTTGCCTTCGAAATCCACATGGATCATTTTCGAGATTATCCAAGCCAATGGCATCAGAGGGGCAGCCACGCAGAATGTCAGTATGTTCTTGGTCTCGACGGGAAGTGACGTCAGATGAACCACCAGCACAGCAGCCCAGATAAAGACTGATGCCAGAATGAAGTGCAAACCCTTCTTCTGTCGCTCAGCGCAATCGCGCCTTAACTCGTTGAGATGACTGTCTTGAATTTCCATAATCTGTATATCTAAAACATAAAACTTATCTGTCCGTATTAGTGTACCACTTAAATAGTACACTGCAAAAGTATGATAAATATCAATACCCTCCAAACATTTTGGAGAAAAACTTCAATTCCTTAACACTATTTAAATGTTGAGGCTCGCGTGTACTTTATTTATATAAAAGGATTATCGGGCATCGATACCCCACATCATCTTCTCGCGCAGGGTATTGAAGTAACGTTGATCGGTACGTTTTACCACCTTCACATCGTAAGGAGCACGACGAAGTGTCAGTTTAGTACCCTCCTTACATTTCTCAGAACGTCCGTCGATGGCAATCAGGAAATTATGGCTACGACTCTCAACGGTAAGAGTAATCTCTGACGAGTCGGAGAGTACAATCGGGCGGATATTCATGGAGTGAGGGGCTACAGCAGTCATGGAGAACACCTTGGTACCAGGCACGATAATGGGGCCACCATTGGAGAGTGAATAAGCTGTTGAGCCTGTGGGGGAACTAATAACCAGTCCATCAGCCTGATAAGTGGTCAGGTATTCGCCATTGATACAGGCACGGATAGAGATCATCGATGCTGTATCACGCTTCAGGATGGCCACATCGTTGAGCGCACAGTTATAGCCTTCGAGAGGCTCCCCGTCAGAGGTTACCTGTATCAAGGCACGATTCTCTATCGAGTAGTTCTCGTCGTAGATGGCCTTCATACACTTCTCGATATCCCCTGGGCTGACATCAGCAAGGAATCCCAAGCGTCCCATGTTCACACCAAGAATAGGGATCATCTTCTCACGCACACGACTGGCAGCCTTGAGGAAGGTTCCGTCGCCTCCCATGGAGATGACGATATCAGCTTCGAAGTCATCGTCAGTGAAGATCTTTGCTGCTTGCACGTCAATCTTCTGATTCTCAGTCAGGAACTGATAGTATTCCTGATCGACATACAACTCAGCCCCACGCTCTGAGAGGCAGGAGAGCACTTTCTGTATCGAAGCCGACTTCTTGGTCTGATAGACATTGCCAAAAAGGGCAAATTTCAACCTCCGATGTTCCATAATACACGCTTTTGGCTGCAAAGATAAACAAACTTTTTTACCTTTTTACTTTTTTACTTCATTTTTTTTCGTATCTTTGCTGCAAAAATGCAGCGAAAGTACTCACGCTCGACAAAAAAAGAAAGAATTTTCTTTGTTTTGTTCTCGCTTAATCGTACCTTTGCAATCAGAAACCCTAAAAGACGAAAGAATATGGCAAAAGTTTATGTATTTCTGGCAAATGGCTTCGAGGACGTCGAGGCCCTGATTCCTGTGGATGTACTACGCCGTGGTGGTGTAGAAGTGGTAACCGTTAGCACCAGTGATGACCTGATTGTAGAGTCAGCCCATGGTGTAGGCATCTGTGCGGACATCATGTTCGAACAAGGTGACTTTACGGATGCTGACTTGCTGATGCTACCTGGTGGCATGCCTGGTGCCAGCAATCTTTTTGAGCACGAAGGCGTATGTAAGGCACTAGAGGCTCAGTTTGCTGCAGGCAAGAAAATCAGCGCCATTTGTGCAGCTCCTGCCGTCGTACTGGCTCAACTGGGCATCCTCGACGGTAAGCAGGCCACCTGCTATCCCGGCTTTGAGCAGATGTTGACAAAAGCAACCTATACAGCCGACCTTGTTACCGTAGACGGACAAATTACCACTGCTGAAGGTCCTGCAGCCGCCTTCCCATATGCCTACGAACTCCTGTCACAGTTAGTCGACCAGCAGACCTCCGACCAGATTGCTGAGGGCATGCGCTTCAAACACTTGATGGCACGCTGATGGACTATGTGATTATTGTGGCTGGAGGGAAGGGACTCCGGATGGGGAGTGATATTCCAAAACAGTTTCTTCCCATAGGCGGAAAGCCCGTACTGATGCGGACACTCGAACGTTTCAGGGCTTATGACAAAAATCTGAAGATCATCCTCGTATTGCCTGAAGCCCAACAGGACTATTGGCAAGGGCTCTGCAAGGAATATGGTTTCCAGGTAGAGTACCAGTTGGCCAATGGCGGACAGACACGCTTCCACTCCGTACAGAACGGACTGGCTCTGATTCCTGACGATGCAGAGGGGGTGGTAGGTGTACATGATGGCGTGCGTCCTTTCCCCAGTATCGACGTGATTCGCAACTGTTATGCGACAGCCAGAGAAAAGAAGGCTGTCATCCCCGTCATCCCTGTCGTCGAGACCGTCAGACATCTCGAAGGAGAGAGTTCTGTCACGGTGCCAAGAGGAGATTACCGTCTGGTGCAAACACCCCAGACGTTTGACATCCAACTGCTCAAGGCTGCGAATCGTCAACCTTATAACGACGGGTTTACAGACGATGCCTCTGTCGTGGAAAGCTATGGCCATGAGATCACGCTGGTAGAAGGCAATCGCGAGAACATTAAGATCACCACACCCTACGACATGAAAATTGCAGAGGTACTTATCTGATGAACATCTTAGATCAGGACATACAATATCTGCCAGGCGTAGGACCAAGTCGCAAGAAGATTCTGGGTGAAGAACTCGGGATCTTCACTTATGGTGACCTGCTAAACAACTACCCTTACAAATATGTTGACCGTTCTAAGGTTTATACCATCCACGAACTGACAGGCGATATGCCCTTCGTTCAGATCGTGGGCAAGATTCTCAGTTTCGAAACGTTTCAGATGGGACCTCGCAAAGAGCGTGTGGTAGCCCATTTCAGCGATGGCACAGGTATCATGGACCTCGTGTGGTTTCAAGGAGGGAAATATGCCAAACAGTCTTACCAGATAGGTGTCGAATATGTCGTTTTCGGTAAGCCTACCGTTTTCAACAACCGCATCAACGTGACTCATCCCAACATGGATAGAGCGGATACGTTAGAGCTTTCGACAATGGGGATGCAACCTTACTACTCTACGACGGAGAAGATGAAGAAACGAGGTCTCAACTCGCGTACTCTTGAGAAGCTGATACGTAGCATGCTCGAGAAACTGCCCCCGCTGCCAGAGACCATTCCAGACTTCATCACAGGGCCACGACACCTCATTTCACGTGATGAAGCCCTGCGACAGATCCACTACCCCAAGACTGCCAAGGAGATGGAACGTGCACGTCTGCGTCTGAAATTTGAAGAACTGTTCTACATCCAATTGAATATCCTGAGGTATGCCAGTGATCAGCGACGGAAATATAGAGGCTATATCTTCTCACAGGTGGGAGAAGCATTCAATACTTTCTATCATAACCATCTTCCATTCCCATTAACGGAAGCCCAGAAAACAGTCATCCGTGAAATACGGAAGGACATGGGAAGTGGCCGCCAGATGAACCGTCTGCTACAGGGCGATGTTGGCTCAGGCAAGACCCTCGTAGCCCTCATGTCGATGCTGATAGCCATCGACAATGGTTATCAGGCCTGTATCATGGCACCTACGGAAATCCTGGCAGAACAACACCTGCAAACTATCATGGGTTTCCTGAAGGATATGGACTTGCGTGTAGCCCTGCTGACAGGTATCGTGAAAGGCAAACGTCGTGAGGAAGTGCTGGAAGGACTACTCGACGGTACCATACAGATCCTTGTGGGCACCCATGCCGTCATTGAGGATACGGTACAGTTTGCACGACTAGGTTTTGTGGTCGTCGATGAGCAGCACCGCTTTGGTGTGGCTCAGCGCGCCAAACTCTGGAGTAAGAGTATGAACCCTCCACATGTACTGGTGATGACAGCCACCCCTATCCCTCGTACTCTCGCTATGACACTCTATGGTGATCTAGACGTGAGTGTGATCGACGAGCTTCCTCCTGGCCGTAAACCCGTGAGAACCACTCATGTCTTCGACACACGTATGACCACCCTCTACGATGGCATCCGCCAACAGATCCATGAGGGGCGTCAGGTATATATCGTCTTCCCCCTCATCGAGGAAAGCGAGAAAAGCGATCTGAAAAATCTTGAGGACGGTTTCGAAGTGCTGAAGCAAGCATTCCCCGAATTCCGACTCAGTAAGGTACACGGTCGAATGAAACCTAAGGATAAGGAAGAAGAGATGCAGAGATTCGTGAAGGGTGAGACACAGATCCTCGTGGCCACCACCGTGATTGAAGTTGGTGTCAACGTGCCCAATGCCTCAGTGATGGTCATTCTTGATGCCCAGCGCTTTGGTCTTGCCCAACTCCATCAGCTCAGAGGGCGTGTAGGCCGTGGTGCTGACCAGAGTTACTGCATTCTCGTCACTCCTTACAAGCTTAGTGAGGAGACGCGCAAACGTATCGATATCATGTGTGACACCAACGACGGATTCCGTATCGCAGAGGCAGATTTGAAACTTCGTGGACCTGGCGATCTGGAAGGTACTCAACAAAGCGGAATGGCCTTCGATTTGAAAATCGCAGACATCGCCCGCGATGGTCAGATTGTGCAGATGGCTCGTGATGAAGCCCAGAAAATCATCGATGAAGACCCTGAATGCACGTCTCCGCGCTATGCGATATTATGGAATAGACTTAACGAATTAAAGAAAACAAATATTAATTGGGCCGCCATTTCATAGGGAAAGTGTTAAAACTACACAAAATTTTGTTAACGCAAACACCATTTATGCATGTTTTTGGAATAAATTCTCTAACTTTGCACCGAATTTATGCTCTAACAGACAAACCAGAATCAAATGATGATATTAAAATCTTTAAAGACAGCAGCATTACTGACATTCATGGCATTGACGTCTACGCCTTCACAGGCGCAGGATCTTTTGGCCCGTCAGGCTCCCGTCGATCGGAAGATGAAAGCTGTCGATTCTATCGTTCTCAATAGACTGATTGAACAGGAAATGTATGAAAACCCTGCAGGCGACCTCTATGATGAGTGGGACAACCAGTTGACTCATTATTCAGGTGCAGGTCTCCCCGAAGAGACAACCATTGACCTGCGCGGATTCTGTATGCCAACCCCCAGCCGCGTCGTTACATCAAACTTCGGAGCACGTTGGGGACGTCAGCACAAAGGTCTCGACATCAAGGTATATATTGGTGATACCATCCGTGCTGCATTCAGTGGTAAGGTGCGCATTGTGAAGTACGAACCAAGAGGCTATGGAAAATATGTGGTTATCCGCCACTACAACGGATTAGAGACCTATTACGGTCACATGTCAAAGCAACTCGTTACAGAAAATCAGGAAGTGAATGCCGGTGATCCTATCGGACTCGGAGGTAATACAGGTCGCAGTACAGGTTCTCACCTGCATTTCGAGACACGTCTTTGTGGTGTTGCCTTGAATCCAGCCCTGATGTTTGACTTCCGTAATCAGGATGTGGTTGGCGACTTTTATACTTTCAAGCGCAGCCGTTATGCATCAGAATCAGCTCAGGCTACTCGTCTGCGTGGCGCCAATGCCAATGATAGTGGAAACGGTCGCTTTGATACTGACGAGGACGAAGACGAAGAGTTGGCTATCGCAGCTCCTTCAGTGACCTTCGCACCTGAGGTACATTTCCATAAGGTTAAGAAAGGTGAGACCCTGCAGGCTATCGCACGTAAGTGTCACACCACAGTTGACAGCCTCTGCAAGCTGAATCGCATCGGCAAGAACATCCGCCTGATGCCAGGACAAATTCTGAAATATAATTAATTAAAATAAGCTTTGTTCATATAAAAAGAGTCCCGCCAACAATGGATGGCGGGACTCTTTCTTTTATTTCAACGTCTTCAGTAAGAACTGTGTGACAAGGTCTGTCGAACGATATATGTTCTGGGAGAATCCGTGATCGAAGTACTCCTGCATGACATACTCGCTCTTAGGCCATATCTGATGATAACGTTCACCATAGGTGTAAGGCACTACGCGGTCGGCATTACCATGAACGATAATGGCGGGTCCTTGATACTTGGCAGCAGTCTCATAAATGGGCAGGTTGAAGGCAGTCTTGATATAATTACCGCCCAACTTCATACCACCCCAAAGCTCGATAAACTCTCCTGGATCAAAGGGATCATACATCTTGCCCATAGTATTACCTTTGATGGCATCGTCTCGCAATACAGCAGCAGGTGCCATCAGTGCCACAGCCTTAAAGGCTGGCTCGCCTAATTCTGCGCTCAATTCTCCTGCCGTCATCGAAGCCACAACACCACCTTGAGAATGACCAACGATAGCCAAGTCACTGACGTAGCGCAAGTCGCGTACATATTCTGCGACCTTCTTCGCATCCTCAATCTCATTGGGCACTGTCATATCCTTAAACTCACCCTCACTCTGACCATGTCCATTGAAGTCGAAGCGGATGCTGGCAATACCATGCGCTTGGAGCGAATCACAGATCAGTTCAAAAAGAGGACCATCTTTCGTTCCACCAAAACCATGGCAGAAAATCACCATAGGGCATTTTTCACCTTCTTTCAACTCAGGCTTCTGGATGAGTGCAGAGAGCTTGCCGTGATCACCATCGATGCTGACGCTCTCACCCTTCTTTGCCGGTACGTAGGCGCCCGTCGTCAACTCTTTCAGATATTTGTCCACCTTATAAGTCAGAACAGTTGAGAGCTTCACCTGACCATCAGGACCAATAACCACCATCGAAGGGATCCATTTCACCCCGTAGGCTTTAGCGATGTCGGTCTCCTTGAATTTCTTCAACTCACTAACCTGCGGATAGTCGATCTCATACTTTTCGATGGCTTTCTTCCATGCTTCAACATCAGTATCCATCGAAACACCCAAAAACTCCACACCATGTTTCTTATACGCACGATACATACGCACTACCTCTGGTGCATCCTTACGACAGTCAGGACACCACGACGCCCAGAAGTCGAGCACCACGGTCTTGCCCTTAGCCCACTTCGCAAACTGAAACTTCTTACCGTCAGGCGTCTGCATCTTGAAATCAGGAGCTGCCGTACCTGGTTGGATCAATTCTGTTGCATACTTGCTATCCATGTCCTTCTGAGGACCGAACTGCGCTTTCACCTCTACCGTTGCTCCTACCAGGAGCAGAGCGGTCAAAAATGTTGATAATCTCATATTAACTAGAAATAATTTCTGCAAAAGTACAAAATAATTGTGAATTATGAATGTTAGATTGCAAAGATTTTATTATCTTTGCAAAAAATTTAAACTATAAATCTTATGTACGACAAAGAAAGAGGGCTTTACATCGCCCATTGCGCTAATGGCGCACTCAGCATTACAGGTAAGATGGCAAACCGACATGGCCTCATAGCCGGTGCCACAGGTACAGGTAAGACCGTCACTCTGCAGGTGATGGCCGAGACATTCTGCCAAGCAGGCGTACCCTGTTTTATGGCAGATATGAAGGGAGACCTCTCTGGTATTTCTCAAGTTGGTAAAATGAGTGGCTTCATAGAGAAGCGCATGCCTGAGTTTGGCATCGAGAGCCCTGAGTTCCAAAGCTGTCCTGTACGTTTCTTCGATGTGTTTGGAGAACAAGGCCACCCCATGCGTGCTACTATTTCACAGATGGGACCGATGTTGCTCTCACGACTATTACAGTTAAACGAGACACAAGACGGTGTGCTGAACATCGTTTTCCGCATTGCCGACGAACGCGGACTGCTGTTGCTCGATCTGAAAGATCTGCGAGCCATGCTCGACTGGGTATCCAAGAACGCCAAAGAATACACAACGAAATACGGCAATATTTCCACTGCTACCGTGGGAGCCATCCAACGCGCCCTTTTACAGTTGGAGAATCAGGGAGCCGGCCAATTCTTCGGTGAGCCTTCTTTCGACATCTATGACCTTCTGCAGACAGAAGGTGGCAAAGGTGTCATGAACGTTTTGGCAGCCGATAAGTTGATGATGCAGCCAAAACTTTATTCGACATTCCTGCTGTGGTTGCTCTCTGAGCTCTACTCCACACTGCCCGAGGTAGGCGACCTACCATTACCAAAACTCGTATTCTTCTTCGACGAGGCACATATGCTCTTTGACGGGACTTCGAAAGCACTGTTAGACAAGATTGAACAGGTCATCCGTCTTATCCGTTCGAAGGGTGTTGGTATCTACTTCATCACACAGAGTCCTACGGACATTCCAGAGAACATCCTCGGTCAGCTCGGCAATCGCGTGCAGCACGCTTTGAGGGCCTACACTCCAAAGGACCAAAAGGCCGTGAAGACAGCAGCAGACACCTTCCGAGCTAATCCGGCATTCAAGACCGATGAGGCTATCATGAACCTGGAAACAGGTGAAGCCCTCGTAAGCCTCCTCGACGAGAAAGGTGCTCCTAACATCGTAGAACGCGCCAAGATACTGTTCCCATTGTCTCAGATCGGAGCCGTAACAGAAGGCCAGCGGCTTGACATCATCAAACAGAGCCGTATCTATGGCAAGTACGATACCCCCATTGATCGTGAAAGTGCCTTTGAAATCCTGATGGCTGATGCTGAGCGGCAACTTGCTGAAAGAGAACAGCAAGAAGCAGAGATAGACATTCCAAAGCCAGAGGAGGGTAAGGCAGAAAAGAAAAAGCCAGGAATGATGAGTAAGGTTTGGAAAGCTGTTCTCACAGCCGTTACCTCAACACTCGCCACAATCCTAGGTACCTATGTCAGCGACAAAGTAACAGGCAAGAAGACAAAGTCAAGGACTTCGGCCACAGGCCGTGTAGTGAAGAATGCCACTAGCGCCGCCACCCGTTCCATCACCAAGGAACTGACACGCGACATCCTTGGCAATCTAGTAAAATAAGTCTGTACATATCGTATAAATATACCGCTGTCGATCGACAGTGGTATATTTATATTTTTGGAGATCAATAACCATCTTCATATCGTTGCTGATTCCTGTGCCAATCAGTTTCATTGTAGCCTCCTTCATTGTCCACAAGCGAATAAAAGCAGCAGCAGGATTCTCAGCCGATTCAATCTGGCATATTTCCTCTTTATTCATCGTATAGTTAACCAGCGACTCCTTGTATTCACGAATACTCTCCACATCGACGCCAACAGGTCGATCGCTTAAAACACAGATAGCAGCCTCCTTGCAATGACTCAGATTAAAACAGATCTCAGGATGTCCCACGATGACAGGTTTACCATGCTCATTATAATCAAAAACAGGATTTTCAACAATTCCATACTCGTCCTTCAGTCCTTGTCTCAATAGCTGGTAAGCAAGCACACAGAGCCGCTGTCCCTGTTCATGTTTGAACTTCAGGGTCTGCTCCCGTCGCTGCTCCGAGATCTCCTTCAGAGCCGCCTCGAGGTCAAAGTTCCAGATATCCTCAGACACCAAAGTAGTCATCTCTATACTCTAAACTATCAACTAAAATACTATTCCAGCCCTACCTCTGGCATTGGAATCTTTCGGTTTGCATTCTCCTTCGCACCCAAGTCGATGAGTTCACGGCCTTTCTGTACGACACTCTGACGCCCAGTGACAAGTTTGTTGTTCGTATTGTCATAGGCTTTCTGAACAGCTTCAATTTTCGTACCCAGATCATTGTAACGCTGCACGAAATCACCTAAGCGATCCAAGAGTTGTTCTGCCAGTCCGAAGACTTTCTCCTGATTCTCTGCCTGCTGGTTCTGTACCCAGGCAATATGAATCATATGAAGGATACCCAACAGGTTCTGTTCTCCCGTAACAAAAACCTTCTTCTCAAACGCCTCACGCCAGAGCGTGGGATCGTTAGCGAGCGCCAACTGGAGTGACGATTCGAACGGGACGAACATAATCACGAAGTCCACTGTCTCACGCCCGTTCTTAATATACTTTGAATAGTCCTTGCGCGCCAACTCATTCACATGACTGCGAACGCTCTTGATATGCTCCTGCAGATAACGCTCTTTCTCTTCTGTTGTTTCAGCATTCACATATTTCTCATAGGCCACAAGCGACACCTTCGAGTCGATGATGGCATCCTGTCCCTGAGGATAGTGAAGAATCACGTCGGGCTGCATCTCCTTACCTGTCTCGTCGTGCTTGAGCGGCCGTCCCATATCATCACGCAGACGAGTTTGCACCTCATAGTGTGTACCCTCCGTCAGGCCTTGACTTGCCAACAGATCCCCCAAGATAATCTCACCCATATTACCACTCACCTTATTATCACGCCTAAGAACGTTCGTCAGACCCTCTGCCTTCTCACCTAGTAACTGAGTCTGTCGCATCATCTGCAACATTTGTTCACGGAATGAAGCAGAATGGGCTGCGCTCTCCTTCTGATTCTCGTTGATAGCCTTCTGCATGTTGGAGATAGCCTCTTTCAGAGGCTGGGTGATACCAGTCATGGTTTCTGTATTCGAATCCTTCAGTTTAGAGGCACTCCGTTCGAGCACCTGTTGTGCCATGTTCATAAACTGGGCATCCCGTTTCTGCTGTTCTTCTTGTCGCTCGCCACGTATCTCATCAATTTGCTGCCGAACTAGTTCAAGTTCCCGCCCCTGACTTTCTGCACGTGCATGTAGTTGTTTATTCTCTGCTTCCAAGTGGTTAACCCTACTAGCGGCTGCACTCAGCTGCTCACTTTTCATCGAAAGTGCAATATCCTTCTTGCCACCCTCTATACGGAGCACATCCATACGGCGATCCATCAGGAAGTAAAGCACTGCTGCGCCCACTGCCACACCTATTATAATATATAAGACAATCATCATATTTGTTAATTTTGTTGCAAAATTAAAAAAAAACTATGATAATCTGCTTATTCTTTGCTATTTTTTTTGTATATTTGCCCCAAGAATTAGATTCACCATTAACTTCAAACTTTTTTAATTATGGATTACAAAATTATCGACATCGAAGGTGTAGGTGACGTTTATGCAGAGAAACTCGTTGCCGCAGGTATTAACAAGGTAAGCGAACTGCTCGAGAAGTGTGCTGCCCCCAAAGGACGTAAAGAGTTAGCTGACGCCACAGGCATCAGCGAGAAACTGATTCTGCGTTGGACGAATCATGCTGACCTCTTCCGTATTAATGGTGTAGGCCCCCAGTTCTCTGAACTGTTGGAGAAGGCTGGCGTCGACACCGTTAAGGAGTTCCGTCATCGTGTAGCTGAGAATCTACAGCCAAAGCTCGAAGAGATCAACGCAGAACTCCATATCTGCGGCCGCGTACCCTCTGTTGGTGAGGTACAGAAGATGATCGACCAAGCCAAGGAGCTGGAGCCAAAGATGACTTACTAACACAGCAATAGCCCTGACAACTGCCAGGGCTATTTTTAGAAATGAGCAAGAGATTCCACTCCTTCCATCATCGGCTCACGCGGCGCATCGTGATTGCTTTGGCATTGACACTCATTATCATCAATGCCAGCATCTACTATCTGAGTGACTATGCCATGACCAATATGCTCGAAAACACCTTCCGCAATTTGCTCGAGGTCGAAAGTCAGTCGTTGCGGACGTTGCTCACAACTGTCGAGTCGTCATCCAGAAACAGCATCGATGATGTGGAATACTGGATTGACAACCCCGATGAAATCTTGAATGTCTTGGCCGACGAATTGCAGATGAATCCCAATATCAAGGCATTCGCCGTAGCCTTTGAGCCCAATTATTTCCAAGAGAAAGGCCGATGATTCGAACCTTACGCTACATGGCGCGACGGCAAGATCGAGAAGACGCAGATAGGTTCAGCCAGCCACGACTATTTTAATACCGAGTGGTATCAAAATGGCATCAGAGCTAAGAAAGACTATTGGTCTGAGCCCTACCTCGACAAAGATGGTGCCCAGGAGATGATTTGCACCTATGCACAACCTTTCTTCGATAAACAAGGACGAAGGATAGGCGTCTTCGGAGTCGACGTGTCGCTCGACTGGTTGCATATGAAACTGAGGCAACTAGATGATAGAATCAACAAGGAACACATTAGACTGGACATAGAACAATCGCTTAAGGGCGGTGGATCTTACTGCTTTATCATTGGCCATAGCGGCACCTATATCTCCCATCCAGAAAAAAGACGTATCCTCGCAAGAAATTTATTCGATGAAGTCAAGCTGACATCCGATCCTCGCGACGACTATCTAGCAGAAGAGATAGCAGCTAGAAGCGTGGGATTTATGGAGGTCATAATCAACAACGAGACCGCATACGTATTCCATACTCCCGTGAAGCACACGGGATGGACCATGGGATTCGTCGTGCCAAAGCGGATCATGAAGGCCCACACCTTTTTCTTCAACATAGTGATACTGATTGTCATGACTCTAAGCCTATTCATCGTCTACTGGATCAGCCGCGTCACTATCCATCATGCCACGCGCCCCCTTCAATCCTTGGCAATGAGTGCCGACGAAGTGGCCAAAGGCAATTTCAACGTTCCCCTCCCCGATCTTCCCCACAACGACGAGATACGACAACTGCGCGACTCTTTCGACAATATGCAGCATTCGCTGGCATCATACATCGAACAGGAGAAGACTACCAGTGCCGAAAAGGCTGCGATGGAGAGCGAACTCAGTATTGCCAACAAGATCCAGATGTCAATGCTACCCCCCAATACCCTTTTGCGCGGCGATATCAGTATCTATGGCACTCTGACACCAGCCAAGGCCGTTGGCGGCGATCTCTTCGACTTCTTTATTCGTGACAGCAAGTTGTTCTTCTGCATCGGCGATGTGCTGGGTAAGAGCATCTCGGCCGCCATGCTGATGACTGTCACCCGTTGCCTCTTCCGCGCCTATTCGGCCAATGAAGACAAACCAGAAGTGATCATCACACGCATCAATAAGATGATGTGTGAAAGCAAGGATTCCGAACTGTTCGTCACACTCTTTGTCGGTGTATTCGACTTGCTCTCTGACCATCTGTCCTATTGTTCCGCTGGCCACGAACCTCCCATGCTTATAGGTCGTGATGCTGTCGAACTACCATTTGTTCCTGTCTTCCCAGTAGGTTCTTTTCCCAACTCCAACTATCAGGCTCTCGAAACAGTCATGGCTCCGGGTGACATCCTCTTTCTCTTTACCGACGGACTCAACGAGGCGATGAATGAAGACTGGGAAATGTTTAAGCGTGAAAGAATCCTCACCGTGGTACAACAAGCCATTGCTGAAGGGAATTTGTCGCCTCTATCGCTCATCCTTCGTATGAAAGAGGCCGTAGATAGTTTCGTTGGTGAGGCTGAACAAAGTGATGACCTGACGATGCTCGCTATCCAGCGACTGGCCCCTGAGAGAACCGTTACATAATCAATATCTTTGGGTCTTGGGCCAGTTCACGAGAAAAAGCTTTTCCGTGGCACGAGTAAAGGCGGTGTAGAGCCAGTGGACATAATCGGGCGTGAGCATGTCATCAGTCATGTAACCTTGATCAAGATAGACATGAGACCACTGACCACCCTGTGCCTTATGACAGGTGACTGCATAGGCGAATTTAACCTGAAGGGCATTGAAGTAACGGTCGCGCTTCAGGTTCTTGATACGGTCTGCCTTAATGGAGATATCAGCATAATCTTCCAGCACAGCATTGTAGAGTTGCTCCTGTTGGTCAGGGGTCAGAGCGGGGGCTTCTGACGTAAGGGTGTCGAGAATGACAATGGCTGTCAGCTCATAATCATCGTAATCGGGGAAGAGCATCGTCACTTCTGCAAAACGGAAACCATAAAGTTCATGGACATTTCTGCAACGCTGTACGACAGCGATGTCGCCATTGGCGATAAAAGGAATTTCCTTCGAGCCCTCTGTCCAGAAATAGTTATTCTTCACAATCATCAGTTGGTCACCTCGACATAATTCGTCTTCACGGTCGAGAACCATGTTGCGGATGCCTTGATTATAGATATTCGCCCGTTTATTGCTGCGAGTGATGACAATTGTATCATCAAGGCCTACCCTACTATAACTATCAGCCAGCGACTCTACCAACTCACCCCCAGGCATTTCCTGAATATCGGCAAAACCCTGAAATCTGATACGGGGCAATGCCGTCATCTCCTCATGGGTGATCATCTGACGGATTATAGTCGCATTCCAAAGGATGCCAGAGGTTTCGCTCTGACGCAATACCTGATTCAAGTCACACTCGTAGACCTTTACACCATAGCCACGGAGCACCCCAGCCATCAAAGCGGGACTCTCCTCCTCGCCAACCGGAGGCAATTGAGCCTTATCGCCCACCAACATCATACGACAATTCTGACCGTTATATACAAACTGCATCAAGTCGTCGAGCAGACACCCGCTTCCAAAAGTCGATTCGCCATAACCTTGGTTCGCTATCATCGATGCCTCATCAATAACAAATAAGGTATCGCGATTCAGGTTGTCGTTCAGATTAAAGCTCGACAAATCGCCTGCTGATTTCTGCCGATAGATACGACGATGAATAGTATAGGCTGCATGCCCCGCATTCAGTGAGAACACCTTGGCGGCACGACCAGTGGGAGCCAGCAGAATCATTTTCTGCTTTAAGACCGTCATGGCCTTGACAATAGCGCCTGCCAAAGTGGTTTTACCCGTACCTGCCGAACCACGCAGAATCATCACCACCTGATCGTCACGGTCCATCATGAACGCTGCGAATACGTCGAGGGCGTGATGCTGCTCCGGCGTAGGCGTAAAGCCAAACGTTTGGAGAATACGGTATTTCAGTTCGTCTTGAATCATTTCGGCTACAAATTTACAAATTATTTTGTAATTCGCAAAATAATTCGTACCTTTGTCGCCAGTTATGCAAATCAACGACAAACAGATCAATCTCATTCTGGCCTTGGTTGCCGCCGGACTCTTGGCAATCTGTGTCGCAAGTGTATGGAGTAATGGATAGAAAAATGATAACCATCCGCATTGGGAAAAATTCGCTTTCCTTTACGGCATTCGATGTCACCGACACCTCACGCCCCCTGCATTTTGAACCTTACGTTGTGAAGGGGGGCATCTCTATGCCAGCCAATTTACGTGAGGCCTTCAAACAGAATGAGCTGATGGTTTCAGACAATCACATCCAACAAGTCCAGGTTCTCGTCGACACGCCATCTTTGCTTGTACCCATTGAACAATTCGAAGAGCCGCTTATCGAGACCCTATTCAACCATAGCTTTCCTGCCAAAGACGAGGAGAAGCGTATCGTACTCTACAATGTATTGCCAGCCCTTAATACCGTCTGCATCTATGCTGTCAATAAGGATTTGCATAAAGTGCTCAATGACCGTTTTGAACGTGTACAGTTTATTCAGGCGATGACGCCTGTCTGGCATTACCTCCACCAGCGCAGTTTCACAGGTCACCGCAACAAGCTCTATGGTTACTTTCACGAGAAGCAACTGGATATCTTCAGTTTCCAACAGAACCGGTTTAAGTTTGCCAACAGTTTCGAGGCTGCTCATCTTAGCGATGCACTTTATTTCCTGCTCTACGTATGGAAGCAACTGCGACTCGACGCCCATTACGATGAGATCCATCTGGTGGGTGACATCCCCGATCGGGATGCTCTGCTGCAAGAACTCAAGCGCTATGTACAGAAAGCTTACCTCATCAATCCCGCTGCCGACTTCCAACAGGCGCCAGCCACAGAGATTACAGGTATGCCTTACGACCTCATGACACTCTTGACAAAAGGAAGATGAGAATCATTACAGGTATCTATAAAGGACGTCATTTCGATATTCCCAGAAACTTCAAGGCAAGGCCCACAACTGATTTTGCCAAGGAGAATATCTTTAATGTGCTTACCCACTATATCGACTTCGACGGTACACGCGCCCTCGACCTCTTTTCTGGCACTGGCAGTATTACCCTTGAACTGCTCTCGCGCGGATGCAGTCAGGTCGTCAGTGTCGAACTCGACCGCGACCACCACCGCTTTATCCAAGACTGTCTGAAGAGACTCGGTCCGACACCTAACATTCTGCCTATCCGTGGCGATGTCTTCCGCTTCGTAAAATCCTGTAAGCAACAATTCGATTTTATCTTTGCCGACCCACCTTACGCCTTGAAAGAACTCCCAACAATCCCTGCTCTTATCTTCGAGCGCGGGCTTTTGGCTGAAGACGGTGTCTTTGTCTTCGAGCACGGCAAGGAACATGACTTTTCCTCAGACCCCCATTTTGTGGAGCATCGCAGCTACGGCAGTGTTAATTTCTCGATTTTCAGAACAATGGGGAAAGCATCCTTGTAAGACTTTCCCACAATCGAGTTAAGAACGTGTCCTTCATTCTCTCCTTCACTTCCGACAATAACACCGACTGCTGTTGGTCAGTTAAGAATAACTCCTTCAGTCTCAGAGCCACCTGCTCATCATAGAAAAACATATTAGCCTCGAAGTTATTCTCAAAACTACGGAAGTCCACATTCGTCGAACCACAGGTACTGATGGTGTCGTCACAGACCATCAACTTAGAGTGTAAGAATCCTGCCTTGTAGAGGTACACCTGTACACCTGCCTCCTGCACCTCGCGCAGATAACTGCGACTGGCCCATTCCACAAAATGTGCATCACTCTTCATCGGACAAAGTAGTCTGACGTCGACACCAGCCAATGCCACTGTCTTCAGAGCGAAAAGTATTGATTCATTAGGCAGGAAATATGGGGTCTCTATATATAGATAATGACGGGCATTCAGAATCATTCGCACGTAACCCTGAAGAATCTCAGGATAGGGCGTCACAGGACTACTTGTCACCACCTGTACCAGACAGTCGTTATGCACCCCGCCATGCGGATAATACTTGCGGTCTGAGAGTAGCGTACGATCCACGAAATACCAGTCTTCCAAGAAGGCGCGCTGCAGAGCCATCACACCCCCTCCCTCCACGCGTAGCATGGTATCGCGCCAAGGCATCGAACCTGTCCCTTTCACATAACGGAGAGCGATGTTCATGCCACCGATATAGCCCACGCGACCATCGATGACAATGATCTTGCGGTGGTTCCTATAGTTCACCTTACTCGTAAAAGAAGGAAAATGTACAGGCAAGAACGGCATCACCTCGATACCTTCCTCACGCATACGTTCAAAGAAACGCCGACTTACATTCCAGCAACCCACATCGTCGTAGATCAGTTTCACTTCCACCCCCTGACGAGATTTATCGATCAGGGTATCGGCCACCAGACTGCCCAATGCATCTTCGGCAAAGATATACATATCAATATGGATATGACTCTTGGCCTTCATCATGTCACCCAGTAAAGCTGCGAAAAAACTGTAGCCATCGGTATGGATGTCAACCTCGTTATCCTTGAACGGCAGCGACAGGTTCTGACTGATAAAAAGGTCTATCAACGGCTTATGCTGCTCAGGCAGTTTGAGGTTTTGCTGCTCAGCAAACTCCAGCATCGAGCGCTTCGCCAGTTGGTTCATGCTGCGTTCGCTCACATAGCGCTCCTTGCGGGTGTTAATGCCAAAGAATATGTAGAACACGATGCCTACCACTGGTACAAAGTAGATCACCAATGCCCAAGCCATCGTTTTGGCTGGCTGACGGTTGTCGAGTATCACATGGATCACCGCCAGGATGACCACAATCTGATAGATTACGAATATGATATTCAGCCAACTCATCGCTTTCCACTAACCTTTGACGTCCCTACCCAGTTTCTTCGACACAGCGTCATATAAGCCCTTGATGCGCATATATTCCTTCATAGTCTCCATATAATTGTCCTTGCTTACCTTCAACTGGGCCAGCAGCTCTTTTTCGCAATTGCCCAGATAGTAATAGCGGAAGTCAAGCACCAGGTGGAGGACGTGTTGTAGAAGTCCGTTCTCACGTTCTTTCAGCTGGAAACCCTTGCCTAACTGATGACGGTCGATAGCCAACTGTGCCGCCAGTTCACTTATCGTATAGTCTGGGTGATGCATAAAGTAGGTCTCAGCCTTGAAGCCCTCCTCGCCACTATGTTGGGCAGCCTCTAACAAGATCTGTCCATAGCGAGGATCATGGAATCCCAGCCCGTCGGCCCCTAAATCATAGGCAATATATTGCGCGACTGTCAGATCAGTTTTTCCACCATCCTCAGTTTCAATGTCCTTATAGATCACTACTTCCCCATGACGGATAACAGCCTGAACCAGTAGCCGTTCCACCTCCTTCGTCTGATCGTCAATGCTGTGAAGTCCCACGAACGGTTGTACAGGAGCCTGCTGGTCCTCATTCTGTGTACCTTGACTCGCTTGTCTATTGGCTTCCTTCCCTTTTTCCTCGATATCCTTCGCAATCATACCGTTCATCGAGTTCAGCAGGGTCTGCTCCTTGATACCCAGCCGCTGCGACAACTCACTCAGATAGGTCGATCGCAGGATTTGGTCAGGGATAACGGAAATGCTCTTCACAATACCGCCGATGGCTTCCGATCGCTTGACAGGATCATTCACATTCTCCACCGTCAGTCTGGTCTTGAAGGAAATAAAGTCTGTCGCGTTCTTCTCTATATAGTCCTTCAGTTCCGTAGCCGAATGCTTACGTGAGAACGAGTCGGGATCATCGCCATCGGGCAATAGTAATACCTTGACGTTCATACCCTCGCCAAGCAGCATATCAGTACCTCGCATGGCTGCGTGAATACCAGCCTCGTCACCGTCATAGAGCAAGGTAATATTCTGCGTAAACCGTCTTAACAGTTTGATCTGAGAGATCGAGAGGGCCGTTCCTGAATTGGCCACTACATTCTCCAGTCCACTCTGATGCATGGCAATCACATCGGTATAGCCTTCCACCATGTATACGCGGTCTTCCTTGGCAATGGCCTTCTTAGCCTGATAGAGGCCATAGAGCTCACGCTCTTTGTGGTAAATCTCCGAGTCGGGCGAATTCACGTATTTCTGCTGTACGCCCTTAGTCCTCGAGTCGAGCAGTCGGCCTCCGAAAGCCACTACCCTGCCACTGACATTCAGCCACGGGAAGATCACACGCCCTGCATAACGATCATGCAGACCTTTCTCACCTTGGATGCAAAGTCCCGTCTTCAACAAGAACTCATTCTGATAACCCGCTTTCTGCCCTGCCAAAGCCAAGGCATCACGCTTTGGCACAGCATAGCCCAAGTTAAACTTCTCGATGATGTCGTCGCGAATGCCTCGACTTCGGAAATACTGTTTGCCGATGGCGATTCCATCTGGATCGTTTTTAAGCATGTCGTGGAAATAGGTCATCGCCCATTCGTTGACAATGAACATCGACTCACGATCACTCTGCTCCTTCTTCTCCTCGTCAGTCAGTTCGCGCTCCTCGATCTCGATGTTATATTTCTTTGCCAGCCAGCGTAACGCCTCAGGATAGGTTATCTGCTCATGCTTCATCAGGAAGTTGATCGCCGTACCACCCTCACCGCAGGCAAAGCACTTACAGATCTGCTTAGATGGTGACACCATAAACGAAGGTGTCTTATCGTCGTGGAATGGACACAGTCCCTTATAATTCACGCCAGCTTTCCTCAGGGTCACGAACTCCCCTACCACGTCCACAATGTTCGTGGCATCCATGATTTTGTCTATCGTCGCTCTATCAATCATCGTTCTCTACTTTTTCAGGTATTCGGCGAGAGGTGAGTGAATAGCGCGAAGGGCTGTGGCGACACTACGGGCATTCATCTGAGCACCGAGTTTGGAGGTATGTGTATGGTCGTGGTTGAAGTACTTGGCTGCACGGGCCTTGCTTTTCTCCTCACTATTCGACTGGCATTTCTTCTCAAGGAAATCGGCTGAGATCTGATGCACGTCGGCAAAGGCGACACCCGTTTGAGCAACGACTTCACGATACCATTTACCATATGAGTCATCACGGCGCTCAATCTTATTCCCCGGCCACTCATTACGTGGCGTCAATGAGAGGAGGATAGGTGTCGCTCCCTTCTCATAAGTATCGTCAATCATCTTGCGGAGATACCAGCCAAAGCTGTAAACCAGTTCATAACGTCCGTCCTTCTCCATCTGATAGACATGACAGGTGTCTGCTGAACTGGCGATAACCCCACGTTCCTTGGCATCGGTGATCGAACAGATATCGTTATGGCCAAACTGAATCAGGACAAAGTCTCCTGGTTGGAGTGCGTTATAGACACGCTCCCAACGCCCTTCGTTGATATATCGACGTGTAGAACGGCCAGCCATGGCGACATTCTCCCACGTAATTCTGGTGGGATCGAAGATGATTCCTGCCTGCGAACCCCAGCCCCACATACCGTCTTCATCCTGATCGAAGTTCTTTACCGTCGAGTCGCCAGTGATGAAGACCATTGGCTTGCCTGGTTCTCTGCCCTGCCCGTAGGCGGACAACTCAACGCCAGTCATCATAGCCTGAAGAGGTTTGAGTTGAGGATTTGGCGAATAGTAGATACCCTCTGCGGCTGAACGGGCATTAAGTTCTGCACCATAGGCTGATGTATGGATCTTGTCGCCATAAAAATGGTATTTCTCCTTCCAAGGACTGAAACGGTCGAGTTTGGCACCAGAAATCTCATTGAGATCAACGAAGGGCACACCTTCAGTGGCTGCAACGTACGATGCCCACTGGGTTTGAGGCTTACGGACAATGCGTCCGTCGGAACCATAAGCATCACGAGGGGTAAGCGACATGAGAATGGGATTGGCACCAGCCTGACGGATATCACGGATGTAAAGACGCAGATAGTGACCATAGCTATAGACGGTATCGGGTATCTGCTTACGCTCGTTGAAGCCGACAACCATCGTATCAGGGTCGACCCCGTCGATGACACCACGCGCACGCTTCTTATCAAAGAAATCAGCCTTGTCGTTATGCCCGATGGAGACGATGACCCAGTCGCCAGGCTTCAGGGCCTCACGGACGGCAGGCCAGAGGTCGGTATAGAAGTTACGGGTGGACATGCCTCCCAGAGCCTGATTCTCTACAGAAATCCTTCGGCCATCGAAATACTTGCTGGCAAAATAGCCCCAACCCCACTGACCATTGGAACCATTCCCCATCGTACCGTTACGCATGGTGGAGTTACCGATGAGGAATAGTACGGGGTTCTCACCTTGACGTGTGGAACCTGGTGCAGGACGGTTCATCAAGGCCTTGGCGATGGAATCAGGCGTATTATCGATGACTTTCTCCTCAATAGCGGGTACGGGGAGATCATCGAAACGTTGGGCTGACACGCAGGTCGCACAGGCAGCCAATATCAGGAATAACAAAAACTTATTCATGTGTATCATCATTCTCTTTTTCGTGGGCAAAATTAAAGAAAAAATCTGAGAATTAGCATATTGTTCAAAGATTTTTTGTATCTTTGCAGCCAAATAACATCGACAGACAATGAATATTAAATAACCAAACCATTAAACAAAAAGATTATGGCTTTTACAGAAACAACAACGACGGGTTATGGAACCCGAGTAGGAAACTCATTTAAGGCAATTGGCAGTGGATTTCTGCTGTTCGTGTTAGGTACGGCTCTGCTTTGGTGGAACGAAGGACGTGCCGTGAAGACTGAGAAAATGCTCGATGAGGCCGGTAGTGCCTATGTCGAGATGGAAAATCCCAACAAGAAGGATGCCTCGCTCGAAGGCGAACTGATCTGTGGTACGGCGATGGCTACCACCGAGGATTCTCTGTCGGATGCCCAGTTCGGTATCGGTGCCAAGGCTATTGCCCTCCGTCGCTCGGTGGAGTACTACCAGTGGGTCGAACACTCTCAGACCAAGAAGGAAGATAAGTTGGGTGGCAAGGAAGTGACTACCACGACCTATACCTATTCGAAGCAATGGGTGTCAAGCCCAATTCAATCGAGCCAGTTCCATGATCCTGCCTATCAGAACAAGAACATGGTGCTTACCACCGTTGAGGATGCTGAGCAATATGCCGAGAACGTATCGTTCGGTGCTTATAAACTCAACGAGAGCCTGATCCACAGCATCTCCTCGCGTGAGGGTATGGATCTGGCCATTGCTGAGGATCTGCTGGCACAGTTCGACAAGAGCACCCAGGCAGCCTACGAGCGCTTCTATGGTGTGCAGAAGAGCATTCAGCAGCCCGCACAGCAACCTGTTCAGCAGCCCGCTTCACAGGCCATTCCCGATTCAATAATGGCTCTGCTCCCTGATTCCGTCAAGGCTCAACTCGACTCGTTGCAGGCTGTCAACGACTCCATCAACAAGCAAATGGCGAATGCTGAGAACAAGAAGGATCTGGCCTATATCCATCAGGCTGGTAACGTGCTGTATTTCGGCCGTGTACCCAGCGCACCTGAGGTCGGTGATGTACGTGTAACCTTCGAGAAGGTCGTGCCTGCCAAGGTCACTGTGATGGCAGTTGTGGATGGCGACACCTTCAAGCCTTTCAAGGCTAAGAACGGCAAACGCTTCCAGACCCTCGTGATGGGTAAGAAGAGTGGTGATGAGATCATCGAGGCCGAGAAAGAGGCCAACAATATGATCCTCTGGGCTTTGCGCATCTTTGGCATTCTGATGGTAATCGGCGGTCTGAAGGGTATCTTCGGCTTCATCGAGACCATCCTCAAGGTGGTGCCGTTTATCGCCGGTATCTTCGGATGGGGTGTTGGTTTGGTTTGCACCGTCCTCGGTATTGTCTGGTCGTTAATCGTGATTGCCATCGCCTGGCTGTTCTACCGTCCGCTGTTGGGCATCTCTCTCTTGGTACTCGCAGGCTTCCTCGTTTGGGTATTCGCCTTCAAGGGCAAGGATAAGCTGAAGGAACTGGCACAGAAAGGCAAGACTCAGGCTGCCCCTCAGCCAGCCCCAGTCAACAGTCCTGAGAACGTGTGAGAAAAACAACGATATGGCAACAGATTTCAAAGAAATTGCAAACAAAACGCTAAAGGGGTGCGGATGCTTAGCCATCGGCTCCTTTGCGTTGATGATAGTCTTCGCTATCATTGGCTCTTTCGTCGACGACGAAGAAAATACAGATGGCAGCGAAGGTACGGCACAGAATACGGAACAGGTCGAAAAGAAAGACTCCGTCATCGTGAACGAACCATTGGAAACCGATCCGTATCAGGAACTCGACGAACTGATCGGACTGGGCAGGGTAAAGGATGAGGTGCGCTCACTGGCCAATTTCGTAAAAATCCAGAAGCAGCGTGAGGCTCAGGGACTCAAGATACCCAAGATGTCCTACCACCTCGTCTTCACGGGTAGTCCTGGTACTGGTAAGACCACTGTGGCTCGCATCGTGGCCCGCATCTACAAGGATCTGGGTGTACTGAAAAAAGGCCATACTGTGGAGACTGATCGTGGCGGACTCGTATCCGGCTACATGGGACAGACAGCACTGAAGACCGACTCGCTCATCGACAAAGCCCTCGACGGTGTGCTCTTCATCGATGAGGCTTACGCCCTCGTTCCCGAGGACGGTAGCGGTAGCGATTACGGTCAGGAGGCCATATCCACACTGCTGAAGCGTATGGAGGACAACCGAGACCGTCTGGTAGTCATCATCGCGGGCTACTCGAAGGAGATGAAACGCTTCATCGACTCGAACCCTGGTCTGCAGTCACGCTTCAACCGCTACATCGACTTTCCCGACTATTCGTCAGGCGAGCTGGCAGAGATCTTCAAGATGTACCTACGCAAGAACCAGTATAATATCACCCCTGCTGGTGAGGAGATGCTGAAGGAGAAACTCGACTATGCCGTTGCCCACAAGGATCGCAACTTCGGAAATGCCCGCTTCGTGCGCAACATATTCGAGAAGGCCATTCAGGAGCAGGCTAACCGTCTCTCGGGTGTCAGCAACGCCACTAAGTCGCAGCTGACGGAGCTCACTGAGGAGGACGTCCAGAAAGCCTTCAACCCCTAAACCAGCGTGCATCTATGGCGAATCCGTCACCATTCAAGAAAGGGTGTGGCTGTCTGCTGATGGTCACAGGAGCTTTCCTGATTCTGACGGCTTTTCTCCTTGTCATGGTTAGCAACCTGGCCGACAAAGAAGCTGGCGAGAAGAATCAGGCTGAGTGGGCGGCCTATCATCAGCAGGTAGAAGCCATGGATTCCATTGCCGACGTGGCTCTGCGCGATTCACTCATTCAGGAGCTGCCCAGGCCCGTCATCCGTCAGGGAGGCATTGCCACGATGTTTGCGCTCTTTGGCGGATTTATCATCGTCATCATAGCGATCATCCCTCTCGGCATCGGCACTTACCTTTACGCAAAAAATAGGAAGATAAAAGACAAGATATGAAGAAACTAGTGATTGTCGCCTTATGTGCGACAGCCCTGATGTTCAGTTGCAAGAACAAGGGCAAGAGTGAAGGCCCAACCAAAGCCGACACCCTCGCAGCCGTCATCGACAGCATCATCGAGGAGGCTGACACCACCCCTATGCCCATGTTCCTCATGGGCACTGACGATGAGGGCTATCTGCAGATGCTCTATTGGAGCAACATCGAAGAACCTCAGAAGACAGAAGACGATGAGCGGTGGTTCGATGTGGCGCACCAGAGTTGGACATTGCAGGATATGTTCCGCCGCAACAAGACCGACTATACTAACCTGTTGGTTGATGGCGGAATCATCAAATTGAAGTTCGTCGATGAGGTACTGAAAGACCCCGACGGCAAGACACCCAGCATCGGTGAGCGTCATGGCCGCTATGGCATCCCCTCACTTTGTGCACGCTTCACCTATGCCAATCCCAAGGACAAGCCCAAGGAAAATCTTTGGAAAGGCTCCGTCATTGTCACCGACAACTACTTGAAGACGCGCAAACGCCTCGAGATCAAAGAGGACGAATCGGAATGGGACAAGCCCACGCCACTGCCCGATGCCGTTGTTAAGCAGTTGGAAAAGCAGTATAACATGATAGTGGATCGCATGCGCCTGCGCGCGACGATCGGTGGTCGTTACCTCTGGGGCAGCCTCCAGTTCAAGGGCGAGTACAAGAATGCCCCCAAGGACGAGTACGACAAGGACAGCAAGTCGGCCCTCGCCCTCGACGTACTGGTGGATAGTGGCAAGGTCTATGTCAACGAGGCCATCGGCTATTACGACGAGCAATGGGGCGTCACCTGGAATGCCGACGATGACGGAGAGTACGTAGGCTGCTATCTGCTCGAAGCCTTCGAAGGACCCAAGGGACTGGAACTCTGCTACGAACGCGATGCGCCTGAAAGCTCTGCTGTCGGCATGTTCTATCTGCGCGGCGGACAACTCATCCAGCACTGTTACGAGACCTACCACAATATGGTCGACGAAGAGAAACCCGTGTGGAAGAGCGACCTCGCTGAGATGACGAAGCTTTTCGTAGCCGACGATCCAGGCGAGCGCAAGAATATCAGTTTCACAAAGTGGAGCCACTGCTGGATCCCATGGGGACCTGATGAATTCATCTGGGTGCGCGACAAGTCAGAGCAGAACGGTGCCTTCTTCTCGCGTGACGACAATGGCAAGTTCCACCTCATCGCTGTGGAAACAGCACGTCTGAGGCCCTCGAAGATGCAAAAGGACAACACGGGCTACCTGTGTCTCTCAGGTGCTGCAGGCGGTCCTGCCACCTATACGGAGATCTATGCCTTCAGAGAGGAGAAGCTGGCTGAGCGCTTCACCGCGCTGATGATAGCAGACGAGATCGACGAATGCAGCCTCAACGGTAAGACCATCTCCAAAGAGGAGGGACAGGCTTACCTCAATAAGCTCCCAGAAGCCGAAAAGATGGAGTTCTGGGGAAAAGATACAGAATCTAATGAATAACCAGGCATCCCCGCAGAGATTGCGGGGATGTTCTTTTCTATGGTTTCATAAAGACGAAGTAGACGGCTGCAACGAGACAAAGTGCGGCTGCGGCATGATTCCAGTGCAACTGCTCGTGCTGGAAGATGAAGTTCGCGATGACGGCAAAGACCACTAGCGATATACACTCCTGAATCACCTTCAACTGAACAAGGTTGAAGGGACCGCCATTATCTATGAATCCGATACGGTTGGCTGGTACCTGACAACAATACTCGAAAAATGCAATCATCCACGAGAAGGCGATGACCAGATAGAGAGGCCAGTTCGAGGAAATTCCCGACTGTTGGAGTCGCAGGTGTCCGTACCACGCAAATGTCATAAACACATTGCTCATGATGAGCAGCAGAATCGTATAAATACCGTTTGTCATACTTCCAATCTTTAAATTGGCTGCAAAGGTACTAATATGTACGCAAAACACCAAATTATTATTGCACAAAACAGCTAAAGTGTGCACAAATTGATTGATTTTGTGCAATTTATTTTGTTGAATGCCCAAAAAGTAGTACCTTTGCAGCCGATTTTAGAAAACAGCCGATTTTTTGCAAAAAAAGGATATCAAATTTATACATACATTTATTAGAATTCTATGGCTTTAAAGATTGTTGTTCTGGCCAAGCAAGTGCCAGACACCCGTAATGTGGGTAAGGATGCAATGACTGCCGAAGGCACCGTAAATCGTGCTGCCCTACCCGCCATCTTCAATCCAGAAGATTTGAATGCCTTGGAGCAGGCTCTTCGTTTGAAGGAGCAGAATCCAGGTTCAACAGTAGGAATCCTCACGATGGGTCCTCCACGTGCAGGTGAGATTATCCGTCAGGGACTTTATCGTGGCGCTGATACAGGTTGGTTGCTGACTGACCGTCTCTTCGCTGGTGCTGATACCCTAGCTACATCTTACGCTCTGGCTACAGCCATCAAGAAGATTGGCGATGTAGATATCGTGATTGGTGGTCGTCAGGCTATCGATGGTGATACCGCTCAGGTAGGTCCTCAGGTAGCTCAGAAGCTGGGCCTCAACCAGGTTACTTATGCTGAGGAAGTTCTCAGCGTCAAGGATGGCAAGGCTACTATCAAGCGTGTTATCGATGGTGGTGTTGAGACCGTTGAGGCTCCTCTGCCAGTAGTTATAACCGTTAACGGTAGTGCAGCTCCATGCCGCCCACAGAACGCCAAGCTGGTTATGAAGTACAAGCGTGCTACATGTCCTATGGAGCGTCCTGCAGAGGGTACTGCTTACGATAAGCTCTATGAGGAGCGTCCATATCTCACACTGAACCAGTGGAGCGTGGCTGATGTAGACGGCGATGTTCAGCAGTGTGGTCTGGCAGGTTCGCCTACCAAGGTAAAGGCCATCAAGAACATTGTGTTCCAGGCTAAGGAGTCGAAGACTTTGACGGCTTCTGATGCAGACATCGAGGGAATGATCAAAGAATTGTTGGACGAAAAGATTATTGGTTAATTGAGATATGAATAATGTATTTGTATATTGCGAGATAGAAGGTACTCAGGTACAGGAAGTATCTCAGGAGCTGCTGACCAAGGGTCGCAAGCTCGCCAATGAACTCAAGGTTGAGCTCCACGCCATTGTTGCCGGTACAGGCATTAAGGGTAAGGTTGAGGACCAGATTCTGCCTTACGGTGTTGATAAGCTGTTTGTTTTCGACGCTAAGGACCTGTTCCCTTACACCTCAGCTCCCCACACAGATATTCTGGTTAACCTCTTCAAGGAAGAGCAGCCGCAGATCTGTCTGATGGGCGCTACCGTGATCGGTCGTGACCTCGGCCCTCGTGTGTCATCATCGCTGACCTCTGGTCTGACTGCCGACTGCACAGAGTTGGAGATTGGTCCGTTCGAGGATAAGAAAAATAATAAGGTATATGAGAATCTGCTCTATCAGATTCGTCCTGCCTTCGGTGGTAACATCGTAGCTACCATCGTTAACCCCGACCACCGTCCACAGA
>JAFSNR010000091.1 GCA_017443345.1 Prevotella sp.
CAACTGTTGGGGAGTGACGCAGAGGAACGAGGCGATGGCATTCAGGGGAAGATGGCGGGCGATGCCCGGGCAGCGGCGGAGCAGCAACTCGTAGCGTTCGAGGGGCGTGGCGCGGTGGAGGTCGGTGTAGCGGGCACGGGCCTGACTGAGCAGGTGCTCGGCAATGAGGCAGCGCAGATCCATCGACTTCTTATCCTGACTGAACCGCTTCACCAGCTGTTCGCCGCTGACACGGATGATGCGGGTGGGTACCATCGCCTCGATCGTCGTCAGCGCTGGGCCACCGTCGAGACAGGCGGGATAGTCGCCAGCAAACTCGCCCTCGAACGAGAACCATGTGATGTGTTCCTTGTCGTCGCTGATGCCGTGAGTCACGTACTTGAAGCACCCCTCGGTGACGAAGCCGAACCACCGTGCGGGGTCGCCCTCGCGCTCCAGCTGTTCGCCCTTGCGGTACTCCACCTTCTTGCCCTCGCGCTCGCAAAACTCGCGCAGCGCCTTGATGTCTAATCTGTTATTGCTGAATTTTTGTTCCATCGTCCTATAGATTTCGGGTGCAAAGGTACGTAAAAATATTGAGACTCTATAACAATGGGACGGAACATTTTTATATAATAAATCTTATTAAAATGGGGTTCACTCACACGGGGACAGTCCCCCTGTGATTTCAATAATCCAATATCATGCCCAACGAAAACTGGCGCTCCAGAACCTTTTTGCTAATCCTCATAATTTTCCGAGTTTTATTTGATTATTCAAAAAAAAGTCGTATCTTTGCCCCCGAGAACAAAAAGATAACGATTATGACGCAGATATTAGTAACATTGAACGAGGATGCGACAACGCAGCATGTACGCAAGGCCATTGAATTGCTTCGCGGTGTGGCATCGGTCAAAGTATTCAAGGGCAACGCAGAGAAGGTGGCCGAAAAACGTCGCCAGGAGGCATACGTCAAAGAGTCGTTGACACGGGCTTTCGACGAGGTGAAGCGTGCCAGACGGGGTGAGCACAAGATGATGACCGACGAGGAGTTTATGGCTGAACTTAAAGCAGAGGGTATAGCATGAAGGTGAAGTTCATCCCCTCTGAAGAGTTCATGCGCCAGTTTAAGCGACTGGCCAAGAAATATCCGTCGCTGGTAAGCGAGCTGTCGATTCCAACTCATACTGTGTCTGGGCTGACAGCAGAATCTTTGCGGGAAGTCCGATAGTATTCTCTATCTTCACTGCCAATTCTGTTGTAAGAGCACGTTTCCCATTGAGCACCTCACTCAGATGTGAGGGCTGTGTGCCAAGCATCTTGGCAAATTCTTTCTGGCTAATACCACGCTCTTCAAGTTCAGGCTTGATCATCATCCCCGGATGAACTGCCATGAAAGGTGCAGGGTTTTCATTTCTTGTTGCCATAGTGAGTATCATCTAAACTTAAAACTGTTATTCTAATGCCGCCGTCAAACTCGCGGAAAAGTATGCGCTCCACCATTCCGTTGACAACCCTGATGGAACTCTTGCCATTGGTTCCTGTATTTTGTGGCAAAATTACAAACAAATTCCCAAATACGGGAATTGTTTCGCTTTATTCTTCCATATTTTAACAAATAATATACTTTTAAGAGGTTATGAACGTTTATGTCCACACTACCATCCTTTAATCTGGAAACAAACTCCGATGTTGACTCCCAAACTGTGAATCAGTTTACTACGATAATCATTCCGATTGGTATCAAACGCTTTGATAAGGTAAGTTTCATCACTCACAGAAGCCAACACTCCAATATTTGGTGTAATATGCATTTTAACTCCGATACTAGGTGATATATATAGGCTAAAGCCCTGCTTTTCCTTCGAGAGGGAGAATTTCTCATTAGTTCCTACATTCTTCGCATTGAACAGTGCGAATCCTCCAACACGAAGATTGGCATAAGGCGAAAACCGCTTGTCATGAAAGAAATAGTGTGAACTGAGGAAAACGGGAATAGCGGAAAACTTGTATTTCTGATGATGACTATATCCAATTCCCGCTCCAATACAAAACTGCTCGTTTATGAATTTCTCATGCAAATAATTAACGGATAAACATCTGTCACCATATTCACCTATGCCCTGCTCAAAAGAGAAGTCAACGACATTCAGACATCCTCCTTCGGCATCGAAGGTGGTCTGTGCCTGCCCCGCCACCCAGACGAGGGCGAACAGCGCGGTGATGATAGTCCTCTTGTTCATAATCAATAGTTATTTGGTTTGAAATCGATGGCAAAGTTATGATGAATAAGCGAACCACACAAGGATTAAAACGAGAAATCACCATCGGGGCCTTATCCTACAAGACGACCTACACTACGATGACGACACCATCGCCCAGGTCCTCGGCATCAAGCCCGCCTCCATCCGCACCCTTCGTTCACGAATCAAAGGGCGGGAGAGGTAAGACGGGGGCATGATAGTGTACGCAGTACTACTGTGCAAAGAGCTCGTCCAAGAAGGTATAGAAGGCGGGATCTTCGCCGACGACGACTTTGACAATCTTACCAGCCGGATCGATCACCACCTTTGTGGGGAAGCCCTCGATATTGTACTGGACGCCTAAGGTACGCAACTGCTCGTCGGGACAGCGCACTTGCAACCATGGCAGCTGGTGCTCGGCAACGGCAGCCTTCCATTTGGCCTCAGTGTCGCGACAGTCAATACCAAGAATCTCCATCTTATCCTTATGCTTGGTATAAGCCTCCTTCATCTTGGGGATACCACGGATGCACCAGATGCACCAGGAACCCCAGAAGTCGAGCACGACATATTTGCCTCTGAGTGAGGAGAGTTTCAGCGAATTGCCTTGAAGGTCAGGCAGTTCGAAATCGGGTGCCAAGTCAGTATCAGCAGCGGCTGTCTCCATCTGCTCCGTCTTGGCAGCAAGTGTATCGGTCGTCTTCGGGCGCAGCCCACAAGAAGCCACCAGCGACACTGTCACTGACAGCAAGGCAATGATCAATAATGATTTCTTCATAATCTGTTATTCTTTATTGTATTTTGAATTTAATGACTATTCGTAGCACTTGAAAATACTGTCGACTGTCTGCTGCGGTAGTTTCTTCGTCATCAGGCTGACCAGCCACACAACGGGGAAGCCGCCGACCATGGCGATGGCACCACAGTTGATGGGATTGATGGGATTACCCAGAAGCATATTGATGACGGTGAGACCAACACCCCAGACGAAACAGGCCCAGACGGAGGCAGTGGTGACGCCACGCCAGTAAAGACCAAGCATGAAGGGAGCCAGGAAAGCACCCGCAAGGGCTCCCCAGGAGATACCCATCAGTTGGGCGATGAACGTCGGCGGATTCAAAGCAATCATCAGTGAGATGACGATGAAGAACATGATGAGCACACGCATCACCACGACCTTACGACGCTCAATCTTCTCAGCCACAATATCGTCGATGGTACCATCCTCCACCTCACCAGGGAGTGATTTCTTGTCACGATAGATGAGGTCGAGCGTCATCGTTGACGACGAGGTGAGCACGAGCGAGGCCAACGTTGACATGGAGGCTGAGAGCACAAGCAGTACCACGAGGGCGATGAGTACATCGGGCAGGGTGACCAGCATGGCAGGCACAATCGAGTCGAAGGCTATCTTGCCTGTTGCCTCGTTGATCACGGGATCATAGAGACGACCGAAGCCACCCAGGAAATAACAGCCACCAGCCACAACGAAAGCGAAGAGCGTAGAGATAATGGTACCACGTTTGATGGCGCTCTCGTCAGAGATGGAGTAGAACTTACCCACCATCTGAGGCAGTCCCATCGTACCTAATGAGGTCAGGATGACCACTCCCAGGAGTCCCCAGGGATCAGGGCCAAACCAAGAGGCGAAGCCACCATTCACGGAAGGATCGGCATCTGAGGGGATGGCAGCCAACTTATCGACAGCTGAAACCAGACCTCCCTGAGCATTGAGCACAGCCAGGATGACAGCCACGATACCGAAGAGCATGATAATGCCCTGGATGAAGTCGTTCATCGCAGTGGCCTTGTAACCACCAATGATCACATAGACAGCGGTAAGGATGGACATGATAACCACGCAATACTCGTAGGGGATGTCGAAGCCCATCTCGAAGAGGCGTGAGATACCACTATAGACACCAGCTGTATAAGGAATCAGGAACACGAAGGCGATGACGGATGCCACCACACGGAGCCCCTGATCGCCAAAGCGCGTGCCAAAGAAGTCGGGCATGGTACGCGACTCGATATGCTGTGTCATCAGCTTCGTGCGACGGCCCAGGATGAGCCATGCCAAGAGTGAGCCGATGATGGCATTGCCGATGCCAATCCAGGCACTCGACAGACCGTATTTCCAACCGAACTGTCCGGCATAGCCCACGAAGACCACTGCCGAGAAATAAGAGGTACCGAAGGCAAAGGCCGTGAGCCAGGGACCCACAGAACGTCCGCCAAGAACAAATCCGTCAACACTTCTGGCCTGCTGGCGTGAGTACACACCCACACCTACCATCACGACCAGGAAAATAACCGTTAAAAGAACTTTTATAATCATATCATCTATAAACTCTAAACTATCAACTATTTACTAAAACGCTACCTGTACCTGTGCCTGCAGCCAATTGTAATCTTTGCTACTGATGTTCTCACCACAGAGACAACGGGTGTATTGAAACTGCAAACGGCACTTCTTATAGAACCAGTACTGCAGACCGATGGTCAGGTTAGTCTGGTCCCATCCGTCCACCTTCGTATTGCGATCGAAGGTCTCGCCACTAGCTACGACGTCAAGTGCATCGACCACAGGGATGCAGACGGTGGCATAGCCGCCACGAGAGCCAACATCACCATCCTGACCACCGAGCCACTCGGCACGGATGCTGGCAGGACGAGCCTCCTTATATTTTGCCGGTGAGTAAGCCTGAGTCTTATACTCGGCACCCACACTATAACGGTTTCGCTTATAGTTGTCGCCAACCTTGATATCAGGATTCCATGCAGCCGTATTCACGGCACAGCCCGTACCCAGATAACCAGAGGCCACGATGCGGAAGCCCTGCATCGGACGCACCTCGAGTTTAGCGATAAAGTCTTTTTGGTTGTTAAGGTCCCTACGGTTGATTCCTTGTCCGCTCATCAGTGCTAGTTCGTAATGAAGGAATCCCTTGGCGAGGTCACCATAGACCTCTAATCCCATGTCACGGCCATAGTTCACACCATTGAGGGGATCGGGACCTTCACCTGCCAGATAGAGCACCGCCTGAGAATAGACGTCGATGAGCTCGAGCTGTGTCGGCGACATCGGATTCTCCATCGAGTAGGAATGTTTGAACTGTCCGAGACGGACGGTCAGCTCATTGCCCTTGGTGATGCGATAATCAGTGTAGAATTCCTGGACGCAACTGGAGAAATCGTGCATAAACAGGAACGACCAGCGGTCGGTAATGCGTGCTTTTGCCCACAGCAATGTACGTTTAAGGTTATAGGCGTTGGTTTTGTTACCATTGGGATCCTGGTACGACCAGCCTCCCTGTGCATAGCCATTCAGGGTGATTCGACTCTTGAGGTCTTTCATCCAATCAGTCTTGTTACTCTCCTGTTGCCCCATAGCGGCAACGCTGCTGAACACAGCCATGACTACGGCCAGTGTCCGCCACTTGTTTGTTTTCTGTTTCATTTTGTCATTGTATGATTGGTTATTTATTAATGATTTTGCTTTCGATACGCCGGGCACGGGTCTCTGAGGCTGCCGATAGTTTGCCTTTCAGATACGACTCGATCATCAGACCTGCCATCGGTGCTGCCAGATCGGCACCAAAGCCACCATGTTCTACATAGACGGAGATGGCGATTTTCGGATCATTCATGGGAGCAAAGGCGATAAAGGCCGAATGGTCTTCGCCAGGATTCTCTATGGTGCCAGTCTTGCCGCAGATGGGATAGGAAGCCTTAATACAAGTGGCTGTACCCTTCTCAACAGCGAGACGCATGCCTTCGATCACAGGCGCATAGGCGGCTGGCGCCACCTTTGTCTGTCGTTTCGTGAGATAACGCTGATTCTTGGTTTCCTTATGGATATGCGGAACATAGTACCAACCACGATTGGCAATCGTGACTGCGAGGTTACAGAGTTGGAGGGGTGTACAGGTGACATCACCCTGTCCCATGCCAGCCCACCAGATGGTCTTGCCATCCCATCCATCCTTATAGCGACGGTTCAGGTAGTCGGCTCCTGCCAGAAGTCCGCCCTGCTCGCCTGGGATATCAATGTGCATGGGACCGCCCAAACCCATCGACTGCATATAGGAACGCCAAGTGGTAATAGCCTCATCGCGGGAGGCATACATGAAGTCGTCGTTGATCATCGAACCGAAGTTGACGATAAACCACGTGTTGCACGACTGTGCGAGGGCGTCCTTCAGATTGAGTGGTGAACGGTGCTGATGACAACCCACCTTGATATTACCATCCGTGATACCGCTGTTGCACGCCATCTTTGTATCAGGTGTGACAAAGCCTTCAGAGAGTAGGGTCAGTGCCTGGGCCGTCTTAAAGGTTGACCCTGGAGCCTGAGGTTTGCCAATGGCCTGACGCACATCACTGCCATTAGGGGTGTTCGTTGCCAGACAGAGAATCTCGCCATTGGCAGGATTGATGGCCACGATGGCACCCGTCTTCCCCTTCAGCAAGCGTTCGCCCAACTGTTGCAGCATGGGGCGAAGGGTCAGTGGCCCGTCGGTGGGCAGACCCTGTGCCGCGAGCGTGAGACTCAGGGACAGAAGACAGATGATGGATGTCAGTAGACGACGCATACAGAAAAATTATTCGACGGTCACAGATTTTGCCAAGTTACGAGGCTGGTCAACGTTCTTACCCTTGCACACAGCCACATGATAAGCCAGAAGCTGCAGAGGGATTGTTGCCACCAGCGGCTCGAGACACTCCATGACATCAGGCAGTTCGATGACCTCGTCAGCGATACGGGAAATGGTATCATCTCCTTTCGAGACAAGAGCGATCACCCTACCCTGACGAGCCTTGATCTCCTGGATATTAGAGAGAACCTTCTCATACATGGCGTTATGAGTAGCAATGACGATGACGGGCATATCCGAGTCGATGAGGGCGATAGGACCATGCTTCATCTCGGCAGCAGGATAGCCTTCGGCATGGATATATGAGATCTCCTTCAGTTTCAACGCGCCTTCGAGTGCTACAGGATAAGAGTAACCACGACCCAGATACAGGAAATTATGGGCATAAGTAAAGGTACGCGCGAGGTCGGCCACCTTGTCGTTGGTCTTCAGCACCTCGCGGATCTTGTCAGGTATCTCACTGAGCCCTCTCACAATCTTCAGATATTCATCGCGATGGATGGTACCCTTAGCCTCGCCCATTGCCAAAGCGATCATCGTCAGAACCGTCACCTGACCAGTGAAAGCCTTTGTAGAGGCCACACCAATCTCAGGACCCACATGGATATAGGTTCCCGTGTCAGTAGCCCTCGGTATCGACGAGCCGATGGCGTTACAGATGCCATAGATGAAAGCACCTTTCTGCTTGGCCAATTGGACGGCAGCCAAGGTGTCGGCAGTCTCACCACTCTGGGAGATGGCCACCACGACATCGTCCTTGCCGACAACAGGATTGCGGTAACGGAACTCGCTAGCATACTCCACCTCGACGGGGATGCGCACCAACGACTCGATAATCTGCTTGCCAATCAATCCTGCATGCCACGATGTACCACAGGCCACAATGACCACCCGCTTGGCATTCAGCATCTGACGGCGATAGTCGATCAGGGCAGAAAGCGTCACATGATCAGCCTCCACGTTCACACGTCCACGCATACAGTTAGTCAGGCACTCAGGCTGTTCGAAGATTTCCTTGAGCATGAAGTGCGGGAAACCACCCTTCTCTATCTGTCCAAGGTCTATATCGACGGTCTTTACCTTCAGTTCCTGCTCCTCACCGAGAATGCTAACGACCTTCAGGTCCTCACCACGACGGATCACGGCGATGTTGCCATCCTCGAGATATACCACCTTATCGGTATACTCCACGATGGGACTGGCATCGGAGCCCAGGAAGAACTCGTCGACACCAATTCCTACCACCAGCGGACTCTGCTTACGGGCAGCGATAATCTGATCAGGATCACGCTTGTCGAGCACGGCGATGGCATAGGCGCCAATCACCTGATAGAGCGCCACCTGCACGGCTGTCAAGAGATCGAGATGCTTATGTTCCTTGATATATTCGATGAGTTGCACAAGCACCTCGGTATCCGTATCTGAAACAAATTTCACGCCCTTGGCCTGCAGTTTCTCCTTCAGTTCAGCATAGTTCTCAATGATGCCGTTGTGGATAATGGCCAAATTATGGCTCTCGGAAAAATGAGGATGGGCATTGCGCGATGAAGGCTCACCATGAGTAGCCCATCGGGTGTGGGCAATACCGATATGACCACTCACATCCTTATCGTTACAGTATTCGCAAAGATTGTCGACCTTGCCCTTCGATTTATAGACATTCAACTCACCGTTACCATTAATCATGGCTACGCCAGCACTATCGTAACCACGATATTCCAAACGACGCAGCCCTTTAATCAGGATAGGGAAAGCATCCTTATTCCCTATATAACCAACTATTCCACACATACTTAGACTATCTTTTTGTCGTTAAAGTTTTGATTTCGGCTGCAAATTTACATATTTTCCTTGAAAAACAAAGCAAAAAGACAGTATTTTTCTATTTTTAGTATAAATCGCCTTTATCCCCTCGCAGTAAAATTACGGATATTATTTGGAATTATCAAAAAATATTTGTACTTTTGCAGCCATAACCAACTTATTACTGACTTATGGTATACAACGAAATCGGAAAGACTGGCATGCGGGTATCGAACATCAGTTTCGGTGCCTCTTCATTGGGTGGTGTGTTCCACGGTATCCGTGAGGACGAAGGCATCCGTGCCGTACATGTCGCCGTGGATAACGGCATCAATTTTATCGACGTATCTCCCTACTACGGTCACTTAAAGGCCGAGATGGTACTTGGTAAGGCTCTGAAAGAGATACCACGTGACAACTATTATCTCTCGACGAAGGTAGGCCGCTACGGCAAGGACGGCGTGAACACCTGGGACTACAGTGCCCAACGTGTCACAGACAGCGTCTATGAGAGTATGGAACGCCTGAATGTCGACTATATCGACCTCATCAATGTCCATGACATCGAGTTCCAGGCTGCCCTCGAAGGAGGTCTGCAGAAAGTATGTGACGAGACATTGCCCGCCCTCGTGGCCCTGAAGAAGAAGGGTGTCGTAGGACATGTGGGCATCACCGACCTACAGCCCGAGAACCTGCGCTGGGTCATCGAGCACTGTGAGGAAGGAACAGTGGAAAGTATCCTGAACTTCTGTCACTACAGCCTCAACGACACCTTATTACAAGATTTCCTTGGTTTCTTCGAACAGCATGGTGTAGGCGTCATCAATGCCTCACCCCTCTCCATGGGTCTGCTTTCTGAACGTGGCGCTCCTGACTGGCATCCGGCTTCTAAGGATCTGAAGACGGCCTGTGCCAGAGCTGCTGCTTACTGCCACGAGAAAGGCTACCCCATCGAGAAACTGGCCATCCAGTTCTCTACGAGTTGTAATCCTCGCATTGCCACCACACTCTTCAGTAGTGCCAATCCTAATAATGTACTCAAGAACATCAACTATGTGAATGACCCCATGGACGAAGCACTCGTCAAGGAAGTACAGCATATCATCGGCGATCAGATGTTTGTCAGATGGAAGAACTCCTAAACCTGCAGCTATGAACTACCCCATTATCGACGCCCACAGCCATTTATGGCTTCAACAGAACACTTCGTGGAACGGGAAACCCATCCACAGTCTGAAGAACGGCCGTTCGCTGTTTCTTGGTGAGGTTGTACAGATGCTGCCACCCTTCATGATCGACGGCAAAAATACGGCAGAGGTATTCCTCTCCAATATGGACTACGCCCAAGTATCAGCAGCTGTTGTCGTACAAGAGTTTATCGACGGTCTTCAGAACGATTACCTCACCACCGTCAGTTTGCAGTATCCTGACCGATTCATCACCTGTGGCATGGCCGATTATCTACACGATGGTTTCTACGAGCAGGCACTCCAACTTATGGCCGTTAAGGGATTCAAGGGGATGGCCATCCCAGGCCATCGTCTGTTGGGCAGAAGCCTAACCTCCCCAGAGATGATGCACATGTTCCACGAAATGGAGCGCCGCAACGTCTTTCTCTCCATCACTCTCGCTGACGGAGACAGACAGGTGGGAGAACTGCGCGAAGTGATTTCCGAGTGTCCCAAACTCCGTATTGCCATTGGCCACCTGGGCATGGCCAATCCTCCACAGACCCCCTGTTGGGAGAATCACGATTGGCAGATGCAGATCAAGTTGGCTCAGCACGACAACGTCATGATCGAGACGGGAGGCATCACCTGGCTCTACAACTCAGAGTTCTATCCATACCCCTCTGCCATCCGTGCCATTCGTGAGGCAGCAGGTCTCGTGGGAATGGACCGCCTGATGTGGGGCAGTGATTATCCACGCACCATCACCGCCATCACCTACCGCATGTCGTACGATTTCATCGTGAAGAGTACAGAACTCACCAGCGAGGAAAAGCAACTGCTACTGGGTGACAATGCACGCCGCTTCTACGGCTTCCAGCATCTCAAAGAATTAAGTTATATTAAAAATATGTCAGAATGAAAGCAATACAGATCAGCGAACCTTCTGTGATGAAGGTGATCGACATCGCCGAACCCCAGATGGGTGACGATGAGGTATTATTGAGAATGAAATATGTAGGTTTCTGTGGTAGTGACCTCAGTACCTACCGTGGTGGTAACCCTATGGTGAAGATGCCCGTTGTACCTGGTCATGAAGTGGGTGCCGAGATTGTCAGCGTAGGCAAGAACGTGCCCGAAGGTCTGAAGCCAGGCATGACCGTTACCGTCAATCCCTATACCAACTGTGGCAAGTGTGCCTCCTGCCGTAACGGTAGGGTTAACGCCTGCCAACACAACGAGACGTTGGGTGTACAGCGCTGGGGTGCTATGCGCGAATACCTCGTGCTGCCCTGGGAGAAAGTCATCCCTGCTGGGCTGCTCACACCCCGTACCTGTGCACTGATCGAACCCATGAGTGTGGGATTCCACGCTGTCAGTCGTGCACAAGTGACGGATATCGATGTGGTGCTCGTCATCGGCTGTGGCATGGTGGGAATGGGTGCAGTGGTTCGCTCAGCCCAGCGTGGCGCTACCGTTGTGGCTGCCGATATCGACGACGAGAAACTGGCCCTGGCCCGTCAGATGGGTGCCAGCTATACCATCAACACCCAGACGGAGGATGTTCACGCCCGTCTGCTGGAGATGACCTCCGGTTTTGGTCCAGATGTGGTTATCGAGGCTGTAGGCAGTTCTCCTACCTATCAGATGGCCGTCGACGAGGTGGCCTTCACCGGACGTGTCATCTGCATCGGCTATGCCAAGACAGAGGTGTCGTTCCAGACCAAGTATTTCGTTCAGAAGGAGCTCGACATCCGTGGTTCGCGCAATGCGCAACCCTCTGACTTCCGTGCTGTCATCCATTATCTGGAGCGAGGCACGTGTCCCGTCGATCAGCTTATCAGCCGTGTCGTAAAACCTGAAGAGGCACCAGAGGCTATGCAACAGTGGGCTGCAGCACCAGGCAAAGTATTCCGAATCCTAGTAGATTTCCAGTAATATGAAAAGAATCGTTCTATCCTTTTTCGCTGTCCTCATAGGACTATACGCCTGGGCACAGCAGGCCGTCTCACCAAACGGTAAGATCGTCATCGCTCAACAAGAGGCCGGCCTCGTCATCAGTTACCAGGGACAGCAGGTACTCAAGCTCCCCACTGTGGGTTTCGAGAATGCCTCTACTCCTACCCCACTCGTCTTCCGTCGCACACTGAAGGAAGACTATCGTATGCTTGCAGGCAAACGCCTTCAGTGCAGCAATGAGGCTAATGAATATCTCGCCTCCCTCGGCAACGACGTCCTGTTGGTTGTCCGTCTTTACAACGATGGCATTGCTTTCCGCTATGAGTTGTCTGGACTCTGCGATGCCACTCTGCCCCGTGAGCTTACCACCTGGCAGATTCCCGAAGGTATGAAACGTTGGATGCAGAACTGGTGCGACGCCTACGAGGAGTACTTCCCCCTGGCGACCACCTACAAACAGGCACCCCGTCTTCCTCGTTATGAGAAGAGTGCAGAAGGCTATGCCTCCCGTTGGGGCTATCCTGCCCTACTTGAGCCCGTCGACGGTGTCTTCGCCCTGATCTCAGAAGCCAATATCGAACGTCGTCAGAGTGCTTCCTGTCTCTATAACGACGGCGAGCTCTATCATGTCACACCTGCTGAGAACGATGTAAAGATCTCTGGTGAGTGGCATAGTCCTTGGCGCACGCTCATCCTTGGCTCGCTCGCCGATATTGTTTCCTCCACCCTCATCACCGATGTCTCAGAGCCTTGTATGCTGGCTGATACCGACTGGATTCAGCCTGGTGTGGTATCCTGGATCTATTGGGCCTACAACCATGGCAGCAACGATTACAATATCATCTGCAAATACGTCGACCTGGCCGTGAAACTCCATCTTCCCTACGTGCTTATCGATGCCGAGTGGGACGAGATGAAAGATGGCAAGACCGTAGAGGACGCAGTGAAATATGCTGTCGACAAGGGCATACGTCCCATGATCTGGTACAACTCCTCCGTAGGTTGGGTTGATGGTGCTCCCACACCTAAGTATCGCCTGAACAAGCCTGAGGACCGCGAACGTGAGTTTGCCTGGTGCGAGAAGATCGGAGTGAAAGGTGTGAAGATCGATTTCTTCTCAGGTGACAACCAGATGAACATGGACTTCTGTCTCGACCTTCTCCAGAGCGCTGCGCGTCATCACCTCCTCGTGAATTTCCATGGTGCCACCATTCCCCGTGGTTGGCAGCGCACCTATCCGAATCTGCTCTCTACGGAAGGCGTGCTCGGAGCCGAGTGGTATAACAACAATGAAGCACTCACCACACGTGCAGCCCGTCATAACGCCACACTGCCCTTCACTCGTAATGTCATTGGTCCGATGGACTACACCCCTTGTGCTTTCAGTGACTCGCAGAACCCACACATCACCACCAATGCCCATGAGCTGGCACTGACGGTGCTCTATGAGAGTGGCCTGCAACACCTCGCTGATAGTCCTGAAAGTTTCCTCGCACAGCCAGAGGCTGTACAGCAGTTCCTCGGACAACTGCCCACCATCTGGGACGAGACGCGTCTTGTCTGCGGCTATCCTGGTGAGAGCGTAGTCCTAGCACGCCGTCATGGCTCCACCTGGTACGTGGCAGGCATCAACGGGCGCGACGAGACTCAGACGCTTAACTTCGACCTCAGTTTCATTCCCGCCAAGGAAATTCAGGTTTTCAGCGACACCGCTGAGAAGCCTTGGGACATCAGTACCCAGAAAGTCCTTCCTACGAAGGTCACCTGTCAGCCACGAGGCGGTTTTGTCTATGTAATCAAATAGGATATGGAAAAGCAACAACAATCTCTGATAACGAAGGACGGGGTCAGCTTTCTGCTGCCTTTCATCCTGATTACCTTCTGCTTTGCGCTTTGGGGCTTCGCCAATGACATCACGAACCCCATGGTAAAAGCCTTCTCGAAGATCTTCCGTATGAGTGTTACCGATGGAACACTCGTGCAGGTGGCCTTCTACGGTGGCTATTTCTGTATGGCCTTTCCTGCGGCCATCTTCATCCGCAAGCACAGTTACAAGGCTGGTGTCCTGATGGGACTCGGACTATATGCCACTGGCGCCCTGCTGTTCTTCCCTGCGAAGGCCGTTGGCATCTATGGCTGTTTCCTTATCGCCTACTTCATCATGACCTGTGGACTGTCGTTCCTCGAGACATCGTGTAACCCTTATATCCTGACGATGGGACCAGAGGAGACTGCTACACGACGACTGAACATGGCCCAGTGTTTCAACCCCTGTGGTTCCATCATTGGCATGTTCGTGGCTATGAACTTTATCCAGGCCAAACTCAATCCCATGAGCAGTGACGAACGCGCATTTCTGAGTGATGCAGAGTTTGAGGCCCTCAAGGATGCCGATCTCAGTGTGCTCATCTCACCCTATCTCATCATCGGCCTCGTCATCGTGGCCATGCTGATCCTCATCCGTCTGGTGAAGATGCCCAGATTCGGTGATGCCAATCACGACGTACATGTCTTCGTCACCCTGAAGCGTATCTTCTCGCTGAGGTACTACACCGAGGGTGTCATCGCCCAGTTCTTCTACGTAGGCGCACAGATTATGTGCTGGACCTTCATCATCCAGTATGGCACACGTGTCTTTATGGCCGAGGGTATGGACGAGCGGAGTGCTGAGGTTCTCTCCCAGCAGTTCAACATCTACGCGATGCTCTTCTTCATCTGCTCACGCTTCATCGCTACGTTCCTCATGAAGTATGTCAAGCCCGCCATGCTCCTGGCTGTCTTCGGCATCCTGGCGATGCTCTTCACTGCAGGTGTCATCGCCTTCCAGGATCGTACGGGTATGTACTGTCTCGTCTGCGTCAGCGGCTGTATGTCACTGATGTTCCCAACCATCTACGGCATAGCCCTCAATGGTCTGGGCGACGATGCCAAATTCGGAGCAGCAGGTCTCATCATGGCCATCTTGGGCGGATCCATCCTGCCTCCTTTGCAGGCGATGATCATCGATCAGGGCACGGTCTTCGGCAACTTCCCAGCCACCAATGCCTCGTTCGTACTCCCATTCATCTGCTTCCTCGTCGTCACCATCTACGGCTACCGCACCCACGTAGTCCGTGGCATGTAGCTTCGACCACACCCATCAATAACAACCAATCATCATGAAGAAAACCATCTTATTACAACTATTGCTCGGATGGGCTACCTTAATGGTAGCCCAGAGCTCAACCATCTGTCATCAGGACGGAAGCATAACCTTCAAGTACAAGAACCCACAGGCCAAGGAGGTCTTGGTGGATGTACAGTTTGCTGGACGCAACGCCATGCAGCGCGATGCTGACGGTATCTGGACAGCCACCCTTGGACCTGCTGCCCCCGACATGTATCCCTACTGCTTCATCGTCGATGGCGTCAGCGTCATGGATCCTGAGAATCCGCAGTACTTCCCCAACGAGGGTTTCAAGAACAGTCTCCTGGAGATTCCTGCCCGTGAAGGTCAACTGGCTCACGACATTCTCGATGTGCCTCATGGCCAATTGGAGTATATCCACTACTATTCCAAGAGTCTGGGTGCGACCAATCAGGCCGTGGTCTATCTGCCGCCAAAATATAAAGAGAACCCAGAGAAGAGCTATCCCGTCTTCTACCTGATCAGTGGGACTACCGATACAGAGGAGGTGTATTATAAAGTGGGCCGCATGAACTATATCCTCGACAATCTCCTGGCCGAAGACAAGGCTGAGGAGATGATCGTGGTATTGCCCTATGGTAATCCCTACAAGTTGTTGGCCGCACCACCCGCCATGGCTTCTGGTGCTCCTCAGACACGATTTGGACAAGATGTGTTCAGCAACGATCTGAACAATGACCTGATGCCTTACGTAGAGCAGCACTACCGCACTATCAACGATGCCGATCATCGTGCCATTGGTGGTTTCTCGCGTGGTGGTAACCAAGGACTCTTCAATGGTCTGAGTCATCTCGATAAGTTCTCTTATCTCTGCAGCTACAGTTCGTTTACCTCGACGGATATCCCCAACGTTTACGACAACGCCGCCGACACGAACAGTAAGATCCATCTCTTCTGGTTGGGCGTGGGTACCGATGATTTCCTCTATGGCAATGCGCGCGACTATATGGAGTTCCTCGACAAGAAGGGCATCCGCTCTGTGAAGGAGTTCACGCACGATAAGTTCGGCCATACCTGGATGAACGCCAAGTATTTCCTCTCGAAGACCCTACCTCTGCTCTTCAACCCCAAAGCTGCAGAAGAAGCGATGAAGAACGCGCAGCCTGCACCTGCTGCCACTGGCAAAGAACAGCAGTTCACGCCTGGTGTGATGGCACGCCTCTTCCCCAAAACCATTATCTCACCCGAATACAAGTACGACAGCGTCATCTTCCGTATGAAGGCCCCCGATGCCAAGGAGGTCTTGTTGGCTGCCGAGATTCTGCCGAAGCCGATGGCCATGGAGCGCGACAGCGACGGCATCTGGAGCATTGAGATCGATGAACATATCTACGAGGCATTTACCTATTATTTCCTGGTGGACGGCACTCCCGTAGCCGATCCTCAGAACATGTATCTCGCCCCATCCAAGGGTTTCAAACCCAGCATCTGCAACAATCCCGCCAGCACTTTCCACTATGCCACTATGGCCGAGATGGAGCATGGTGTCGTGAGCTATGACCTGAACGATGGTAAAGCCTGCTATCGTCCAGCAGGAGGGGAACCGCAGTTTGTGATCCAACTGATTCCTGGAAAAGATGATACCATCGAGAGCTGGTTTAAGATTGGTGGTGCCGACGTGATGGCTGATAAGTTCATAGCAGCCAAGAAACTTCCACCGTTCTGCATTACCACTGGCGAGACAGGATGCTGCGAAGGTAAAAAGTGTGATAAGAAGGTCTACACACTTCGTGCAGACGACTACGCCACATGGCCTGAGCGACGTCATGCCTTAGAGTCGATCCTCGATTCACTGATGCTGCAGTCAGCCGTCAAAGGTGAGATCAGCCTCAACCTGCCTCTCTTCCAGACGAAATACACAGCCGACCCTGCCCCATTGGTAGTGGGCGACACGCTGTTCCTCTTCACCTCCCACGATGCCTCACCTGAGGATATCCCTGATCTCAACGAGAAGAGTTCGGCTGGCTTCTTCATGTACGACTGGCTCTTGTGGAGCACCACCGACATGGTGAACTGGACGGAGCACGGTGCTGTAGCCTCTCTGAAGGACATTCCCTGGCGCAGTCGAGAGAACGGTGCCTGGGCCATCCAGACCGTGGAGCGCGATGGTAAGTACTACCTCTATGCCCCACTCCACGGACACGGTATCGCTGTCTTGAAAGCCGACTCCCCTTACGGTCCTTTTAAGGATCCCTTGGGTAAGCCTCTGGTGTGGGACCAGAGCAACTGGTTCGACATCGACCCTTCGGTCTATACTGATACTGACGGACAGGCTTACCTGTATTGGGGAAATCCCCACACCTTCTACGCCAAACTCAATGATGACATGATTTCGCTGAAGAGTGAGGTGACAAAGTTGCCCCACATCAAGCATTATCAGGAGGGTCCATGGTTCTATCAGCGCAATGGCCATTACTATTGTGCCTTTGCCTCTACCTGTTGTCCTGAGGCCCTTGGCTATGCCATGAGCGACTCTCCTACTGGTCCTTGGGAGTGGAAGAACTACATCATGCGTCCCACCTTGCGCGATCGTGGCAATCATCCTGGCATCTGCGACTTCAAGGGCCACTCGTATGTGTTTGGCCAGAACTACGACCTGATGCACCTCGACACCTTCATTCACCACGAGCACCGCAGTGTCTCTGCCGCTGAGATGACCTATAACGAGGACGGCACCATCCAACAGGTGCCCTATTGGCTCGATCAGGAACCTTTGAAACAGCTCTGTTGGCTGAATCCCTACCAGCGCGTAGAGGCTGAAACCATGGCCTGGGGCTACGGACTGAAGAGTGCCAAGATGGGTATCGAGAACACGGGTGTCGTTGCCGACATGCCCACCTCCACAGGCAAGAAGAATATGTATATCTTCGATATCAACGATGGCGAGTTCATCAAACTCCGTGGTGTCGATTTTGGCGCTGGCGCCAAGAAGTTCTCCATCACGGCTGCCTCAACAGGCAGTTGTAAGGTGACCCTCCGACTCGATGGTCAGGATGGTCCCGTGATTGGTGAGGCCTTGATTTCAAAGACGGGTTCGGTAGAGAAGTACAAGGCCTTCAGCACGAAGGTCAGCAACGCAACAGGTGTTCACGACCTCTACCTCTGCTTCGACAACAGCTCAGGCGATGTGCGCCTCGACTGGTGGCAGTTCAAGTAAATGACAAAGTATCAATTAAGAAATAAGAATTTATGAAGTATTTGAAAGGACTTTTGATCATGAGTGTTACAGCATTAATGTCAGGCTGTAACACCGCTGTAGACATCGAGCAGCAAGTGAATGAACTCTATGCCAAGATGCCTCAGGAGGAGCGCATCGCCCAGTTGAAGAGCATGTATATGGACGATCTCTTCAATGAACAGGGACAGCTCGACACGGCGAAGTGTCGCGAACTGATTCCCTATGGCATCGGACATTTCTCACAGTTCTGTATGCAACAGCCCCGAGACCCTAACGACCTGCGCAACCGTGCCATCGCCATTCAGGACTGGCTGATGCACAACACGCCCAACGGCATCCCAGCCTTGTTGCACGAAGAAGTGCTCTCAGGTGTCAACACCTTGGGCTCCACCATCTATCCCCAGCAGATTGGGCAGGCTTGCTCCTTCAATCCCGAATTGGCTGAACTGAAGACACTCCAGACGAGTACCACCCTCCGTAAGATGGGAGGTGTGCTGGCCTTGTCGCCCATGGTCGACGTATGCCGCACACCCAGTTTCAACCGTTTGGAAGAGTCCTATGGCGAGGACGGCTATCTCTCTGCCGTGATGGGAACAGCCTTCGTCAAGGGTCTCCAGCAGGGTAACCTGAAAACTGGTGTAGGCGCCTGCTCCAAGCACTACCTTGGCTATGGTGGTGGTGGCGATGCAGAGGAGAAGGAGATGATGGAAGAGATCCTGCTGCCCCACGAGACGATGATCCGTCTGACGGGTAGTGTAGCTGTGATGCCTGGCTATCATGATGTTCATGGCATCCGTTGTGTGGCCAACAGTGAGATCCTCCAGGACATCCTTCGTAGCTATGTGGGCTTCGATGGTATGGTGGTGAGCGACTATACTGCCATCGACCAGATTCCCAATATCAATGATACCATCCAGAAGGCTGCTGCTGCCATCAACAATGGCAACGACGTCGACTTCCCCTTTGGTGCCAACTACAAGTTCCTGCAAGAGGCCATCGACAAAGGCCTTGTTAAGCCTGAGGTGCTGGAGCGTGCCGTGAAGAATGTGCTCCGCACCAAGTTCCGTATGGGCCTCTTCGATCAGGACGCCTATCTTTACAGCAAGGAGGATATCAAGCTCGACACTCCCGAAGAGCGTCAGACAGCCTACGACATCGCCACCCAATCGGTGGTGCTGCTGGAGAACAATGGTGTGCTGCCTCTGAAGGATGTCAAGAACATTCTCGTCACAGGTCCTAATGCCAACTCTATCTGGGCCATGTGTGGCGACTATACCTATCCTGCCATGTCTTACTTCTGGAAGATGGTGATGGATGTGGCCGATCGCGACAATCCCCACATCGTGAAACTGCTCGAAGGCATGCAGAACCACAAGCCCGAGGGTCTCAACGTGATGTATTCTCGTGGTTGCGACTGGACAGAGGTTATCGAGACCAAATACGGAGAACTGGGCGATGCTCGCGCTTGGGAGTATTATCTGCTGAACCGCAAGGTGGACTCTGGCGAGAAAGCCGATAAAGCCGAGGCCCTGAAGATGGCCAAGGAGGCTGATGTCATCATTGCTGCCGTAGGTGAGAATGTGATGCTTTGTGGCGAGAACCGCGATCGCCAGGGACTCCGTCTGCCTGGCAAACAGGAGCAGTATGTTGAAGAGTTGCTGAAGACGGGCAAGCCCGTAATACTCGTGATGTTTGGAGGTCGCGCCCAGGTCATTTCGGGCATCGCAGAGAAGTGTGCCGCCATCATCCAGGCTTGGTATCCTGGTGAGGAAGGCGGTAACGCTGTAGCCGACATTCTCTATGGTAAGGTGTCGCCTTCTGCCAAGCTCTCTGTCAGCTATCCAAACACGGAGATCAACGAGCCCATCTGCTACAACTACAATGCCGAGAAGGATGCCCGCGTGGCATGGCCCTTCGGCTATGGACTCAGCTATACCACGTTTGAGTATCAGAACCTGCAGGTGAACAGTGAGGCCCAGACCTCCGACGACTTTGTCGAGCTCACTTTCCAGGTGAAGAATACGGGTGAGGTCAAGGCCGACGAGATTGCCCAGATCTATCTCTCGCCTCTAACCCCTAACCCCTCACCTCTAACCTCTAATACTATTCGTCCTATCCAGTTGCAGGGTTTTGCCCGCATCTCACTGGAGCCTGGACAGACCAAGACCGTTACAACCCGTCTCTACGTGGAGCAGTTGGGCTTCTACAGCCACGAGAACAACATCCGCCAGTGGAACATCGAGCCTGGTACGTTCCTCGTGAAAGTGGGCGCTTCTTCTCAGGACATCAAACTCCAGCAGCAGCTTGAGCTTAAGGGTAAAGCCGTGACCAAGCCTCTGCGCGACCACTATTTCTCAGAGAGTATCGTTTCGCAATAAGACGAACATGAAGAGAACCTTATTATCAACCATTCTGCTGCTGTCCGTCAGCATCAGTAACACGGCTCAGACTCCCTTCGGCAAGGGGAGTCTGATCGTAAAACCTGTTGCCAAGAACGCCGTCAGGATTCAGTATTCAGAGGGTGCGGCCAAGAGCGATCTGCCTGATTGGCTCTACGTGCGTCATGACGAGGTGAAGCAGCAGGACATCTCCTTCAGCATCGATGCTGCCCAGCAGACTGTCAAGGTCTGTAACCAACAGGGCCAGCCTGTGTTCACAGCCATGAACCATCAGCTGAACAATGGTGAGGCCACACTCACATTCGTTTCCCCTCAGGATGAATACCTCTTCGGACTCGGACAGTTCCAGGATGGCTACAGCAACGTGCGGGGTCTCTCACGCCGACTCACCCAGGTGAACACCCAGATCTCCATCCCCATGCTCGTCTCGAGCAAAGGCTATGGCATTCTGTGGAACAACTACGGCCTGACGGAGTTCAACCCCTGCAGCCAGAGTGTCCGTCTGGCTATTGTAAACCGTAAACCAACTGTAAACTCCGAAATTGTCGATGTCACCTCGACGGAGGGAGGCAAGAAAGAGTTGCGCGAGCGCCATATTTTCGAAGCCACGATCGACGTCGCAGAGATGGGCGACTATTCGCTTTTGCTCGATGTGGGTCAGAAGATGGCCCGTCGGCATAACCTCTCGATTGATGGCCAGAACGTCATCGAGATGCAGAACCTGTGGCTGCCACCCACCGCCTCTGCGATTGTTCATCTGGAGGCAGGTCGCCACACGATTGAGGCAGAGCTGACGAAGGACGATGTCCCCACCCTTTATTATAATCAGGTTAAGGATCAGACCACCTTCCGTTCACCCATCGCTGATGCCGTCGACTATACCGTCTTCATCGGCACCCCTGATGAGATTGTCGCCACCTATCGCGAGCTGACGGGTGAGTGTCCCCTCATGCCTGAGTGGGCACTGGGTTATATCCACTGTCGCGAGCGTTTCCACTCCTCCGATGAGATCCTGCAGACAGCCCGCCGATTTCGCGACGAGCAGATGCCTCTGAGCGTCATCGTACAGGACTGGCAGTGGTGGGGCAAGTACGGTTGGAATGCCATGCAGTTCGATGAGGACTACTATCCCGATCCCAAGGCGCTGACTGACAGTCTCCACCAGATGGACGTGCGCCTGATGGTGAGCGTCTGGAGCAAGATCGACTCTACCTCTGTCGTAGGGCGCGAGATGAAACAGAGCGACTATTACATCCCAGGCACCGACTGGATCGATTTCTTCAATCCCGAGGCGGCAGCTGCCTACTGGCAGAACTTCCGCGAGCGCCTCGTGCCCCTGGGTATCGACGCCTGGTGGCAGGATGCCACAGAGCCTGAGAACGATGACCTTGCTGGGCGCAGAGTGAACAACGGCAAATGGGCTGGCGAACAAGTGCGCAACATCTTCCCCCTGCTCGTCAACAAGACCGTTTACGAAGGACTCGTCGAGGCTGGTCGCGAACCCATGATCCTCACGCGCTGCGCATTCGCTGGCATCCAGCGTTATGGCTCGGCTATGTGGAGTGGTGATGTAGGTAACGACTGGGAGACCTTCCGCCGACAGATTACCGCTGGTCTGGGCATGCAGGCAGCAGGCATCCCCTGGTGGACCTACGATGCAGGCGGATTCTTCCGTCCACAGGACCAGTACACCAACCAGGATTACATTGAGCGCATGCTCCGTTGGATCGAGACGAGTGTCTATCTGCCCCTGATGCGCGTACATGGTTATATGAGCAACACCGAGCCCTGGAACTACGGCCCCGAGGCTCAGGCCATCATCACCAAGTGTCTGAAGGAACGCGAACGTCTGCTGCCTTATATCAAGAAGTGTGCCGAGCGCATCTCGACAGAGGGTTACACGCTGATGCGTCCTCTCGTGTTCGACTTCGCCAGCGATCCTGAGGCACTGAAGCAAAAGTATGAGTACATGTTCGGTCCCGAGCTGCTCATTAGTCCTGTCACTGAGCCTGGTGTCACCGAGTGGACCACCTACCTGCCCCAGAACAAGAACGGCTGGCGCGATCAGCGTACGGGTAAAAAATTCGAAGGTGGCCAGTATGTGACCACCCCCGTCGATAAGACTTATATTCCTGTTTTCGTTCGAGAATAATTTTTGATCTTACGGCCGAACAGCTTCCACAGGATGCCTGCTGCAACCACGAGGTAAATCAACCAAGCCCACCAGGTGCGATACCAAGGTGTGCCGATGATGATATCGAGACGGCTTTCATATTCGCCCATCGTACCGTCGTCCTTGAACATCCGCACACAAAGGGTGTACGAACCGCCAGGCAATCCCATATAGTTGATGTTCGGGTTCAGGGGATCCGTCTTCACCCAGGTATCGTTATAGCCCTCCAGACGATAGATGAAACGTGTGGCGTTCTTCGCACCGCCATTGTCCGAGGCCATCTGGATGGTGAAGTGGTTCTCGTTGGATTTCAGGTATAGTGTCTGAGTATCGAACAAAGCCTTTTCCAGCAGCACATGTCCCTCATATTCACGACCTGCCTCTACCAGCTGATCGTAAATGACGAGCCCGCTGAACACGGGCTTTTCCTCCTTGTCGTCACCAGCCAGTTTGCGCGTGTTGATCACGTCGAGACCGTCCTGTCCGCCTATCAGCAACAGACCTTTCTTCGAGTAATAGACAGCACGCTGGTTGAACGGTCCGGGCTGCAGTCCGTCGCGGTCGCTAAAGCTGCGCACGGCAAACGTCCAGACACCGTTTTCCTGCTTGGGGGTGATGTTCGATACGCCATGATCCGTCACGGCCCAGATGGTACCCCGCTCATCTTCCGTTAGCGCCACGACACTGTTGCCATAGAAGCCCGACTTCATATCGAGCAGCGTACTCTGCTTCGTCCTGCAGTCGAACACGTTGACACCCGATGCCGATCCCTGCCAGATGAGTCCTCTGTGGTCCATCAGTGCCTGGGTGGTCGACGATGAGATGGTGTACGATTTCTCATCGTGGGGCAACGGCATATTGATCAGTTTCATCGTGCTGGGGTTGATCATCGTACAGTATTCCGAGTTACCAAGGATAATCCAGCCCGAGGCACTCCTGCCGATGCTGTTGGTCCAGTCGGTCTTGATGGTGGAGTTCTTCGTGGTCCAGGAGCGTTGCTCGCCTGTCCGCTTGTCGATGCGTACCGCACCACCGCCTAAGACGCCCAACCAGATGTTACCCCGATGGTCTTCCGTGATACCCCAGATATTGTTCGTCATGAAGGCACTGCCAGGAGTGGCTGCCGTGTAGTTCTTCCACTGTCCGTTGCGATAGCTGATCAGTCCGCCTTCCCACGTACCGAACCACAGCGTGCCGTCCTTCGCCGTATAGCTGCCCACGATGACATCGTTCAGTGCACCGATGCTATGTTTGTCATAGCGCTCCTCCACCTCCATCGTCTCAGGATCGACCTTCAGGATACCACCCGAGTTCAGACCCAGCCAGAAGTGGCCCTCCTGGTCCTCCGTGATGGCATTGATGTCGCCCAGTTGTAGACTGGCGAAGTTCGACATGGCATCGGCACTCATCGCCACACCGTTCTTATACGTAGCCACCCACATGCGCCCCAGCTGGTCCTCATAGAGGTGCTTGGCGGTGATATCGGGCAGGGAGGTCTCGTCGCCCTTCACATTCGTAAACTGGCGCCACTCCTTGTTCTTGAAGTCGAGCAACAGCACGCCCAGGTGGTCGGTAGCCACCCAAAGATAGCCCTTCTGGTCGTAGCGCACCTCCCAGACGATGATGTCGTCAGGCACGTCCTGGAAGCCCTTGGCACGCATCAGTTCCGTCAGCGACGTGTACCAGCGCTGATCCTCAGGCACATGGATATAGGTACCCGTGGAGTGCGTGATGACCCACGTGATGCCGTCCTTGTCGTAATAGATCCAATACTCGTTATAGGTGTCGTGCAGACTGCGCCTGACGTAGTCATCCTTCCACAGCACCTTGCCCCGCTGGTCGTCAATGCACAACAGCTCACCCAGGTTCGACACAACCAGCATGCCCTCCTTCGAACGAGCGTAATTCATGATACCGAAATCCTTCGGGAACTCCCCGTCCTTATAGCCGAATGGGAAGTTGAGCAGCTTCTTCGTAGCCGGATCATAGATGTAATAGCCGTTATCCCACGTCTTCACGAAGAAGCGCTTCGTCTCAGGGTCGACATAGAGGTTCTCGGCACCACCCTCGATGCCGAACTCAGCCAATGCCCACGTAGGCCATCTTTCCACCGTCTCCGTGATGGGGTCGTAGACGGCATAGTTGAAGCCGTGGTCCAGCCACAGGCGACCGTCGTAGGCCTCCATGATCGATGTCACGCGGTTGGATCGGAGCGTCGTCGTATCCCGCTCAAAGGAGTAGAACGTACGGAAGCGATAGCCGTCGTAACGGCACAGACCGAAGGGTGTGGGCAACCACACGTAGCCCCGTGAGTCGCGCAGGATGCAGTTCACCTGCGAATTGGATAATCCGTCTCTCGTGTCGAGCCTGCGGAATCTGATATCTGGAATCACTGCCTGCGCCAGGAGCGGCAGGAAAATAAGCGCCAAGAGGAGTCGTCTAAACTGATTGTTCATGATTAGCTTGAATTTTATGTCAGCAAAAATACAAACAATTACGATAATAAAAGTCGTTTTATCATTTATTAACTATCCTGTCAGCCATAATCCTGCCTAAAAGTCGTATCTTTGCCACAGAAATAAACCAACGAATAGCTAACTTATGATAAAGAGACTACTTATTATTGCAGTGGTAGCTGCCACGACTGCCTTAACCGTTCAGGCAGGCAAGTACCAGAACTTCAAAGTGTCGTCCTATATCCGTGCCCAGGACGTGGCGCGCATGGCCGATGACAAGTTCCTTAACGACACCTGGCAGACCGTCAGCTCACAGGTCGACCTCGACAAAATCTACCTCGAGACCCACCGAGATGCCTTCACCGTCGACGAGAAGACCATGCTCAAGGTGAAGAAGTTCTTCCTCTCGAAAGGACTGGAGGTTGGAGGCGGCATTACCTATACCCGCTCCGAGCCCACCGACTTCGAGACCTACAGCTATGCCCGTGAGAACGAGCGCCGCCAGGTGAAGGAGGTGGCAGAGTACACCGCCCGTCTCTTCGACGACTTCATCCTCGACGACTTCTTCTTCATCGACCTGAAGAACGACGACGAGATTGCCGCCAAGGAGAAGAGCGGCAAGAGCTGGACCGACTACCGTCTGCGCCTCATGGCCGACGCAGGTCGCGAACTCGTTGTCAACCCCGCCAAGAAGGTCAATCCCAAGGTGAAGGTCATCATCAAGTATCCCAACTGGTACGACCATTTCCAGGGCCTCGGCTTCAACCTCGAGGAAGAGCCCCTCTACTTCGACGGCCTCTGGACTGGCACCGAGACGCGCGACCCAGGGTCAGCCCAGCACCTGCAGAACTACCTCAGCTATAACATCGTGCGCTACTTCGACAACATCGCCCCAGGCAAGAATGGAGGCGGATGGGTTGATGCAGGCGGCATCCACATGAGCATGGACCGCTATGCCGAACAGCTCCATCTGACGATGCTCTCCAAGACCCCCGAGATCATCCTCTGGAACTACATGCAGCTCTACGAGGTGAAGATCATGCCCCAGATGCGCGCCAAGTGGCAGGAGCCGGGTGTCAGCTTCAACTACGACGAGATGACAGCCCCCTTCACCAAGGACGGCAAGACTGTCACCCCCTCGACGATGGCCCGCTTTGCCGACGTCACCCTCCATCAGACCGACAAGCTCATCTCCCAGCTGGGCCGCCCCATTGGCCTCGCCTCCTATAAGCCCTACCACTCCACGGGCGAAGAGTTCCTCCAGAACTACCTCGGCATGATTGGCCTGCCCATGGACATGTATCCCCAGTGGCAGGAGCGCCAGCAGATCCTGCTCACCCAACAGGCCGCCAAGGATCCCCAGATTGTGGCTCGCATCAAGGCCCAGCTGAAGAAAGGCGGCGATGTCATCATCACCACGGGTCTGCTCAAGGCCATCAAGGACCAACTCGCCGATGTCTGCGAACTCGAATGCGGCGACCTGAAGGCCATCGTCAACGACTTCGGCTGGTTCGGCAAGTCCGGGCGCGAGTTCATCATCCCCCAGGTGAAGTACTACACCAACGATGCCTGGGAGGTCGTCAGTGCAGGCCGTCCCCTCAACGGCGGCGTCTCAGGCTACCCCATCCTCCTGCGCGACACCTATTCCAAGGGCATGCTCTTCGTCCTGACCATCCCCGACGACTTCGGCAACCTCTACGACTATCCCGCAGGTGCCCTGAACATCATCCGTCGTGCCATGAGCAAGGACGTGGGCGCCTATATCGAAGGACCGTCGAAGGTCGCCCTCTTCCCCTACGACAACAAGACCCTCGTCGTCGAGAACTTCAACGACGAAGCCGTCTCGCTGCGTGTCGTCATCAACAGTCAGGTGAGCACCCTGCGCAACCTCCTCACAGGCCAGCAGCTGCAGCCCGCGCAGATACCCTCCGTCACCGGCTTCTTCCGATACAACCGCTTCTTCGGCTACCCCGATGGCTCGACGGTCTTCGACCTCCAGCTCCCCGCCCACAGCTACGTCGGATTAGGCTATTAAAAGCCCCCATAAGAATATCCCCCGGCATTGCCGAGGGATATTTCATTTAAGCCTTCAAGAACGCTATTCGCCTGCGATGAGTTCATTAAACAACGCTAAGCCCTTTACTGTCAGCAGGTATTTCTGTCGCGGATGACGAGGTTTATCTGGGTATAATAGACTGACGTAGCCTTCAGCTATTGAAGGAGTCAGGTAAAGATTCAAGAAGTTATCCCTTCCTTTTAGATTCAGACCATTCATCATTTCCTTCACTGATAATTGCTTATCTCTAATGACCTTGATAAGGCTGATGATATTATAGTTGCTTGTTTGCAGCTTGTCCTGTACTTGTCCTGTACTTGTTCCGAGCTTGTAGGGTATCTTCTCAGATTCTGGCATTTTCCACTCTTCAGGCCCAACTATCATCATGTACCTATTTTTTAGCGTATTATTCTCACCTAGCAGCAGATTACGGAAAAAACGTACCAAGAATATTGATTCGTAGTTGATACCCTTCTTTAGGTTGCGATAGTTGGCACGTACCAGCGCATTACGGAAATACCATGAGTGACGTTCAAACAATTCATTATTAACATCAAATCCCTGCGAGCGCAGATACTTAATAATGAAAACGGCTGTAGTACGAGTATTGCCTTCTCCAAAGGGATGTATTTGCCAGAGACCAGCTACAAACTTAGCAAGATGTTCCACCACCTGATCCTTGTTCAAGGCAAAATAGTTAAACTGGTGTTCCTGCTCCAAATCATATTCTATTGTCATACGCAGATCCTGCCATCGGCCATAGAGTACACTATCTCCTTGCAAAACCCATTCCTTTTTCGAAATATCATAATCACGGAATCGACCTGCATGTTTAAATACACCTTCAAATATGGCGCGATGAATAGCAGACAACCCAGCGACGCTATAAGTAAAGGCATCTGTCTGAAGTAGCTTCGAGATGTTGCTCGATACCCTGTCAGCCTCTTCTGTATCTTCATCCCCTTCGTCGTGAGCAGTCTTCTTTACATAGTACTGCTTTACTAGTTCACGAGCCTCGTCAATGGTGATTTCACCCTCAATATTCCTACGTGCTGTATCTTGCAGATATTCCGATGTCTTCAGTCCGTCCACAGCCTGTAACCCAATAGCTACGCGCCATGCTTCAGCACGCTCTATCTGTTGAGTCTCCCCTTGGCGGATATACTCGTCAAAGTTGATATAAAGATCTTTCTCGTCCATTATTTCAATTTTTCCTATGCAAAGATAGGTATATTTTTCGAGAATACCAAAAGAAATTGATAAATTGATATTTTTAGAAAAAACAGTGTTGATAATATCACAGAAAGGTTACTATAAGTAATAACTATATTATATAATTATAATTATATAATATAGTTATTTAAATCTTGGATGCTATAGTAATACATAAAATCGCAAAAATATCAATATATCAATATGTCAATATGTCGAAGACATGTTGTTGTGTATTTTAGGTTCACATAATAAGCGCCGCTTATCGTGTGACAAGCGACGCTTAATCAGAAATAAGATTATCTTATTTTCTGAGAAGCCCTATTTCTAAGGCTCGCCCAATTCTTGATAGAACAAAAACACGCATAATAGTCTACTATATCAACTAAAAAGTTTGGTTATTCTTCAAAAAAACAGTAACTTTGCATCGGTTCTTTGAAAATGATGAAGAAAATGAAGATAACGATTCTTGACGGGTATACGGCTGATCCTACGGGAGAGGCTTGGAAGGGGCTAGAGACCCTTGGCACGGTGACAGTCTATGAGCGGACGAAGCCGGAGGAGACCATCCTCCGGGCGAAGGAGGCGGAGATTGTGCTGACGAACAAGGTGTGTCTGCGAAGAGAGGAGATGGAGCAGCTGCCCAAGCTGAAATATATCGGCGTGCTGGCAACGGGGTATAACGTGGTGGACGTGGAGGCTGCCCGCGAACGTGGCATCATCGTCACCAACGTACCGGCCTACAGCACGGAGAGCGTGGCACAGATGGTGTTTGCCCATCTGCTGACCATCACGAACCGCACGGAGCACTATACAGCACTCAACCGCAAAGGGGCGTGGACGGCCAGTCCTGACTTCTGTTACTGGGACACGTCGCTCACCGAACTGGCTGGCAAGACGTTCGGCATCGTGGGACTGGGACATATCGGCCAGCGCGTGGCTGCCATCGCACATGCCTTCGGGATGAAGGTCGTGGCCTTTACCAGCAAGTCGGCTGAAGCCCTAACGCCATCTGTGGAGAAAAGGTCGCTCGACGAGCTGTTGGCCGAGAGCGACGTGCTGAGCCTGCATTGTCCGCTGACGCCTGACACGAAGCACCTGATCAACCGCGAGACGCTGCAGCAGATGAAGCCATCGGCCATCCTGATCAATACGGGTCGCGGGCCCTTGGTGAAGGATGAGGACGTGGCTGAAGCCCTCAGCAGCAACCGTCTGAGAGCCTTCTGCGCAGACGTCCTCACGGAGGAGCCTCCACAGGCTGACCATCCGCTGCTCGGCTGCGAGAACGCGTTTATCACGCCCCACATCGCCTGGGCTACGGCTGAGGCCCGTGCCCGTCTGCTCGACGTCGCCATCAACAACATCAGGGCCTTCCTGGAGGGCAAGCCGAAGAATGTGGTGTAACAAGAAAATGGCAGATTATTTGGAGATTGAAGAATAAATGATTACCTTTGCAAAAAATTTATAGAAAAAGAGTATGAACGAGAATAAGAACGAGCAGGGATTGCAATTGGAACTGCCACAGGAGGTGGCACAGGGTGAGTATGCTAACTTCGCCATCATCACACATTCGAGCAGTGACTTTATCATGGATTTTGCACGCGTGATGCCTGGACTGCCAAAGGCGCAGGTGAAGAGCCGCATCATCCTGGCTCCTGAGCACGCCAAGCGACTGCTGGGGGCGCTGCAGGAGAACATCATGCGCTACGAGAAGGAGTATGGACCTATCAGAATCCCGAATCAGGGACCAAGTACGGCTGCACCCTTCGACCTCCCGAAAGGTGAGGCATAGAAACACGGACTCCCTATGATTGTATGTATTGCTGAGAAACCCAGCGTGGCCAGGGACATCGCCCGGATCATCGGAGCAACGGCCTCGCACGATGGGTATATGGAAGGTAACGGCTATCAGGTGACCTGGACATTCGGCCACCTGTGTACGCTGAAGGAGCCTGGCGACTACACCCAGGCGTGGAAGCCGTGGGCACTGACGCAGCTGCCGATGGTGCCCCAGCGATTCGGCATCAAGCTCATCGAGGACAGCGGCATCAAGAAGCAGTTCGCCACCATCGAGCGACTGATGCAGGCAGCTGACGGCATCGTGAACTGCGGTGACGCCGGACAGGAGGGTGAGCTCATCCAGCGATGGGTGATGCAGAAGGCGCAGGCGACCTGCCCCGTGAAGCGTCTGTGGATCTCGTCGATGACTGACGAGGCCATCCGTGAGGGCTTTGCGAACCTGAAGGACCAGGCCGACTACCAGCCGCTGTATCTGGCAGGGCTCTCGCGTGCCATCGGCGACTGGCTGCTGGGCATGAACGCCACACGACTCTACACACTGAAATACGGTCAGAACCGTCAGGTGCTCTCCATCGGACGTGTGCAGACCCCTACCCTCGCACTGATCGTGAACCGTCAGAAGGAGATCGAGAACTTCAAGCCCGAACCCTATTGGGTGCTGGCAACAGTGTATCGCGACACGACCTTCACGGCCACCAAGGGGAAGTTCACCTCGAAGGAGGAGGGCGAGAAGGCCTTCGCCACCATCGAGGGCAAGCCCTTCACCGTGACGAAGGTGGAGAAGAAGGAGGGCAAGGAACAGCCGCCACAACTCTACGACCTCACGTCGCTGCAGGTGGACTGTAACCGCAAGTTCGGCTACTCGGCAGAGATGACGCTGAACCTGATACAGAGCCTCTACGAGAAGAAATTCACGACCTATCCCCGTGTGGATACGCAATATCTCTCGGATGATATCTACCCCAAGTGTCCGCAGACACTCAACGGCCTGTATCAGACGAAATTCGGCGGGGTGGCTCCCTATGCGGAGCTGATCAAACCCATCGGCGGCAAACCGCTGAAGAAGACGAAACGTGTGTTTGACACGTCGAAAGTGACTGACCACCATGCCATCATCCCCACTGGCGTCATCCCCCAGAACCTCAGCGACGCTGAGCAGAAGGTGTTCGACCTCGTGGCCCGCAGATTCATCGCCGTCTTCCTGCCGGATTGCAAGTTCTCGACGACGACGGTACTTGGAGTGGTTAGAGGTGAGGGGCAAGGGGTTAGAGATAACTCTGAGGCTGAAGATAGCGTGGAATTTAAGGTGACGGGCAAGGAGATTCTGGATCCAGGCTGGCGCGTGGTCCAGGGCAAAGATAGGCCAAAAGAGGAAGAAGAAGACAATTCTCTAACCCCTAACCCCTCACCACTAACCCCTGACACCCCCGAAGAACGCACGCTGCCGACTTTCGTAAAGGGTGAGAGCGGCGACCACAAGCCCACGCTCACGGAGAAGTGGACCACACCACCACCTTATTATAACGAGGCCTCGCTGCTGAGGGCGATGGAGACGGCTGGCAAGTTTGTGGAGGACGAGACGCTGCGTGCTGCCATGAAGGAGAACGGCATCGGACGCCCTTCCTCGCGTGCAGGTATCATCGAGACCCTCTTTAAGCGACATTACATCAAGCGAGACCGCAAACGACTGATCGCCACTCCGACGGGTATCGAACTCATCGACCTGATCCGTGAGGAGCTGCTGAAGAGCTGTGAACTGACAGGTATCTGGGAGAAGAAGCTGAGGGACATCGAGCACCAGAAATACGATGCCAAACAGTTTATCGACGAACTGAAGGTGCAGGTGGCTACCATCGTGCAGGAGGTGATGAGCGACCCCAGCAATCGTCGCGTGACGGTATTGAGCGATGCCGAACTGAAGAAACTTAAGTCGCCCAAGAAATAATAAATCGGAAGTCATATCGTTATTTATAATGGTATGCGAAGACTTTCCATCATATGCCATATACTCGTCTGCACCGTGCTGATCGTCAGCTGCGGTGCAGATCAGGCCATGAAGAAGGGCGACAAGTTCCTTGCCGTCGGAGAATACTATGACGCTGCCGTGCAATATCGTAAGGCCTACACGCAGACACCGTCGAAAGAACGGAAACTGCGAGGCGAACGTGCCAGGAAACTAGCGGACTGTTATCGTCGCATCAACCTGACCAACAAGGCCATCGCAGCCTATAACAACGTGGTGCGCTATAAGCAGGCCGACTCGCTGACCTATCTCTATCTGGGGCAGCTCTACATGAAGAATGGGAACTATAAGGAGGCGGAAAAGCAGTTCAAAACTGCGGTGGATAGTTTACAGTTTACGGTTTACAGTTTACAGTTTTCAGCTGATTCGGCTTTGGTGTTGGCGAAGAACGGACTGAAGTCGGCGCAGATGGCAAACCAGTGGCGGAAGGAGGGCTCGGACTATACTGTGAAGCGGATGGACATCTTCAACTCAAGGCGCGCAGAATACTCGCCCATGTTGGGAGGCGAGGAGGACAACCAGCTCTACTTCACCTCTACGCGCAACCAGGCGCAGGGCGATGAATACAGCGGCATCACGGGGGCCAAGGCAGCTGATATCTTCATGTCGCAGAAAGACGACAAGGGGAAGTGGGGAAAGCCACAGAGCATCGACTCGGAACTGAACAGCAACTACGACGAAGGGGCCTGCTGCTTCTCGCCTGACGGGAAGACGATGTATCTGACGCTGTGTAAGACGGATCCCAACTATCCGCGCTATGCAACCATCGCCGTCTCCAATCGCAGTGACGCAGCATGGAGCAAACCCAAGGAACTCGTTATCGCCAGCGATACGTTGTACAGCTATGCCCACCCTGCCGTCAGTCCTGATGGCGAGTGGCTCTACTTCGTCAGCGACATGCCTGGCGGCATGGGAGGACTCGACATCTGGCGCTGCCGTCTGCTGAGTCATGGGGAGCCTGGAGCCGTTGAGAATCTGGGGGAACCTGTAAATACGCCTGGCGACGAGATGTTCCCCACGTTCAGACCTAATGGGGATTTATACTTTTCATCAAACGGACATCCCGGGTTCGGAGGTTTGGACGTGTTTTTCGTCGATGCCAGTGACAAAAAACGCATCCAACACCTCGGCTGGCCGCTGAACTCTCAGGGCGATGACTTCGGCATGACTTTCGAGGGCAAGCTTAATCAGGGATACTTCTGTTCGAATCGGGGTGACAATCGCGGCAACGACCATATCTACAGCTTCTATAATCCGGAGATCATCCAGACCGTCAAAGGCTGGGTCTACGAACAGGACGGCTATGAGCTGACAGCTGCACAGGTCTACATGGTGGGCAACGACGGGACGAACCTGAAACTCAGCGTGCGTGGCGACGGCTCGTTTACGCAGGAGGTGAAGCCTGGTGTCGACTACGTCTTCCTTGGCACCTGTAAGGGATTCCTGAACCACCAGGAGGAACTGCACATCGCACCCGTCACGAAATCGAAGGAGTATACGCTGCAGTTCCCACTGGCCAACATCTCTGCCCCCGTACTCATCGAGAACATCTTCTACGACTTCAACAAGGCTACGCTGCGCCCAGAATCTGCTGAAGCCCTGAATGAACTCGTCAGACTGCTGAACGAGAACCCCAATATCACCATCGAGCTCTCAGCCCACACGGACTGTCGGGGTTCGGACCAGTATAACGAACGGTTGTCGCAACAGCGCGCGGAGAGTGTGGTCGGCTATCTGATAGAGCACGGCATTGCCGCCGACCGTCTGACGCCAAAGGGATACGGTGAGGGCAGGCCAAAGCATATCAAGAAGAAGGTGGCAGAAAAATATCCGTTCCTCAAGGAGGGCGATGTGCTATCTGAAGCCTTTATCACCACGCTCCCTGAGGAACAGCAGGAACTGTGTCACCAACTGAACAGGCGCACGGAGTTCAGAGTACTGCGGACAACTTATGGCCTATTCGATAAGGAAGGTAAATTAATACAAAGGCCAACAACAGCAGAACCGCCCACAGATTGACGGGAATCTCGGCTGTAGGAGCCGTTGCCACGAAAACCTCGATCCAGCCCAGCATCATGCGAAGGCCGCCAATGAACAGACCACGCAACACCTGTAATCCTCCGAATGCGAAGAACAGCGCCACGCCTACTACGACGCAGAACAACGTCCACAACTGGGACAGACGGCGCGCAGTCAAGAGTCTACGCTCGGGCAGGCTCTGCATCACCCGCTCAGTAAATCCGTCGTCTTCAATCTGCTGCTGGGCAGCCTGCTTGAAGAAGCTCTCTAACATCATATCGTCTCTATCAGTCATAGCCATTCTGTTTTAAATAGTTTGCCATTTTTTCTTTGCCTCGTCTCAAGTGCGACTTCACCGTGTTGTCCGCAATCCCCGTGATCTTACTGATCTGGTCGATGGGATAGCCGTCGATGAGTTGCAGCGTGATACAGGTGCGTTCATCAGGTTTCAAAAGCGCCAAGGCTGCGTAGATATCCATCTTCAACGTCTCATTGGAAGAGACCGTCTGACGGGCGACACCTACGGAGGTATCCACGTCCTCCGTCTGCTTCCGCGAGCGCACCTCGTCGTAGAACACGTTGTAAGCGATTCGCATGAGCCACGTAGAGAAGCTCGACATGGCGCGGAACTTCGCGATGTTCACGTAGGCCTTGATGAACGTTTCCTGTGCCAGATCGTCGCTCAGCTGTTCGTCTCCCAGCGTCTGATTCAAGAAGAATCGACGCACAGGCGACTGATATTTCCTGACAAGCTGGTCAAAAGCCTTCTTGTTTCGGAATACCGCCACCTGCGTCACGAGAGATATATCGCTGAGCTCCGCCATTTTTTTTGTTTACTGTCAACTATACCAGTTTCTTCTCGGGCATGACGATCCACAGAACGAAGTAGAATATCAGTCCACTGAAGCATGTGAAGAGCGTCAGGAAAGCGTATGCGATTCTTACCAGAACGGGGTCGAAATCCAGATACTCGGCGATGCCGCCACAAACCCCTGCCCATACTCTGTCATTAGAGCGTTCCAATTTTTTTGTCATAACTCTGTCTTATTAATGTCGTTGTTGATGTTGCTTGATGTATTATTATACTGAGAGTCGTTTCCCGCGTTCCTCGACTGACGGGCGATGAACCACTTGCCGAGTCCGATGAAGAAGACGAGAGCACCGATGCCAAATCCTACCTTACCAGCGACGATGCCGAGGAAGATGGCCAGTCCTATGCCAGTGAACATCTGTCGGAGACCTTTCTGATAGTCATCGTCATCGATCTGAGCGGCACGTTCCTTCAACAGTTCATCAGGTATCGGCTGTCCTTTCTCCATTGCCATCTGAGCCAGCTTCAGCCGCTCCTTGCGGTTCTTGTTGACAAAGTAGAAGATGGCGATGATAATGAATACCGGTGCGAGCACGAACATGATAAAGATGATGACGATAGACATGATCATCCAGCCGATGGCTTCGTGGCCAATACCACCGAACACCTCTTCCAAGATACCTTTCACATCCTCGTCAGTTTCGATTCTGATTCGTTTGCCGTTCACATAAGCATCGATGCTGTCACCGCTTGATGTTTCTGCTACGGCTGTGGTGTCAGAAAAGGCTTCGATTGCGTCCTGATTGTTTTGTGTAGAGTCCACCTGCTCCGTACGTGGCGTATGGCGGTGGTTCTGTGCTACTGCGTCGGCATTCAAGCTGAGCGTGAGCACCATTGCGATTGCGATTAAATACTTCTTCATATTTCTATTGAATTTTAATTTCTACACCTTTTTGACGTAACAAATCATAAATTAGTTGCAAAGTTAGTGGTTTTTCTCATATTTTTTTTTAATTTTGTACGCAAATTCGACGAACTGGTGAATTTACCCGAGGATTTTATCCGTGAAACGGGGCTGGTGATGGGCGAAGAGCGCATGAACCGCTTCCTGGGAGCCTTCGATGAAGAGGCGCCCACGAGCATTCGTCTGAACCCCCGAAAGATATCTCTAACCCCTCACCCCTCACCACTAACCACTAATATGGTTCCTTGGTGCCAGGAGGGATTCTATCTTCAGGGACGGCCACGGTTCACGTTCGACCCTCTCTTCCATGCAGGCTGTTACTATGTGCAGGAGGCTGCATCGATGTTCATCACCCACATTCTCCGAACATATCTCACTCCCCACTCCACATTATCAGCCCTTGACATGTGTGCTGCCCCTGGGGGGAAGTCTACGGCCTTGCGCACGGTCCTGCCTGAGGGGAGCCTGCTGGTATGCAACGAGCCCATCGCCAATCGTGCGCAGATCTTGCTGGAGAACATCACGAAATGGGGCTGGTCCGACTGTATCGTTACGAACAACTACCCCCGTGATTTCCGTAAGGCAAAGGCCACGTTCGACCTGATTCTCTGCGATGTGCCCTGCTCAGGCGAAGGCATGTTCCGTCGCGATCCTGCCACCATCGGCGAGTGGAATCTGCAGAATGTCGAGAAGTGCTGGCGCCTGCAGCGTGAGATAGTTGCCGATGCCTGGGAGTGTCTCAATCCGGGTGGCCTATTTATATATAGTACGTGTACCTTTAATACAAAGGAGAACGAGGAGAACGTCAGATGGATTCTGGAGACCTACGATGCAGAAGTGCTCGAGATTCCAACGGATCCCTCCTGGAACATCACTGGCTCGCTGCTGAAAGGGTTTGAGGCGCCCGTCTATCGTTTCATCCCAGGTATCACCCGTAGCGAAGGACTTTTTGTTTGTGCGTTGCGCAAGAAAGGGACGCTTGCTCGCGCGCCGAGAAAGAATCTTTCTCTCAAAGTGCTGAAGCCAGACCTTCCAGAAGGCGATTTCCCACAGACGGACCTCCCCTACCCCGAGGCACTGAAATACCTGCGTGGCGAAGCCCTTGTGCTCCCTGCTGACACGCCTCGAGGCATCGTCAACGTCACGTATCATGGCATCGCACTGGGACCTGTCAAGAATATCGGCAATCGAGCCAACAACCTCTACCCCAAAGCCTGGCGCATCAAGACCACCCATTTGCCCACTGAGGCACCGGAGGTGATTGAAGAATTGAAAAATTGAAGAATTGAAGAATTGAAGAATTGAAAAATTGAAGTATATGAAACAATATTTAGACATCCTCAATCGCATCCTTACTGAAGGGACTGAGAAAGGTGACCGTACAGGCACTGGGACCATCAGTATCTTTGGTACGCAGTCGCGCTATAACCTCGACAACGGTTTTCCCCTGCTCACCACGAAGAAACTCCACCTGAAGTCAATCATCTACGAACTGCTCTGGTTCCTGAAGGGCGACACCAACGTGAAGTATCTGCAGGAGCATGGCGTCAGAATCTGGAACGAGTGGGCTGACGAGAACGGAGAACTGGGTCCCGTCTATGGGCACCAGTGGCGCTCGTGGCCCGACTATAATGGTGGTACCATCGACCAGATACAATACGTGCTGGATCAGTTGAAGAACAATCCCAACTCCCGTCGTATGATTGTCTCTGCCTGGAATGTGGCAGAAGTGAACAAGATGGCCTTGCCCCCTTGTCATACCATCTTCCAGTTCTATGTGGCAGGTGACCGATTGTCGCTACAACTCTATCAGCGCAGTGCCGACACCTTTCTGGGTGTGCCTTTCAACATTGCCAGCTATGCCCTGCTGCTGCAGATGATGGCACAGGTGACGGGCTATAAGCCAGGTGACTTTATCCACACCACTGGCGACACACATCTCTACCTGAACCATATCGAGCAGGCGAAGCTACAGCTGACTCGCGAGCCACGACCCCTGCCAACGATGAAGATCAATCCTGATGTGAAGAGTCTCTTCGATTTCCAGTATGAGGATTTCGAGTTGGTAGGTTACGATCCCCATCCTCATATTAAGGCGGAAGTGAGCGTGTAAAAGTAAAAAGGTAAAAAAGTAAAAAGGTAAAATGATTAGTATTATTGCGGCGGTGGCGAAGAATAGGGCCATCGGATATGAGAACAAACTGATCTATTGGTTGCCGAATGATCTGAAGCGATTTAAGGCGCTGACGACGGGGCATACGATTATCATGGGACGTAACACATTCTTGTCGTTGCCCAAGGGTGCCTTGCCCAATCGTCGGAACATCGTCCTGACCCGTTCGCAGAAAGCGTTCCCAGGGTGCGACGTCTATGCCTCACTGGAAGACGCGCTGGCCCATTGCAACCAAGACGAGGATGTCTATATCATCGGTGGTGCCAGCGTCTATCGCCAGGCTCTCCCCTTGGCCGATCGTCTCTGTCTGACGGAGATCGACGACACCCCAGAGAATGCCGACACCTTCTTCCCACCCTACGAGGATGAGTGGCAAGAAGAAAGCCGCGAGGACCACCCTATCGATGATCGTCACGACTTCCGCTATTCCTTCGTCGATTATATCAGAAAACAGGCAGAGTGATCAGCTGCTGCATGATGGTCTTGGCCATCCGCTCGTGACCTGCATCGTTGGGATGGAGGCGATCTTTCTCAGCACTCTTGAAGAACTGGGCCATCTCGTCCATCAGCGGATAGAGTCCACAAAGCGCGTTCAGATCGATTACAGGCACAGCCCACAGATTGCCTGCCTCCTTCACTGACTGCACGTAGGCATCGAGATATTCCCCACAGAGGTTTGTATAGTCCTCGCGAGGCTGCCAGTTCTTCTCGTTGGCATAGAACTCAGCACGGTGAATAGGCGTCATCAGCACAATCTGCTTCGTGGGATACATCCGCTTGACATAGTCGAGGGCCTTGTTGATACGTCCCCTATACGTCGAGTCGCCCATCACAGGATAGCGATGCAGACGGTCTACGGGATGCTTCTGCTCATGGATGCCAGCCACCACTTTCTCAGGACGCTCTGTGAACCACTCGCCGATGGGTATGCCTGCATTGTAGTCATTAGTACCAATGAAGATCAGGATGGCGTCGAAATCGTCGCCGTGCTCTGCCTTCAGCTTATCCGCCTGTCGTGGGATATCATTCCACTGGCGACCGCTGACACCATAGACAAAAGGCTCTATCTGGAGCCAGTCCTGCAGGTAGTTCCAGTACTTCAGCTTCGAACCATCGTTTCGCGGATCAGTGATAGAGTCACCAAAGTAAGCCACGCGCTTCCCCTGCCAAGGATGGCGGATGAGAGACTGGGCCGACACAGGTACTGTCAGGAGAACCACAAAAAGGGAAATCAGAAATCGTTTCATAAGTTTTTGCTTTTGTGATGCAAAGATACGAAAAAAAACAGTACCTTTGCATCTGATTTCCAATTTTTAACAAAGAAAATGTACAAACCGACATTCAACATGAAGCGCCAGGTCCTGGTGTTCCGACATTTCGGAAACAAGGGCTACTCGCTCTTTGCCTGTCTGGGGCGTGAGGTCGTATGCAGCGTGCTGTCTGTAGCCACACTGACCTATGCCTCTGCGGAAAGTGTCTCCACGCATCCTGTGGTGACTGATTCTGCCTCGATGACGACAGCGCGAGAGATGATGCTCGAGGAAGTCAGTGTGACTGGATCGAGGACGCCCCTGACGAAAAGTCAGGCTGCGAGAATGGTAACTGTACTGGATCGCCGCGACATTGCGCAGGCTCCCGTACAAAGTATTAACGATTTGCTGAAATACGCCGTGGGCGTGGATGTGCGCCAGCGAGGACCCATCGGGGCCCAGACAGACATCTCGATACGCGGCGGTACCTCCGAACAGATTATCCTGCTCTTGAACGGCATCAACATCTGTGACCCGCAAACGGGCCACAACGCGATGGACCTGCCAGTAGACCTGAGTGAGATTGTGCGCATTGAAGTACTCGAAGGTCCCTCAGGAAGAGTCTACGGTTCGTCATCGCTCGTGGGAGCCATCAATATCGTGACAAGGCCAGACTCAGAGACCAGTGCCAACGTGACGTTGGAAGGTGGAAGCTACGGCTACGGCAAGGTTAGCGCCCGTGCCAATCTGAAACAGAAAGCCTGGAACAACCAGCTCAGTGCAGGCTACTCCCGCAGCGACGGATACTCGCGCTCGAAAGCAGGAACCCTGAACACCGACTTCAGCGGCTCGAAGGCTTTTTATCAGGGACAATTCGAAAGCAATGACGTCAACATCAACTGGCATCTGGGTATCGCAGACAAAGGTTGGGGCTCGAGCACGTCCTACGCCTCACCGAAATGGCAGGCCGACGACCAATACGAGCACACCACGAAGATCTATTCAGCCATCCAGGCAGAGACCCACTGCGGCAAACTCAGACTGATGCCTAGCATCTATTGGAATCAGAACTACGATCGGTATGAGGGGTATCGGGATCAGCCCGAGAAGATGAAATACAACTACAATCGTACGGACGTGTACGGTGTGAACCTCAGCAGTTATTTTGACTGGGTAGCAGGGCGCACTGCCTTCGGAGCAGAAATCAGAAACGAGGATCTGGTGGGTGGAAACCTGGGAGAGCCCCTCTCGCAGACACACCATATCAAAGGTACTGACCGCGATTATACGTTGGGCGTCAACCGCACGAACATCAGCGGCTATCTGGAACATAATCTGCTGTTGGAGCATCTGACTGTGTCAGCAGGGCTTGTAGCCGTCAAGAACACCTGGAGCAACATGAACATGAGCATCTACCCAGGTATCGACCTGAGCTATCGCCCCAATAGCAACTGGAAGCTCCACGCCTCGTACAACACCTCGCTCCGCATGCCGTCGTTTACGGAGATGTACTACAAACTGCAGGGCTATCAGGCCGATCCTCACCTGAAACCTGAGGAGATGCAAGCCGTCGAAACGGGCTTTACTTTTCACTCTTCACTTTTCACTTTTAACACTGCCCTCTGGTACCATCACGGCAAGAACATGATCGACTGGATAATGGACACGTCGAAGGGAACAGAGGCCGTCTGGCAGAGTGTGAACCACACCAAGATCAACAGCCTAGGCCTCGAACTCGGCACAACATTCTTCATTCGGAATTCCAGATTCGCGATGAATTACAGTTACATCCACCAAGACAAGGTGCAGGAAGAACACATCGTGTCGCAGTACGCACTCGAGTATCTGCGGCATAAACTGACAGCAACAGCTGATGTGCCTCTGACCAAGCGGCTGACACTGGGCCTGCACTTCAGATGGCAGGACCGCGTGGGACAATATACCGACTTCGACGGAGCAGTACACGACTACGAGCCCTATGCCCTACTCGATGCCCGACTGACGTGGTTGCAGAACAAATGGAAGATCTATGCCGAAGCCACCAACCTGCTCGACAAGCGCTACCACGACTACGGGCTGGTGGAACAGCCAGGAAGATGGATCATCGTAGGAACAAGTATCAGACTATAAAAGCAATTAATCCCCGCCAGCCAGCGGGGATTAATCATTTCTTCAACTTGAAGGAATTCTCTATGCTTGAGATTTCAGACTGGAAGGCCTGATCGACCTTCAAACGCTGCTCTATAATATTGCAGGAGTGGATAACGGTAGAGTGATCGCGGTTGCCGATGAGCTGTCCGATACGGCCTGCTGGCATACGGGTGTACTTGGAGGCAAGATACATGGACACCTGACGCACCTGGACATAACTGCGCTTGCGGCTCTTGCTGAACACGCTCTGCTGACTGATGCCGTAGTGATGGCACACCTTCTCGAGGATATCGTCGATGGTGAGAGGGTGATTGTCCACCTTCACAGCGCGCTTGATGACACGCTCAGCCAGTTTCATATCGATATTCGTGTTGTAGACGATCGAATAAGCCATCAGGGAGTTGACCACACCCTCCAGGTCACGGACACTGCCGTTAGCTGTATCAGCGATAAACTGGATCACGTCAGCAGGAATCTTCAGACCGTCACGACGACACTTGGCGTTGAGGATGTCGATGCACAACTGGGTGTTGGGCTTCTCGAGCTCGGCAATCAGTCCACAGGAGAAACGGGTGAGCATACGGTCCTGCAACCACTTGAGATCGACAGGAGGACGATCGCTCGCCAGGATTATCTGCTTCCCAAGACGGAACAGATGGTCGAAGATATGGAAGAAGGTAGCAACAGTCTTCTCGGCAGTAGCCCACTCCTGGACATCGTCAACAATCAGCACATCGATCGTCTGGTAGAAGTTGATGAAGTCGTTGACGGTGTTCTGACGGCTGGCATCGGTGAACTGCACCTGGAACAGACGGGCAGAGACATAGAGCACACGTTTCTGCGGGTAAGTCTCCTTACAACTAAGACCTATAGCATTAATAAGGTGTGTCTTACCACAACCAGAAGGACCATAGACGAAGAAGGGATTGAAAGTCGACTTACCTGGATGCTCTGCGATAGAGAGTCCGACGGTGCGTGGCAGCTTGTTACTGTCGCCCTCGATAAACGACAGGAAAGTCTTCTTGGGATCAAGTTGTGGATTCAGCTGCTGAGGCGTGGCAGCATCGAGGAGGTCAGGACCTTTGTTAACCAGAGGTCTGACTGGCACCTCGTCGATTTGGGCACCAGGCCCTTCGCTCTCCACATCCGTCGTGGTGTTATTCGTCTTATCCGTGAGAATCCTGTAACGAAGAGAGACGTTCGCGCCGAACACGCGCAGGATAACCTTACTTAATAGTCCCACGTAGTACTGCTCCAAGTACTCGTAGATGTACGGACTTGGAACTTGCACCAAGAGATCGTTCTCGGCCTCGGAGTAGGACTCGAAGACGAGTGGTGCAAACCACGTTTTGAACTGCTGCTCTGACACATTGGCCTTAATCAGACGAAGGCAGTCGTCCCAGAGCGCCTGATGACTATTATTCATTCGGCGATGTCGTTATTCTTTTTAATTTTTGTTGTTACAAGACTTAGGCTTGTCGATTTTAATTGTGGTGCAAAGTTCGGCATTTTTTTTCAAACCACCAAATCTCAAAAAACGTCTGTCGTGTGTACATTCTTTCGTAACTCACTATCTCATGGGCACTTAGCGTGTTTCACGGAGCTATATGACCAAAACCCCACTTGCAGAAATTGAACTGTTTGTAAATCAACCACTTAGCATCTGCACGAAAACTGTGTATCACACAGAAATACCCTGTATACCCATTTCCTATAAGGGAAAGCCCGAGTTTCACCGGCAGACTTTTGCCCCTCCCCGTTATTTAGACAATTTTTAAATTACTTCTGTTTCTTGCCAAATAATGACACATGGACATAGCGCCCGGGATGAGCCTTGAGGTCGATGATCAGCGAGTCGAGATGGGCTGCTGTCGAGTTCAGATTATTGTAGATGCTGGGGTCTGTCAGGAACCTGCCCACAGTGCCCTCCTTGCTGTTCAGCTTGTCAGTGAGCGCCTGCACATTCTGCAGCGTTGCGTCGACTCTTGCCAACGTAGCCGCCAGGTCGAGCGTATTGAGGTTATGCGTCAGGGTGTCGACATTATTGAGCACACCATCAGCAGTGGCCAGCATGCCGGGAAGCTTCTGGTTCAGCGCAGCAGAAATCGCCGTTAGGTCTTTAGACACCTTGGTGAAGTCGGCTGTCATCTGTTCGATATGGTCGAGCGAGTTTCTCAAAGAAGGATCCGACAGCAGCTGATTGACATTATAGAGGATAGAGTCGAGTTTCGGCAGGGCCTTCTCCAAGTGGGGAACAAGGTTCTCGACCTTTCCAAGCGCACCCTTCTGCAGTCCGCCATTGATGGTATCGCCTGGTTCCATGATATCGTCGAAGTCAGGCCCGAACTGCACCTCGAGCTTGATGTTACCCAGCAGGTCACTGGCAATCTCTGCATAGCTGCCTTTGGGGATATGCATCTTATTGTCGATGCCGAGCTCAGCCACGATTTCGCCATTATTCTCGTAATCGTAGATGATGCGTTCCACCACACCGATGCGGTAACCATTGGCATAGATAGGACTCGAAGCCGAAAGTCCGCTGATATCATCGAATTTCACGTAGTAATGATTATCCGACGAGAACAGAGTCAGTCCTTTCAGGAACTGGAGGCCGAAGTAGAGCACCACGATTCCGATGACGGCTACCAATGCGATTTGGATTTCTTTTGCATACTTCCTCATAATATCTGCTGTTATTTGATTCCTTTATTCTTCTTAAACTCACGGATGGCCTCATTCACATCGACGCGCTGATTATCCTTGAAGGCAATGATGAAAGCCTCAGGGAACTTGTCGAGGATACTGCGGCGCAGACGGTAGATCTCATTATAGTTGGTCGAGTTGCCCACCGTATACTTGAAGATTCCACCCTCCTGATAGCTGCCCACATCCGTAAGCCCCTTGAAACGGCGGTCAGTGGACTTCAGGCGCGAAGAGCTGATCAGTATCTGTACCTTGAACACAGGTTCCGATACCAGCGGCTTTGCCTCTACTGCGGGCTGCGGCTGTGGCTCTACGACTGGCTGCGGCTTTTCCTCCACTGCGGGCTTAGTCTCTACAACAGGCTGTGGCGCCTCCTGAACAGGATTCTGAGGTGCAACCTCGGGGGCTGATTCCTCTACGACGGGTTCCTGTGGGGCCATCACGGGAGCCATCACGGGGGCTACCACGAGCTGTTCCTCCTCCACTGGTGGCGTCTCGGGCTCCTTCACCTTTGTCTTCTTGGAGGGCTTCACCTTCACCTGATCCTGCGGAATCAGTTGGGGGATCTTCGCCTCCTTGCTTTCGGGCTCGGGCTGATAGGGGATGGTGATCTTATGTCCACTGTGCTTCTTGTAATAAGCTAGGAAGGCATTGAAGATACCACGTGCATACTGGCCCTCGGCAGCCTTCGAGTTCATATAGTTCTCCTCATCCCGCGTGGAGATGAAGCCAAGCTCTATCAGACAGCCAGGCATGGATGACAGACGGAGCACAGCGAGGTTATCCTGCTGGGCACCCATGTCCTTACGCCCTGTGGCCTGACAGACATAGCGCTGCATATATTTCGCCAGTTCCACACTGTTCTCCATGTTCTTGTCCTGAATGAACTCAAACATGATATTGCTCTCAGGCGAATTGGGGTCGTAGCCCTGATAAGTCTGTTTGTAGTCCTTCTCAAGCAGGATGACGGCGTTCTCACGCTTGGCCACTTCCAGATTCTCATCCACGCCGTTCCGCTTACCCGTGCGCTTGCTCTTGCCAAGGGTGTAAGTCTGAAAACCTCGGGCAATGCGGCCTCTGGGCACCGCGTTGATATGAACGGATATGAAGAGGTCGGCCTTGTTGTTGTTCGCAATCTCAGCACGACGGTAGAGCTCCACGAAACGGTCCGTCTTTCGCGTATAGATCACCTTCACGTCAGGGCAGTTGCGCTCCACCATCTGTCCGAAGGCGAGAGCGAACTTCAGCGTCAGGTTCTTCTCCTTCGAGATGGCACCGATGGCACCAGCGTCTGATCCACCGTGCCCGGGGTCGATCACCAGTGTAAACTTCTTATTGGCTCCACAGACCATCACCGTTCCACAGAGCAACAATATGCTGAATATATATCTTAATCTTTTCACCTTTAACTTCTCACTTCTCACTTCTAACTTCTTTCAAAGTGCACTTCCACTCCCGCGCCTTGGCAGTCGGCACCCATGGGAGGATTCTGTTTCGTCAGCTTCAGATCGATGGACGAGACCTGCGGGAAACTCTTCTCGATGGCCCGGACGATTCTGCCAGCCACATGTTCCAACAGTTTCGAGGGCTGTCCCATCTCCTGAGCCACCAGCTCGTAGAGCGATGCATAGTTCAACGTGTCCTGCACCTCGTCGCTCGTCATGGCCTGCTCCAAAGGATAGCCCACGCGGATGTCGAGGATGAAGTCGCCGCCTACCTGACGCTCCTGAGGCATCACCCCATGGAACGCATGAAAGCGCAACTCACGCAGAAAAATATATCCCTCAACAACCTTCACTTCTCACTCTACATTTTCCTGTTCCAAGTCATCATGAGCACCTGGGAGGTACTTCTTCAAGGCACGCTCCACACCCGTTTTCCACGTGTTGATGCTCTCATCCTTCAGCGAGAGCGAACCCACGAGCTTGATTACGTGCTCCAGCGGCATACGGTAACGCAGCACGCCCGAGATCAGTTTGGCGTAGTTCCAGTACTCAGGATTGAACTTCTCCGAGAGGCCCTCGACGGTGGTCTTATAGCCACGTTTGTTCTCGAACTGGAAGTCATAGCGCTTCGTGCCGTCAGGATTCACCTGCTTGATAATCTTGCCATGTACGACGTTCTTGGGCAGGATGATGCCCTCCTCGTCGTCCTGCAGACCAGTGAAGATCTCATAAGGATAGCCATCGAGCAGACCTACGAGCGCCACCCATTTCTCCTTGTTGTTCTGGAAACGCACCACGTCGCACTCCAGCGACTGGGGCCTGACCTCGGCAATCTCGGGGATCACCGTCATCAGATTCTTCTCCAGCACCGTCACAATCTGATCCTCAGAGAGGGGTGCATTCTGTTTCTGACCAGCCTGTGCCAACTCGTGCGCCACGCGCTTCAATGTCTCTTTACGTACATCTTCTTCCATAATCCGACAATTTTTGGGTACAAAGGTACGAATAAATTAAGAATTAATAATTAAGAATTAAGAATTATTTGTATCTTTGCAGCAAAAATCATCAAAATGAAATCAATTCTGACTCGAAGAACCATCCGCAAGTATGCCGACAGAGCAGTTAGCGACGAACTGCTGAACCGTCTGATGAGCGAGGCAGCACGCACCCAGACGATGGGTAACCTGCAGCTTTACAGCGTCGTTGTCACCCGTTCCGCAGAGATGAAGGCCCAGCTCTCGCCTGCCCATTTCAACCAACCGATGGTGAAAGAAGCTCCCGTGGTGCTGACCATCTGTGCCGATTTCAATCGCACCAGTTCCTGGGCCAAGTGTCGCAACGCCGTGCCAGGCTACGACAACTTCCTCTCGTTTATCAACGCTGCCACCGACGCTCTGCTCTATGCTCAGACACTCTGCAACCTCATGGATGAAGAAGGGCTCGGCTACTGTTATCTCGGCACCACCGTCTATCAGCCTCAGCAGATCATCGACATCCTGCAGCTACCCCGTCTCGTCATGCCTGTCGCCACGCTCACCGTCGGCTGGCCCGCAGAAGAGCCTCCCCTCTCCGACCGTCTGCCCCTGGAGAGCTTTGTCCATCAGGAGACCTATCACGACTACCTCAGCTCCGACATCGACACCTATTATATATATAAGGAGGAGTTGGAGGAGAATCGCCACTTTGTCGAGATCAACCACAAGGAGACCCTCGCCCAGGTGTTCACCGACATCCGCTACACCCGCAAGGACAACGAAATGATGTCTGAAGGCCTGCTCGAGGCCCTCAGACACCAAGGTTTCCTATAAAGCGTTTAGAACTTGCAGCGAACACCTGCGAGCAGCATGCCCTGTTGACCGATACCCAGCTCGACATCGCTCAAAAACCCCGCCCAATTTTTCATTGAGCAGGGAATTCTTCACTTTTCACTTTTCACTTCTCACTTCTCACTTCTAACTCCCCATACACGAGGTCGTGCCGAGGGCGGTGAGTACTGCTGAGATAATCGAAGCCAGTATCTGCAGCGTCCACTTAAGCGTTTCCTTCTTCGTCATAGTTCACCTCCTTTCCTAAATTCAGAATTCTTCAATTTTTCAATTCTTCAATTCTTCAATTTTTCAATTCTTCAATTCTTCAATTCTTCAATTAGTTGCCAAGGTCGAACCCACCGCTTTCGCCGCTCTTAGTGAACGTCTTGCTTGCTACAGCAGAAGTCTCACCGTCGAGGATGGCAATGGCCTTGATGGTCGTAGTAGCGCTCAGTGTGATAGCCTCAGAGTAGAGCGTACTCTCTGCGCTTGGCTCACTACCGTCAGTGGTGTAGCGTACCTCTGCGCCCTGAGGACCCTGGATAGTCACCTGAGTGGTGTCAGTGAACGGAGAAGTTCCTGAGATCTCAGGAGCCATTACGCTCTCGGTCTCTGAGCCTGTCGAAGAGCCACCACCGCTGTTCTCGGAACCCGAACCACCGTTCTCAGAGCCTGAACCTGAGTTCGAACCAGAGCTCTCACCGTTCTGCGCCTTCCACTCTGCCACAGCAGTGGCGATGGGCTTCAGGGTGGTTACGCTCTTCTCCTTGCCGTTGATAACGACCTTCTGAGTTGCGATGATGTTACGCAGCTCCAGCGTGCAGTGATCCTTGAAGGCAGGGCCACAAAGGTTGTCCAGCTTCGTGGAGTCAGGCAGGAATCGGATGTGGATTGCCTTGACGACGTCGTTCGGATTCAGACCGTCCATAGCCGCGATGTTGGGTACAGCCGCGTCCTTCTTCACCTCAGCTGTGGGATAG
>JAFSNR010000015.1 GCA_017443345.1 Prevotella sp.
ATTATAATATATAATATATATATATAATTCTAATATAAGTATTATCATGTCGTTGATAATATAAAAAACTTGTAAATGGTCATTTTATTGCACGCTCGTGTCGTATTGAAGTTTTGTCACTTTCTCAGATTGCAAGACGAAATAAGAGTATCTTTTTCTGACATAAGATAGGCTTATCTCTCGTTAAGCGTATCTTATTTGAAAATAAGCGTGGTTAATTTCTCAGGGGCAAAAAGCTGCTACAAGAAAATTTTTTTGTATTTTTGCAGCCGAAATGACGAAATATAACACATACACGCTTGAAAACGGACTGCGGATCATCCACCTGCCATCGCCCTCGCAGGTGGTCTACTGTGGCTACGATGTTGCAGCTGGCACTCGCGACGAGATGCCTGGTGAGGAAGGTATTGCCCATTTCTGTGAGCACATGACTTTCAAGGGGACAGCCCGTCGCCACGCCCTGCAGATCATCAATGCCCTTGAGGGTGTTGGTGGAGATCTGAATGCCTTTACCAACAAAGAAGATACAGTTTTCTACGCAGCCATTTCGAAGGAGCACTTCGCCAAGGCTGTCGATGTATTGACGGATATCGTCTTCCATAGCGAGTATCCTCAACATGAGATTGAAAAGGAAGTAGAGGTCATCTGTGATGAAATCGAGAGTTATAACGATTCTCCTGCCGAACTCATATACGACGAGTTTGAGAATATTCTCTTTAAGGGCCATCCTTTGGGCCATAACATTCTTGGTCAGGCAGAACAGTTGCGCACTTACAAGACGGAGGATTTCCTTCGTTATGCCCGTCGTTGCTATCGTCCTGACAATATGGTGTTTTTCACCTATGGCGACATAGATTTCAAGAAACTGGTGAATACCCTTAATCGTAGTTTATCGTTTATAGTTGCCCCGCCTACAAACATTTCATCTATAAACTATAAACTCTCAACGATCAACGACACTATCATTCGCGAGATCGGTACTCATCAGGCTCATGTCATGATTGGCACACGTGGCTATCACTATAACCACCCCTATCGTATGATGCTCTACCTCTTGAATAATATACTAGGTGGTCCTGGCATGAATGCCCGATTTAGCCTTTCTTTGAGAGAACGCTATGGATTGGTATATACCGTAGAAAGCATGATGACCTGCTACTCAGACACTGGTTCGTGGAGTGTCTATTTCGGTTGCGACCATCATGACATCAAGAGATGCTGTCGTCTGGTGCGAAAGGAGCTGGACCGTGTCATGCAGAAACCCCTCAGCGCAAATCAACTTACTGCAGTAAAACGGCAATTGAAGGGCCAGATTGCCATTGCCTGTGATAATAGGGAGCAGTTTGCACTTGATTTCGGACGCAGCTTCCTGCATCATGGCACTGAGCGTCATCTAGACGATCTGTATCGTCGCATCGATGTCATCACGGCTGAGGATATACAAACAGTGGCAAACGAACTGTTTGCCACTGAGCGTTTAACCACGCTGATCTTCAAATAATGCATAGATTACGGTTCAGGCGAGACGCCTAAAGCAACTTTTTTGCTTCTGATTTGGATTTGAAGGTTAAAAATCAAAAAGATTTAAAGAATCTTAAATGATAGGGCATTTCGTGCAAAATCACGTCGCTTATCAGTTATATAATAAAGAGCAAAAAGAAAGCAAAGCATGAAAATAACATTAAGATGGATGCTTGCAGGCATCCAGTTCCTCTTTGCCGTGAGTAATGTTCAGGCACAGGAAGCACCAAGTTACAGAAACATCGTCAGTGCAGGCGTAGGCCTCTGGCCTGTGATTGGGCACTACGATCCATATTACGATAAGGAGAGAAACCTGATGAATGAAGAGCAGAAGCATTCGCTCATCCTTAGCGCCAACTATCAGTATATGATGAACCGACATTGGAGCCTGGGAGGCACCATCAGCATGGGGCGATGGCGCCAGTACATGAGATACATCGACAGCGGAGAGATTGCTGACAGGAAAGGTGATACATTCCTGGCAACAATGTTTTCCACCCGTTACTATTGGCGCACTAAGAATTGGGTAAGAACTTACTCAGGTATCAGCTTTGGAATAGCCTACGACTGGGAGGAAAAGTATGATCCCTGGCCCGACGAGCATAAGATTACCCCATCTTGGCAACTGACCATGCTTGGCATCGAAGTGGGCAAAGGCCGTATCATTGGCTTTGGTGAATTCGGTTTTGGCATGACAGGATGGCTGGTAGGCGGCATCGGATATAGGTTTTGATTACATCCTCAAATACAATTCTTCATCGTTTTCATTGTTTTTATTGTTTTTCTGCACGTTGGGTTTCTGCATGTTATTGCAAATCAATAATGGGTGTATGATACTTCGTCTTGACATTCTGGAGTTCTTCGTCTGTCAGGCGTTTTAGGATGACATAGAGATATACAGTCATCATTCCTCCTAAAGGATCACCAAATTATTTGGAAGTTTGCAATTATTAGCTATTTATGACTCACGTGACTCATAAACTAAATAATCTTGAATTCTTTTCTGAGTTTGACCTTCTTGCCGTTATGGATGGTGATTTCAAATTCCGAGTAGTAGCTGCCTTTGGGCAGAAACACTCGGTTTGGAAATTTAAACAGTTCGTAGCCTGGTATCCGCAAGATTTTGCCATCGCGATTTGAATAGGAGAGCCAAGAACACCAGATGACTTTGGATGCTTTTGAGCGTATGTATGGAAGAGAAATGGATATTATAGTCAAATCCCATGGTCTGCCAACATATATGCCATCTGAAGTATATACACGGAAGAAGTCATCCCCTATGATATCGTTATCTTTGGGGAAGTCAATATCTTGATTACCGTTATTCGTGAAAGAGAGTACAAAGAAGAAATCATCGTGCTCCTTGAATGTCTTCATCGCGATACTGTCGGTATTGAGGAGTTTGAAATCAATATTTACCTCGTCAATTTTGATAGGTGGATCATCGTCTGCCTCCATCTCTACAATGATATTCTCTTCTTTCTTCACGTCATCATCGTCCTTGCTGCACGAAGTGAGCGTCATAGTCCCTGCCAAAGAGAGCAGAACCAACAGGCTGTAAAAATAATGTTTCCTTGTCATTTTGATGTCGTTTTTTTTATTTGATACCGTTAAAAAGAGAATTTGTTGCCATCTGCTGTCAATAAATCCATCTCTTGATTAAGCCAATAATTGAAATGAGTCACCTCGTTGATATGCTTCAAGAAAGTCTGGGCACCCTGATTCATCTCATCCGATAAAGCCACGTCGTCGAGCTTTATCTTGATGTCACCTTTAATATACATGCCTTCTTCAACACGGATATTGCTCAGTTCTATCTTTCCTGTAAATGGTGTTGCCCCAACTTTTCCTCTTATTGTACCGTCGCCAGGAATCTGAATGGTAATCCTTGGATAACCTTTATAGTCTGAATCATACGTGTACTTATCAAGTACAAACTCGCCACATTCGTCATCGGTGGGCTGATCGAATCCTCCCCTGATATTCATCGCGCCATCTTCGAGGTTATTCCATCCCATCCATACTTTGCCCTTATCAAAAGAGAGCTTGGGATACAGAGCCCAGACGAGTGTGGATTCAAAATGGTTATAGTATTCATGATTAAAAATCTGCGCCTTTTCAAAAAAGACTTTCAATTCCGGTGTTTCGCCTTGGGTGTTGATTTCCTGCCTTTTCTGTCTGAAACCAACTGGCACCGTACAGGTTCCCATGATGAGAGTATATTGGTTGAAGTCTATTGCCGGCAGCGTAACAGACTCCCCAAACAGGAGCCTGAACTGCTCTGCGGAATTGACAGCATAGAAATCGCGGCTCCAAAGCCTGAACTCATTGGGATTATCCTTGAAGGCCAGCAGTCGCTGTACAATGCTGTCATTGTATTCCAGATTTTGGGATTTTATAGGGTAGAGAATGTTTTCAGGCATCTCTCTTGTTGGATTCAGCACATAGACGATCGTCCAGTTTCCTGCATTGTCAGCAAACGACTTGGTATAGGTTGTTGTTATGTTGACAGGCATTCCGTCTGCGATGTATAAATTAGTATACACTGTGCTTTGATTTGGAAAATAGATATTATAGAAAGTCATGTCATTCCACTCAAAACGATAGATGCCTGAGGGTTCTTTTGGCAGTTCTTGTCCTTCAGGTACATACTCCAGATAGGTGACATAATCTGCCAGCCATTCCGGAAGCTGGCTTTTGTCTACGAGTTCCGTCTTGATCTCCTGATCGAAGATGGGGTCGTCTGTGTAGTCCTCACTGCTACAGGCTGTCATACAGCACAAGGCAGAAAGGGCTATGAGATGGATATAATTCTTCATTGTTTTCATCGTTTTCATTGTTTTTATTGTTTTTCCGCACGTTGGGTTTCTGTGTCCTTGGTGTCGCGCTGGATGCGACGGACGCTCTTGCCTCCCAGCGACCAGGTGGCCGTCAGGCTGATGCAACGGATATGGGGATTCAATCGTTCATGATCTCTATGGTTGAGATAGTTTTTGGTGTCGTTGAGGATATGCTGGCCGAAAGGGTCCTGTGCCACCAACGACAGCTTCAGACGATCCTTCAGGAGGGAATAGCGCAGGGCCAGATAGAGATTGGCATAGTTGTCATACTTCGTCAGTCCGTTGTATTCAGAGAAGATATGGTCATAGCGGGCATTGAGCAGCAGGGTGTGACGACTGTTCAGGAAGAGGTCGGCAGAGAGAGCCAAGCGCTTTCCCCAGCCACTGAGGTCTGGCATGTCTACATACCTCATGAAGTTACCTGACAGCCCCTCAATATGGGAGGAAAGGAATATAGAGGCGTCTACGTCAGCATCCGCATGATAGAAGTAGACATCGCCCTCTGCAGCGAGGCTGAACTGAGGGCTTATCTGATGTTGATAGCGCAGATAGAGGCCTGCCTTGTCGTTATCGTAGCAGTTTAGGGGGCGCGTCTCTCGCTCAAAGGCCACTTGATAATAACTGTAGTTGCGATCCTCTTGGGGAACAGCATACTGATTGGAACTGTTTTGAGGGAGATCACTGAGACTGGCTTGCAGATAAACCTCAGGATGGAATGCCGTTATCCAGTCGATCATGTCTTGTCCGTGATGATAGTAGAGGGCGGCGTTCAGCCCCCGTCCATTACTGTAGCTTAGCTCCACGTTGTTGCTCGTGCTAGGCAGCAGGGCAGGATTGCCCGTCTTGATCGACGTGGAAGATGAATAGACCTCGAAGGGGTTCAGATAGTAGAAGTTGGGGCGGCTGATGCCCATATTCCAGTTCAGACTCAGTTGCTGACGCTCCTTGAAGCGGTAGTTCAGCAGAAGCGAAGGCAGCACTTTGCTATAGTCACGATTGTTCTTACTCCTCATATCCAGCATAGAACCTGTATAAGGATTGTAAGTAAGGTTCGTCACCAGCATATCCATACGGTCGATGCCTCTCAGGGCCGTCCACTCAAACCTGAGGCCAGCCTTGGCTGTCAGCCTCTGGAAGAAGGTTTTGGTGGCTGTCAAGTAAAAGGCTTTCGTACGCTCCTGATAATCGTAGTCTGTAGACCATGAATGGGGCAGTCCCATGAGGATGCGCTTGTCTGAGACGTAGGCCTCGTTGTGGACATGGGTATAGGCTACGCCCGTCTCGAAGGTAGCAAAGCGGAAGGGCAGCGAGAAGTCGAGCTTCAGGGAACGGATGAGGTAGTCGCCTTCCGAACTGCACCTCGACCTGTAATAACTGCCTGACGGTATCGAGGTAGAGATGGTGAATATCTTGTCATCGTTCTCCTTGAAATTGTTGAATGTCAGACTGAGCTGCCTGCCCAGAGAGTCAAGTGTCCAGTCGAAATAGGCCGTCAGACTGAAGGTGTTCGAGGGGGAACGGGGCACCTGCTGGCCTTCAGAATACTTGGTGCCCACGAAGGTGGTGACATCGCTGATGTCCATATACGAACGCAGGTGACGGTAACTGGCTATGGCACCCAGCTCGATATTCTTTATGGGCATGAACCGCAGCGAGGCATTGGTGCCGAAATTCTTGTCTGTCTGCTCCTGGCGAGTATCGGAGACCATCGACGACTCCAAGTCGTTCCCATTATGGATATGATAGGTGGTATTGTTGTCTGTGGTGCCCGTCTTCTGCTCGATATAGGCACCTGCAGTCATATCAAATTTCTTCGAGGCATAACTGACGGTGCCGTTGAGCAGTCCGCTCCAGTCGTCATTGATGGCTGCCTGCCCCGTGATGTCGCCTCGCCAGCCTAACGTCTGATCGCTATTCGTCACGATGTTGATATAGCCTCCAGCAGCATCCATCTGGTATCTGCCTGAGGGGTTGGAGATGACCTCGATGCGCTCGATATCGTCTGCCTGCATCGCCCACAGTTTCTGGCGGATGGCCTCGTCGCTCTGCATCATTACCCGCCCGTTGAGCATAAAGCCAGCATCGCCTTTTCCCAGGATGCTGGCGTGGCCGTTCATCATCGTCACCATTGGCACGCGATTCAGCAGTTCGAGAGCATTCTGACCCTTGGCATACTGGTCGTTGGCCACGATATACTGCAGACGATCGGCCTCGTTGTGGAAAATGGGCAGGTGGCCATTCACGCTGATACTGTTCAGGTAATAGTTCTCCATCTGCATACGGATGGTACCTACTGTGCCAATAGACATGGTGCGCTCAATGGTCTTGAAGCCCACGCAACTGATGCGGACTTTCGCCTTCTCTTCACTGCAGGGGATGACAAAGTCGCCAGCCTCGTTGCTCACACCGCCTCCTATATAAGTTGAATCGAATGGGTGGAACAGCGTGATGTTGGCATAAGCAACGGGCTGGCGCTCACTATCAACAAGTCTTCCGATCAGCTTTGTACGATCCTTCTTGACGCACTCCACGAAGATGTCCCTTCCTTTTACTCTTACCTTCACAGGATAGAAGCCGCAGACCTCGCGGACGGCATCTGGCAGGGAACGGCCTTTTTTGATTGTTTTACTGACGGTGAAGTCTTCAAGCTCATCATATACGAAGTTTACATCGAAACGACCAGACGACTGATCGAGCGTGATCAGCGCCTCAGAGAGAGATGTGCCTTGAAATACATGCTGCGCTTTCGTGGGGAGAGCTACAGCACCTATTATTATAATAAGGTACAGTGTGTGTCTCATGGTTATTCTGCACAAAGTAAATCATGATCTAACTTGACGTTCACTTTCTCAAAGCTGTTCAGTCGCGCTACCATCGTCTCAGCGCTCTGCAGCTTGTTCCACTTGATATACAGGCGGATATGGCGTATCTCCTCATCACGGTACTGGGTGCGGAGGTTGTAGTAGGCGGCCACCTCCGAGAGGATGTCCTCCAACTCTTCGTTTTCAAAAGTGCGCAGGGTGTCTGCAGGCTCTTTGTCCTGAGCGACGCTCTGTGGAATGGGTGTAGCGACGGCTGGCAGTACAGCCTGCTTGTCCTCAGTATAGCGTATATATTGGATAGCTGCAATCGTAATGCCTGACAGCATGATCAGACCAATGAATACAGCTGCCACCTTCAGCCAGACGCGCTGGTATCCAGCCTGTGGACGCTGTTCTGCCTGCTCTCTGCGCAGTTTGAACCCCTGCTCGGCTTTGATGGCCATATTATAGCAGTCGCGCAGTTCCTCGTCCTCAAACAGTTGTTCGAGTTCCTTGTCAGTGAAGTCACTAGGATTCTCCATGGCTCTAAGCAGCCTTTCAATCTTGTCTTCTTTCATCTTCTCTTTGGATTAAATTGTTGTCTGAGCAATTGCAGTGCTTGTGCCAGATGTTTATAGACTGCCACCTGACTGATACCGAGTTGTTCGGAGATGTGACGGTAGGATAGCCCTTCATCGAATCGCATCTGGAAGACACGCCACGTCTGAGGACTCATGATCTCTTCCGCATATTCCATCATCTCTATGAGCAGATTTTGTTCTGTCTCGATGGGTGTCAGACTTGGTCCCTCCATTGTCAGGTGTCGCTCCATTCGCTCTCTGAGCGACAATCTGCGAATCTGATCCAGACAGAGGTTACGCAGGCAGACATACAGATAGCTCTCAGGCTTCTCCTGGGGGAGTCGTATAGCGCCGCTTGACAGGCGCTCGAAGATTTCACTCACGGCGTCGCGTGCTTCCTCCTCGTCGTGGAGCATCGTGGCCGCCAGTCTGTGCATCTTTTCTGCCTGCTGTCTGAACAACTGTTCTGTTTCTTCTTTTCCAAGCATTGTTTTCTGTTTGCTCTTTATCCCTATAACGCATGACAAGGACTATTTCCTAACCTAAAAACTGACGAATGCTGAAAACTTGTATGGAATGGGGACTTTTTTATGATTTTTTAAACTTTCAACAAAAAAACGGGAGGTTATGTTGTATTTCAAAAAAAAGTTGTATCTTTGCAACCATAACTGAAAGATAATGCGAAAAGTAATAGGAATAGGAGAGACGATTCTCGATGTCATATTCAAGAACGACCAGCCCATAGGAGCTGTTCCTGGCGGCTCTGTGTTCAATGGACTGATATCCTTGGGGCGTGCAGGTGTGAATGCCAGTTTTATCAGTGAGACTGGCAATGACCGTATCGGACGGAAGATAATCAAGTTCATGGAGGATAATCATGTCGATGCCAGCAACATCAATGTTTACCCTGAGGCCAAGTCGCCTGTATCGTTGGCTTTCCTGAATGATCAGAACGATGCGGAGTACATCTTCTATAAGGATCACCCGCACGACAGGCTTGACTTTATCTTTCCTGAGATCCAGCCTGACGATATTGTGATGTATGGCTCGTTCTATGCTGTGAATCCGGTGATTCGTCCGCAGATGTTTGCATTCCTGGAACATGCTCATCGCCAGGGGGCTATCCTCTACTATGATGTGAATTTCCGTGCATCACATGCCAACGAGGTGATGAAGGTGACTCCCAATATTCTGGAGAATCTGGAGTTTGCCGATATCGTCAGAGGCAGTAAGGAGGATTTCGAGGTGATGTATAATAAGTCGGATGCTGATATCGTCTATCGTTCTCAGATCTCGTTCTATTGCAAGAATTTTATCTATACACAGGGGGCTGAGCCATTGGTATTGAAAAGTGTCGGAGGCCTGAGTAAGGAATATCCCGTTGCTCAGACAGAGACGGTGAGTACGATTGGCGCAGGTGATAACTTCAATGCAGGTTTCGTCTTCGGACTGGTGAAGTATGGGATTACTCGTGAGATGCTGGAGACGGGTGTGAGCGAAGAACTGTGGGACCAGGTGATTGACGAGGCCCAGCAGTTTGCAGCCAATGTTTGTAAGAGCATTAACAACAGTGTGGACCAGACATTTGCCGATGGGAAGAAGCGTGAGCTGGAGGCCTGTATGAAAGAAATGGAAGAGAATAATTAATAATTATGAATATGATGAGTGATACCATTAAGTACATCGGTGTTGACGATCTTGACATCGATTTATTCGAGAGTCAGTATGTGGTGCCTGAGGGCATGAGTTATAATTCCTATCTCATCGACGATGAGAAGATCGCGGTGCTGGATACTGCAGACCGTCGCAAGGGCGAAGAGTGGAAGGCGAACCTGAAGGCCGCACTGGGTGAGCGCCAGCCCGACTATCTGGTGGCTCACCACATGGAGCCAGACCACTCGGCACTCATTGCCTGGATGCTGGAGACCTATCCCGGGCTGCAGCTCGTATGCAGCGCACAGGCCGTGAAGATGCTGTCCAACTTCTTCGAGGGCTTTAACTTCGAAGGTCGTGTGATGACGGTCAAGGAGGGTGATACACTCTCATTAGGTCGTCATGAACTAAAGTTTATCGGGGCTGCGATGATACACTGGCCAGAGGTCATCATGAGCTACGACAGTTTGGACAAAGTGCTCTTCTCTGCCGATGCATTCGGCAAATTCGGAGCATTGGTCAATGAGACTGACGATTGGGCTTGCGAGGCGCGTCGCTACTATTTCAATATCTGTGGCAAGTATGGCACGCAGGTGCAGACGGTGATGAAGAAGTTGGCTGCGCTCGACGTTCAGGCTATCTGTCCGCTGCACGGTCCTGTGCTTAAGGACGAACAGTTGGCTGATGCCATCAAGCTATACGACACATGGAGCAAGTACGAGCCTGAGAGCGAAGGTATTCTGATTGCTTACGCCAGCATTCACGGAGGAACGGCTGCTGCTGCTGAGCGTCTGGGTGAGATACTGCGCGAAAAGGGTGCTCCAAAAGTGGTGGTAAGCGATCTGAGCCGCGACGACATGGCAGAGGTTATTGAGGACGCTTTCCGTTATCCTACCGTTGTGGTGGCTGCATCGAGCTACGATGCAGGCGTGTTCCCTGTGATGCACGACTTCCTCTATCACCTGCAGATCAAGAACTATCAGAAGCGTCGCTTCGGTATCATCGAGAACGGCAGCTGGATGCCTACGGCAGGTAAGGTGATGCGCTCGATGATAGAGTCGTTGAAGGACTGCGAAATCGTTGAGCCGATGGTTACCATCCGCTCTCGCATGAAGGCTGCCGATGAGGTGCTGTTGGAGCAGTTGGCCGATAGCCTGCTGTCATGAGGCTGGAGAAGACAAACAAGATTTTACCTTATAGCAGACGGCTGATTTCTTCGATGGAATCAGCCGTTTTGATGTATTGTCGCCAATCCCCACGGATCATACCCTTGGTTTGCAAGTCATCGAGTAAGGCTATCAGCTGATTCCAGAAGCCCTTCATGTTATAGAGGATCACGAGCTTCTGATGGTATCCGATCGTCGCTGAGGCTGCTATGGTGAAGACTTCATCCATCGTGCCGATGCCACCAGGGAGGGCGATAAATACATCGCTCTGGTCCATCATCAGTTGCTTACGGTCCGTCAGGTTATCACACGGAATCTCCACATCGACATAATCACTGGTACGTCCCGTCTTTTCGACCATCATCGGCACCACACCAATGGTACGTCCTCCAGCCTCTTTGACAGCCTTTGCTATACACTCCATGAGCCCCTGGTTTACACCGCCATACACGATGGAATGACCGTTTTTACCTATCCAAGTACCCAGTTCCTCCGTTATCGCGAAGAACTCAGGGTCAATCTGCTGATTTGCAGAACAAAACACACATATTTTCATAATGCTTGCAAAGTTACAAAAAAAATCGTATCTTTGCAAGCGAAATGCGGAAATTAGAAGTTTAAACCCCAAAATAGATTGACTTATGAAGAAATTATTATTATCACTGGCTGTGGTAACAGGTTTGACAACAGCTTGTACACAGCAGAAGGCAGTGGAGAAGACGAATCGTCTGCTGGTGCTTTACTATTCAGAGAATGGAACCACCAAGGCAGTGGCAGAAGAGTTGCAGAAACAACTGGATGCTGACATTGAGGCCATCGAGGCAGTAGAGCCTTACAGTGGTGACTTCCAGGCAACTATCGAGCGTTGTAACAAGGAGAGAGAAAGTGGACAGACACCAGCACTGAAGGCGCTCCAGTTGAATATTGCTGATTATGACACGATCTACCTGGGCTATCCCATCTGGTTTGGAACCTATGCTATGCCTATTGCCACCCTCGTTAAGGAACAGGATTTCGAAGGCAAGACGATCATCCCCTTCTGCACATTTGGAAGTGGTGGTCTGAACACCTCAACGGCTAATCTGGAGAAAGCCCTGCCCAAGGCCAAGATCCTGAAGGGATATGGCGTTCGTACAGCCCGCGTAGCTTCTGCTGCCAAGGAACTGAACCGTTTCCTGATTGAGAATGGTTATATGGAAGGAAGTGTAGAGTCATGGCCAGAGTATTCTGCCCAGCAGCCTGTGACAGAAGAGGAGAAGGCCATCTTCGATGCAGCTTGCTCAGACTATCAGTTCCCCCTCGGCACACCTGAGACGGTAGGCAAACGTGAGACAAGCGAGAGCACCGATTATCAGTTTACTGTGAAGGGTAAGGGCATGAATGGCGAAGAGACCACTTCAACCATTTTCGTCACCGTTGCGAAAGAAGAAGGTGCTAAGCCTGAATTCACTGAAGTTGTAAGATAAAGCGAATGAAGTCCTTCGAAGAATTAGGTGTTTGTGAGTCGATACGTAAGGCTATCGATGAGTTGGGCTTTGTGAATCCGATGCCTGTGCAAGAGGCTGTGATTCCCTATCTGTTGGGCAATGAGAACGATGTCATCGCTCTGGCTCAGACAGGTACAGGAAAGACAGCTGCTTTCGGCATTCCACTCCTTGAGCGCATCGACACATCTCGTCGCGAGCCTCAGGCCTTGGTGCTCTCACCAACCAGAGAACTCTGTTTGCAGATTACAGACGACTTGCGCGACTTTGCCAAATATATGGATGGCATCCACGTGGAGGCTGTCTATGGTGGTGCAGCGATAGAGCCCCAGATGAGAGCCCTGAAAAAGGGAGTGGAGATCATCGTGGCTACACCAGGACGATTGGTCGACTTGATGCATCGTGGATATGCCCGTCTGGAGCAGGTGACGAATATCGTACTTGATGAGGCCGACGAGATGTTGAACATGGGGTTCTCGGAGGCCATCAACGAGATTTTCGAATCGCTCTCCAAGGAGCATCACACGCTGATGTTCTCTGCCACGATGAGTAAGGAGGTGGAGCGAGTAGCCAAGCAGTATCTGCACGACTATCAGGAGATAGTGGTGGGCAGTCGCAATGAGGGCGCAGAGAACGTGAACCATATCTATTATATGGTGAACGCCAAGGATAAGTACCTCGCCCTGAAACGTATCGTCGACTACTATCCACGCATCTTCGCTATCATCTTCTGTCGCACGAAGGTTGAGACGCAGGAGATTGCCGATAAACTCATCAAGGATGGCTATAATGCCGAGTCGTTGCATGGCGATCTGAGTCAGCAGCAGCGCGACTTGACAATGCAGAAGTTCCGCAATCACCTGACGCAACTGCTGGTGGCTACGGATGTGGCTGCACGTGGACTGGATGTGGACGATCTGACACATGTCATCAACTTCGGACTGCCTGATGATATCGAGAACTATACGCATCGCTCAGGCCGTACTGGCCGTGCTGGCAAGAAGGGTACATCCATCTCCATCGTCCATAGTCGTGAGAAGTTCAAGATCCGTAATATCGAGAAGGAAATCGGCAAGGAGTTTGTCAAGGCAGAGATCCCCTCAGCAGAGGAAATCTGTAAGAAACAACTCTACAAGGTGATGGACCAGATTGTGAAGACGGATGTCGACGACGAGGAGATAGCACCTTTCATGAAGGATATCAATCGTTACTTCGAATATATCGACAAAGAGGAACTGATTAAGAAGATTGTCTCACTGGAGTTTGGCAAGTTCCTGGCCTATTATGCCGAGGCACCTGAGATTGAGGAGGTAAAGCCTGATAGAAAGGAGAAGAAACCTCAGACTGACAAGCAGAAACTTCAGAATAAGGCGCAGAAGGGTTATCGTCGACTCTTTATCAATTTGGGTAAGCGCGATGGCTTTTATCCTGGTGAACTGATGCAGACGCTGAATCGTTTTGTTGGAGGTCGTCAGGAAGTGGGACATATCGATTTGCTCGATACCATCTCGTATTTCGAGGTGCCTGAGAAGGATGCCAAGAAAGTGATGATCCAGCTTTCTGGTATCCGCTATAAAGGTCGCCAAGTGCGTTGTAATGATGCGGATGAAGGCGGAAAACCCTCTGAAAACAAATCATCCTCAAAGCCGAAGCGTTTCCAAAAGGACAATTGGCGCGACCTGATGCGCTCGAACGATGGACGCTCTCAGGGCAAGAACAAACAGCGTGGATTCAAGGACGAGGAGCCTGACTTCTCTGAAGAAGGTTGGGCGATGCGCAAACCTCGTAAGAAAAAGAAATAATTGCAGAAATATTTTGTAGTTTCAAATTATTGTTGTATATTTGCAGGCGGAAAACAATCCTTCAGATGAAGAAGCTATATACTATAGGACACTCAAACCAATCACAGGAAGATTTTCTGTCGATGCTTTGTAAGCACGATATTGATTGTGTCGTTGATGTCCGTAGTGTACCTGCCAGCAAGTATTCACCTCAATTTAATCAGGAAGAATTGAAGTGGTTCTTGAAACGTAATGGTGTACAATACTTGCATTTTGGTGAAGAGTTTGGAGCACGTCGATTGGACTGCTTGAACGAAGAGGGACAGGTGGATTTTGAGAAGGCTGTAACGACTCCAAGTTTCCTCTCTGGCGTAGACCGGCTAAGGAACGGGCTTGAGAAAGGCTTTCATATCTCTTTAATGTGCTCAGAAGCCAACCCTCTGGAGTGTCATCGTTTTTCCTTGGTATCCCGTTACTTTTTTGATCAAGGAATAGATGTAAGGCATATTTTGAAGGGGGCGGAATTGGCACCTCATGCTGTTGTGGAACGAAAAATGATAGAGGAATACTTGCATTCCAAGAAATACCATCTTTCAGAAGTCGACCAGTTGTTTGGAATTTATACAGCAGAAATGCAACGACAGGATGCTTATCGGTTGAAAAACAAAGAAATAGGTTACAAGCCTCAGCTACAGACAGAGGAAGATTTGGCCGCATATTAAAACTTAAATCTAAAGATATGATAACATTATTTACTATTGGTTTTACGAAGAAGAGTGCAGAGCACTTTTTTACGCTTCTCAGAGACAACGGGGTGAAGTGCCTGGTTGATGTCAGAATTAGTAATAACAGCCAACTGGCTGGTTTTGCAAAAGGCAAGGATCTGGAATTCTTTGTGAAAGAGATATGCCACATTCCATATAGGCATATCACGGATTTCGCACCGACTAAGGAGCTGCTTGACCAGTGGCACAAGGGAACTGTAAGCTGGACTCAATACGAGGAAATCTATACGTCAGCCTTGAAACAGCGGAACGTTATAAAATTGTATGGGATTAGACAATTTGACGGAGCTTGTTTCCTGTGTAGTGAAGAGACGCCTGAACAGTGTCACAGGCGATTGCTTGTAGAATATATGCAAAAACATTCAACAGAAGAAATAAAAATAGTACATCTCATTTAACAAATTAAGAAACTATGAAAAAACATTTTGTTTGCCTTGCTAATTCTTTTAAGCACGGAGGCCGCTGTATTGCAGGCATTGAAGTTTTCATCGATAAAAACAATCAATGGGAAGTCGTCACGAAACAAGACGGAACACCTCAATGGATCCGTCCCTTGTCGAAAGAAACTCCCACAGGTGAGATTCCTGTAAAGGAGGCTTTTGATATACCGGTATTGTCAATCGTCAGACTTGAGGGTGTTGCTCAATGTCCTTATGCTGCTCAAAGCGAGAATGTCTACTATGAGAAAATGACAGTGGTAGAGAACTTGGACAGGTATAATTGTCAGATACTTGATAATAGTCTTGATTTATTTCATCATACCATATTCTATAACACGGGCAAATCAGTTACATCAGATCTGTTTTGTCATGGTGATTATTCCTTAATGATGATCAAGATTGACGAAGCTGTTCTTTATCTCGACAAATCTCAGGAAAAGAAGAGACCCCGACTAAGATTTGACTATTATGGCAGTAAATACGATCTACCTGTTACAGATCCCCAGATTTGGGAGCAATTAAAGGTCGGAACAGTTAAATATGGGAGATTTTCTAATCTTTATCTTGTCCTGTCATTAGGGCTTGAACATGAGGGTTATCATCATAAGTTGGTGACAACAATTATAGAAGGTTCAAAGACAGAAGAACATAAGATTGAAGAAAATACAATAATAGGGAATGCGTGGGAGTTTGTGGAACACACTGGACGGAGTATCTTCCTGACTGGTAAGGCCGGAACAGGAAAGACAACGTTCCTGAAGACGGTTGTGGAGCGAAGTAAAAAACGGATGGTTGTAGTGGCACCAACAGGAGTAGCTGCTATTCATGCGGGTGGTGTGACGATACACTCTTTCTTCCAATTGCCTTTTACACCTTTTATTCCTTACGCACAGATTAAGAGCAAATTTGATTTTGGGAAAGAGAAACGGCGTATTATAGCCTCGCTGGATTTGCTGATTATTGATGAGATTTCGATGGTGAGAAGCGACTTGCTCGATGCCATAGATTCTGTTCTCCGACGTTTTCGTGACAGATATAAACCCTTTGGCGGCGTACAGTTATTAATGATAGGCGATTTGCAACAGTTGACACCCGTTGTGACTCCCGAAGAGGAGACCTTGCTGAATAAGTATTACGATACTCCTTATTTCTTCGGGTCTAAAGCTCTTCAGCAAATAGACTATGTGACAATCCAACTTGAGAAGGTATATCGTCAGCAGGATGAAATTTTTCTGAGTGTCTTGAACCATATCCGCGAAGGTCATCCGACGGCAGAAGATCTCACCTTATTAAATAGTAGGTATATCCCCAAGTTCGTGCCGAAAGACGATGATGGTTATATCCGTCTGACAACCCACAACCATTTGGCAAATCATTATAATGAGAGTGAATTGGCAAAGCTTCCTTCCCCGTCTTACTGCTACCGTGCTGAGATAAAAGGTTCTTTTCCTGAATACTCTTATCCTATCAATGAGTTACTTGAGTTGAAAGAAGGCGCTCAGGTCATGTTTGTAAAGAACGACCCGACAGGTAATCACCGTTATTATAATGGACGTATAGGTCGAGTCGTGGAGATTGACGAGCAACGAGTATCTGTACTTTGCTCTGGTGATGATGAGGCTATTGAGGTAGAACCCCTGGAATGGGAGAATGCCCAGTTTACACTCAATCCTGAGACCAAAGAGATTGAAACAAAAGTCCAGGGCGTTTTTCGCCAGTTACCCCTCCGATTGGCATGGGCCATCACCATTCACAAGAGCCAAGGTTTGACATTTGAGCGAACAATCATTGATGCCAATCTTTCATTTGCACCTGGTCAGGTCTATGTTGCCTTGAGCCGATGCACAACACTTGAAGGTATTGTACTAACTGCACCCATCGAAAAACATGCTATTATCAATGATCAGCGAGTAGATGATTATATTAGTCATCAGGATGAAGAAGCCCAAAAGAGTATTGCTACCTTGCCTCAGCTGAAGGAAGAGTACTATCGCTATCTGCTACTTGAGCTATTTGATTTCCATGAGATTCTTTATCGCGAGGAGTACTTGTTAAGACAGTTGTCGGAGTTCTTTTATCATAGCTTTACTGACATTGTTGAACTGCATAAGCGGGTGCTTGCTGATTACACCAAGAAAGTCATGGATGTGTCTAGTAAGTGGGTTGCAATGATTCGACAGAAAAGCATAGAGGATCTTCATAAAGAAGAATTCCTGGAGCGTGTACAACGCAGTGCAGACTATTTTGAAAATGTGCTTGGCAATCTCTTTACCAATCCTTTGGAATTGACAAAACAGGTTCAGAGCAATAATAAGCAAGCGATGAAACGCCTAAGTGAAATCCTGCCAGAACTTCGCCAAGCGATACTCTCCCGTCGCTATCTAATGTCAAAAATTTCACAAAAAGGCTTTTCCATTAGTAGTTACTTACATGAAAAGCAGTTCTCACTTCTAGAAGCCATTGATGAGCAGCAGATCATGAAAGGCCGTCGTGAGCGGAAAGCGAATCCTCCCAAGGAGAAAAAGGAAAAGACTTGGGTTATCAGCTACCAGATGTACCAACAAGGCATGAAGCCTGAGGAGATAGCGAAAGAGCGAGGGTTTACTATTGGCACAATTTATGGTCATCTGGCAAAGTATGTCAGTAGCGGTGACATACTATTATCTGACATCTTGCCTCCTGACCATTATGATGCTATCCAGAAAGCGATCGGTTTAGTTGGGAAGGATGGGGGGCGAACAGCCATTAAGGACCTCTGCCCCCCAGAAGTTACCTATGGGGAAATCAATCTGGTGCTATTGGCGATGGAACCTCCCTCCTAATAAGGTGAGATGTTGTTCAGTTCACCAATCTTACCTTCAACGACGGGGGTGGTCATCAGCTTCTGGAAGTCCTCCAGGGTGATGCGCGTCTTGGGAGCGAAGTCATCAGAAACCATATACTCGAGCACGCTGCGATAGAAGGCTCGTCCTTCAGGATAGGAGGTGGCACTTTCGAGATCAGCCATGCAGACGAGCAGTTTACCATTGCCAACGGCAAACTCGAAGATAAGACCAAGCTTATGGTTACGTTCGATGTTATCAATCACCTGTACGATAGGTCGATAGTCCTTACCCGTATTGTCGAGCATGAAGGGATGACTGGCCTTGATGATGGGGAACCACTGCCAGTTGGTATGCATCTGGGTGGGGAAGCCCTTGAAGATGGGATGCTTCGGATCTGTCAGAATACCCAATGTACCAGGAGAAACACTCTTCTTATTATTCTCGGCGATGGTCTTGAACATGCGGTAGTTCCAATAATCCGTCTGGAAAAGACCACCTACACAGAGGTCTGAGGCCTCAGGCATCAGTAGGACACTCTTACCCTTTTCCAATTGGCTGATAGCCAATGCATCGAGTTCGTTTGTTACTGTCACCATACTCTCCAGCTTGCTCAGATCGCTCCAGGCAGGATAGGCCCAGAGGTCGTAGGTGTTGTGGTAAGGCACACCGAAATACTCGGTTTCATCGATAGAAAGACAGAGTTGCAGTTGTGTGGGCTTGTCGAGCTTGCTCAGGCTGATATTCAGTTCCCCAGCCGTGAAGAGTCCTTCAGTAGAAGGCAACTTCATCTCGCCTGAAGCCACACGAAGGGAAGACTCCATCTGTACCAGTTCCCAGCGGAGAGTCTTGCCATTGAGTGACTGACCACTGTAGTTGGCCACCTGGATCCAGGCATGAATGCCATCCTCAATGGTAAAACAGAACTTGTCAGCGACGAGTAGAGGAACTACAGGAGCGCACCACTGACGCCACTCACGCTCTGTGCAGAGTCCCTTCGGATCCATGAAAGCATCGAGGATGCCGATGTAGGCAGAGCCCTGTCCTGGGTAATCCTGCAGATCCAGCAATTGGAAACCTGCCATATTCTTCGTGCGCAGATCCATCTCGATATCCTGTTTGTAAAGCTGTAATGACCAGAGACCACTGGCCTGATGGAAATCCTTGGCCTGATCCAGCATGCCTGCCTTCTCCAAACGAGAACGGAACACCTCCATATTATAAGGATAGAGCGTACCCGTGTATTTCTTGATTTCGTCGTAGTCAGGATAGGTCTGGAACTGTGCCGTCTCGTGTGAGATGACAGGTACGGCCTTGGTCCAGGCACTTCCCTCTGGGAAAGCCAGTTTGCAGCCTTCCTCGAAGTTCATCATCGTGTTAGGGTAGAAGTGGTTGATCATACCGCCATCAGCAGCATCGGCAAATGAGAACGAGCCTCGCGTATGAGTGTTGTAGTTTCCCCAACCTTCGCCACCAACACGACAGGTGGTAAAGTAGTCCATACCCTTCTTGACACCCTGATAGCCCAGATAGTAATTCGATCCGAAGGTGTAGACTTTATCAGGAGCAATCTTGCGGAAGTCTTCGATGAATTCGGCCATTTTGTCGATGCTGCCCCAGAGCTCATTGCCAAGGGCGAACATGCGGAAGGACGGATGATGGCCATAGGTACGCAAGATATTCTCACCCTCTTTATGCAGGAAATTCATCAGGAGCGTGTCCTTATCGTTGAAATCGCCCCAGAATGGAAGCTCAGGCTGAAGGATGATGCCTAACTCGTCAGCAGCTACAAAGGCGGCCTCTGGTGGACACCAGGAATGGAAACGTACATGGTTCAGTCCGTAGGCATCGCACGTGCCGAGGTAATCCTTCCACGATTCCACATCCATCGCAACGTGTCCCGTCAGTGGCCAGACGCAGGCGTCGTGCTTACCACGCAGGAAAATCTGATGCCCGTTGGCATAGAAATGCTGACCCTCAATGTGGAAATCCTTGAAGATAGGGTTTACAGTTGACGGTTTACAGTTTACAGATGATATGTTTGCGGGTCCAGATTTAGCAGAGTAATCACCTGTAAACAATTCTATGCGGCCTATTATCCCGTTCCAGTTAGTCTGGGTGTCCTCGGTATATGCATGGCTGCTGGCATAGAGTTGCTCTGGAACGCCACTGGCATTATCCACCATGATGGTAAGTTGGTGCTTGCCTGGCTTCAGGCCTTTGGGGAGGTTGAAGACCTGAGGAGTAGAGATGTCGTTGGATGTGCCAACGAGTTGTCCATCGATATAGACCTCTGATGGTTTCGTACGCTCCAGGAAGAGGTACACGGGCTTACCTTTCCAATTGGCAGGTATCTCTACCTCTCGCTGATACCAGGCCTTACCCTTATACGACCAAGGGCGCGTCAGGTGTGTAGTTTCCTCACTTTTAGCGGTGAAATCGCCCTTTTTGTTAGTGTCAGTCGTTCCTGGCAGTTGGATGGTTTCTGTTAAAATATCACCAGCCTTAATGGTTCCCTGACGATCCAAGGCGAATTGCCAGGTACCACTCAGATCGATGCGTTTCGACTGATCCTCTGCCTGAACGCTCAGGCAGAGGACAGTCATTAGTAATAACATAGTTAGTTTTTTCATTGGGTCTTCAGTTTATTTTTTGTGGTTCTACTTTTTACCTTTATTTCGCATTGATTTCCTTCAGCAGACGGTCTGCCTTGCCCCACGACTCCATCATGTAGAGCACGTAGCGGATATCTACACCGATGCAACGGGCGAGCTGCTTGTCGAAGAAGATATCTGACGACAGCGAATCCCAGTTTCCGTCGAAGGCGAGACCAATGAGTTCGCCTTTGCCATTGAACATGGGAGAACCAGAGTTTCCGCCAGTAATATCATTGTTCGACAGGAAGCAGAGGTGCAGTTTGCCTGTGGTCTTATCTGTATACTTGCCGAAGTCTTTCTTTGAGAGCAGTTCCTTCATGATAGGCTCTGCCTCGTAGTCGATGATGCCATTCTCGCCCTTCTCCATTTTCTCCACGATGCTGCTGGCCTCAGTATAGTAGCCTGAGGGCTGTCCTGCGAGCAGGTATTCGCCCACCTGTCCGTAGCTCAGTCGCATGGTGAAATTGGCATCCGAGTAGTTGGGCATATCTTCTTCCATGCGCAGCTTGGCAGCACAGAGATAACGCTCCTGAATAGCGATGGAATCGATGGTATTCTCGATGTCCAGATTGATGTCCGCAAGGGCAGAGACGAGGCTCTGACCATAGACCACACCTGGATCCTTGTGGTATCCACGCTTGTTCACGTAGATCTTCTTGTCACTCTTCATCAGCTTCGACTTCTTGTAGAGATAGTCAGCGAACTTCTGATAGTTGCCTTTGAAGTCATGGTCAATCACATTGTAGAAGTCAGGCTGGTATTTGATTTCCACTTGCTCACGATAGTTCTTCAACAAGGCAGCGAGGATCTCACGGTCTGTATCGTAATCCCATTCGTCGGAGTTGTTCTTGAACTCCACGTAATAGGTCTTGGGCTTGCCTTCCTTACCGTTGATGATGGCACCATTCTGCACTCGGAGGGCTCTGCGAGTCATCTCGTCAGTATTCCGACGTCCGAAGGTCTCGTAGTAGAAGGTGAGGGCACGAGTGGCATTGAAACGCTTCTCGTAGAGCCTCTGCAGCAGGTCGAAGTCGAGCTTGCCCTTCAGGAAGCCCGTAGAGTCCTGCCACTGACGGATCTTCTGCTCGTAGGCTGCCTTTTGCTGAATCAGTCCGATGGAATCGATACATTTATTCATACCAATGGAGTTCTTCCAGTAGTTCGAACTGCTGGCGTATTTCGAGTCGTACTTGATACGGACCGCCTCGTCAGCTCGCATATGGCGCAGCATCACTTCCTGTTTCACCTCGCGTGTCTGATAACGGGGCTTGTTCTCTGCATCGCGACGTTCCTTGATGCCATAGCTGGAGAGGTAACGGCTTGTAGAACCAGGATAGCCGACTGTCATCGAGAATGAGCCTGGCACGTAGCCCTGCAGACTGACAGGCGCCCATTTCTTCGGTTTCATCGGCACATTCTTCTCTGAATACTTGGCAGGGCCACCTGTATTGGGATCGACATAGATGCGGAAGACGCTGAAGTCGCAGGTCTGGCGAGGCCACATCCAGTTGTCTGTCTCACCACCAAACTTACCCATCGATTTGGGCAGGGCAAATACCAAGCGGACGTCGTGATAGTCGCGATAGGTCGTCAGAAAATACTGGTTTCCCTCGTAGAAAGGCTTGATCTCCACGCGCAGGGTAGAGTCCTGCTTCTCGATATCCTTAATCAACACATTCTCGATGGAATCGACGAAATGTCCACGTTCTTCTTCAGTCAGCTTGTTAATCCCCAGCGAGTCGAGATAGGCTGTGATGTCCTTCTGCTCAATCATGAAGCTAACGAAGAGGTTCTTATTGGGCAGTTCTTCCTCGTAACTGTTCGACACGAAACCATTCAGCATGTAATCGTGCTCTACAGTGGAGTGCGAACGAATGGCCTCGAAGCCGCAGTGGTGGTTCGTAAACACGAGTCCATTGGGCGATACCACGACACCTGAGCAATAGCCGCCAAAGTTCACGACACAGTTCTTAATCGCGTCCTCACTCTGATACAGGGCATTGTAAGGCAGTTCATAGTTTTCCTGCTTCATCGTCTCATAGACCGCATTCGGCAGGTTGTACAGCGTCCACATGCCTTCATCGGCATGGGCCGTGAGAAGTGAAAGGTGAAAGGTGAAAAGTAAAAACAATAGTTTCTTCATATCTTGTTATCTTTTAAATTTCTTTCCAATAATGGGCAGGCTTTTCAGCGGGAGATCTTTTTTCACGATGAGGGCCGTGAAGAGGATGATAAGCAGCGTGTTGACTGCCAATGTCAGGATGTCAGGCCATGAAGCTGGTAACAACTTCATCACGGCAAAAAGCACAGCAGTAGCCACCACGTAGATGGCGATATCTTTCATCGGATAGGGGATGGGGTTCTTCTTCTGACCTACGAAATAGCTCAGTACCATCGCTGTACCATAACCTGCGACACCTCCCCACGCACAGGCCCAATAGCTGTACTGGGGGATGAAGATGATGTTGACGGCGAAGAGCACGAGACAGCCTGTCAATGAGAACCAGGCGCCATAGATGGTCTTGTCGATGAGCTTATACCAGAACGAGAGGTTGAAGTAGATGCCCATCATGATCTCTGCTGCCATGACGATAGGAACCACGCCCAGTCCTTCGCGGTAGTTGGCGCCGATGATGTATTGCAACAGCGGCATCCAGCCCACTACACAAAGGAAGGCCAGCAGCGTGAAGATGATAAAGTACTTCATCGCCGAGGCGTAATACTCCGTCTTATCGGCATCCTTACTCTTGGCAAAAACGATAGGCTCATAGGCATAGCGGAAGGCCTGCGTAATCATCGCCATGATCATCGCAATCTTCACGCACGAGCCGTAGTCGCCCAACAGCACATTGGCTTGCGATTCGTCTGGATAGACCAGTGGGAAGATGATCTTGTCGGCCACCTGGTTCAGGATGCCAGCGATACCCAGTATCAGGATGGGCCACGAGTAGCCCAGCATCGTGCGCAGCAGCTGGCCGTCGAACTTCCAATGGATCTTGAACAGATCAGGCACGAAGAACAACGTGATGAATCCTGTACAGAGCAGATTGATGAAGAACACGTAGAATACGGACGTCTTGCCCAGCAGCACGAAGTAAATCAGGTTCAGGGCGATGTTCAGGGCGATGAACAGCAGCTTCAGCGAGGCAAAACGGATGGCCCGTTTCTGGAATCGCAGATAGCTGAAGGGAATCGCCTGCAGGGCATCGAGTGCCACGACGACAGCCATCATCAGCAGATAGTCGGGATGCTCTGAATAGCCTAGCGCCCCACTGATAGGGCCGATGAAACCGAAGATCAGCAGCAGGAAAATGATGGTCAGCGAACCTACCGTTGCCATCACTGTCGAGAAGACGGTGTCCGACTTGTAGCGCTCGTCGTTCGCAAAGCGGAACAGCGTTGTCTCCATACCAAAGGTCAGCAGCACCAGGATCAGGGCTGTATAGGCATAGATATTCGTGCTGATGCCGTAGTCGCCTGTATCGTGGGGCATATAGTAAGTATAGAGTGGCACGAGCAGGTAGTTCAAGAATCTGCCCACGATGCTGCTCAAGCCGTAGATGGCCGTGTCCTTTGCGAGTGATTTCAGATTTGCCATTTTACCCAAAGAATAAGTATGCGATAGCGATGGCAGCGATGATGCCAGCCAGATCAGCCAGCAGTCCGCATGTCACAGCATGTCTTGTCTTCACGATGCCCACACTGCCGAAGTACACAGCGAGGATATAGAAGGTCGTGTCCGTCGAGCCTTGGAAGATACAGCTCAGGCGACCAATAAACGAATCAGCGCCATAGGTCGTCATCGCATCCACCATCATGCCTCGAGCCCCACTGCCTGAGAGGGGTTTCATCAAGGCCGTAGGCAGGGCACCCACGAAGTCGGAGTTGGCCCCACAGGCCTCTACGCTCCAACGGATGCCGTCGATCAGCATGTCCATCGCCCCAGAGGCACGGAAAACACCGATTCCAACGAGGATTGCCACCAGATAGGGGATAATCCTCACGGCTGTCGTAAAGCCGTCCTTCGCACCCTCGATAAAGGCGTCGTAGACATTGACTTTCTTTCGGATACCAGCCAGGATGAAAGCGATGATGATCAGCATCAGCATGATGTTTGCTGCCGAGGTGCTCACCTTGTTCATCAGCACAGAGTCGAGTTGTCCGAAGCCCCAGATGATTGCAGCCACCAGGACAGCAGCGCCTCCCAGTGTCAGCAGTATCGTACGGTTCAGGAGGTTAATCTTCTGGAAGAGGCTGGTGATGATGATGCCAGCGAGTGTCGAGAAGAATGTAGCCAGCAGGATGGGGATGAAGATATCCGTTGGCTGTGCAGCTCCCAATTGGGCGCGATACACCATAATAGATATAGGTATCAGCGTCAGTCCAGAGGTGTTCAGCACGAGGAACATGATCATCGGGTTCGAAGCTGTCACTTTCAGATCCTGAAACTCGCTCTCGCTGATCTCGCCCGCTTCTCTTTTCACTTTTAACTTTTCATTTTTCACTTCTTGCAGTTGCTCCATCGCCTTCAGACCTAAAGGAGTGGCTGCATTGTCCAGTCCCAGCATGTTCGCTGCGATGTTCATAAAGATCGAGCCCGTTACAGGGTGTCCCTTGGGGATGTCAGGAAACAGTTTGGTGAAGATAGGACTCAGCACGCGAGCCAGCACATTCACCACGCCGCCTTTCTCACCGATTTTCATGATGCCCAGCCAGAGCGACAAGACGCCAGTCAGTCCTAATGAAATCTCAAAAGCCGTCTTCGACGATGAGAACGTCGAATCCATCATAGCCGGGAAGACCTCAAAGTCTCCCAGAAACACCAATTTCACCAGTGCCATCACAAAGGCAATGATGAAAAATCCTACCCAAATCCAATTCAATACCATACAGAGTGCAAAGTTAATAAATAATTCTGAATTACACAATAAGAACCGTCCCTTTTGTGCAAAAAAAGAGGCGCCTGCTCACGCAGCCGCCCCCCAATTTAGTATTTAAGTATTGATAAAGTATTTTTATTCTTATTGATTATTCTGAAGCGATAGTACTCTGATCCCACCACTTTGCACCCAGTTTTCCATCCAGGTAGAGCTCGAAACGGCTCTTCTGAGTACCTTTATAGTCAGAATACTGATAACGAGTATCCTTGTTGATGCTTACACGTTCAGCGCACCACTGGAACGTACCGTCTACGGCCACTTTGCTAGCAGTCAATTTATCCGATCTGGTGCCAACAGGTACGGCTTTCTCCAGTTCAATCCAAGTATTTTTCTTATATACTCGAATGGGAATTGCGTTAGCGATTTCGTGGATATCGGACGATGTAGATGGGTTGTCGATAATGACTTCCACAGCATCTCTGTTAGCACCACCAGCAGCATTGGTATTTACCATTGTGGTAGTTGCCACCTTGAACAGACGGTGAACTTCGTATTTCATCACACTTTCCATGTCTTGACCTTGCGAGTCTTTTTGCATCTCCATTGTGGGCTCGTAATCTCCACTTTCTTGCTGTCCCTGGTCGCCAACAGTCAGTGGTAGCGTACCACCAGCAGCCAGAAGTGTGATTCTCACTTGGTTGTTCGAAAGCAAATCAACGTCGAATACAACATCATTGAAGTCAAAATCAGCCTTTCCGTCGAGTGTCGTCAAGTCCTCAGCAATGACTCGAACCTTGTCTGTAACGGGAGTTACTGGAGGAGTTGGTGGCGTGTAACTATAGCCAGGACTACAATCCGTCTTGGGGATTGAAACAGGTGAAGCAGTGGCGACAACATTTGTGTCGTTTTCATCTGTGAAACTAAATTGGACGTTGGTGCCATGATAGTACCAAGGCCCGTCTGATGCTTGTCCTTGTGTAAAATGATTGCTGGTGTCGATATAAAGGTATCCATAATAGGCCATGCGATATTTTCCTTCAGAATCCTTAGCAATCGAACCCGCCTTAATCACAGCATAACCATCAGCTCCACCTTCTCCATGGAATCCGTACTCTGGTGCTGAATTGCGGTTTGCTCCAAGCAACTGTCCTGTTACTTCCAGCAGAGACTTACTACCCATTAAGAAATAGTTGTCGCCAGTCCAATCGAACGATTGACAATAAACATATGCTCCTCCTCTATTTCCACCATCAAGGACGAAATAGCCATGAGTCTGTTTAAACTTACCGTTTACAATTAATTTACAATTATTGAAAACAAAAGGCTCTGTAGAATTGCTACCACCATCGATTTCAAACTCAGTACAAGTGTATGAGTCATCATTCATCCATTTGCAGTTGGTATTATTAATATAAGTCTTGCCACTCATTATCGCTGGTCCGACGTTATGGAACAATGACCCAGCACCAACTTCCATAGATGTACCTCGTAAAGTTCCAAAGTTGACAAGTTCTGCGCCTGTATTATGTAATTTGATTGCACCAGAAACCAAGGTTCCTTCGTTGATCAGGAGATCGTAGTTGTTAATGAGGTTCAAACTTCCAACTTCTAATCTTCCTGTATTGGTGGTTCTGACTTTGTTTTCTTCATTGACACATTTCATCTCATTGGTAATAGTAATTGTTCCAGCATCCCATAAGGTAACATATTTGTTGAGTGAAAGATTCGATGCCGAAATTGAACAATTGCTGGCATTATATATAATACCATTATCATTTACTGTGCTCAAGTCTTGATGAATGGTAACACTTCCATGATTCTCACCACCATCCTCATTCCAAAGAATACAATTGTTCTCCAGATTGAGACTCTTCTTATTCTGCTCCGTTCCTATTGTGATGGTTCCACCGTGATTTAAAATCCATGAACCATTTTTGATGTGCACTCCTTGAGCTACAAACGTACTTCCGCTGCTCATATACAGATGGAATCCTCTTTCCACTCCAATGTCACCAGTAAATGTTAATGTTGCACCTGGAGCCAGATAGATTTCCAGATTCTGACTAATACCTGATAGGGTCAGAGTCTTATCCTCAGGGACAACAACTGTGTTAATGTTATTTTGGTTGAATGACGGGAGCGAAGTCATATTCTCTCCAAGATAAGCAACAACACCACTACGATTTCCTAATTCGTTTAGGGTGCTTGAACTGTTTATTTCTATGACAGAATTGTTGTCGACAGTTATTGTCTTACTTTTAGCATCAGTTACTGTTACACCAGCCTGTTTGGCTGCAGCAACGGTGTTGTAAACTGTTGTTGACAATGCTGGCTTACTGCTTGTCGGTTCTGCAACATCTGTTTGGGAACTAAAGGTTGGCTTTGTTGGTATTGCTCTTGTCAAAGCTCTTGTACTACCAGTTGTTGCGCTACTGCTGCCAAATCCCCAGTCAAGGCCTTCTACTGGGCGCCCGAAAGTGTTGAGGAAAGCCTGCTCATATGATTCTTTGGCGTTCTGGGCGACATCGCCGCTAGAACTTGAGCTATCCACATCGTGGGTACAGCTGGTCATCAACCCGCCTAATGCAAGGGCGGCAACTGCGGTCATCAAATACTTCTTCATACTCAAATACTATTTATTTTCAATAAGCTTATTTATTAATAGTTGTCTTTATTCGTGCAAAAATACGAATTTTTTCTATACCATCCAACGGAATTGCCGAATTTTTAACAGAAATTCACGGAAAGCCTTGCGTTAAGTGCCGCTTGTTACGAAATAAGCACCGCTTATCGCAAAATAAGCGTAGCTTGTCTCAAATTAAGCGGCGCTTATTCGTGCGCTTTTTGCGACTTTTTGCAAAAAAAACTCTCATCCCTCCCATTTTCTTCGGAAAAGCCTTTGCAGACTGGGTGTTCAGGATGGGAGGGATGTTCTGAATCTCTCCCAAATCTCTCCCGTGATCCCTCCCTTCAAGGAATGGGGTCGTAGTATGGTATACTTTTCTGCATCATCTTTTGTAAGTGATTTTCAAAAATCGTATTACTACCCAGTTTTTGCTACTATACTATGAAAAACTTTTTTCCTAACTATCCCGCAATTTTTTCATAGTATAGTAGCAAAAACGGCCTCTTTTGACTGCTACCCAAATTGTACGAAGATTTCAAAAATGCCAGCTCGTCGATGTGAGAGAACATGTGAGGGGTGACGGGAGAGATATGGGAGAGATGACGGGAGAGATGAAGGGAGGGATAAAATTGTAAGATCTCCTTTGTTTAAAGGTATTTCAGAAGATTCATGTGAGGGATGAGCCATTTTTCGCGCTAACTAAGAGAAATTTATGCTCTAGTTACAGAGAAAATGTTCTCACCTTGGGACTAAAACATTCCCATACTGGGACTATCATGTTCCCACCTTGGGAATATCTGGCGAGCCGTAATGTTGTGGCTTTCGACCTTACTGCTCCTCATCTCATCGATTAGGTCGGCTACGGCCACCAATCGTAGCCGACATGATGATCAGTCGCTGGGAAGCTCGCAAAAGAAAAGAGGTGCCTGCATCGCGCAGACACCTCACTTTCCTTAATTCAGTTTATTTTTAAGTATTTGATGTGTTACTTATTCAACTACTTTTCCATTAACATAGTTGTTCATCCAAGCATCCTTAGTTTCGTCGCTAACCCATGCTTTAAATCCTGGATGTGCATCCTCAATATTCGTACGCTCAGTACACCATTTATATGTTTTAGCAACTCGAATTTTCTGAGGTGCATCGCCTGGCGTTGCAGCTAACTCGTATGTAGTAGCTAAAGCAGCGTCAACTGTTACAACAACAGGAATGTCATTTAGGCTATTGTATCCGCTTGTGCTAAATTTGTAACTGCATTTTGTAGTCATAGTTGGAACTGCAGGATGTATTGGCTGTCCAGCAACAGAGATGTCTAAGATTCCACCTGCTGCTAAAATTTCAATGTCGCAAGTTCCATCGGTATAGATGGTGGCATCAAACACAACGTCATTGAAGTCAAAGTCGTCAGATGTTCCAAGATCCTCGCAGATAATACGACCTTCCTCTTTAACAGTTTTTCTTGTTACGGCCTTTGTAATGCGAACAATCCAATCAGAGTAATAACCATCAGCACAACCAAGAACATACTGTTTATTGTCGCCGCCAACATGATTTTTCATATATGCTACTTTTTCTGCAGGATCGTCAGAAGTTGCCTCGCGGAAACCATACATGTTCAAATTACCATCAAAGTATTTATTACCATTTCCGTCTGTATTAATTGTAACACCATTGTCAATTCTGCCCTCAAAGTCAAAGCCTACGAAAAGCATGCCAGAAACATCAGCACTTTCACCATTGGTGGCAGTTGTGCTATTATCCCAAGCTTGAATAACATCACCAGAAACAAGACGATAATGATTATAATCTTCATTACTAGCCATAGAATTGTGATAACCAAAACTCTGTGTGTCTACGTTCTGCATCAGCATAATTTGATCTTGATACAGATATGCGTAATTGAAGTCTCTACTCATATCTCCAGTTGGTGTATAGCCATCTTTGTATGTTACACCATCCCATACCTCACGAGTAGTAGATGTTGTTGCGTTGTAATCGTTTACATGCAGGTGCATGCTGCCAACCCCCAATTTATTCATATAATTACAACAAGGCTGAAGACTAAGGTTGCCGTCAATATACTTCTCAGTTGTTAATGAAGCATTATCAACCTTTGTTGTGCCAGTATATACATGCTGTACAAAGTAGTCTGTCATTGCTTCGCATTCTGTACCGCCAGGGAATTGGTGCTGTTGGAAATAGCGACGAACTTTGTCTTTCTGAGCCTCAGTGAGTTTACCAGGAACAACAAGATTAAGGCCATCAGATGTAGGTTTTGCCCAGAATTTACCCTCTACATTTGCGGTAGGATCTCCTCCTGCTCGAGTACTAGCCTTTGCACTCCCGAACCCCCATGTATGGCCATTTTGGATATTACCAAAGGCATTTGTAAAAGCTGCTTTGTAATTAGCCTTTGCAAGATCTATTTTATCCTGCAACTTTTGCTCCTGCTCTTGCTTGTTTCTCTCATCTACGGCGTTTTGATCGTAGAGGTCGGTGGACTTCGAGCAGCTTGTGAATGCAGCGGCTATCGCGAAGGCTGCAATTCCTGACATCAAATACTTTTTCATTTTCTGAAAGTTTTAAAAGTTTATACTATGGTTAATAACTATTTGTCTGAATGACTTCATTAGGAATGAATCGCTTGCAAAGGTACAAAAAATATAAATAGGTAGGAAAGAATTTGGGTTAATAAAAGTTAATGTCCGTGCAATCGTTTGAGAAATCAATTTTGTGATAGAGGGAAATGTTCTATAAACGGAATAATTATTCAAGGGAAGAAGGGCGTTCGCTCACGCGGACGCCCTTCAAAAATGTTACAATTTATTATTTGAGGTATTTGAATTTTTCTATTTTGATCTATATGCAACGGCTTTTATTGTAATTTGGTCTGGTTGAATTCTTATTCCATATTCTTTAAGCATATTGGCTAGTGAAGAACCAACTTCCATAATTATGTACTTATGTGATGATCCCCAAACATTTGCAGTTGAATTACTTACATTGGATCCTCCCCAGTTAGGAACATCATTGCTAGAGCCATAATGATTATCCCATGTCATTATTTGCCAATAATTAGTAGTATAATCCATATAGAAGTGAATTTCATCACCTTCTTTTGGTTCAACACCACCAAATAGTGAATTATCTAATACTGTATAGCTTGTAATAGGGCCAGACTTGATTAGAACATCACCACTTTCTAGCACAACAATATCATCATCATCATCGTCATCAGCATCTTCTCCATCCTTTTCGACAGTTATTCCATCAATTTGTTCAATATCATACTTGGTGTAATGAACTGCTAGGATATGCTCTGCATCGACATCGCTATTGTCGAAGGTCAGGCCAGCTGAGGGGCTTGGGTAGCCTTGGTAAAGACCTTGCTTGGTTGGATCAACACCAGTCCAGAAGGGTGAATCGGTTTCAACCCAAGAAGTGAAAGCAGGGTAGCCGACGTTCATATTGGCGCGCTCGCTGGCCCAATTGATCTTCTCTCTGATGGTGAATCTCTCAGGCGCAGACCCCTTGACGGACTTTACGGCTGTGGCTTCAGTTCCTTGCCAACGTACATAGACGGGGATGTCGCTGATACTGTAGGTGCTCTTATTAGAGAAGAATGATGTCACATCAATCCAGTCGAGCGTGACAGGCTCAGCAGTTTCGTGGTAGCCGAAGCCGTTCTTAACGGTTGATGTATATTCATCGAAGGTATTGATCATACAGTCTACAGCGTAATCACCAAATGCCTTATGAACCTCAATGGCGTTTGGTCCACCAACTCTTACAGGCAGCGTAGCTCCAGTAGCCAGCAGGCATATCTCTGCATAGAATGTTGGCGACGTGCCCTCAACCTGGCTTAAAACAGGAGTCTCTTCTGTGGTTATCGTTTCCGTCTGAGTGTCAACGTAACTTACCTTTGGCTGTCCATTCTCCATCACAACATTCCCTTGTGCATCCTTCTCATAATAGGTCGTCTCAGTAGTTTTTACCTGCTTAATTGTAACGGTCACCTTCTGCCATTCCTCTTCCATCCAAAGCTTGGCATCGAAGACAACGTCGTTGTAGTCGAAATCCTCACGGTTGGAATAGTTTCCTCCAAGATCTTCGCAGAACACGCGGCCAAAGTCTTTAAGGTATCTCTTTTTGAAGTACTCAGTCTTTGTTGTCCTCGTATTTTCAGTATAGGCTGTAGATGGCGCATCAGGGTTGTTGTTGATACCCTTACCAGGAATAATCTTCACGATCCAGTCGTTATAGATTCTGTCGCGCGATACCTGCTCATTAGGATTTGCACCAGCGGCCTCAAAGTCAAGACCCACATAGTAGGCTCCTGCCAGTGAAGGATCGATGGTGGCACCGTCAACCATACGGAAATTATAGAAAACATGGCCATTGTCGGAAGATGATTTGAAGCCAAAACGCTGGGTGCTACTATTAACCATCAACATGACGCTACCATCTGCGTTGTTGAAGTTGTTCACATGGTCATCGCCCATGCTTGCCGAACCAGCACAGAGCCAGTCCATCTGGTTACCTCCAATTACTTTGCCGCCATTACCGGCAGTATATTCTGCTACACCTTTATATACTTGTTGAACGAAGAACTCCTTCAAATCAACGAGTGAGGTATAGGTTTCTGCCCCTTGGTTGCTGAAATAATTGACTACCAATGTTCTTTCTGTAGGCGTAATTGCTACAGGGATTTTATAGCCTTCACTGGCCCACATGTTGCTTCTGGGGTCTGCAACACGCGTTGAGGCCTGCAACAGATAAGCAGGTGTATAACCCCAGTCTTGATTGGGGGAAATGTTACTAGTGAAGACCTCCTTGAAAGCCTCCTCAAACTGATTGGCTTTTCGCACTTGTTCGGGAGTGTAGTTTACCTCAGTCTCGTGCGAACAACTGGTGATGAATAAGCCGGCAATTAGAGCCAATGCTCCTTTAATCAAATACCTTTTCATTGCAACAAAAATACTTAATAGACGTTACGTAACTTTTATTATTGAATCGATTCGGCTGCAAATTTAGGAAAAATATCGATATCTTGTATCACTTTTCGTGTTAAAATCTGTAAAAGAGGCAAAAATATGCGTCGTGTATCCAAGAATTTTTGTAATTTTGCCCCAAATTGGTACTTATAATAAATAGGAATATGAAGAGAATCCAATATCTGATCATGGCAGTAGTTGCTATCTCCATACTTGTGGGAACGGGTAGCTCTTGCAAAAAGAATATGTTCGATGAGGCTATTTATGACACGCTGATTAAGATTCAGTCGCCAGTGGATAGTGTTGATCCCAATCATAATTGGGAATTGACGACGACAAAGTATCTGATCATTACAGCAAATGCTGGTGTGGGAACTAAGAAGGTCATGATCCTGGATGCGAACCCTAAGACTTCGTCATTGGCTCAAGTTGTTGGACAACTCTATATGGAGGAGGGCAATCGTGTGGGCTTGAGCGTATCGTATCCAAGTCTTCTCAGTACACTCTATGCAGCAGCTGTTGATTCTACAGGTGCTTATACGGTGACAGAGTTCAATCCTGCCAATCGCGATGTGGACTTCTCGACGACGCTTTTCAAGAAGGAGATGCTCAGTTACTCACCGATGTTCCAGTATTTCGCATTCTGCTACGAACAGGAGTTCCCAGAGCCAGGCGATTTCGATTATAACGACGTTTTGATGCATATTGCTTTGGAGCGTGCCAATGCCCGTGAGATGTATTTTCACGTGAGGTTGGCTGCTGTAGGTGGTAATCAGCAGTTGGCTGGTTGTCTGCGCCTGCCTGAAATCAGTTATGACGAGATAGATACGGTATATACTGTTGGAGACAAGTCGTTTAATAAGGAAATCACGGATCAGTATATGGCTGTTCTGAGAGAGCGTGATCTGCTCTTGAAGGGTCTGAAGGGGGAGCCCATCCTGAACCTCTTCGCTGATGCTCACTGGGCTACGGGCGACATTCTCAATGCAGATTTTGGTATGTTCCAGCGTAAGCAGTATAATGTGACGAAGCAGTCATCTACCGATGCGCAGCTGATGGTACCGAGGGAGGTGACCTTCGTCTTGAAACTCAAGACAGACATTCGTGCGAATGGCATTACGCTCAATAATATCGACCCATTCATTATACGATCATATAATGGTGTCAATATGGAGGTTCACACTTATAATTATAGGACGGTGAAGGCGCTTAATGAGTATAATTATATTGACGTGGGTCACCTGCCTTGGGCTTTGATAGTTCCATTAGGCTCTTTCTGTCATCCTTTGGAGGGGGTGAACATGGGATTCCGTATGAAGGATAAAACGACGGGTTCCAGTATCCTCTTTGGTGCCTATGACGTAGGTGGCCATTCATTTGGTGAATGGGCCGTAAACAGGAACCAGTCAAAGGATTGGTATGAGTATCCCAACGAGTCGAACGTATTTGTCTGGTAAATCTATCCTAGCATCCCTATCCTACCAAGAAACTATCTGGGTGCTGACGGCGTAGCTTTGTTCATACCAGTTGGTTGCTTCCTGCTGGTTTGCAGCCCATGTGCTGAACATCAAGTAAGCCAGTCCGATATTAGTTCCTTCGCGTGGCCATCTCCATTTTGCTTCAGAATCAGCATTGACAGCCATGAAGAGTGGGGCATTGCTGGTCGAAAGCTGCGAATAGTTATTAGATGATGAGCCATCGGTATCCTCTGTGCGTATAGTGAATTTGAAAGAGCCGATGTCAATGTTTGGCGACGAGAATGTCAATTCTCCAATATATCTGGGTAGCTGCACTACCTTATTGGTATTGACGGTCGTCTCCTTGTCGATGCTCATGTGTTTGTGGATCTCCTCTCCAATTTGTTCTCCATTGTAATATAAATAGGTATTGAGCTTAGTTCCCACACAGGCCACACTGAGGAAGCAACTATAGGTACCATCGCCATTGTCGTAAGGAGCACTGACAAGCAGTACAAGGTCGTTATAATCAAAATCGCGAATAGAGTTGTCGCCAGGGAATTCAAAAGCGTAGAACATGCCACTGTACAAAGGGGCTTCTGTATAGTCCATGCTGAAGAAGCAGGTCTGGCGATCTGCACTGATGCCGCTTCCATTGATCCAGCTGGAAATGAGGTCGATACCTTGGAAGGTTGAAGAAAGCTGAAGCTGAACGTGGTCGAGCATAAAGGTGTTGGCATTGCCTTCAATTGTTGTGCATTTGCTACATCCGTTGGCTACAAACAGTGCATTGTCACTGAAGTTATTGCCTGAGGGTCCCCAAACGCCATAGTTATTAATAGTAATAGAACCACTGCAGTTCAGGAAAGAACCATTGCCCATATAAAGCACAGAATTAGAAGAGGCGTTGCCTTGAAGGGAGAGCAAGCCGCACTCGATAGTGCTGCCATCATCCATACGTGAGGCGCTGCTGAGTGACAAAGATACAAGAACCTTGACGAAGTTAGAATTGAGGATACCAAACTCAGAGCCGCTGGCCTGCATCAGATAGGCTGTGCCGTAGTTGAAGAGCAGCCCTGGTGTGTCGCCATTTGTGGCTTCGCCATAAACTGTGGTATTGGTATTATTTCCGTCGCCAATAGTACCTGCATTATAGAGCGAGCCGCTGGAAAGGCGAACCTCATTGATGGTGATGCTACCAGCATTATAACTATAGGTACTGGTACCATCGGTAAACTCCACCGTTCCCTCACCACTGATTTCGCCACCTGGCAACACATATATCATGCCAGGCTTCTGGCTATCGGTAAGTGGTGATGTGGAAAGCTTAAAGCCCTTTGGAACCACGACCTTACCTCCATTGCCCACGACGAGCACGTTGCCATTGACAAAGCGCTGGTCGAAAGTCAAGGTCCAAGTGCCAGTTACGTAAACGGAGAGATTGGAGTGGCTGTTCAGAGAAGGGATAATACCTGTATAATCGTTGTTGATGAGCACATGGAGCTCTGCTTCGCTTGGTGATTCAGGATCGATATCGTCAGGGGCCACCATGGTGCCAGTCGTGTACTTGGAAGTGCTGGGCATATTAATGACAGGCACGCTCCAATTGTTGCCGGTTGTGGGCTTGGGAGAGGAGGGTTCGTTGGTGATGGTTCCGCTGAATGATACTTCTGAACCTTTGACAGGCAGACAAATAGCTTTACCTTTGCCGCCATAGCAGGCTGCATAGAGTTGGGTAACATTGGCAGATCTTACCACAGAGACTGTCTTGGATTCTCCAGACTTGAGAATGGCCATACCAACATAATGGGCATTAGGATCAATAGCCGGATTGGAGATGAAAAAATAAACCGGATAGGTTACGCCTGGCTCCAAATTGACGCTTACTGTGATGGGCGTACTAATGCCTGTATTCCAGGTCTGATTCGGATCGATATCCTTTCCACCCATGACTAGCGCCTTGAAGTTTTCATTCATTTCCTCTTGAGAAGAGGATTCTTTCTTCGAACAACTGGTTGCGATAAGACTCAGACAAAGGGCAACCATGCATAAGAGCCAGCACTTCTTTCTCATCATAAAGCGGAATGGATTAAGTAGTAGTGGACCAGCCTGGGCTTGAACCAGGGACCTCCAGATTATGAGTCTGTTGCTCTAACCAACTGAGCTACAAGTCCTAGATTTGGGTTGCAAAGTTACAAGAAAAATATTAAATATCCAAATTTTTTTGCGGAAATAAGCAAAAATGCTTAACTTTGTGCCCTCATGGAGACAATTTATTTGAATCAAAGTGATTTTCAGCTCCCAAAATGCGTGGCAACCATTGGGGTGTTTGATGGTGTTCACAAGGGGCATCAGCACCTGATTGGTATGGTTGCTGAACAGGCGAAAGTTTCTGGGCTCAGTTCGGCTGTTGTGACTTTCGACCGTTCACCCAGACAGGTGCTCGATCCTACGTTCCGTCCTCAGTTGCTGACGACGCTGGAGGAGAAGCAAACTATCATCGGCCAGTTGGGCATCGATTATCTCGTGGTGCTGCCTTTCACCAAGGAACTGGCTGCACTGACGGCACGCGAGTTTATGCAGCAGATCCTGCACGGCCAGTTGAATGCCGACATGCTGATTACTGGCTATGACAACCGTTTTGGTCATAATCGCGAGGAGGGCTTCGACGATTATGTGCGTTATGGTCAGGAGATGGGTATGCAGGTGGTGAGAGGTGATGCCGAATTGATGGCAGACGGCAGTCGGGCTGTCAGTTCGTCAGTTATCCGTCAGTTGCTTCTGGAGGGTCATGTTGAGCAGATGCCACAGTGTCTGACACGACTTTATCAGCTTTCTGGCAAGGTGATGCCTGGGGAGCATATTGGCCACCAGTTGGGATTCCCCACGGCCAATCTGGAGTTGCTATGTGCTGACAAACTGATTCCTGCTCCTGGCGTCTATGCCGTTTGGGCGACGACGGGGAAGGACCAACAGAAGAGGGCTGCTATGATGAATATAGGTACGCGCCCGACTTTCGAAGGTAAGGGACAGACCTTGGAGGTGAATATTCTCGATTTCGACGATGATCTCTATGGACAGCGAGTTGACATCCAGTTCGTCCAGCGTTTGCGCGAGGAGCGTCGTTTCGATTCGCCAGAGGCACTTGTGGTCCAGTTACAGGAAGATGAAAAACAAGTAAAAGATATATTGCGATGAAGAATGCATTGATTTATACAATCGTGTTTGCAGCCATTCAGGCCGTTATCAGTATGCTGGTTCAGGGGCTTTGGCCCTTCGTGATGGGTAAGGACGTGCCTATGAACGCCACAGGGATGATTATCATGATGGCTGTTTTCAGTTTGATAACGATAGCTGTTTTCATGTTGGCGAAATGGAGCGTAGCCTCGCGCGACTGGATGCGTACACGCCCTTGGTTCGTATTGTTCTGGTGTGTACTGGCTGCACTGGGAGCCATCATTCCCTCCACTTGGCTTCAGGAGCAGATGCCTGCCTTGCCTAATTGGGTGGAGGATGAGTTCGAGATGATCCTGAAGGATCGTTGGGGCTATCTAGTTGTTGGCTTATTGGCTCCTTTGGCAGAGGAACTGGTGTTCAGAGGGGCAGTGCTGAGGGCTCTGCTGCAATGGAACAGTCTTCACTGGGTAGGGATTACAATCTCGGCTTTGCTCTTTGCCCTGATTCACATGAATCCTGCTCAGATGCCACATGCCTTCCTGATTGGTCTGCTGTTGGGTTGGATGTACTATCGTACGGATAGTATCGTGCCTGGCGTGGTTTATCATTGGGTGAACAATACGGTGGCATATGTGCTCTTCAACCTTTACCCTGATCCTGACTTGACGCTGATGGATCTCTTTGGCTCACAGCAGCGAGTGCTGATGGCACTGGGATTCTCACTGTGTATTTTCCTGCCTGCTCTGTTCCAGTTGAACCTGAGGCTGAAGAAATAATATAAGGTATAGAAAAAAGTTGGGCTGCTCACCGGTGTGTTACGGAGGCAGCCCTTTTGTTTTGCGTTAGTACTTTACTGAAAAATTTGAGAGAATGAAACTTCACAGTTTCTTCATCGTGTTTAAAAATGATTATTATAAAGAAAGCATAGAAAATTTATTCAAGATAAGTGGGCGTATCGGAGGTCGAAACCTTCGTGCTGTCTGGCATATTCTCTGCCTGGATGACTCCAAGCGTATTCACAGAGTCAGCAGTCTGCTGATGGAACTTGGCATAGGCATCTTTCGGATCTTCCCAACCATAGTTCCAAGGTGCCTGAGCAGCGTTGCCCAGTGTCAGAACGATAGCCACAATAGCTGCAGCCTTGAAGAGCGGCATCAGGCGACTCGTCAGGGTGACGGTCTTGGCTGTGGGCTGCGTCTTCTCCAGGATGCGGGCATCGAAATCATCACCCAAGACTTCCTCTTTCTGGAGCTCATAGATGAACAGCGCCTTGTACTTCAGCAATTCTGCAGGCACCTCCTCCTGACTGAAGAAGGCACGCAGAATAGCTTCTTCCTGAAGAGTGGTCTCGCACTCCCAGTAACGCTCTAATAGTTGTTCAATATATTTATAATCCATATTTCTCTGTTTCAAAATACTTTTGGCGAATCACCTGTCGGGCTCTGAAGATATTGATCTTCACCTGGTCCTCACTGATGTTCATGATGGCGGCTATTTCCTTATAGCTCTTGCCTTCGAAGTCCCTGAGTTGCATTACGCTTCGCTGTTTCTCGGGCAGTCCGTTGATGAGTCGGCGTATCAGTGCGATTCTGTCTTGCTGCATGGCCTGTTCCTCAGGATTGGATGAGTAACTGTGGTCTGGCGCGTCGTTGTCGGCATCTTCCAGGCTTTGGTTCTGGTTTTCCATCTTTCGCATCTTGTCGAGTGAGAGATTGCGGCAGATGGTCAGACAGAAGGCTTCGATGGAGTCGATCGTGTCCCATTGGTCTCGTCTGTTCCAGACTTTTATCAGTGTTTCTTGGACGATATCCTCTGCCTCAGCGGGGTTGAGGGTGATACGGAGTGCAAGCCTGTATAGCTCGTTCTTCAGTGGTAGGACATCGTTCCGGAAACTGATTTCTTTCATCCTCTCTTCTTATATGACGATTGAGAAACGCAAAAGTTACAGTTAATATGAAATATTTTTTTATTTGATGATGGTGCCTGCTTTTCCGTCGATAGCAGTGGCGAGGGTGATGATGACCTCTTTAACGCCTGCATCGATGGCAGCGAGGGCGTTCTCGATCTTGGGGAGCATGCCTCCGCTGATGGTGCCGTCGGCCTGATATCTCGCAAAATCCTCACGTGTGATGGTTGGGATGACTGAGTCATCGTCATCAGGATTGCGCAGGACACCTTTTTTCTCGAAACTGAAGATAAGTGTCACATCGTAGTAGCTAGCCAGAGCCTTGGCCGTCTCACTGGCGATAGTATCAGCATTGGTGTTGAGGATGTTTCCCTCACCGTCGTGGGTCAGGGGTGCCATCACGGGGGTGATGCCTTCCTCGATAAGCTTGCTGAGCATCAGACCGTTAGCCTTGTCAACATCGCCTACGAAACCGAAGTCGACACCATTTTTGATGGGGCGCTTATGCGAACGGATGACGTCCATATCAGCACCTGTGAGTCCCAGGGCATTGACACCATTGGCCTGCAGACGAGCCACGAGGTTCTTATTGACGAGTCCGCCATAGACCATGGTGACCACACTGAGCATATCGGCATCCGTAATACGACGGCCGTTCACCATCTTCGACTCAATGCCAAGACGCTCTGCCATCTTGGTGGCTTTGCGGCCTCCACCATGCACCAGCACTTTCTTGCCCTCAATGGCACTGAAGTCCTTGAGCAGTTGTGAGAGCTGGGCCTCGTCTTCGACGATAGCTCCACCTACCTTTACGATCGTTAGCTTTTCTTTCACCCTTTTACCTTTTTACCCTTTTACCTTTACTCCAGATATGTGTAGCCGTAAAGACCTGAACGGTAGTTACTGAGGAACTCTTTACCCTCTTCGAGGGAGATCTTGCCCTGCTTCACACTCTTGGCCACCCATACTTCGAGCTGGCGAACCAGCTTCTTGGGATTATACTGCACATATTCGAGTACCTCTTCCACCGTCTCACCGTCGATGATCTGGTCAATATGATAGGTGCCGTCCTTTTCTGAGATATGTACAGCATTGGTGTCGCCAAAGAGGTTGTGCATGTCACCCAGGATCTCCTGATAGGCACCAACGAGGAACACGCCCAGATAATAGGGCTCATTCTTCTTGAGCGCATGAACAGGAAGTGAATGGGTATTATGACGATTCGTCGTGAAGTTGGCAATCTTACCATCGCTGTCGCAGGTAATGTCCTGGATGGTGGCATTACGTGTAGGACGCTCGTCGAGTCGCTGGATGGGCATGATGGGGAACACCTGGTCGATGGCCCATGAGTCGCTGAGGCTCTGGAAGAGTGAGAAGTTGCAGAAATACTTGTCTGCCAACAGCTTGTCGATTTTCATCAGCTCTTCAGGGATATGCTTCAGGCTCTTGGCGAGAGCATGGATCTCATGACACACGCTCCAGTACATCGCCTCCACCTCTGCACGCGTCTTCAGGTCGACGATACCATGCGAGAACAGGTCGAGCACCTCCTCACGGATCTGCTCAGCATCGTGCCAGTCCTCAAGCACATTACGTGGCGAGAGGTTGTCCCAGATCTCATAGAGATCCTTCACCAGCTGGTGACTGTTCTCGTCGGGCTCGAACTCCTCAGGCATCTCAGGCAGAGAGGCCGTCTCCAGCACGTCGATGACGAGTACGGAGTGGTGGGCTGCCAGTGAGCGTCCACTCTCAGTGATGATATTGGGATGGGGAAGACCGTTCTTGTTAGCTGCATCCACGAAAGTGTAGATACAGTCGTTGACGTATTCCTGAATGGAGTAGTTCACAGACGATTCACTCGATGGTGAGCGAGTACCATCATAGTCGACGCCCAGACCACCACCGCAATCTACGAAGTCCACGTTATATCCCATCTTATGCAGTTGGATATAGAATTGCGAAGCTTCGCGGAGAGCTGTCTGGATACGACGAATCTTGGTAATCTGAGAGCCGATATGGAAATGAATCAGGCGCAAACAGTCGCGCATGTCCTTCTTGTCGAGCAGTTCAAGGGCCTCCAGCAATTCAGCACTGGTCAGTCCGAACTTCGAGGCGTCGCCACCACTTTCCTCCCATTTGCCAGAACCAGAAGAGGCCAGCTTGATACGGATACCGATATTGGGTCGGATATTCATCTTCTTGGCTTCACGGGCGATGATCTCGAGTTCGTTCATCTTCTCTACCACGATGAAGATCTGTTTACCCATCTTCTGGGCCAACAGGGCAAGCTCGATGTAACTCTGGTCCTTATAACCATTGCAAACGATGATTGAATCGCTCTGGCACTGCATGGCAATGACAGCATGCAGCTCAGGCTTTGAACCAGCCTCAAGACCCAGATTGAATTTACGGCCATGAGAGATGATCTCCTCTACCACGGGCTGCATCTGGTTGACCTTGATGGGATAGACCACGTAATTATCGCCTTTGTAGTCGTATTCCTCACTGGCCTTCTTGAAACAACTCCAGGTCTTTTCGATCCGGTTGTCCAGGATGTCTGGGAAACGGAGTAATACTGGAGGCGTGACATCACGCAATGCCAGTTCGTCCATCACTTCACGCAAGTCAATCTGCGTATTATTCTTACAAGGAGTGACATAGACATCGCCTTTGTCGTTGATGCCAAAATAGGAAGTGCCCCAACCGTTGATGTTGTAGAGCTCCTTCGAATCTTCAATGGTCCATTTCTTCATTCTAACAGTTGTCAGGGTTTATTAAACTTTCAGCAGCTCGCGGATATTCTCGACGCTGATTCTGATTTTCTCGTAGTTGTCCATCAGGCTGACATCCAAGATGTACTTGGCCTTGGTGTAGTAGGGCTCACGCTTCTCCAGCTGTTCGCGGATGAAGGTAATCAGTTGCTCATGACTCTTGCCTCTCAGCAGCGGACGGTCGTTCTTGCTCATCGCCAGATGCTTGTAGAGCACCTCTGGGTCGGCCTTCAGATAAACCACCTGTCCCTGTTGGTTCAGGTAGTCCATATTGTCGAAGAAACAAGGTGTTCCGCCTCCGCAGCTGATGATGACATTCTCGAACTCAGCCACTTCGTGGAGCATGTTATACTCAATCTTGCGGAATCCCTCTTCGCCACGTTCTTCAAAGATCTGTGCGATCGACTTGCGCATCCTGTTCTCGATATACCAGTCGAGGTCATAGAATATGATGCCGAGTTCCTTCGCCAGTGCCTTGCCGACGGTGGTCTTGCCAGCACCCATATAGCCTATGAGGATGATTCGCGTCATGTCAGCCTTTCTTTACAGGTGTACTCTGGATCACCTTCATACACTCGTCGTAGGTCAGTTCCTTGGCTCTTTCGTGCATGGCCTTAGGCAGACGGTAATTCTTGCCGTCGTAAACCAGATAGGGGCCATAGCGTCCGTTCATCACCTCCAGCTTCGGATCTTCCAGGAAGAACTTCATGTGCTTCTGGCTCTCCTCACGGCGCTTGTCCTGGATCAGGGCAATAGCCTCGTCGCGAGTGATAGCCATGGGGTCGCAGTCCTTGGGAAGTGAGGTGTACTTGCGGTCGTGGAGCACATAGGGCCCAAAACGGCCTGTGCCGATGGTGATGGGCTTGTTCTCAAAGTCACCCAGGTTGCGTGGCAGCTTAAAGAGCTCGAGTGCCTCCTCGAGTGTGATGGTCTCGATGCTCTGCTCCTTGGGAAGTTGGGCAAACTGAGGCTTGTCCTTGTCCTCTGCACTACCAATCTGTACGACGGGTCCGAAACGGCCGATCTTCACGTAGACGGGTTTGCCTGTCTTTGGGTCATTACCCAACTCTCGCTCTCCGGCCTTGTGCTCCTGACGGGCGTTCATGGTCTTCTCTACAGTTGGCTCGAAGCTCTTGTAGAACGCCTTCATCATGTCAGTCCATTTCTCATCGCCCTCGGCAATCTTATCGAAGTCCTGCTCCACCTTAGCGGTGAAATTGTAGTCCATAATCTCATTGAAGTTCTCCATCAGGAAGTCGTTCACCACGATACCGATATCTGTAGGAATAAGTTTGCCTTTCTCAGAGCCGATCAGTTCCTTACGTGATTTCTGACTGATCTGCTTGCCCTTCAACTGATAGAGAGAGTAGGGGCGCTCTTCACCCTTCTTGTCACCCTTCTGCACATATTCGCGCTGCTGGATGGTGGAAATAGTGGGCGCATAGGTAGAAGGACGGCCGATGCCCAGCTCTTCCATCTTGTGAACAAGACTGGCTTCCGTATAGCGCTGTGGGCCTTGGCTGAATCGTTCTGTGGCAGCAATCTCACGACGAGTGAGCACCTCTCCTTTCTTCATAGGAGGCAGGATATGACCAAACTCGTCCTGCTGGTCGTCATCGTCGGATGACTCACGATAAACTTTGATGAAACCGTCGAATTTTACAACTTCGCCCTGAGCGATGAATGTCTCGTCAGTGCCGCTGACCTCGATATTGACAGTCGTCTTCTCAATCTCAGCATCTGCCATCTGACTGGCAATAGTACGCTTCCAGATGAGTTCATACAGACGCTTCTCCTGAGCCGTTCCCTCGATCTCCATCTGGTCCATATAGGTGGGACGAATAGCCTCGTGAGCCTCCTGTGCACCCTTGGCACTGGTGTGATACTGACGAACCTTACTGTAGTCTTCGCCATAAAGTCTGACGATTTCTCCCTTGCTGGCACCCAGACAAAGCTTAGAGAGGTTGACAGAGTCAGTACGCATGTAAGTGATTCGTCCGCTCTCGTACAGGTGCTGTGCCACCATCATGGTCTGGCTGACAGAGAAACCAAGTTTTCGGGCTGCTTCCTGCTGCAGAGTAGAGGTGGTGAATGGGGGAGCTGGTGTACGCTTTACGGGTTTCTTCTGGATACTCTCAACGGTGAAGGTGGCATCCTTGCACTTCTCGAGGAAGGCGATGACCTCAGCCTCCGTCTTGAAACGGTTGCCAAGCAGAGCCTTGACCTCTGAGGCAGAACCGTCAGGATTGGTAATGGCAAACACGCCATTGACACTATAATATACCTCGCTTTGGAAATTCTGGATCTCACGCTCGCGCTCTACAATCAGACGAACGGCTACACTCTGTACACGGCCTGCGGAAAGGGCTGGCTTGACCTTACGCCAGAGAACGGGCGAAAGCTTAAAGCCTACCAGACGGTCGAGTACACGACGAGCCTGCTGGGCATTCACCAGGTTCATGTCCAGATGGCGTGGATGCTCTATGGCTTCCAGAATGGCGGGTTTGGTAATCTCGTGGAAGACGATACGGTTGGTCTTCTTCTTATCAAGTCCCAGTACCTCACACAGGTGCCAGGAGATAGCTTCTCCCTCACGGTCCTCATCGGATGCGAGCCATACTTTCTCGGCTTTGTCTGCTTTCGCGTGCAGATCGGCAACAAGTTTTGTCTTCTCTTCTGGAATCTCGTATTCCGGTTCAAGCGTCTTGTCGTCGATGCTCAGCTCTTTCTTCTTCAAGTCACGGATGTGACCGTAACTCGACATGACCTTGAAGTCCTTTCCCAAGAATTTCTCGATGGTCTTCGCTTTGGCAGGAGACTCGACAATCACTAAGTTCTTTTGCATATTCTGTCTCGTTTTATTTCTTACGGGCTGCAAAAGTAAACAAAAAACTCACTCCTACCTTATTTATATAGAGGAATTTTAGTTTTATTAACAGTTTTGCACTAAGAAACGGTGAACAGCCTGTCGTATCGAGCGTAGTCCGAAGCGCTCTACATACACTTCTCTCAGTGGGATCCATGACAGATCGGCAGCGTCGTCAGCAGCCTTGATGGTTGCGTCATCGTCAACCTGACAAAGGAAAAATAGGTCGAGTGTGTGGATATCCATTCCAGAGTAACGGTAGACGTTGGGAATGGAGAAAAGGTATTTCACGGCGTCGGCACTGACGATGAGGCCCGTTTCTTCCTTGATCTCCCTGACCATTCCCTGTTCGGCGTTCTCTTCATTGTCTACGAAACCGCCTGGCAGGTCGAGCGTACCCTTGGCTGGTTCCTTTCCACGACGAGCCACCAGCAACTCGCCCTTACCGTTCAGGATAAAGGCGGCTGTTGAGGCTCGTGGGTTCTGGTAATAGGTGAATCCGCAGTTCGCACAGTGCCTGCTCAACTCGTTATGGATCTCAAAATCCTCACTGCCACACTTTGGACAGTAATGGAATAGTTCTAGTGGATGCTCTTTCATTTTTACCTTTCACTTTTCACCTTTCACTTCTCCCAATTGTCCGTGCGGAAGGGGAAGAGTGGCAGATTGCCACCATTCTTCACGTTGCCAATCTGGAAGTTCTTGAAGCAATAGCGCACAGCCACAGGGTTCTTTACCTCTGGTGAACTGATTATAATGGCTTCGTCCCAATAGCCACCACCTTCTTGCCAGAAATGTCGGGCTGTAGCAGGATGGAACACCTTGTCCTCGCCTGCAATCTCAAAGCCCTGCATGTCCTCGAAGGGGGCATCTGTGTGGTAGTTGTCTTCCAGATGGATCATGATGGCATCACCCTTTACCTGCATGTCCTTGAATGACGGACTCTGATACATCAGTCCTTCAAAGCCGTAGTCGCGATTCAGGGCTGTATAGGCCAGACGTTCACCCACCTGCTGTTTCTGCGTAGGATGGATCTGGGTAAACTCGTAGGGATAGACCAGGTCGTTGATGCATATCAGCGAACTGTTGGGGATGATCTTGGAAGCCTTATATTGTTGTTCGCGCAACAAGGCACCACTGATGGCATTGACATCGCCGTCATATTCATAAGGCGCAATCTGAACGAAATAGAAGGGGATCTCTCCCAAGCCGAACTGCGAACGCCACTGTTCTACCAACAGTTTCATGCGCTCAGAGTACTGGTCGCCTGGATCACCCACATTTGAACAACCCTGATAATAGAGGATACCCTTCACCGTGAAGTTCAGGATGGGGTTGAACGTACCGTTGCCCCAGAGTAGTGAACGATGATAGTCGTATTTCTCCCATTTCTTGCAGATTTCCACTGAGTCCGTAGGGTCGCTGGTAAATTTCTTCAGGTTTTCCTTCGTCAGCCAGCTCTCTACGCGCGTACCTCCTTTATTTGCTTCTATGAGTCCGATGGGGATATTCAGTGCCTGATGCATGGTGCGTGCGAAGAAATAGCCAGTGGCAGAAAACTCTCCGACGGTCTTGGGAGAGCACTGGCGCCATTCGCACTGCGCATCCTTCTGTGGCTCAGCACGCATCACGCTGGGAATCTTCACGCTTCTGACACCCTGATGGTTGGCAGCGTCGATGACAACCTGATTATAGTCCTTCACAGGGCACATCCAGAATCCCTTGACGGGCATCTCCATGTTCGACTGTCCTGCACAGACCCAGACCTCACCTGCCACCACATTCTTGATGGTCAGTGGCTCACCATCGTCAAAGGTGATCGACAGTGGTTCATAACTGGCTTTTGGCGTCTTGACCTTCACCAGCCACTCACCGTTCTTGTCGGCCTTGGTACTTACCACTTCATTTGTCCATGATACAGAGACCTTGACCGTTTTCCCAGGCTGTGCCCATCCCCATAGACGGGCATCTGTCTGCTGTTGCAATACCATGTTGTCACCAATCAGATGGGGCAACTTTACCTTGGCCTGTGCACTGAGAGTGAGTGCAGAAAGGACCAGAATAGTCAGAATTTTCTTCATTTTTGTGATTTGGCTTTAAGTTTCTGCCTGCAAAGTTACGAAAATTAAAATAAAAAATGTACCTTTGCACCGTTGATTAACATAATTAAAACAATGAACAGACTTAAAACAATAGTAGTAACGATGCTGCTGACATGCACTATGGCTGCATTTGGACAGAAAGGAACAACAATGGATTTATGGCCTAAGGGCGCACCCAACTCAAATGGCGACAGTAAGGACAAGGCTGAACTCACGGTCTATCTGCCTGATGCCAAGAAGGCTACAGGTCGTGCTGTGGTCTGCTGTCCTGGTGGGGGCTATTCTCATCTGGCGATGGATCATGAGGGTCATCAGTGGGCCACGTTCTTCAATAATCAAGGTATCGCCCTCATCGTTCTAAAGTATCGTATGCCTCACGGCAATCGTCTCGTTCCTATCTCTGACGCAGAGGAGGCCATCAAGACCGTCCGCAAGCACGCTACCGAGTGGCATATCGATCGTAACAATATCGGCATCATGGGTTTCTCGGCAGGAGGACACCTTGCCTCTACGATCGCTACTCATTCCAAAGGTGAGGCAGCGCCCAACTTCCAGATCCTGTTCTATCCTGTGATAACGATGGATATGGGTTTTACCCATAAGGGTTCGCACGATAACTTCCTGGGTGATGGACATTCGAAAAAGGAACTGCGTAAGCTGGAGGCTGACTTCAGCAACGATCTGCAGGTGAACCGTACGACGCCTCGTGCTTTCCTCGCTTTGAGCGACGACGACAAGGCTGTACCAGCAGCCAATGGTCTGAACTATTACCAACAGCTTTACAAGCACGATGTGCCAGCCTCTATCCACATTTATCCTACGGGTGGTCATGGCTGGGGCTATCGCGAGAGCTTCACCTACCACTATCACGTGATATTCGAGTTGAAAGCCTGGCTGGAAAGCTTCTGATAATGAAAGATGGCAACCATTGCGGTTGCCATTCTTTCTGTGTCGACACTTGGATTCGAACCAAGGACCCCCACCATGTCAAGGTGATACTCTAACCAGCTGAGCTATGCCGACGGGATGAAACTGCCTTTACAGCAGCTTCTTGATTTCTGATTCCAGATCCTTGATTTGGGCAGCACGTTTCACGATGTTGTTGCCACGATCGATGAGGAAGAAATCAGGCACGGCTTGGATGTTATACATCATCAGACGCTGTGAGTCGATGCCGTCTGCATCGCGAACGCTGATCCAGGGGAGGGCAGCTGTCTGCTGTTTCCAGAAGTGCTCGTCGTTGTCGAGTGAGATCTGGTAAACCTCCAGTCCCTGTGCATGATATTTGTTGTAAAGCTCACGCAGCATGATGATACGTGCAGGAGAATCCTCAAGGGCGAAGACGTGGAAGTCGAGCAGTACCACCTTTCCCTTCAGCTCCGTCAGATGGCGCTCCTGTCCCTTGTTGTCGAGCAGGGCGATGTCGAGTACACCCGACTCCTGAACCTTGCTGGCCTCTACGGTAAGGTCCTGACTCTTGGCATTGACAATGCGCTGGGTCTTCATGCCCTCGATGGCAATGTTATGCAGGTTCTGACCACGCTCAGCGTGAGGATAGTAGGTGTCCCAGCTGGTTGCTACGGCTGCGAAAGCCTTGATGTCGTCCTTGTCTGTGCGAGGATTGAAGATGAGCCAGTTGCCGAGGGCCTGGAAGAGTGCGAAATAGGAATAGGCCTTAAAGGGTTCCTTGTAGATATAATTCAGCTTCACATCTTCCTTATAGGCAGCCAGGATCTTGTTGATGCTATCGTTGATGCCGTTGATGCCGAGTGCTGTATTCTTCTGGATGGCGATGGCACGGTTCTGCAAGTCCATCTGCTTGAGTGTCAGCTCCTTGATCTTTTCACAGTTGTCAGAACCGCTGACGGTGTAGTTCGATGCCATACCGGGATATTCGCCCTTGATGGTGACGGTCTCTGTGGAGTCGATGCTGACGTTGATAATTTGGTCTGAGATCCTGAGGCGATAGAACTCAGGAGCCTTGGTGGCATCCTCGCTGAAGGAGAAATCGCCGCTGTCGCCCAACTTCACTGAGTCGAGCACGTTGATACCTTCCAGACCTACATTCTCAAAGTAAAGCACAGAGTCCTTGGCGTTGGTAATCTGGCCCTCCACCTTGAACTTATTCTCGTTGCACGAGGTGATCGTGATGGCAGCAATAAGCAAGGCTGCCGCTTTCCAAATATGTTTCATCTTTATCCAGTATTTTCGTTTTGCGGGTGCAAAGGTACACCTTTTTTCATAAAAAACGAAAAATAATCACGATTTCTTCGTTTATTTATTTAATAATGTGTAACTTTGCGCCGATTTTTGCGACGGGATAGTGCTTCTGTCGCTGTGAAGTTTTTATTTTTAGATGTTTTAAACAAAAGATGAACGTAATTACAAAGACCCTTCAACTGGCTGATGGAAGAACCATCACCATTGAAACCGGGAAAGTGGCAAAACAGACTGATGGTGCCGTCATGTTGACGATGAACAACACCGTATTGCTGGCCACTGTTTGTGCCGCAAAAGATGCAGTTCCCGGTACCGATTTCATGCCACTTCAGGTGGACTATCGCGAACAGTACAGTGCCGCTGGCCGTTTCCCTGGCGGATTTACCAAGCGCGAAGGCAAAGCCTCTGACAATGAAATCCTGACATCACGACTGGTGGACCGTGTGCTTCGTCCACTCTTTCCAAGTAACTATCACGCAGAAGTATTCGTAAACGTTATGCTGCTCAGTGCCGACGGCGTTGACCAGCCCGATGCTCTGGCAGGTTTCGCAGCCTCTGCTGCCCTTGCTTGCTCGGATATACCTTTCGAGTGCCCCATCTCGGAAGTCCGCGTTGCACGTATCAATGGTGAGTATGTCATCGATCCTACCTTCGAGCAGATGAAGGAGGCCGACATGGATATCATGGTTGGCGCCTCTGCCGAGAACATCATGATGGTGGAAGGTGAGATGAAGGAGGTTAGCGAGCAGGACATGATCGGTGCCCTGAAGGCTGCTATGGCTGCCATCAAGCCGATGTGCGAACTCCAGGCTGAGCTCTCTAAGGAGCTGGGTAAGGATGTGAAGCGCGAGTATGACCACGAGGTTAACGACGAGGAACTGCGCGAGCAGATGAACAAGGAGCTCTACCAGCCCGCTTACGACGTGACCAAGCAGGCACTCGAGAAGCAGGCTCGTGCTGAGGCCTTCGAGAAGATCCTCGAGGACTTCAAGGAGAAGTATGCTGCTGAGCATGCCGACCTCACTGAGGACGAGATGGAGGAGAAGGTTGCCATGATGGAGCGTTACTATCACGACGTAGAGCGCGACGCCATGCGTCGTTGCATCCTCGATGAGGGTATCCGTCTCGATGGTCGTAAGACTGACGAGATCCGTCCTATCTGGTGCGAGGTTTCTCCACTGCCCATGCCTCACGGAAGTTCTATCTTCACACGTGGTGAGACACAGTCGCTCTCAACCTGTACACTTGGTACTAAGCTCGACGAGAAACTTGTTGACGACGTGCTGGAGCACGGCTATCAGCGCTTCCTGTTGCACTATAACTTCCCACCGTTCTGTACTGGTGAGGCTAAGGCTCAGCGCGGCGTAGGCCGTCGTGAGATTGGTCACGGACACCTGGCATGGCGTGGTCTGAAGGGTCAGATTCCTGAGGACTTCCCTTACACCGTTCGTCTGGTATCTCAGATCCTCGAGTCTAACGGTTCTTCTTCAATGGCTACTGTATGTGCTGGTACACTCGCCCTGATGGACGCAGGTGTTCCTATGAAGAAGCCCGTTTCTGGTATCGCTATGGGTCTGATCAAAAATCCTGGAGAAGATAAGTATGCAGTGCTTTCAGATATCCTCGGCGATGAGGATCACCTGGGTGATATGGACTTCAAGACCACTGGTACAAAGGATGGTCTGACCGCTACCCAGATGGATATCAAGTGCGACGGTCTGTCGTTCGACATCCTCGAGAAGGCTCTCATGCAGGCTAAGGCTGGTCGTGAGCACATCCTGAAGTGCCTCACTGACACCATCGCTGAGCCTCGTGCCGAGATGAAGCCTCAGGTTCCTCGCATCGTACAGATGGAGATTCCTAAGGAGTTCATCGGTGCTGTCATTGGCCCTGGTGGTAAGATTATCCAGCAGATGCAGGAGGATACAGGTGCTACCATCACCATCGACGAAACTGACGGTGTGGGTAAGGTACAGGTATCTGCTCCCAACAAGGATAGCATCGACGCTGCTATCGCCAAGATCCGTGCCATCGTGGCTATCCCCGAGGTGGGTGAGATTTATGAGGGAACCGTTCGCTCTATCATGCCTTATGGTTGCTTCGTAGAGATCATGCCTGGCAAGGATGGTCTGCTCCATATCTCTGAGATCGACTGGAAGCGCCTCGAGACCGTTGAGGATGCTGGTATCAAGGAGGGCGACAAGATCAAGGTGAAGCTGCTTGAGATCGATCCTAAGACAGGTAAGTATAAGCTCTCTCATCGTGTACTGATCGAGAAGCCAGCCGACTACGTTGAACGTCCTGCCCGTAGCGAGCGCCGTGAGCGCCCAGAGCGTGGTGAGCGTCGCGATCGTGGCGACCGTCGTCCTGATCGTGGTGACCGTCGTGATCGTGGTGAGCGTCGCGACCGAGGTGAGCACCGTCCGCATCCTGAGCATCAGGCAGAGGCTCCAAAGGAGAACAACGAGCCCAAGGACTTCAGCGACTCACTCGACAACATGGATTTTTAAGTAAAGTATGAAGATAAGTCTGATAGAACTCTTTGAGGAGTCGGTCAGGAAATATCCGGAGAAGGTGGCTGTTATCGATAAAGAGAGGCAGGCCACCTTCTCTGACCTCCATACCAAGGCTCTTCAGCTGGCTTCGAAGATCATCGCCCTGGGCGTTGGTCAGAACAGGCCTGTAGGCGTATTCCTCGATAAGTCTATCGAGAGTGTCTATGCCAACTTGGGAATCCTCTATGCAGGGGATTTCTATATGAACCTCGACATCAAGACGCCTGCAGAGCGTATCCGTAACATCCTCCAACTGGTGGAGCCTGCACTGATCATCTCTACGGAGCGTCAGATCAAACCGATCGCTGGGATTATCCCAGAGACGGTGCAGGTGATCCTGCTCGACACAGAGGATTGGACGGCTGAGGTAGAGGCTGGCGAGATTATCGCCCGTCTGTCTACCATCATCGACACCGATCCTTCCTGTATCATCAATACGTCAGGTTCTACAGGTACGCCAAAGGGTGTGGTACTCAACCATAAGAGTTTCTTCGACTTCATTGACTGGGCTGTCGATACGTTCCACTTCGGCGATGACCTCGTGATGGGGTCGCTCTCGCCGATCGTGTTCGATATCTACAGTTTCGAACTCTGCATGCTGATGGCCAAGGCCAGCACGCTCGTCGTGCTCCCTGCCCATCTGGCAGCCTTCCCTGCGAAGATCCTCGAGGTGCTCGAGCAGCACCAGGTGAACTTCCTCTTCTGGGTGCCCACGATCATGGTAAACATCGCCAATATGGACCTGCTCTCTACCTTCAAGCTCGAGAGCCTCCGTACGGTTTGGTTCGCTGGCGAGGTGTTCCCCACGAAGCAGTACAACTACTGGCATCACCACCTGCCCCACGTGACCTTCGCCAACCTCTATGGTCCGATTGAGATTACCCTCGACTGCACCTATTATATTATTAATAAGGAGATTCCCGACTCTGAGCCCCTGCCCATCGGCTATCCTTGTCGCAATACGGACATCCTCATCCTCGACGATGACGATCGTGCCGTTGTGGCGCCTGGTGTGGAGGGTGAGCTCTGCGTACGAGGCACGTCGCTGGCGATGGGTTATTACAATAATCCCGAGAAGACGGCTGCTGCCTTCGTCCAGAATCCGTTGAACAAGGCCTATCCTGAGCTCATCTATCGCACGGGCGATATCGTCAGTCTCAGCGACGAGGGTCTGATCATGTTCAAGGGTCGCAAGGACAACATCGTCAAGCACATGGGCTATCGCACGGACCTTGGTGAGATCGAGCACGTGATCATCAACACCCTGAAGCTGGTGAAGAATGGTTGTATCGTCTACAACCAGAGCGAGAAGCAGATCACGCTCTTCTACGAGGCCGAGCAGGAGATTCCCGTCTCAGAGTTCCGTCTGCAGATTGGTAAGGTTCTGCCGAAGTACATGATTCCAACGGCCTTCCACCATCTGGAACAGCTGCAGCGCAATGCCAATGGAAAGATCGACCGGCTCTTCTATAAGAAAGAGGTTAATGGATAATTTGTTTACGGTTTACAGTTTACAGATGAAAGAAAAGATAATAGAGATACTGTCCACCATTCGTCCTGAGTGCGATTTCACTGAGGATGTGGACTTCATGGAAGCAGGCTTGCTCGATTCCTATGACATCGTGAGTCTGGTGACCAACCTGGAGATCACTTTCAATTTCAGAATCAACGGCGTCGATGTCGTGCCTGAGAACTTCACCTCAGTGGATGCCATCATCGCCATGCTCGGCAAATATGGCGTACATTAGTTATCTGGAACTGCCGAAGCACTGGGGACTGCAGCAGGGCGACGTCGTACTGCTCACCTCCGACATCATGCAGCTGATGTTTACGGCTGTACGCAATGGTGAGCGCTTCGACCGCGATGCCTTCCTCGATGCCATCCTCGACGTCATCGGACAGGAGGGAACCTTGCTCATCCCAACGTTCAACTGGGATTTCTGTCATGGGGTGCCCTTCGATTATCATAAGACGCCTTGTAAGACGGGTGCCCTGGGTGGTTTCGCCCTGGGGCGTGCCGATTTCCGTCGCACCCAGCACCCCCTCTATTCCTTCGCTGTGGCAGGTAAGGACCAGCAGTTGCTCTGTGACATGCAGAACACGAGCTCCTTTGGCGCCGACTCCCCCTTTGGCTATCTCGAGCGCTGTCACGCCAAGAACGTCATCATCGGCATCCACTATACCGACTGTTTCACCTTCGTGCATCACTGCGAGGAAGTCTGTGGCGTCAACACCTATCGCTTCCAGAAGACCTTCACGGGTCAGTATATCGATGCCGAGGGTCGTGAGTCCACCCGTAGCTACTCGATGCTGGTGCGCTCCTATGAGCTCTACCTCGAAACCGACCTCACGCTCATTGGCGAGAAGATGGAAGAGGCAGGCGCTGCCAAGCTCATTTTCCTGAACGAAATTCCCTACCGTATCGTCGATCTGGCAGCTGCTGCACCCGTCATCTGTGATGACATCCTGCACAACGCTAGTCGGGGAATTTGCAAGCATAAAGGTCAGTAGAGAGTTAAAAAATCATAAAAATACATTCTCTGGACTGCAAAGGCGCACGCGTATGAATAAAAAGGTGTACCTTTGCAGTCCGATTATTGGGGAGAGACTTAGAATCCCCGTGAATCAGGGTGTGAATAGCCGCGTCTTTGGCCGGGCGTAGTGGTTCGTGAATCGCTGGTTCAGCAATGGAATCGCAAGGTTCCGGCGTTCGTTAGACTTGCAGCCGAGTGTTAGACCTCGGATGTGGGTTTATGTGCGCTAATGAAGTTAAACTGTTTTTTAGTAGTAAAATTTAAACAAGAAATGAACACTTTAAGTTACAAGACTATTTCCGTGAACAAGGAAACAGCAAAGAAGGAGTGGGTGGTAATCGATGCCACAGACCAGGTTGTTGGTCGTCTCGCTTCTAAGGTAGCAAAGCTGATTCGCGGAAAGTACAAGCCAACTTTCACTCCGCATGTTGACTGCGGCGACAACGTTATCCTTATCAATGCCGATAAGGTAGTATTCACTGGTAAGAAAGAGACCGACAAGGTCTATACCCGTTACACAGGTTATCCTGGTGGCCAGCGCTTCCAGACTCCTGCCGAGCTTCGCAAGCGCAACGGTGGTGTCGAGAAGTTCCTCCGTCACGCCGTGAAGGGTATGCTGCCAAAGGGTCCTCTCGGACGCAGCCTGCTGAACAATCTCTACATCTACGAGGGTACAGAGCATCCACATGCCGCTCAGCAGCCAAAGACTATTGATATTAACCAGTATAAATAATAAGGAAAGATGGAAGTAATTAATGCAATAGGTCGTCGCAAGAGCTCTGTAGCCCGTGTATATGTTTCTGAGGGTACAGGCAAGATCACGATCAACAAGAAAGATTTAGAGGTATATTTCCCATCAGCTATCCTGCAGTACGTGGTTAAGCAGCCGCTGAACCTGCTCGAAGTAGCTGAGAAGTATGACATCAAGGCCAACCTCGACGGTGGTGGTTTCACAGGTCAGAGCCAGGCTCTGCGCCTCGCTATCGCCCGTGCACTGGTGAAGATCAATGCCGAGGATAAGAAGAAGCTGAAGGATGCCGGTTTCATGACTCGCGACAGCCGTGAGGTAGAGCGTAAGAAGCCAGGACAGCCCAAGGCACGTCGTCGCTTCCAGTTCAGTAAGCGTTAATCCCTTTGGGAAACTGAGCAGTTTAGTATCTAAATCGGTGGGACTCTGGCTAGTATTACTAGTACGACTAGTCCAACTAGACTACCCGTCGATTGATTCTAACAAGAATTAAAAAGAAAGTAAACAATTTAAAAGAATTAAACAAAAAATGGCAAGAACAAATTTTGACCAGTTGCTCCAGGCAGGCTGCCACTTCGGCCACCTGAAGCGTAAGTGGAACCCCGCAATGGCTCCCTACATCTATACCGAGCGTAACGGTATCCATATTATCGACCTGCACAAGACAGCCGCTAAGATCGACGAGGCTGCCGATGCACTGAAGCAGATTGCCAAGAGTGGCAAGAAGATCCTGTTCGTCGCTACTAAAAAACAGACAAAGGAAGTGATTGCTGAGAAGGCTCAGAGCGTCAACATGCCTTACGTTATTGAGCGTTGGCCTGGTGGTATGCTCACCAACTTCCCCACAATCCGCAAGGCCGTTAAGAAAATGGCGAACATCGATCGTCTGATGCAGGATGGTACCTACTCAAACCTCTCAAAGCGTGAGCTGCTGCAGATCACACGTCAGCGTGCTAAGCTCGAGAAGAACCTCGGTTCAATCGCTGACCTGACCCGTCTGCCAAGCGCACTCTTCGTGGTCGACGTACTGAAGGAGCAGATTGCCGTTCGCGAGGCTAACCGTCTGGGTATCCCCGTATTCGGTGTCGTTGATACCAACTCTGATCCTAACAATATCGACTTCGTGATCCCCGCTAACGACGACGCTAAGGACAGCGTAGAGGTGATCCTCAACGCTTGCTGCGCTGCTATCAACGAGGGTATCGAGGAGCGTAAGGCAGAGAAGGCCGACGAGAAGGCTGCTGAGGCTCAGGACGACGCTGAGGAGGTAAAGCCCAAGCGCGCTGCTCGCAAGCCCCGTAAGGAGGCTGCTGCTGCCGAGGAGGCTGCTCCCGCTGCTGCTGAGGAAGAGGCTCCCGCTGCTGAGTAATTATAGAATTGATAAATTATAAAATTGAAGAATTAAAGTTATGGCAATTTCAATTGACGATATCAAGAAGCTTCGCGCAATGACTGGCGCTGGTCTGGCTGACGTAAAGAAGGCTCTGACCGAGGCTGAGGGCGACTTCGACAAGGCTAAGGAGCTGCTCCGTGAGCGTGGTCTCGCTATCGCTGCTAAGCGTAGCGACCGTGAGACATCTAATGGTTGTGTACTCGTAAAGAAGGCAGACGGCTTCGCAGCTATGATCGCCTTGAAGTGCGAGACCGACTTTGTGGCTAACGGTGCCGACTTCATCGCTCTGACCCAGAGCATTCTCGACGCTGCCATCGCTGCCAAGGCTGCTGACATCGAGGCTGTAAAGGCCCTCGACATCAACGGTCAGACCGCTCAGGAGGCTGTTACACAGCGTTCTGGTATCACTGGTGAGAAGATGGAGCTCGACGGTTACCTCACACTCGAGGGTGACAATGTAGAGGTTTACGACCACATGGGTAAGCACACCCTGTGCACGATGGTACAGACCAACAAGCCCGCTGCCGAGCAGGGTCACCTCGTAGCTATGCAGGTAGCTGCCATGAAGCCAGTAGCTCTCGACGCTCAGAGCGTTGACCAGAAGATCCTCGACGAGGAGTACAAGACCTCATTCGAGAAGACCAAGCTGGAGCAAGTTGAGAAGTTCGTAGAGATGAAGATCAAGAAGGCTGGTATCAACCCCAACCTCGTTGACTCTGAGGATCACATCGAGAGCAACACCGCTAAGGGTTGGCTGACCAAGGAGCAGGCCGACGAGGCTCGTAAGATCATTGCTGAGGCAAAGGTCGAGGGTGAGGCTCAGCTGAAGATGCCTATGATCGAGAACATCGCCAAGGGCCGTGTTCAGAAGTTCTTGAAGGAGAGCTGTCTGGTTGACCAGGAGTTCCAGTTCGGCGATGGCGACAAGGCTACTGTTGCTCAGTGGCTCGCTAAGCAGGACAAGGATCTGAAGATTACCGCTTTCAAGCGTTTCACGCTCGTAGCCGACTAATCATCAGTCCATATACAAAAAAGAATCGGCATTGCTTGTGCAGTGCCGATTTTTTTCGTATCTTTGCCGAAAATATGCAAGTGATATGAAGATTTTCGCTATTGGCATGAATTATGCCGCCCATAACCAGGAATTGCACGGGACGCTGAAACGCCCTGACGAGCCTGTGATTTTTACAAAAGCCGACTCCGCCATCCTGAATCAGGGAAAGCCGTTCTTTATCCCCGACCATCTGGGTCGCATCGATTACGAGACGGAGGTTGTCGTCCGCATCTGTCGCTTGGGCAAGAACATCCCTGAGCGCTTTGCCCACCGTTATTACGATGCCCTGACCGTAGGCATAGATTTTACGGCCCGTGACCTCCAGAAGCGCGCCTCTGAGGCTGGCCAGCCCTGGACCATTTGTAAGGGCTTCGACGGCTCTGCTGCCATCGGCGAGTGGATTCCCAAGGAGAAGTTCCTCGACGTCCAGCGTATCCACTTCCACCTCGACATCAACGGTCAGACCGTCCAGGAAGGCTGCACCTCCGATATGCTTTATAAGGTCGACGAGATCATCGCCTACATCTCCAAGTTCTTCACCCTGAAGACGGGCGACCTCCTCTACACAGGCACCCCCGCAGGCGTAGGCCCCGTCCACATCGACGACCACCTCGAGGGCTACCTCGAAGAGCGCAAAGTCCTCGAATTCAACTGCAAATAAACCATGTTAGGAAAGTATCTGAGGATGGCAGCTGTCGCCATCATGATCGTCTGTGGCAGCGTTTGCTCTGTCGCTCAGGAGAGCGGCGAGGAGTTCTCTATGGCCACGCTCAACGTCGACGGACTGCCGAAGAGGATATCCGTCTTTGAACTGTTCGACCTGGAAGTCAACCCCGATGGTCCTGGCAAGGAGTATACCCCTGCCATCAGCCAGTATCTGGCAAAGTGCGCCTACGACTTCATCGCCGTGCAGGAGAACTTCGACTATCATGCAGAGCTCTGTTCAGCCCTCGATGCCGACTATTCCCACGACTTCTGGAATGGCGGCATGACCGTCGACAAGTTCCTTTGGGAAGAAGCCTATTTCCCCTTCGACGGTGTCAACCTCTTCTGGCGCAACAGCAACGTCACTGCCGAGCGCACCGACAGCGTGCCCTGGGTGAAGAGCTACGGCAAGGTCGACCACGCCAACGACGACCTCATCAAGAAAGGCTTTCGTCGCTATAACCTCCAGCTGAAGGGCGGATCACAGCTTGTGGTCTACAACATGCACATGGATGCCAGCGACGATAAGGACGAGGCGAAGGGCGAGGACAAGCCCGACCGCGAAGTCCGTATGATGCAGTGGCGCCAGTTGCGCGACTCCATCCTCAACCGCTTGGACAAGCGCCCCGTCATCGTCTGTGGCGACCTGAACAGCTTCTATGAGCGCGACAGCGTGAAGCTGCAGTTCATCGACGAGATCGAGAAGACCGGTCGCGCTACGGTGGGCGATGTCTTTATCACCTTGGAGCGTCATGGGCAGTATCCAGCCCTGAGAGAGGGGAGCGTCATGAAAGACGAGGGAGCCACCAGTTGGGAGATAGACGGTCAGACGCTCGACAAGATCCTCTACATCAATCCCACGGGCGGTGGCGTGCTGACTCCACTGACCTTCACCATCGACAGGGAAGGCTACGTCCGTGAGAACGGCCAGATGCTTGGCGACCACTATCCGCTGTCGGCCACCTTCCGCATCAGCCCCCAAGGCGCCAGCGGCATCACCTCCGTCACCACCACCACTCCTGCCGACGATGCCTATTACGACCTGACTGGCAGTCGCCTGAGCGGACGCCCCGCGTGCAAGGGCATTTATATCCATCGAGGCAAGAAGATCGTTTTCTGAAGATTTTTTTGATTAATTCTTCGCAAATTCAATTAATATTTGTATATTTGCGGCATAATCACGGGAATTATGAATAAGAATCTGTTTTTTGTCATGCTGAGCTTGTTGACAGTGATACCAGCTCAGGCGCAGTGGACCAATTGGGACACGCAGCGGGCCGTTAATGGCGTGTTTGGTGCTATCAATAACAGTATTGAATCCGCTGAGCGCAAGAAGGCGATGGAGATCCATGCCCAGGAGAAGGCGCAGTACGAACAAAGCTTCAAGGACGCCATGTATGAGGCTAAGGGTTTCGAACAGGAGGAAAAGTGGGAGGAAGCCCTCGATAAATACGAGGAGGCCGCCAAGCTGAACTGCAAGTATGACTATTCCGATCAGAAGCAGATCAGCCGCAAGATCACCGGTCTTTATGCGAAGGCAGGTCGCGAGGATGATGGTGCCAGCGTCCTGAACAATGCCAAGACCATCCTGCCCGATTACTCTCAATACCGGTATGTACGTGAGAATCCTATCTACGTGAATAAGAAAGGAGCCAGAACCAAGATCCTGCGCGTGGCCTGCTCCGACACGGAGACACGCCTTGAAATGGAGCTCGAAAGCTCTCGCGCCAATGTTGGCATGAGCGTCAAAGGCAACTCCTACATCAAGGGCAACAAGGGTGGGAAGCTGGCTCTGGTAAGTGTCGAGAACATCACTGTGGCGCCTGCTCAGACCACTATCCCCTGGCCCGGCCAGAAGCTGCGCTTCGCCCTGATCTTCCCTCCACTGCCCGACAATGCCAAGGAGTTTGACTTCATACAGCCCTCCAGCACCTGGCAGTACAAGGACATTAGGTGTCAGTAAACACGACGAGCACAATAAGTACCGTCCATTCTGTGCATAACATAACAGGAGCCGGCATCACTGCCAGCTCCTGTTTCATTTACACTCCCATGCACGAGGTCGTGCCGAGGGCGGTGAGTACTGCTGAGATGATCGATGCGATGATCTGCAGCGTCCACTTAAGCGTTTCCTTCTTCGTCATAGTTCACCTCCTTCTTGATTAGTTGCCAAGATCGAAGCCACCGCTTTCGCCACTCTTGGTGAACGTCTTAGACGCTACCTCAGAGGTCTCACCGTCGAGGATGGCGATTGCCTTGATGGTCGTAGTAGCGTTCAGCGTGATGGCCTCGCTATAGAGCGCGCTCTCTGCTGAGGGATCGCTTCCATCAGTGGTGTAACGAACCTCTGCGCCCTGTGGACCCTGGATGGTCACCTGAGTGGTGTCAGTGAACGGGCTCGTTCCTGAGATTTCTGGAGCCATTACGCTCTCGGTCTCTGAGCCTGTCGAAGAGCCTCCGTTCTGCGCCTTCCACTCTGCCACAGCAGTGGCGATGGGCTTCAGGGTAGTCACGCTCTTCTCCTTGCCGTTGATAACGACCTTCTGAGTCGCGATGATGTTGCGGAACTCCAGCGTGCAGTGATCCTTGAAAGCAGGGCCACAAAGGTTATCCAGCTTCGTGGAGTCAGGCAGGAATCGGATGTGGATCGCCTTGACGACGTCGTTCGGATTCAGACCGTCCATAGCCGCGATGTTGGGTACAGCCGCGTCCTTCTTCACCTCAGCGGTGGGGTAGAAGGTTCCCAGACTGCCCAGCTGAACAGGCACGCCCTGTGCGACGAGTTCGGGCAGACACTCGGTGATCTGCATCAGCACACCCTCGACGATGGCGCGTCCGTAGATCGAGCCGTGATCCGTCATGTGCTGAGCGAAGCCTCGCAGCGAAAGCGTCTTCTGCTGGTCTACCTCAGGATAATACTTACCATAGGCTGATGAGCCCTCGATTTTGTTCTGTCGGAGATTAATCCCCATTGCAATTTTCTGTGATGCCATAAATGTGTTTGGTATTAAATTATTAATGTTGTGTGGGCATCTACTTCGGGTGTCCCACTCCCGCTGTCTCTGATTCCGACCTCACTGGCGCCTTTGTTCAATCTTCATCTTTCGACACTGCAAAGATACTAAAATTCTCGCATACCTGCAAGGCTTTTTCAAATTCATTTCCGATTTATTTCAAATGTTAAAATATGGAGCATGGGTGCGCAAACGACCGCCCCGCTTAGTCGGCTACGATCGTCGATCAGGTCGGCTACGATTGCTTGTCAGCTTCCCAAGGGCTGCGCTCCAACGCTCCATTTGGATAGCCAAAGAAAAAACCCTGCCAAGTGAGAACTTGACAGGGGTTTTTATATGTTTGAAAATTGATTAGAGGGCGAACTTGTAACCAACAGTCAGCTGGAATACCTGGTTCTTGTAATTTGTATCGCCGTCCTTGTTGATCTTGGTCAGACCAAGGTTGTAACGACCATCGATGTAGATGGGGATAGTGGGAACCTGATAAGAGATACCGATGGGAATTGCAATGTCGAACTTCTTGCAATCATCCTTGATGTCTAAGCTCTCTTTTGTTTCGGCAGACCTGTCACCATCCTTAATAACGGTAGTACCCTTCTCCTTTGCACTCAGCAGGAAACCAAACTGAACACCAGTCTTGATGGCAAAGCCCTTGAAGAGATAGAAGTTAGCAACGATGGGGATGTTCAGATAGTTAAGCTCCATCTTCAAATCCTTAGCCTTTACAGATTTGTCACCATTCTTGTATTCGAAGTCACCCCACTTGCAACCCTGCATAGAGAAGTTCAGACCAGCAGCAACGCTAAATGGCTGAGCAACCTGATACTCGAACTCAGCACCGATCAGAGCACCTGTGTAGACAGATTTGTCGATATCGAGGTTAGTGTTACCAATCTTGCCAAAATGGAAATTAGGCATATTGCTTACCTTACTGATAGTTCCACCAATCTTTGGCTGGATAGACCATGTTCCTGGCTCAAACTGTGCGTTTGCACTTACTGCAGCTACCATCATGGCAGCAATCATCATTAATTTCTTCATTGTTAAAAATCCTTTTAGTTAATACTATAAATATTGAAGAATTCTCACTTTTTCGGTGCAAAAGTAAGATTATTTAGTTGTTTTTGCAAATTTTAAGAGAAGAATGTGCAAAATTTTAGGAAACTTTGACATATATCAATGGTTTTCGCGGAAAATGGCCTTTAAATCGGCGCTATATTACAATAAAAGGGCCTCGCGCTACGTTATTAGATTGATGAAAGATCGTAAATGGGCACAAAGGACTGGAATCTTTGTGGGGATGTGGCTGATGCTCCTCACAGGATGGACGCGTCTGTCGGCCCAGACGTTCTATAATCTGACGGCCCAGCAGGTGAGGCTCGGTGAGACGCTGCCCGTCTTCACCCATCGTGAGCAGCTGGGGCCAAACTATGCCGATTCGGTCTATACCGTCGAGATTGCCTATCCTGAGTTTATCGATATGCGCGAGGCTGATATCCAGCGGTATCAGCAACTCAGCGGTGAGCCCCTGCCTGCGATGCCAGTGGTGAAGCAGACGGTGGGCGTGGTGCGTAAGCAGGGTGTGCTCGACGTAGAGTTCGTGCCGTTGGTCTATCGCGACGGACGGTATCAGAAGCTGGTGAGCTTTATGCTGAAGGTGGAGCGACGGGCGAAAAGCCGGTGGGCTGCTACCCGAGGCGAGGGCGACGGTGAGCGCTATCGGGCTCACTCCGTGCTCAGCGAGGGGACATGGGTGAAGATCCGTGTGCCCGAGACGGGCTTCTATCAACTGACGGAGGCACTGGTGAAGAAGGCCGGCTTCACGGATATCAACCGCGTGAGGATCTACGGCTATGGTGGTGCCCTGCAGCCAGAATGTCTGACGGGCGACTATCTGAAGGCGACGGACGATCTACAGGAGGTGCCTACCTGCATGGTGGGTGGCAAGAGGATTTTCCACGCCGTGGGCCCAGTGACGTGGGAGAAGCCGGATACCCTCGTGCGCACGCGTAATCCTTATTCAGACGAAGGCTACTACTTCCTGACGGCAGGCGAACAGGAACCGCTCACCGTCAGTGAGGAGGTGCTGACTGCTGCCAGCTATCCGCTGCCGGAGGACTATCACAGCCTCTACGAGGTCGACGACTATGCATGGTATCACGGTGGGCGCAACCTCTTCGACAAGCAGCTCTTCACGATCGGCACGCCCAGAACCTATACGTTGGCGGGCAAAGGTGAGACGGGGGCTGTCGCTATAGCACTGACGGCCGACGGCAACTACGAGGCGCAGGTGGAGGTGAACGACTCGCTGGTGGGCACCATCAGACAGAGCGTGACCCTCGACAGCTATTCGAAGGCGCAGGAAAACGTGTTCGAATACGTGCTCGACGGTCTGGTGAAGGCCGAGAACACCGTCCGCATCACCCAGACCTCAGGGGCCAACCTCAGACTGGACTATATCGCCCTCCAACACGATACGCCCAAGGACAAGCCCGATTTCCAGACGGCCACGCTGCCCGAACCGGAATACGTGTACCACATCACGAATCAGGACCATCATGCCGACGGGGCTGTCGACATGGTGATCATCATCCCCACCACGCAGAAGTGGCTGGCTCAGGCTGAGCGCATCAAGTCGCTCCACGAGGGGCGCGACGGTCTCAGCGTGAGGATCGTGCCTGCCGACGAACTGTATAATGAGTTCTCGAGCGGTACGCCCGACGCCACAGCCTATCGCCGCTATATGAAGATGCTCTACGACAGGGCCGCGACGGAGGCGGAGATGCCCAAATACCTGTTGCTCTATGGCGACGGCGCCTGGGACAACCGCATGCGCTGCGAGGAGTGGAACGGCTATGATCCTGACGACTACCTGCTCTGCTTCGAGAGCGACAACTCCTTCAGTTCGGTGAGCTGCTACGTCAGCGACGACTTCTTCTGTCTGCTCGACGACGAGGAGCGCATCCAGGAGTCCTCAGGCAGGGGCTCGGCCTATCTGGGTAAGCCCGATGTGGCCGTCGGACGATTCCCCGTCAGGACGCTGGAGAGTGCCACCGTCCTGGCCGACAAGACCATCGGCTATGCAGGCAACGAGCACGCGGGAGCCTGGCAGAACACCATCTGCTTCATGGGCGACGACGGAAATAACAACACCCACATGCAGACGGCCGACAAGGTGGCCACCCTCGTGGAGACGAACTATCCGGGCTACCAGCTGAAGAAGATCTACTGGGATGCCTATACGCGCACCTCCTCGTCGACGGGCTACAGCTATCCCGACGTGACTCGACTCATCAAACAGCAGATGGAGAGTGGCGCACTGATGATGAACTACAGCGGACACGGAGCACCCTACGCCTTCTCGCACGAGCTGGTGATGAAATTGGCTGACTTCGAGGCCGCCTCGTCGATGAAGCTGCCCTTGTGGGTGACGGCCTCGTGCGACATCATGCCCTTCGACGGGCAGGAGGACAATATCGGCGAGACCGTGATGCTGAACAGTCAGGGTGGGGGTGTGGCCTTCTTTGGTACCACCCGTACCGTCTATGCCACCTATAACGAATCGATGAACCTGGCCTTCACGGGCTATGTGCTGACACCAGGCATCAGTATCGGAGAGGCCGTGCGCAGGGCGAAGTGCGACCTCGTGACCAGTGGCAGTGACACCTCGCCCAATAAGTTGCAGTACACGCTTTTGGGCGATCCTGCCCTCCGTCTGGCCTGTCCTGAGCCCGAGGTGGTGGTCGACAGTATCTGTCCCATCTCTGGCGGTCTGCCCAGCGAGGAGGTCACAGAGGCCCAGCAGCTCAGTGCAGGCAGTGTGGTACGTGTCTACGGCCATGTCGAACAGCAGCAGGCGTTGGCTTCAGGCTTCAACGGTGTGCTGACGGCGACCGTGAGGGATGCGGAGGAGATCATCACCTGTAAGCTGAACGACGACAGCGCTGACGGGGCTGATACGCCTTTCGTCTACAAGGATCGTACGAAGACGCTCTATCAGGGCTCTGACAGTATCGTGGGCGGACGGTTCGGCTTTACCTTCGCCGTACCCAAGGATATCAGCTATGCCGAGGGTAACGGACTGATGACGCTCTACGCCATCAACAACGAGCAGACACAGACCCTGCACGGCCAGAACGACGGTTTCGTGCTGAATGGCTCGGAGGTGGCCGAGAACGACTCGATAGGTCCCTCGATCTACTGCTATCTGAACGCGAAAACCTTTACCAACGGTGACCAGGTGAACGCTACGCCTTACTTCATGGCCGAGCTCTACGACGAGAGTGGCATCAACGCCTCGGGCAGCAGCATCGGACACGACCTGGAACTCGTCATCGACAACGACCGAGCCAAGACCTACAATCTGAACAGCTACTACACCTACGATTTCGGCGACTATCGTAGTGGCAAGGTGGGCTTCAGCATCCCCCAGCTCAATGAGGGTCAGCACAGACTGCTCTTCCGTGCCTGGGACGTGATGAACAACTCGTCGGTGGCAGAGCTCGTGTTCAACGTGGTGAGCGATCTGGATGCAGGTGGCTTCAGTGTGGCCTGCACGAAGAATCCTGCTTCGGAGACAACGTCGTTCGTGATGACGCACGATCGCGTGGGCAGCAGTCTGACGGTGACGATGGACGTCTTCGACCTCTCAGGGCGCCAGTTGTGGAAGCATACTGAAACGGGAACGCCCTCGGGCAGTACCTACACAATGAGTTGGGATCTGCGCATCGATGGTGGTAGTCGACTGCAGACGGGTGTCTATCTCTGTCGTTTCCAGCTCGATGGTGGCTCGTCAAAGACCGTTAAATTGATTGTGCTGGGCAATAATTAGGCGATAACTTCCGTTATTTAAAGGTAAAATGAAATAAAATGGAAATGGTTCAAAAAATATATCAGGTAAGGAGATGGGTGAAATGGATTTTACCTTTTTACCTTTTTACCTTTTTACCTTCAGCAGCAAGTGCTCAGGATGATGACAAGCAGACGATGTTCAACCCCGTTGAGCATGCCGTCATCTCACAGACCATCGCCCCTGATGCCCGTGGTGCCAGTATGGGCGACGTGGGTGTGGCTACCGATCCTGACGTGAACTCACAATACTGGAACCCTGCGAAGTATCCCTTCTGTATCAGTCGCGCTGGTATCTCCTTGAACTATACCCCGTGGCTGCGACAGTTGGTCAATGATATCGACCTCGCCTATCTGGCTGGTTACTACCGCATTGGCGACTATTCGGCCATCAGTGGTTCGCTGCGTTATTTCTCGTTAGGTGAAGTGTTTGCAGACGATGGTATGACGGTGAAGCCCTACGAGATGTCGATCGACGTGGCCTACTCGATGATGCTCAGTGAGAAGATCGCGCTGGGAGCTGCCATCCGTTGGATCTACAGCGACCTGCGCTACGACTACAGTGAGGACTCGAAGCCGGCTTCGGCCTTCGCTGCCGACCTGTCGATGTACTATAACAACTACCTGATGCTGGGCAGTCGCGAGTGTCAGTTGGGCATCGGCTTGAACTTCTCGAACATCGGTAGTAAGATATCCTTCTACGGCGATGACGAGAGTCAGTTCCTGCCTGCGAACATGCGACTGGGTGCCTCGCTGATGGTTCCTATCAACGAGTATAACCGTTTCTCCTTCTCAGCCGATGCCAACAAGCTGCTGGTGCCCACGGTGCCCAGACAGATGGAGGGTGAGTCGAACAGCGACTATCAGGACCGCGTGCGTCGTGAGTACAGCGATGTGAGTGCCATCAGTGGTATCTTCAAGAGTTTCACGGACGCCCCTGGCGGATTCAAGGAGGAACTGCAGGAGATCCAGTGGAGTGTGGGAGCCGAGTACGTCTATCACGACCAGTTCTCGCTGCGTGCAGGCTATCATCATCAGTCGGAGTCGAAGGGAAACCTGAAATATTTCACCGTCGGAGGTGGTTTCCGCATGAGTGTCTTCTCGCTCGATGTGGGTTATGTCATCTCTACGGCGCGCAGCAACCCGCTCGACCAGACATTACGTTTCACCCTTGCCTTCGATATGGATGGCATTAAAGATTTGTTTAGAAGATGAAGATTCGTGTAGGAATGGGCTATGATGTCCATCAGTTAGTGGAAGGCCGCGATTTGTGGATGGGCGGCATTAAGATCGAACATAGTAAGGGACTGCTGGGCCACAGCGATGCCGACGTGCTGTTGCACGCCATCTGCGACGCCCTGTTGGGTGCTGCGAACATGCGCGACATCGGCTATCATTTCCCTGATACGGCAGAGTTTACAGACGGTATGGACAGTAAGGTGATCCTGAGGGAGACCATCAAACTCATTGGTACGAAGGGCTATCGACTGGGTAACATCGACGCCACCATCTGTGCCGAGCGTCCGAAGATGAATCCCCACATCCCTGCGATGAAGGCCTGTATGGCTGAGATCTGCGGCTGCGACGAGGACGATATCTCCATCAAGGCGACGACCACAGAGAAACTGGGCTTCACAGGTCGTGAGGAGGGTATCTCCGCCTACGCCGTCGTACTCATCGAGAAAGACTGATCGATACAGATAACGCTGAAGGCCTGCTGGAAAGCAGGCTTTTTTTCATGGGTATATCAAAGAAAGATGCTGCGACTCTCGCGAGCCGCAGCATCAAAAAAGCCTATGTTTAACTAAAAATCCTTTTCTCTAAAAGAAATTTTCAGCTCACAAGAGCTAAAAATTTGAAAGTTTAAATGGGAGCTTCACAGCGACCACCTGTTATCCTACAGTTGAAAACTTTCTTTTACCAATAACTAAAAACCTAAAACTATAAATATTACTACTAACCTAAAACAATCTATTAACCTTTTGACGATGCAAAGGTACGACGAAATTTTCATTCTCGCAAGACTTTATACGTTTTAAGTGTAAAAATACCATTTATTCTTGACCTAAATCAAGTGATTGTGTGCGCAAACACACAAAATAATACTATAAAACGCCTTTTTTCTTGGTATTTTACGTACTTATTCGTACCTTTGCAATATCAATCGAAAAAGACGGGATGAAAATACTGATTGTGAACACGAGCGAACGGACGGGTGGGGCTGCTGTGGCTGCCAACCGTCTGATGAAGGCACTCAATAATTATGGTGCCAAAGCGAAGATGCTGGTGCGCGATAAGGATACCGACGCTCTGACCGTGTCGACCCTCCCGCCATCGCCTCGCCTGCGCTGGCAATTCCTCTGGGAGCGACTCACAATCTTCCTGAAACTGCACTTCTCGCGACAGCATCTTTTCGAGATTGATATCGCCAACGTTGGTTCTGACATCACCCGTCTGCGTGAGTTCAAGGAGGCCGACATCATCCATCTGCACTGGATCAATCAGGGTATGCTCTCGCTGAGTGGCATCCAGAAGATCCTGCGTAGTGGGAAACCCGTAGTGTGGACGATGCACGACATCTGGCCTGCGACGGCTATCTGTCACGTGACCTTGAATTGTCGTCATTTCACTTCGCAGTGCTGTCGTTGTCGTCTGTTGCCTGGTGGTGGCTCTGCCCGCGATCTGGCGGCTTCAGTCTGGCAGAAGAAACAGCGGATGCTCGAGGGGGGGAGCATCTCCTTCGTGGCCTGTAGCCGTTGGCTGGAGTCGGAGGCGAAGAGGAGTGCCCTGCTGAAAGGACAGAAGATCACGAGTATCCCCAACCCGATAGACACCCATATATATAAAAGAGGTGTAAAGGAGGAAGCCAGGAAGCGATTGGGGTTGCCGCTCGACAAGCGACTGATCCTCTTCGCCTCGCAACGCGTGACGACAGAGAACAAGGGTATGCGTTATCTCATCGATGCCTGTCGCCAACTCCTCACAGAGGGACAGACACAGTGTGCAGTGGTGATCCTGGGGGGACATGCGGAGGAGGTGGTGGCACAGTTGCCAATGGAGGCTTATCCGTTGGGTTATGTCAACGACGAAAAGCGCATTGTCGAGGTGTATCAGGCTGTCGACGTCTTCGTACTGCCTTCGCTCTCAGAGAATCTGCCCAACACGATCATGGAGGCGATGGCCTGTGGCGTGCCCTGTGTGGGCTTCAAGGTGGGAGGCATCCCTGAGGAGATCGACCACCAGCGCAATGGCTATGTAGCTGCCTATCGCGATGCAGAGGACCTGGCACGAGGCATCTGTTGGATCCTGACAGAGGCCGATTATGAGTCGCTGAGTAAGCAGGCCGTCGAGAAGGTGGTGCGCAACTACTCGTTGCAGAGTGTGGCCATGCAATATCTCGAAGTGTATCATCAGGCATTGGCCTTCAAACATTATAAGCTATGATCAGGTTTACCTATGTGACGGTGACGTATAATGCCGCAGGGGTGTTACAGCGCACGCTCGACAGCGTGCTCGAGCAGGACTATCCTGAACTGGTGCATCTGATCATCGACGGAGCCTCGACAGACGACACGCTGCAGATGGTCGATGCTTATATCGAACGCTCGAATGCTGCTGAGAACGGCCACCGCATCCAGGTGATGTCTGAGCCTGATAAAGGGATCTATGACGCGATGAACAAGGGTCTGCGCAGTCTCGATGGCGACTATGTGTGCTTCCTGAACGCAGGCGATTTCCTCCCTGCCCCCGATACCGTCACCCGCATCGCCGAGGCCGTTTCTCACAACGGGGTCAGTCCCCATTGTGAGAAACCCGCCGTGCTTTATGGCGACACGGACATCGTCGATGGTGAGGGGCACTTTCTGCACCACCGTCGTCTGAGTCCGCCTGAGCATTTGTCGTGGAAATCGTTCCGTCAGGGGATGCTGGTCTGCCATCAGGCCTTCTATGCGCGAACGGATTTTGCCATTGCCACCAAGTACGACACCCAGTACCGCTATTCGGCTGATGTCGACTGGTGCATCCGTGTGATGAAGGCCGCTGCGAAGGAGAATGTGCCCCTACAGAACCTGAAGATGGTGGTGGTGAACTATACGGAGGAGGGACAGACAACGCTCCACCACCGTGAATCGCTGTGGGAGCGCTATCGGGTGATGGAGCGTCATTATGGTCGTATTCAGACGTTCCTGCTACACTGCTGGTTCGTCGTCCGTTCTATTATCTGATGATGACCTTCTTATTATTAATAATGTATACGCCCTTGTCGAGTCCGTCGAAGGCCTCACTGCCGTTCTTCGCTGAGCGAACCAGTCGGCCATCGAGGGTGTAGACCTTGATGTCGCCGTCTGTCGCTGTCTTGGCCGTCTTGATGGCTGTAGCAGAGACAACGCCCTGTAGCCCTTCGTCGTTGTAATAGCCGCCATTGGTAAAGGCGAGGTCAGCCGTCTGGTTGGTACCGTCGTTGAAGATGATACCCTCGTTGGTGCTGCTCTGGTTCTTACGTTCACTGGTCTTATAGGTCCACTTCCAGACGTTGAGGCCCTTGCTGTCCTGTCCGAGTTTCTCGCACTTCACGCCAGGCCACGTGTTCGTGGTGTAGTTGTACTGGTTATCCCAGCGCCAGCAGTAGATCTGACTACCCCAGTTCTTGGGCTCCGCGAAGAAGGCGCAGGTCTCACCCTCATTGACGGTGCAGAAGGAAGGAATCTCCACAGGGGTGTTGTCCTCTGGCTTCTCGTCTGTATCCGTGATGGCCTTCATCGCCGTCAGGTCTACGTCCTTGTTGGCATACACCTGGAAGTTCTTGCCCTCGATGGCCAAGCTCCACATATCGACGGGATTGTTGAAGGCGATATCGCCCACAGGACCCAGGTGGAGTCGCAGGCTACCCTTCGAACCCTTGACGACGAGCAGGAATCCGCCTCCAAGGGTCTCAGCAGAGGTGATCTCACTCTCGTTGGTGATGCCAGCAGCCTTGCGCAGGGCGATGAGACGCTTCAGCGTACCCTTGTTCGACTGCCAGTGTTTCAGGAAGAGACAAGGTGTACCAGGCATGGCGAGGATATAGGCATTAGCTGCACAGATGTTTGTCCTTAGTTTCGTGTTCTCACGATAGGTGTCGTGATTGTCCACGAAGGTCACGCTGTAACGTTTGTAGGCATTATCGTTGCTGAGCATGGCTTTCGTCAAGTCACTCCAGGTACCACCGCCAAAGGCTGAGTTGATGTTGTACTTCATGGGGAAGTCGAAGGCTGCACTTTGGATCTTGCCATCGACCTTCGTACCGTTGATCCAGTTCGTCACCACCGTCTTATTACCATCCCAGCACTCGCCCACGCTGTACGTTGGGTTGGCAGAGACGTTGTAAATACCCGTATATTTGGCGTCGTACCCTTTCACCATATCATAACGGAAGCCTACGTAACCCAGTTCTTTCAGCAGGAAGTCGAGATAGGTCTTCACGTTCTTCTGTACCGTCTCGTTGGTATGGTCCAGGTCGCGATAGCCGTCGAAGTTATCACCCGTATCCTTGGCTCCTGTGGTCTTGTAGCCGTTATTGTTACACTCATCGTTGCTACAGATGGCCGAGAAGTTGGTGTTGTCCCACGCGATGCTATAGTTGCCAGATGTCTCGTCAGGGAAGTCCACCCAGGTTGTGAGTCCGTTCTTATGGTTGATCACCACGTCTTCGATGATGCCAGTACCCTTGTCATTGAAGGTCTTGATCATCTTCTTCAGTTCGTCCTGAGTTCCCCAGCAGGAGTTGTGGTCGAGCCAGAAGCAGGGATCGTAGCCCATGGTCTGTCGCTGGCTGTGGTAATAGTCAGAGGTCTTGCCGCTCTGGGGTATCCAGATGAGGTCGAAGTACTGCGACATCTCATCGGCTTGTTTCTCCAGAACGGTCCACTTCGAGTCGGCATAGCCGTCCCAGTAGAATCCTTGTAACATCACGCCGCCGTAGTTCTGCGGCCATCCCTGTGCCATCGTGACGACGGCTGTCAACAGGGTCAGTAGGGTCATAGTTAGTTTTTTCATATCAGTAGAGTAAAAATAGTCCTGCAATAGCCGCATAGCAGATCATGCGGATGGGGTTGATCTTCAGATAGCCCGTGCCAAAGGCAGTGGCAGCGAGGAGGGCACAGCTGATATAGAACTGCCAGGGATTCTCCGTTGGGGTGGAGAAGTTCTCCTTGTTGCAGAGCAGCAGGGTGGCAGCAGCGAGCAGTCCCACGACGGTTGGGCGCAGGGCCTTGAATACCGACTGTACCGTGGGGGTGTTCATATACTTCATGAACAGTTTGCTAATGAGTATCATCAGAATGAGTGAAGGCAGCACGAGGGCGAAGGTGGCAGTGGCACTACCCAGAACGGCCATCACATTGCCAAAGCCTGCATTGTGGATGGCGGTATAGCCGCAGTAGGTGGCTGAGTTGATGCCGATGGGACCAGGTGTCATCTGCGAGATGGCCACGATGTCCGTAAACTCAGCCGTCGAGAGCCAGTGATGGTTTTCTACCGTCTCGTGCTGGATCAGTGAGAGCATACCATAGCCACCACCGAATCCGAAGAGTCCGATCTCGAAGAATGTGATAAATAGCTTCAGAAAAATCATATGTCCCTTTAACTTCCTTTTAACTTCCCTTTAATCTCTCCTCGTTCTCTTGAACGACTTTCCCATAGGTATAGCCAGCGATGGCGGCTATGATGATGACGTAGATCGGCGAGAATCCGTATTTCCAGATGACCAGCGCCACGACGATCGGGATCCAGAACGTGTACCAGTTCAGTTTCGCACGCTGTGCCAAGCGGAATGTAGGAACAGCAATCAGAGCCACGACTGCTGGACGGATGCCGCGGAAGATGGCAGCCACCACCTTGTTGTCCTCAAACTGCTTGAAGAAGATGGCGATGGCGAGGATAATCAGGAAGGAGGGTAGGGCTGTACCCAAGGCCGTCGCGATGGCACCACGCACCTTGCGCAGCTTGTAGCCGATAAAGATGGCGATGTTGATGGCAAACACACCGGGACAGCTCTGGGCGACGGCAATCAGGTCGAGCATCTCGTCCTTATCCACCCATTTGTGCTTGTTGACCACCTCTTCCTCAATCAGGGGAATCATGGCATACCCACCCCCCAGGGTGAAAATGCCAATCTTAAAGAAGGTCTTGAATGATTCCCAATAGATGTTGCACATTTTCGAAGCGGTAGCAAATTCTTCACTCTTCATTCTTCACTCTTCACTTCTGAGCCTCCACCCACTTACGTGCGTTGACGAAGGCCTCAATCCAAGGTGTCACCTCGTCGTTCTTGCGGTCAGCGGGATACCAGGCATTCTGCCATGGGAAGAAGGCACGCTCCAGATGAGGCATCATACAGAGATGACGACCATCCTCAGAGCAGATACCTGCTACGTTATAGTCTGAGCCGTTAGGATTAGCAGGATAGCCGGCATAGTTGTACTTGGCAATCACGTTATAGGCGCTCTCAGCCTCGGGCAGATGGAACTTACCCTCTCCATGAGCTACCCAGAGACCCAACTTCGAACCACTCAGGCTTCCGAACATCACGCTGTTGTTCTGAGGAATATCGAGGCAGATAAACTCACTCTCGAACTTATGCGAGTCGTTGTGCAGCATCTTGGCGCCCTTGGCGCCTGTGAGGCCAAGCTCTACCATCAGCTGACATCCGTTACAGATACCCAGTGAGAGGGTGTCCTTACGGGCATAGAACTTATCGAGCGCCTCCTTGGCCTTGGGGTTGAAGAGGAAGGCGCCTGCCCAACCCTTAGCTGAACCAAGCACGTCGGAGTTAGAGAATCCACCGCAGAAGACGATAAGGTTCACTTCTTCCAGCGTCTCGCGACCCGTGATCAGGTCGGTCATCATCACATCCTTCACGTCGAAGCCAGCGAGGTAAAGCATGTATGCCATCTCGCGCTCACCATTGGTACCTTTCTCACGGATGATAGCAGCTTTGACGCCTGAAGCCTCGCGGCGATCAGCAGAGATGCCATACTGGGCGAGTTTGCCTGTGAAGCCCTTGGGGAACTTCATCTCCAGTGGCTGCTTCTTGTAGTTCTCGAAGCGCTCCTTAGCCTTGCCATTGAAGCTCTGCTTACGATCCAGCAAGTAGCTTGTCTTATACCAAACATCGCGAAGGGCGTCAATGTCGAAGGTCTTCTCCTTGTCGTCAGCCTTCACCACAATGGTGCGAGCGTCCTCAACGGGGTAACCGATCTTGGCATAGCCTATACCCTGCTCCTCCATAAACTCCTTGAACTCCTGCTTGTACTCATCGCTTACTTCGATGACCACACCCGGGTTTTCTGCGAAGAGGGTCTTTACGATGTCGCCATCAGCACAGATATCGTGCAGGTTGATATGCATACCGCCCTTGGTATTGGCAAAGCACATCTCGAGCAGGGTGGTAATCAGACCACCAGCTGAGATATCGTGACCAGCCATAATCCAACCCTTCTCGATCATCTGCTGTACGGCCATGAAGGCATCTGCAAAGTACTCGGGATTCTTCACTGTAGGCACATCGTCGCCCACCTTACCTAAGCTCTGGGCAAAGGCAGAACCACCAAGATGTTGCTCGTCGAACGAGAAGTCGATATGGTAGATAGATGCGTTCTTATCATTTACCAATACAGGAGAAACGACTTTCTTGATATCTGAAACCTCACCACCAGCAGATACGATGACTGTTCCTGGAGAGATAATCTTCTCGCCATTCGGATACTGCTGACTCAATGAGAGCGAGTCCTTACCTGTGGGCACGTTGATATGCAGGTCGCAGCAGAAATCTGAAAGCGCCTTCACACCAGCATACAGACGGGCATCCTCACCCTCCTGAGAACGGCAAGGCCACATCCAGTTAGCGCTCAAAGAGATGCTATCCATTCCCTCTGCCATAGGCGCCCAGACGATATTCGTCAGTGCCTCGGCTACAGAGAGCACACTACCAGCTGCAGGATCAGCCAGACCTGCCTGAGGCGCATGACCTAAGGCAGTAGCGATACCCTTCTGGCCACGATAGTCGAGGGCTACGACACCACAGTCGCTCAAAGGCAACTGGATCTCACCCTGACACTGCTGACGGGCAATCTTACCTGTCACAGAGCGGTCTACCTTGTTCGTCAACCAGTCCTTACAAGCCACAGCCTCCAACTGAAGCACACGCTCGAGGTACTCATTGATCTTATCTTGTGTATAGGTAACGTCTTCGTAATGGCGCTCAACGGTATTGTCGCGCATGATGGTCTTCGGTGAGTGACCGAACATCTGTGCCACATCAAGGTCGAAAGGCTTCACACCGTCGCCCTGCTTGAACGAGAAGTGGGCATCGCCTGTGGTCTCACCAACGACATACAGCGGAGCACGCTCGCGCTCAGCAATCTTACGCACATGTTCGATATGTTTCTCGTCGATGAGCAGGCCCATACGCTCCTGACTCTCGTTAGCGATAATCTCCTTCGATGAAAGAGTCTTGTCACCGATAGGCAGCTTGGTCATATCAATCTCACCACCGCACTCCTCAACGAGCTCAGAGAGACAGTTCAAATGACCTGCTGATCCGTGGTCGTGTATTGAAACAACGGGGTTCACATCCTCCTCACAGAGCGCACGAACGAGGTTATACGCACGCTTCTGCATCTCAGGGTTGGCACGCTGTACGGCATTCAGCTCGATACCGTTGCTGTAACGACCGGTATCAACTGATGATACAGAACCGCCACCAAGTCCGATGCGGTAGTTATCACCACCTACTACGACCACCTTGTTGCCCTTCTGAGGTTCTTTCTTCAGACAGTCGCGCTTGGTGCCGTAACCGACACCACCAGCCAGCATAATGACCTTGTCGTAAGCATATTTCTCCTTGCCCTCCTGATGCTCGAAGGTCAGCACAGAACCACAGATCAGTGGCTGGCCGAACTTGTTTCCGAAGTCCGAGGCACCATTCGAGGCTTTTGTCAGAATCTGCTGTGGGGTCTGATACAACCATTGGCGCACAGGCAGGATATCCTCCCAGTCGCGGGCTACGCCCTCATCATCGTGCAGACGCGGATACGCCGTCATGTAAACAGCCGTACCAGCGATTGGCCAAGAACCGACGCCACCGCCCATACGGTCGCGGATCTCACCGCCAGTACCTGTAGCAGCACCGTTGAACGGCTCCACGGTTGTGGGGAAGTTATGCGTCTCGGCTTTCAGCGAGATGACACTCTCGAAATCCTTTACCTGGAACCAGTCACTCGTGCTCTGGTCTTTCGGCGCAAACTGCTCAACGACGGGCCCCTGTGCAAAAGCAACGTTGTCCTTATAGGCAGACAGAATCTTGTTGGGGTTCTCCTGAGTGGTCTTCTTGATCATCGCAAAGAGGCTTGACTCCATCTCCTTGCCATCGATGATAAAGGTACCACCGAAGATCTTATGACGGCAGTGCTCGGAGTTGATCTGGGCAAAACCGAAGATCTCAGAATCCGTCAGCGGACGACCGTTCTGCTTCTCCAGTCCGTGGAGATACTCAATCTCCTCAGGACTCAGGGCCAAACCCTCCTGCTCGTTGTAAACCTCAAGGTTATCCACATACTTGATGGGCTCTGGCTTGATGTTGATGGTGAAGATGTCCTGGTTGATGCCATCGTACATGCGCTGCAGCATCTCGTCGTGCTCAGCGTCCTTGCTGCTGACGGGGAAGTACTCCTCAATGCGGCTGATGCCCTTGAGACCCATGTTCTGGGTAATCTCAACGGCGTTCGTCGACCATGGGGTCACCATCTCGCGACGCGGACCAACGAAAAATCCCTCGAGGGCGTCTGCCTCGAGCATCGTGGCCTCGCCGTAAAGCCAGTTTAATTCCTTGATTTCCTGTTCACTCAGCTGGTGATCTACCTCTGTGGCAATCACCGTTTTTGTGGGGGTCTGAAAGAAGCGTATCATACCTTTTTAATTTTTATATTCCGATTTTGCCCGCAAAGGTACTCAAAAATCCTCATATAACAAAATTCTTTTTGCAAAAAGGCGTGAACTTCGGAAAATTATGTTTAACTTTGCAGCCAACTAAGAGCTTATCTATCATGGCAGACCAGATCACATTGGATTCTCATGGCGAGATGCTGATGCAGCAGTATCAGAAGCGGAAGCCCGTTTTCGAGCGGATGGAAAAGATTGTATTCGACAAGTTGCGCTGGACTTTGCAGGAGAACGGCCTTTATGTCAACGCCATCGAGCATCGCATCAAGACCGAGAAGTCGCTGCGTGGCAAACTCGAACTGAAGGGTGCCAAGTACAAGTCGCTCGAAGATATCACCGATATCCTCGGCGTACGCATTATCACCTTCTACACCGACGAAGTCGACAAGGTCGCTGCCATCGTGAAACATGTCTTCGACGTCGACTGGAAAGAGTCTGTCGACAAGCGCAAGCTCCATGATCTCACCAGCTTCGGCTACAACTCCCTCCACTATATCTGCCGCATCCCCAAGAGCCTCGTCAACGACCATCTGATGCCCGAGCTCAACGAATACCGTTTCGAGCTCCAGATGCGTACCGCCCTTCAGCACGTATGGTCCACCATCGAGCACGATATAGGTTACAAGGGCGAAGTCCGCATTCCCAAGGAATACAGTCGCCAGTTCAGCCGTCTGGCAGGTATGCTCGAGCTCGTCGACGATGAGTTCAGCCGCCTGCGCATCACGCTGACCGACTACCGCCGTCGCATGCAGACACTCGTTGCCTCAGGCCAGCTCGATGAGGCGTCGCTCGACACCGATTCGTTCCGCAGCTACCTCGAAATGAAGCCCTTCGACCGACTCAATCGTCGCATCGCCGCCTCCAATCAGGCCGAGATCTATCCAGCTCCGCTGATGCCCTTCCTCCCCGTGCTCGAGTATTTCCACATGGAGACTCTGGGCGACGTCCAGCGCTTTATCGAGGCCAACAGCGATGCCGCCTACCAGCTTGCCCTTTCGCAGCTTGCCCTTACCGATCTCGACATCCTCTCCGAGAACATCGGCCTGCAGAACCTCTGCATCGTCCATGCCTTGAAGAACGGCTTTGGCCGTCAGGGCGTCATCTCTATCTTCGACGCCATCAACGGCAAGGACCCCGCCAACGCCCTCATGGCCGACATGGTCATCGAGCAGGCCCAGGCCCTCCCCTTCATGCAGAAATAGGACCTTTATTATTTTTGCAGCATATAATCAAAAACGAGAACCAATGAATAATATGGAAGAAAAAACAGACCAACAACCATCACAGAACAGGACAAGTAGTTTATGCGCGAGGCTATCCGTCTGGCCAGCGAGAGTGTAAAGAATGGGGGAGGCCCGTTTGGAGTTGTTATTGTGAAGGACGGTAAGATCATCGCCGGCAGATCAAACTCAGTAACCATCGACAACGACCCTACTGCTCATGCTGAGGTCAACACCATCCGTGAGGCCTGTCGCCTTCTTGGTACTTTCGACCTGTCGGGCTGCACTATCTACACTTCATGTGAGCCATGCCCCATGTGTCTTGGTTCTATCTACTGGGCACGTATCAGCCGCATCTTCTACGGCAACACTCGTAAGGATGCCCGTGAGATCAACTTCGCAGACGATTTTATCTACGAGGAGCTGGAGCGCCCGCTATATGCCCGCACTGTTCCCATCATGCCTCTCCTGAGAGAAGAAGCTCTCAGCTCTTTCCGTCTCTGGCAGACAAAGACAGACAAGACAGAGTATTAACGCTTTTCTGGTCATGTATACCCAGGGGCCCCATTGTGAGATTTTCGCTTAGTCGGCTACGATCGCCCGCTTAGTCGGCTACGACCATCGATCAGCTTCCTAAGGGCCGCCACTCAGCCTAACATACTTCTTTTTTCCGGAAAAAGTAGACAACCTTACACCTTACACCTTACATTTCGCGATTTGCAATTCACGTTCAAACATGCCTTTTAATTTATATATA
>JAFSNR010000092.1 GCA_017443345.1 Prevotella sp.
AACTTGAAGAAGGAAATCACAAAGATCCTCTTCGAGAAGGGTTACATCCTGAACTACAAGTTCGTTGAGGATGGTCCTCAGGGTACTATTAAGGTAGCTCTGAAGTGGAACCCTGCCACTCGTGAAAACGCCATCAAGTGCCTGAAGCGAGTTTCAACCCCAGGTCTTCGCCAGTATACTGGCTACAAAGACATGCCGAGAGTAATTAACGGACTTGGAATCGCAATCCTTTCCACGTCTAAAGGTGTAATGACAGACAAAGAGGCTGCCGACCTGAAGATCGGTGGTGAGGTTCTTTGCTATGTATATTAATTGGAGGATAGAATATGTCAAGAATAGGAAAATTGCCAATTAGTATCCCCGCTGGCGTTACAGTTGCTCAGGACAATAACGGTGTTGTAACCGTCAAGGGTCCCAAGGGAGAGCTTTCACAGAAGGTTGACCCCTCTATCAAGATGAAGATTGAGGATGGAAACATCACATTCGAGATCGACGAGAACAGCCCTGTCAACATTAAGCAGAAGCAGGCTTTCCATGGTCTCTATCGTGCACTTGTCAACAATATGGTAGTAGGTGTGAGCGAAGGTTACAAGAAGGAGATGGAACTCGTAGGTGTTGGTTACCGTGTTTCTAACCAGGGTAACATCATCGAGTTCGCTCTCGGTTATACACACCCCATCTTCATCCAGCTTCCTAAGGAGGTTAAGGTTGAGACCAAGATGGAGCGTAACCAGAATCCTCAGATTATCCTCGAGTCATGCGACAAGGCGCTGCTCGGTCTGATTTGTGCTAAAATTCGTTCTTTCCGTATGCCTGAGCCTTACAAAGGAAAGGGTATTTTGTTCAAGGGTGAGGTTATCCGTCGCAAGTCGGGTAAGTCAGCATCAGCTAAGTAATCCTTACAATTAAGAATTAATAATTAAGAATTAAGAGATTATGACAACGAAGAAAGAAGAAAGACGAATTAAGATCAAATATAGAATTCGCAAGAACGTTTTCGGCACAGCCGAGCGTCCCCGTCTGAGCGTGTTCCGCAGCAACAAGCAGATTTATGCTCAGGTGATTAATGATTTGGAAGGTAAAACACTTGCATCTGCATCTTCACTGGGTCTTGAGACTATGCCTAAGATCCAGCAGGCTGAGAAGGTGGGTGAGCTCGTAGCCCAGAAGGCTCAGGAGGCTGGCGTTACCGCTGTAGTCTTCGACCGTAACGGTTACCTGTATCACGGCCGTGTGAAGTCGCTTGCAGACGCAGCTCGTAAAGGTGGACTTAAATTCTAAACGATTATGGCAATGAAAAATGTTAAAGTAAATAGTGACGTAGAGTTGAAAGACAGACTGGTTGCCATCAACCGTGTTACCAAGGTAACAAAGGGAGGTCGCACCTTTACATTCGCAGCCATTGTGGTTGTCGGCGACGGCAACGGTATCATCGGCTGGGGTCTGGGTAAGGCTGGCGAAGTTACCGCAGCCATTGCCAAGGGTGTTGAGGCTGCCAAGAAGAATCTTGTTAAGGTTCCTGTACTCAAGGGCACCATCCCCCATGAGATGGAGGCTCGTTTCGGCGGTGCACAGGTGTTCCTGAAGCCGGCAGCAGCCGGTACCGGTCTGGTGGCTGGTGGTGCTATGCGTGCTGTACTCGAGAGTGTAGGTATCAAGGATGTGCTTGCTAAGTCAAAGGGTTCTTCTAACCCCCACAACCTGGTGAAGGCAACTATCGTGGCTCTGAGCCAGATGCGTGATGCCTATACCGTAGCAGGTACCCGTGGTATCAGTATGGAAAAAGTATTTAGAGGTTAAAGGAGAAACAGATTATGGCAACAATTAAGGTTAAGCAGATTAAGAGTAAGATCGGTTATCCGGTAGACCAGAAGCGTACGCTCCAGGCTCTCGGCCTGCGTAAGATCTCTCAGGTTGTTGAGGTAGAGGATACTCCTTCAATCCGTGGTATGATTCGCAAGGTACACCACCTGGTGACCGTCGTTGAGTAATTAACAATTTAAACGTAGATTCGATTATGAAACTGAATAATTTAAAGCCAGCTGAGGGCTCAACCCACTCACGTCGTCGTATCGGTCGCGGACCTGGTTCAGGTCTGGGTGGTACTTCTACCCGTGGTCACAAGGGAGCCAAGGCTCGTTCTGGTTATAAGAGAAAGATTGGTTTCGAAGGTGGTCAGATGCCACTCCAGCGTCGCGTGCCGAAGGCTGGTTTCAAGAATATCAACCACAAGGAGTACTTTGCAGTAAACCTCTCTACACTTCAGAAGCTTGCTGAGGAGAAGAACCTCACAAAGATTGGCGTAGCAGAGCTTGTAGCTGCTGGTCTTACCAACGGTAAGGAACTCGTGAAGATCCTTGGTAATGGTGAGCTGAAGGCCAAGATCGACGTTGAGGCCAACGCTTTCTCGAAGACTGCTGAAGAGGCTATCAAGGCAGTAGGTGGTAACGCAACAAAAATCTAAACTGTACAATGAAGAAGTTAATAGAGACACTGAAGAACATCTGGAAGATTGAGGACTTGCGTCAGCGCATCCTGATTACTCTCCTGTTTGTAGCGATTTATCGTTTTGGCTCGTTTGTGGTACTTCCCGGTATCAATCCGGCCATGTTGAGCCAGTTGCAGTCACAGACTGCTGGTGGTCTGATGTCGTTGCTCGATATGTTCTCCGGTGGTGCATTCTCCAATGCGTCAATCTTTGCGCTTGGAATCATGCCTTACATCTCTGCTTCTATCGTAATGCAGCTTCTCGCTGTCGCCGTTCCTTACGTGCAGAAGATGCAGCGTGAGGGCGAGAGCGGCCGTAAGAAGATCAGTATGTACACCCGTTGGCTGACAGTAGCAATCCTGCTGTTCCAGGCACCGGGTTACCTGATGAACCTGAAGATGCAGGCCGGAGCAGCTCTGGCAACAGGCATTTCCTGGTCTGTATTCATGGTTCCCGCTGTCATCATCCTCTCTGCAGGAAGTATGTTCATTCTGTGGTTGGGTGAGCGCATTACGGATAAGGGCATAGGAAACGGTATCTCGCTGATCATTATGATCGGTATCATCGCACGTTTGCCTCAGGCATTCATCCAGGAGGTAAGTTCGCGCTTCACCGCTATTACCGGTGGTGGACTCGTGATGTTCCTCGTCGAGATTATCATTCTCTATGCAGTTGTTTGCGCAGCTATCGTTCTGGTACAGGGTGTTCGTAAGGTGCCCGTACAGTATGCAAAGCGTCTTGTTGGCAACAAGCAGGTAGGTGGTGCTCGTCAGTATATCCCGCTGAAGTTGTTCGCAGCTAATGTGATGCCTATCATCTTTGCCCAGGCATTGATGTTCATCCCATTGACGATTGTACAGTATTCAGCTCCCGAAAATGCTAGTTGGTTCGTCCGTACGATGCTCGATCATCACAGCTGGACCTACAACATCATCTTCGCGATACTGATCATTGCGTTCACCTATTTCTATACGGCTATTACGCTGAACCCGACTCAGATGGCTGAGGATATGAAGCGTAACAACGGATTCATCCCTGGTGTTAAGCCTGGTAAGGAGACCGCAGAGTACATCGATACCGTGATGTCACGTATCACTCTGCCCGGTTCGTTGTTCATCGCTTTCATCGCAGTCATGCCGGCTTTGGCCAGCCTGTTGAATGTACAGGATGCATTCTCTCAGTTCTTTGGTGGTACATCATTGCTGATTCTTGTCGGTGTAGTGCTTGATACACTCGCCCAGATCGAGAGTCATCTGCTGATGCGTCACTATGACGGTCTGCTCAGTTCTGGCCGTATTCACGGACGTGGTATGGCTGCATACTAATCTTCTATGAAGATATTCCTGAAGACTGAGGATGAGATAGAGTTGATGCGTCAGGCAAACCAACTTGTTGGTAAAACGCTTGGCGAATTAGCAAAACATATAAAGCCTGGAGTGACGACCCTCCAGTTGGATAAGATTGCGGACGAGTTCATCAGAGATCATGGTGCTCTCCCCACATTCAAGGGTTTCCCCAATCCATATGGAGGGCCGTTTCCCGCCAGCATCTGTACGTCAGTAAACGATGTAGTCGTACATGGCGTCCCCAATGCAGAGACTGTTCTGAAAGAGGGTGACATCATCTCTGTCGACTGCGGCACATTACTGAACGGCTTCAATGGCGACTCTGCCTACACTTTCTGTGTTGGTGAGGTTTCGGAAGAAGTCCGTCAGTTGCTGAAGACCACCAAGGAGGCCCTCTATCTTGGTATAGAGGCTGCTCAGGCAGGCAAGCACCTTGGCGATATCAGCAGCGCGGTTCAGGAGCATTGCGAGGCCCAGAAATACGGTATCGTGCGCGAACTGACCGGTCATGGTATTGGTCGTGAGATGCATGAGGATCCGCAGGTGCCCAATTATGGCAGGCGTGGAAACGGGGTTATGCTGAAAGCTGGCATGTGTATAGCCATTGAGCCCATGATAACGATGGGCGATCGTGCTATCTGGCTGGATGAGGATCGTTGGACGATTCGCACTCGTGACGGCAAACCCGCAGCTCATTTCGAGCATACGATAGCCATCCGTCGCGGAAAGGCTGAAATTTTGTCTTCGTTTGAGGAAGTTGAGAAATTAGAAGGAAAGTTATATTAAACAGTAAGTATGGCAAAACAATCCGCTATTGAGCAGGACGGTACTATCGTCGAGTCGTTGTCGAACGCGATGTTCCGTGTAGAACTTGAAAATGGAGTCCAGATCATTGCGCATATCTCTGGAAAGATGAGAATGCATTATATCAAGATCCTTCCCGGTGATAAGGTGAAGGTCGAGATGAGTCCTTACGACTTGACAAAAGGAAGAATTGTATTCAGATACAAATAAACAATAAGAACAATTATGAAGACAAGAGCATCATTGAAAAAGCGTACCCCAGACTGCAAGATTGTACGTCGCAAGGGACGCCTGTTCGTTATCAACAAGAAGAACCCTAAGTACAAAATGCGTCAGGGTTAATGTTAAAAATGCATAAAATGTGCGGAGGTTTGAGAAAATCTTCGTACCTTTGCATGCTTTTTTAGCGAATCTCGAATTATTAAGTTATTTATTTATCTATTTATTTAACAAATGGCAATAAGAATTGTTGGAGTAGATTTGCCCCAGAACAAGCGTGGCGAAATCGCATTGACCTATATCTATGGTATTGGTCGAAGTAGTTCAGCAAAGATATTGGA
>JAFSNR010000093.1 GCA_017443345.1 Prevotella sp.
ACATCTTTCATAGCGGCTTTGCGCTCGAAACAGAGCAGTCCATTCTGGTATTCGACTACTGGATGGATCCCAGTGGTGTGATGGATGGCGTGCTGCGGAGCGAGAAACCCATGTATGTCTTCTCCAGTCACTTCCACGAAGACCACTTTACGAAGGAAATCTTTGAGTGGAAGAAGCAGAAACTGAATATCACCTACATTCTCTCCAAGGACATCTACAAGCATCGGAGAGCCTGCAAAGAAGATGCTGACGTGTGGTTGGCCAAAGGTGGTACATGGTCTGACGATAGCATATCCGTATGGGCGTTGGGCAGCACGGACAGCGGTGTGTCGTGGATTGTTGAGACTGAGGGTAAACGTATCTTCCATGCGGGCGACCTGAACAACTGGTATGCCAAGTTTTTGTCAGACGACAATCCTGATCAGCAGCGATACAGCTTTGAGATGGAGGAGGTGTTTAACCCGATAGCTCACGAGAAGCAATTCCTTGGCGAGCTGAAGGACATCCGCAAGGTTGCCGACAGTTTCGATGTGGTGATGTTCCCCATAGATGGGCGTGTCGGAAATGGCTATACCCTTGGTGGCCGACAATTCATCGAGCGGTTCAAGGTCGGACTGTTCGTTCCTATGCACTTCACTACAGGCTTCGAATCTTCATGGCGCATGAAGGAATTTACTGACGAAAAGGACATCACTTTCTGGGAAATCAACAGGGAAGGAGAAACTATTGAAATCTGAGTGCAACTTTTTCCTATCAATATACGTCTAACAGATAGAAACTTTTAAAAGGAAATCAGATCAATGAAGACTTTAGGAAACATCATCTGGGTCATATTCGGAGGCTTGCACATAGCCTTGGAGTATTTCATCGCAGGACTGATACTGATGATAACCATCATCGGCATCCCCTTTGGCTTGCAGAGCCTGAAACTGGGTATGCTGGCCATCTGGCCGTTCGGCACGAAAGTGAAATGGAAACCATCACAACCAGGCTGTCTGAGCATCTTCATGAATGTGCTGTGGTTCTTCGTTGGCGGCATCTGGATATGGCTCACCCACATCTTCTACGGTCTCATATTCTGTATTACCATCATCGGCATCCCATTCGGAAAGATGCACTTCCGACTGGCAAAGCTGGCTCTTTCACCTTTTGGGAAAGAACTTTCATAATCAGGTATTAGTATGTTGATGCCCTGGCTGACGTAAACTGCCATTGACCATCACGCTTTACAAGTTGGAACATAAGTTGCAAGTGCCATGTATGACGGCCACCTCCGAAAACAGCTGCTGTAACTCGACTGCGACCTGTCAGCGTAGCATGATTACCACTGACTTTGATCTCTATCTGTTCATGCTCGGCTGAATAATAGTTCAGCGTACCACCTGCAATAGCCTTGATGTATTCCTGTTTTGACTGATGCATTCCAGTCATGTGCGTCAGCACAAAATCATCGGCATGGACACGGTTTAGTGTCACCGTGTCCTTTGCCACCATGGCCTCGTACATTTCTCGGTAGAGGGTTTTTATCTGACTTTCGTCCGTCTTTGCTTGCGTGGTCATTATTGTTGTCATTCCTAGAAACAGTATCGTGAAAAGGTATCTCATTAGTGTGTAGCCTTGAGGTATTGTAAGTCGCCATACCAGTAGGAAGCTGTGCAGCCACCATCAATCAGAAAGTCGGCACCACTGATGAAACGGCCACGGGAGGACATCAGGAACTCAGCCATATCACCCACTTCGTCGGGTGTTCCGGCTCGACGCGCTGGCATGCCCTCTATCATCTTGAGATAGCCTTCCTTACGGGGGCCATGCAGTTCATCGTTTGCCAATGGCGTAATGATGATACCTGGTGAGATTGAGTTAATGGTAGCACCGCGACGGCCCCAGCGGGTAGCCTCGTACATCACGCGGAGCACATTGCAACGCTTGGAATATTGATAGGCTTTCAGCGTGTCGTTGATTTCCTTTAGGAATGGTAAATCTAACAGTTCATCCACGGGAGTTGTTGCCAATGCTTCGTTTTGCTCCTGTGGCAAAGCAGGAAGACGATGACCGCTTTGTGATGAAATAATCACACCAGAGCCACCCTCGGCAATCACCTTGCCGAACTCTTCCAACAGAACACTTGTTCCGTAGAGGTCAACGCGAAGAATTTCTGCTACGGGAGCCTGTGAGGGCGATACACCAGCAGCATTCACAACATTAGTCACGTCTCCCTTGTTGGTGGCAAACTCCACCAACTTCAGGATGTCCTCTTTCGATCCAAGGTCGCATCGTATGGTTGAACACTCAAAGCCCGCATTCTCCAATGTCTTTGCTGCTCGCTGAGCATTCTCTATGGAGTAATCTGCCAACACGATGTGCTTACCAGCCGACACACGACGGATGATGGCTTGTCCGATGCTGCCAGCACCCACTAATACTGATACTTGTTTCATTGTTGTAGAATTATTACTTTAGTGCATTGTAGGTGTTATCATCTACTGGTTCGCACCACTCGTTGCTGGCCCCTTCCTGCACATCCTTATGATACGTGAGATGCTGGAACCACGAGTTTTTCTGTGCGCCGTGCCAGTGCTTCACCTCGGCAGGGATGGCGATGACGGTGCCGGGAGTCATCTCTTGCGGCTCTTTGCCCCATTCCTGATACCAGCCGCGCCCAGTAACGCAGATGAGCACTTGTACCTGCTTGTGGTGAATATGCCAGTTATTGCGGCAGCAAGGTTCGAAGGTAACATTCATCACACCACCACCGACATCTGCCAGATAGCTCTGACCAATGAAATACTTTCCGTAAGGATTAGGCTCGCCCTTGGGCCACTTGGTGTTCAGGGTGTAACCTTCGTTGCAGAGCCAAGTGCAGAGCTCATCGACCAGT
>JAFSNR010000016.1 GCA_017443345.1 Prevotella sp.
CACCGGCACGGAGGTCATCCTGGTGGATACCGGCCTGCCTGCCGGATTCCCCGAGGAGGTGATGAACGAGCAGGCAATGGCCTATACGGGCAAGACCATCTGCGACTATATGGATGCGCTCGCCGCACTGGGCTACAAGCCGGAGCAGGTGACGAAGATTCTCCTGACCCACAAGCACCCTGACCACAGCGGCGAACTACGCAGTTTCCCGAATGCGCAGATTTACGTGAATGCCGACGAGGTTGGCGTGGCCGAACTGAAGGACATTCCGAACCTCGTTCCCGTACACTTCACCGACGGTGCTTACTATAACTTTCCCGAGAGTCAGAAGATTGCCAACGGCATCTGGTTCATCAAGGCCAAGGGTCACACCAACGGCAACAGCATCGTGATAGCAGAGCATGAGGGCTTGTTCTACATGTTCCAGGCCGACATCACCTACGTTGACGAGGCTCTGCATGAGAACAAACTGTCGGTGGTATTCGATGACCTTCCCGCTGCAAGAGAGACGATGGACCGGGTGCGTGAATTCGTCCGCAACCATCCCACCGTCTATATGGGCACCCACACCCCGCAGGGCTACGAGAACTTAGAGGCCAAGCGCGTGATAGACCTTGACAACCCCGTGCCGACCGTCCTTGCCGAAGTCGATTTCACCAAGCAGGAAGCATCAGGTAAATACGTCTGCTCTATCTGTGGTTATGTCTATGACCCAGCCGAGCACGACGGTGTGGCCTTCGAAGACCTGCCCGACGACTGGCGCTGTCCGCGTTGCAAGCAGGGTAAGGAGAAGTTCAACATGGCGTAAATAAAAATCCTCCGTATCGCTCGTGATGTGGAGGATTTTTCGTACCTTCGCAGCAGAAAAGGGAATACAAAATTCAAAAGAATCAATCAGAAAGAATAATCCCATAAAGTATTGATATTCAAGCATTATAGTTTTAATTTTCAATTCTCTTTTATTCGTTAAAAATCCTTTATTGGATATAATTTTGTTACTCGTTTTGTTACTTTCTCGTTATTTGTTATTATCTTTGCACCCAAATAACGAAAGTAATCGCGTATGAGAACGAAAAAGAATGGTTTGGCAGATAAAGCTCCTATTGCCATGCGCTTTAAGGAACTGGAGGATGGACGCAAGTCTATCTACCTTGACAAGTATGAGAACGGAAAACGTCACTACGAGTTCTTGAAACTTTATCTGGTGCCGGAAAACACCGCTACTGCCAAAAAGAAGAACGCTAAAACGATTCGTGAGGCAGAAGCGATACTCAAAGAGCGTGTAGAGACCTTATATATTAATAAGGTGAAACCTTCGGATCTGGAGAGTCCAAAACACATGCTCCTTCAGGAATGGTTTCAGAAATGCCACGAGCAGCAGGTGAAGCGTGGGAATAAAAACACCCATAAGTTGACAGACATGGCCAAAATCATGGCTATGTACAATCCAAATGTACGTCTTGACGAGGTGGACAGAGAATTCTGTATAGACTTCATCAATTACTTGCGTACCGAATACAAAACAAAGAAGGGACAGAATATTGCCCTGATTACCGCATGGACTCATTGTGCGGCATTCCGTATGACTCTTAACGAGGCTGTACGGCAAGGGATTCTTTCGGAAAGTCCTTGGAATAAACTTGAAGCAACAGACAAAATCAGGGAACCAGAGAGTAAACGTGAATATCTCACGATCAGTGAGGTGAAGAAACTCGCAGACACCCCATTTGTTTACGAGTATGTAAGACAGATATTCCTGTTTGCATGTTTCACAGGCATACGACCTGTTGACATTGAAAGATTGAAATGGAAAGATATTTTTAGCGATGGAGAACAAGCAAGAATGAGTCTTGTACAAGAGAAAACGGGTGAGGCACTGTATATTCCTTTATCAAAGCAAGCCCAAAAATGGCTACCAGAAAGAGGACAGTCCGATGAAATCGTTTTCAAGGAGATAAAGAACCGCTACCGTGTGAATGAGCATCTGAAAATATGGGCAGCAACGGCGGGAATCACTAAGGAAGTCACGCTATATACAGCCAGACACACGTTTGCAACCATGATGATAGCACTTGGTGCCGACATCTATACCATCTCAAAGTTGCTTGGTCACACCAGCGTCCACAACACTCAGATATACGCCAAGATGCTTGACGAGAAGAAAGACAAGGCCGTTAACCTGACAGATGGAATGGCATGGTAAAAAACGGTATAGCACCAAGTATATAAAGTAGCGTTATAATAAAGTAGCATTATATCAATATATTATGGCAAGAACAAAATCGACGAAGTTGAAAGAGCCCGTAAGAGTCCGTTTCAAGCAGCTGGCCAACGGCTCCCAATCCATATACCTTGACATCTACAAGGATGGCAAGCGCGAATATGAATTCCTCAAACTCTATCTCCTTCCAGAGCTTAATTCAAAAATCAAGGCTCAGAATTCGGTAACCTTAGCAGCTGCAGAGAAAATCAAGTCGGAAAGAATAATTGAACTTACGGAGAATGAAGCAGGACTGAAGCACACTTCTTCTCGCTCCAAGATGCTTGTGACAGACTGGATGCAGACATTCTATGAGATGCAATGCCGCAAGGGACTACGCGCTCCACAGTGTTTCCTGATTCTGAAAGGTATGCTGGAGAAATACGACAAGAAGGCTCGCATGAAAGACGTTGATAAGGACTATTGCCTTGGCTTCATTGACTTTATGCGCAACGACTACCTGGGACAGCATGACAGGCCACTTGCTCCGAGAACCATGTCAAAGTACTTTGGCACTTTGTGCACGGCCCTTAATGGAGCAGTACGTGCAGACATTATAAGTGAGAACCCCATTTCCAAGATTTCACAGATAGACCGAATCAAGGTTCCTGAGTCAAAGAGGGAGTATCTGACGATTGAAGAAATCAAGCAGCTCATCAGTACCGATTGTCAGGTGGAACTGGTAAAGAAAGCGTTTATGTTCGGTGTATATTGCGGCTTGCGATTTAGTGATATAATTGCCTTAAGGTGGGGCGACCTTTCGCTCGACAACGACCAGTGGAGGGTTGCCATCATCATGCAGAAGACTACCACGCCCAATTATCTACCTCTGTCTAAACAGGCAATGGAGTGGTTGCCGGATCGAGGCAAGGCTAAGGATTCCGACAAAATCTTTGCTGACCTTACCAGTCTGCGCAACTGTAATTATTACATCAACAAGTGGGTAAAGGCGGCAGGCATTACCAAGCACATCTCTTTCCATTGCAGCCGCCATACATTTGCCACCCTCATGCTGACACTTGGTGCCGACCTTTATACTACTTCTAAGCTTCTTGGTCATAGTGATGTCGCCACGACCCAGATTTACGCTAAGATTATCAACAAGAAGAAGGACGATGCCATAGGTCTGATAGACAAGGAATTTGGTGAATAACAAGTACAAGAAAATATGGACAACAAAATTATAGAAACGACAGAAAGACTGCAAGAAGCACATGGCCTGATTGCTAAATATGTAGAGATGCAATCTCTGTCTTTTGAGGAGAAAAAGAGGCTATTGGAGATTTATCGCTCTATTAAGGACACCAATGCCATCATAGAGTATGCTGAGATAGCAGCTCACGATAGCATGGAACAGTTATATGCAGATGCAAAAGGTCTTTTGCAAGTTGCACAGCAAATTGCGGACTTGTTTGAGACCTCATCAGCGGCAATCGCCACATTCGATACCAAGAATGACTGCGAACTCTACCTGAAGCAATTCGTGGATGCAAGGAAAAAGGCAGAAGAAGAGGCTCAGAAGGTCTGGGAGGAATACAAGCCGTTAAACAACAGGCTTGACCAGTGGGGGTTCTCGCATGGTTATGATGACGAGGAAGGCTTTAGGGCTTTGGAAAAAGAATGTGATGCCGTTAAGGAAAGATACGACATTCTTCATGCAGAGGCATATCGTCTCAGTGGTGTCTGGAGGAAGGAAGTTAGTAAGGTGTCTGGTTTGATGTACTTTGACATCTCACTCCTGAATATTCTATCCGTCCGACTGGCTACAATAGCCAAGAGTATTATCTCTGATATTGAAGGACTCAAAAAACAAGGCAGCGTATGATGGAGAATCTTTTGAAACAAACGGCAGGGCTGTTTGACCTGGTTGATCTTACTCTGTGCTCTTGCCTTTATAATGTCTGCAAGGATAAGCAGTTTGTTGAATTGAAGGGGTCTGACTTTGTTGACTTTCTGAACCTCAAAGATATTTCTGCGCCTATTATTATACGAGACAGGGAAAAACTCCGTGTATGCTATCTGATATACACCGTATCTCAGCATCTGATAAAGCCATCACTTGGGAAGATGTGGGTAGAGTTGATGCTTGAAGCGACAAATATAGAAGAAGAGTACTACAATTCTCACTATAAGGATGCAGAACTGAAAACAGCGAGCGTAGCCAGTAAAAAATTCGTAAGAGACATCAAAAATGCCATCGAAATGACTAAGACAATCAATTCGTCCACATAGTAACCACACACTTCCCCACGCTTTAACATCTGTTATACATAACCAAATCCATACATCGCTGATAATCAGTAATGTATGGATTTTCTTTTTCTTGTGCCACCACAGACGAAAACTTGTACCCACGCGGATATAGGGGTAACTTTGCTGCGTCAAAAAAGGAATGAAAAGACATCCTTTAGGCAAGAATAATTATCAAAATACAATAAGTTATGTATAAGAGAAATTTGATGACGACTGCCGAGGCAGCAGAGTACATTGGGGTGAAGAAATCATACCTGATGAAACTTATGATGAAGAAGGCCATTCCCTACTACAAACCGAATGGCAAGTTATGCTATTTTGACGAGGCCGATCTGGACCACTGGCTGCGTCGTGTCCGCATCCCCTCTGAGGAAGAACTCGACCAGCAAGCCCAGAAGTATCTTGTTAACAGAAAGGGGGCATGACATGAGCATCTTTGACTACATGAACCATTTCTGGGACGTAAATGAGAACGACCCATGTTCCTTGAGTGAGGACTCTCTCTTCTTCTATCTGCTCTATGAAGCCAACCGCCAGCACTGGGTGATGCCCTTCAAATGCAACACCCAGATGCTGCTGGCACGGCTGAACACTTCAAAGCAGAACATTATGAAGGCAAGAGAAGGGCTTCGCAAACGAGGGCTTATCAATTTTAGCAAAGGGGAAGGGAAAGGCAGACCGGCACTATACACTCTCAATTTTGATGTTAAGGTTTGTAAGGATGTGCCATCGCAATCGTTGTCACCGCAGTTGTCCGAGATGTTGACCCTAGGATTGACTCAACAGTTGACTACTGAGTTGACCCAAACGTTGCCCCCTTCTAAGATAGAAGAGAAAGATATAAACATTGAAGAAGTGAAAGAAGAAAATCCTTCCTCTCTCTCGAAATCGAAGAAAGAGTTGTCTCTTTCTGAACTGGAGGAACTGCTCCTCAACGACTATCCTTGGCAGCAGGATTTGTTAGTCCGACTGGCCAAGAATGGTATAACTCTTGACGAAGAGACTTTGAAAGGGCTGATAAGTGACTTCTTCCTGGCCCAAGAACAGAAAGGCTGTAAGGGAAAGGAAGAAGCTGACTGCCGTACTTACGTGTATAATTGGATATGCTATCAATACAGAAATAACAATCATGGCAAGATATCAAAGTACAATGGAAAAGCTGGCTCTTCTGAGATCTCAGCTAACAAGCCAGAGGACTATACAGGGGTTTGCTAAGTTCCCAATGTCAACAGAAGAAGCGTTCGTTTTTATCGAGACTGCTCTGCAATTAGAGGTGGCAAATCGTGGCAAGACGTTTATAGACAGCGACGAACTGCGAAGCCACATATACCAGATATCAGAGCTATTCACCAAACCAACGTCAAAATTCGGCATACTGTTGTGCGGCGGTGTTGGAAATGGCAAGAGTTCTATGATGTATGCGCTGCGAAATCTTATCAGCAGGCTGGAAATACCCAATAATGGTACCACCTCAGTTGGCAACTACACTCTGAGGGTAGAGAGCGCAAAGTATCTTTGTGACGAGATTATGGTCAGACGAGACAATCTTCTGACTTTTCGAGACCTTGCTATGCTTGGCATAGATGACTTGGGTGAAGAAGAAACCGTCATACAGAATTACGGTAACCGTCAGACTCCCGTGATAGATCTGCTTTCATATCGCTATTGCAGAATGCTTTTCACGATGGTCACAACCAATCTCACGCCTGTTCAGATTCGTTCTGTCTATGGCGACAGGATCGCAGACCGCTTCAACGAGATGATGCTCATTCTTCCCTATCGGAATCCCTCGTTCAGGACACCGAAACCTTCTGGAAGTAACGTGACTTGACGGACAGGGACGACCATTTGCAAAAATGGTGTAGCTTACTATACCAAAATTTGCGGTTTGTGTATTGCATACACCTACCGCCGCGAACAGGGTCGCTAAATTTAGGTAAGTAAGCCACGGGACTTTGCCCCTTTGGATTCCCCAGCAGGAAGTGGCCTCTCCCTGCACCCACCGTCCAAGGCGCTGCCCTGGAAACCTGCCAAGGGCTACTTGCCCTTTGGAAACCTCGCAAGGGGGTGACCCTCCCCCTTGACCGCCCCGCTCAGAGGTCTCAACCTCTAAGGACTCCGACCAGGGAACTTCCCTGGACCCGACAATATTTAGACGATTAAAAATTGACAAACTATGGCTAAAGGAGATAGATATGTTGTCCTGACTATGGACAAGCAAACTGGTAACGCGGGAGGATTGTCTGCCCACATCGACCGCGAAGTATATGATGCCAAGACGGACAGGATGGTTCCGTTCCGTCCGAAAAGCGTCCGTGACGATTCACGTACTGCACTCAACCGCGAATGTATTGAGAGCGCAAAGAAGACAGGTCGTACACAAGCCATCTGGAACCGCCTTCGGGAAGAAGGCTTTTCAAGATCGACTTCTGAAAAGGATAAAACGGAAGGGAAAAAGAAAACCCGCAAGGTCAAGGATGATGCCGTCATTGCCTTGTGTTTCGTTTGCAGTTCCGATGAGGACACCATGAAGCAACTTGAAGCAGAAGGTAAGCTCGACGAATGGATAGACTCAACCATTGACTGGTTTCGTAAGGAGTTCGGTTGCGAGAATGTGGTGTCGGCTGTCCTGCACATGGACGAGACGACTCCGCATCTGCACGTTACGGTAGTCCCTATTACCCATGAAGCGCTCAAGCCCCGTAAGGAGAAGCCCAAGTTCGACGAGAAAGGCAGGGCAATCATCAAGAAGCGCTCCTACAAGAAACAGGAAGTAACTGCCCGACTCTCTGCCAAGGACATCTGCAATCCTGTAGCAATGGAGCGTTGGCAGACGGACTATGCACTTGCTATGGCTCCTTTTGGCTTACGCCGGGGCATTGCAGGCAGCAAACAAAAGAGAGTGCCGCCCGCAGAATGGAATCTTCAACAGGTTAATGGTAAGCTCATGGCCGTTGAGAAGGAAGTGGAAAAACAGAATGCCGTCATAAAGGCCAATGAAGCAAAGATAGAAGAGCAGAAAGCCGAAATCGAAAAACTGGCATAGGCATCCATGTTCGACAAACTCCTGAACAGTGGTCTTAGCCCGGCAGTCAGGAAGGCAATGGAAGACGAGAAAGCTGCCCACGAAGCAGAACTGCTCCAGGCCACGATAGCCCATGACAAGCAGGGCTACAAGTACTACTGGGATTCGGGCGACAAAAAAGACCAGCCCCTGACATGGGAAGAGTTGGCACGATGCCTTGAAGAAGAGAAACGTGAACAAGCTCTCCTTGCTGAGGGTGACAAGGAAGCTGCCGTTGAGAAAGCGAAGAACGAGGCTAGACGAGAACATGATGCCGCAATGGCAGAAATGAAGAAGGACTATGAAGAAAAGCTCCGGAAAGAGCGTTTGGCCTACGACAGAAGGGGCAATCCAATCATAAATGATTATGGTTTTGGAGATCGCCAGCATGCCACCAAGGATGAATATATGCGAATGCTTGAATCAGAACTGTCTGATGCCAAGAAAGCCAACGATGATCTGTTGGATAGGTTGAAAGTCCTGCGAGATCTTATCTTCGCGTTCTGTTCATTGAACTTCAAGAAGGTGGTCAGAATCGTATATGACCAGTGGAGGAAGGGCTTCAAGGAGTTCACCAAGGACCTGAAAGACATCCTTCAGGAAGCCATGACTGGAGAGAAAACGGAGAAAGGGCGACAGAGCTACGTCAATGACACGTTCCAGTTTGCCAAGATGATGGCCAAAACTGACCCGGACTGCAAACTTGACTTTGATGATTTGAAACCCCTCCATGAGGATGCCATGCGTATCGCTGATGGCACCTGGGACTCATACCATGAGAAAGTTGAGAAGCGTGAAAAGCTCTTTGATGCAGCAGTCAAGGCTGTGATAGAGATGGGCAACTGCTCATCCCAGCGTCGCCTTAACCAAGAACAGGCCAATACCATTGAAGCGTTCCTTGCCTTCGATGGTGGCGATAGGGATGAACTATGCAAAGAGATATGGGCAAAAGCAGGCCCCCAAATCGAGCGTTTCTGGCGTGACATTACCCAAAGTGCTCTTGAAGACCTGCGCACAGGTAAGCTGTATGGCCAGAACTATAGCCAAGGCCACGGGCGAGGTGTGTGAACCTACAGTTTTACCACTTTATCACATAACTTCCCGACTACAGAACGATGCGTGATTAATAGGATCGTTTTCTGCGGATTGACTGCGAAGAGTCGGCGATAAAGTTCGCGTTCGGTCTCTTCATCGAGTGAGCTGCTGATCTCGTCGAGCAGAAGGATGTCACCCCCATGTAGTAAGCCACGGGCGATGGCGATGCGCTGGGCCTGTCCTTCGCTCAGTCCGCTGCCTCGTTCACCGAGTTCAGTGTCAAGTTGTTCTGGCAGGTCGAAGACGAAGTCAGCACAAGCAGTATGCAGCACCTGTCGCAGTTCGTCGTCGGTGGCATCAGGCTTTGCCAGTTGCAGGTTATAGCGGATGGTACCGCTCATCAGGGTATTTCCTTGTGGCACGAAACACAGTTCTCCGCCAACTTCAATCTCTCCGCTAGTAGGCTCTATCAAACCGAGAATCAGACGGAACAGCGTCGTCTTTCCTATACCAGTCTCACCCATGATAGCAGTCTTAGAACCAGCATTGAAGTCATGCGTGAAGTTTGAAAGTATCTCTCGGTCGCCTGTGGCATAGCGGAACGAAACGTCACGGAAACGGAGCCCTCGCCCTCTGGCGATTGGCGGGTGAACAGCTGCTGGTGAGGCTGTTCCCATCTCCTCCAGCCTGTCAATACTTGCTGTGGTATGTATCACCACAGGCACCATGTTCAACAGTTGCAGGATAGGGTGCTGAATCATGCCTACCAGTTGCAGGAACGAGGTCATCACACCGAAGGTGATTGCCCCCGTGCGCAGTTGAAGACCGCCCCAGACAAATGCCAGCAGATAGCCGAGTCCGAACGCACAGCCCATGATGAGCCTTGTTGTAATGGTAAACCGCATGCGCCGCATCACATTACCACGAAGCCGCTCCTGCATCGCGTCGAGGCGTCCGGTTATCCACTGCTCAGAGCCTAAGGAGCGCAATACGGCGTTATGTTCCATACCCTCCTGCACCTGCATATGAATACGACTCTCATCCTGTCGGATGTCGAGGGTCATCTGTCGTAGCCGTCTGGAAATGAGTTTGCCGAAGACAATGGCAAGGGGTGTCAGCAACAGCAGCGCCCATGCCAGGCGTGCGTCAAACCATCGCATCAACAGGAACGCACCGCAGAGCTGTATCATTGTGATGATCATCTGGGGCAAAGTGTCGGTGGTCGTAGTGCTTACCTGTTCGATGTCCTTTGCCAAGCGTGAAGTCACATCGCCCGAATGCAGCTCCTTCTCCGTAAACAACTGGCGGTGGAACAGGTTGCTGAAGATACGCAAACGCAGGGCGTTGGTCTGTCTGACATTCGCAGACGTTGTAAGCCAGTAACCAATCTGTCTTAGTATCACACCGCCCACAACGGTCAGCACCAGCCAAATAACCATCCTCAAAATGTCATCAGCCGACCCTTCCCGGATTGTCTCGTCAATGAATCGTTTGCTAAGCCACACCATCAGCAGACCGAGCGCTATCTGCACGATACCTGCCACGATGCGCACCGCCGTATTCCAACGGATGCCCCATGAGTTATTCCACAACCATCCGACGTAGTTCATTCCACGACATTCACTTTCTGCCATTCACCAATAATCTCAGCCACATCTCGCAGGGCATCCTCTCTCGTTACTTCATATTCATCACACAATCTTTCGGCTAATGCCTCGATAGTGAAGTCGCCCATCTCCTGAGCCTGTTTCCACAGCCATGCTGCCGATTCGTTTAGGGCCAGCAACTTACCGAAGTTGATGGCACCGAGCCCTTCACCCATAATCACATCCTCACCGCACACCTCGCGCAGCACAAATCCTTTCTTCAGTCTCATAATCGTCTGTAAATTGCTAATAAGTATCTTCTTACAGGGAGCAGCCGAAGCCAGAGTCCTGTAGTCAGCTTTCTCCACGTGTTATATAAATAATGTATATTCTCATCATCATCGACTACATGCGTCGCTATGGCCTTGATGTCGCCAACGGTGCAACATTCCGTGCCAGCCAGATTGCCGTCGCCCATCAGTGTCACGTTATCGCCGTCGATACGGATGATGCGATGCACCACATATCTGTCACCATTTACCCATGCCAATACTACATGCCCCACCTTCGGTGCAACAGGCTGTTGCAGAATGATGCTCTCCTTGCCGCCGATGACAAACGGCAACATGCTGTTGCCATTGACGGGAAACGTCACGCTTATCCCCTCATCCACCAGCCGTACGGCTTCCTCTATGATCTTGTTGTCATTCATCGGGTAATGGTTTCGTTACACAGTCTTGCCGCGCCCTCATCGGGCAGACATTCCAGATGCCACATCGGCACCGTCGTTGCCAGCGCGTTCTCCGTATGGTGTAGCCCGTCGGCAATACGCCTGTCCCATCGCATGCCGCTGATACTCGGCACCAGCGCCGCATAGGCCTCCAGTCCCTTCAGCCGCTGTATCTTATTATAAGGTGCCTGACTCAGCAGCACGATACCGCCCAGCGGATACTGCACATTGCGATAGCACGGCGTCTTCCCACTCCAAGGCGAACCATAGACTACGGCGTGGCCATCGTCTCCGAAACGTACCACGGGATTGTCGTCGTTCACCAATTCCGTATCGTCAATATATCTTTGCCAAAGGCTGGCATGTGTGCTCTTGCCTGTACCACTTGGGCCAAGGAACATATAGCCATCACCTTTATAACTCACTACCGCTGCATGGAAGAGCACCGTCTGTTGGTTGGCCGTAGCCAGTGCGTAGAGCACCATCAGGGCGTTGTCGATGGCCAGTTTCGTGTGGCATCCAGTCGTGACAAGCTGTCCCTCATGGTAATCGGCAGAGCAGATGAACCATCCCGCAGTCGTACCCCACCAGATAAATTCAAACACAGGCAAACCATCGTCCGTTTTACCACAGACGATAATCTGCCCCTCTTCCTCCTGTCGCAATTCCTCAGTATATTCAGGGGTATCACCTTTGCCTATAGTCAAAGCAAACACTGTCTCTCCTTGAGCACTTTCAAACGGCTCATAGTTCTGCATCAGTGTGAAGTATTTTGCCTCACCACTGACACCGAACATGTGTCCTGCAACATTGTAATATCTTGATTCACTCATCTTGGAACATCTCTTAATGATAGCGTTCTGTACTTGATGCGCGTGGGCAGTGTTCTGACTATCGTTTTCCAATAATTCACCTCCAGCCAGAAGACTTCACAGAAATCAAAGCGCATCAACTGCAAGTGTCTGCGCTTGCCATCCAGCACACGCCTCAAAAGACTGTACTGCTGACGTTTGGCATAGCGTCCGAAGTTACCGCCCGCCATAACCTCTTGTAGCATCCATTCACCACGAAACTTGTCTGGTTCTACTATCATCTTTACGGTTTCCAATCTCAGAACCTCACCGATTACCCACATCAGTGCTCCAGCAATATGACTAAGTCCGAATCTACGTAGCAGCCGCCCCACTTGAAACAAGTCTTCATCCGTCGCCTCTCGTAACAGCCAGTAATAGTCCACTACATGCCGCAGACCGATACCACCAGCAAGGAAATGCCGTTGGATATGGGCCAGTTGCATCATAAGTGCAAAACGCACCGATGGCACGTTGAAACCCTCTTCCACAGCTGTTGTGTTCTGTATCTCTTGCTCCAGCCATCGTTGAAGTCGCCTGTTGGTGAAAGGATTGAAATTGCCCGACGAAGGCCGAAAATGGACTTCCACCACAATACCTTGCTCGTTCTGCGGCAGATGCACATGGTGATATGATGCCTTAAGATGATTGGGAAGCAGTGCTAATACACTATCCTTTCCACCCTCTACCCAGATGTCAATATCGCCAGTCTGTCGGTTCCGTTTATCAGGATAGAGCCGGGCGTTAGCCTGTCCCTTCAATATCGCCGTCTTACGCCCCTTCTCTGCAAACTCCTGTGTCAGCCGTGCCGCCTCTTGATATTGCAGTTCATTCATACCTCTAATGCCTTCCGCCACACTGACCCATTGCATGGCAATCTCCATAGGTGGCTTCTTCTCATCAGGTAACAGACATATACCTTGATAACAGACTCCAGTGAGCGACTGACGAACAGATGTCTGATACAGCCACCGCCACATATCGGCATCTGTATCAACAGGAAACTCCTGCACTAGTCCTAATGACAGGCGCAGGAGTTGATAAAAGGCTTCTGTAAGGTTGGCACTCATCTTTTCAACCCTTTTTCTCTGCTATGCCAACCGATTCTTATCATCACCGATGCCTGGAACATAGCTGAACGGACCGTCGTATGGATAAGTGCTGGATTGCAGCAGTTGTGCTTGATGCTGGAGTTCTATCACCTTCATCGAAGGCTTTTCATATATTTTCTTGCTCATTGTCGTAAGTTATTTGATGACGGTCTTTTGACCATTATGAATATACAGTCCTTTCTTCATGGGCTTGCCTGAGAGTTTGCGACCGTCTATGGTGTACCAATCGCCACTGTTCTGCTCAATGCTGATAGTGCCCACTTCGGTTGTCTCTCCGTTTGCTCCGGCTATCACCACACGCATAGTTGCAGGCAGGTCTTCCGCACTTGCTCCACGATTCATACCACGGGCTGGAGCCGCTTGTACCGGTGTGTATTTCAGATAGGCTCGCATGGGGGCAATGCTGGCACCTGCTGCAGCCTTCACAAACTGTCCTGCGGTGATATTCTTTCCACTTACCTCTTTGTCTACTGCTGCAAAGCCATAAACCTTGCCGAGGTCAGTATGTTCCGATGCCCAAACGATAGGCTCATACGTACCGATGAACTCCCACTGCCCCTGCGTCGTTGTGTGTGGATTGGCGGTACATACGCTCACCTTGTCCGAGCTGTTGTTCAACACAATCTTACCCTCGTTCGTGCCGTCGGGCATGAAGAGATAAGGCGTATTAGCTTCGAGCGTTGCTGTCTGAGCCAGTGCTACGCTGTAGTTGACCGTCCACGGCGAGGTGGTCTGGTCTACATTAGTAAACGTGTGGAAGGTGCCGCCGCTCAACTTCGATACTTCTATACTGAAGGGCAGGTACACCGTCGAGGCCTTGCCGCTGACGTAGGTGCGCTGGATGTTCACATGGTCCACCTCCACTGCCTGCGGGATGTTTACCGTCTGTGGTGCATCAGTACCAGTAGGCGTGATGAGCGTCAGCGTTGTGCCGTTCTCGTCCTGTGTAATGGTTGCGTCACCTGTAGCTGCTGGAACGTCCTCGTTCTGGTTGTTCTTTACCGTGACTGTCTTTGGCAGAATGTTGAATGTCGTTGAGGTCTCGCCGCAATAGGTAGCACTTGCAGCCTTTGCCGTGATGGTAACAGTGGCCGTGCCAGTGGCTGTATTATCCGAGTAAACAATGGTGCACTGGTCGGTAATATCTGTCGTACCATCAGTTACGGCAACTGCAGGTTCTATGGCACTGCCCGTCCATACCTGATCTTCAATAGCAGTTACGGTGATATCCGCATTGGTTAGTGGCCTTTTCCACGTTGCCGTGTAACTTCTGTCGCCCGTCGAGCCTTGGGCGATGGTGACTGTGGTCGTTGCAGCGTCGAGGCCCGTGCCCGTCCATCCGGCGAAGGCGTAGCCCTCGCGCGTCGGGTTATTCAGCGTGATGGCTGCGCTCTCAATGGTGTACGTCGTTGGATTGGCAGTTGCGAATGTAGCCTCCTCCACGCCGTTGTAGGTGATGGTGTACTCTTTGGGTGCGAGCGTCACCGTAAGATAGACACCGCCGCCAACGTCGACATAGCCCGAGTTGTCGGTCACGAAGTGGAGAAGCATCTGATTGGTGCTACTGGTGGCAGTGACCGGAGTTTGCGTGAATGTGTTATTGTTTCCGGATTTGTCCTTGAAACGTCCGAGGCTTGTTGCACTGGTGCTGTTTCCGTCGTAGATATCCAGATAATCCGCATCTTCAGATGTATAGTAGAGTTTGACATATCCCGACACATTCATCACATAGCCCTCGGGAGCCGTAAGCAGCAGTTTGCCGTTATTATTATTTGAATAGGATCCGTTTTTACCGCTATTGTCGTAAACCTTGAATGAGGCTGTTCCATCTGGAATCGTAAAATCGCGCTGGTCAGTCTTTGGCATATTGACATAGAAATCTGTCTTGGCCATGAATGTCGCATTAACCGTTGCATCCGACGAGCGCATCTTGAACGTGAATTCATTGGCAGTGTAATAGCTTGCATCGCCCCATGTTGCATCTGTCGCTGATGGCGTCAGTGAGATTGCACCATTTCCATCGGTAACACTGATGCTCTGAAGCACATAGCCTTCGGCGGGAGTTGCCGTCAGCGTTACGGTCTCGTTGACATTTGCCGTATTCTTGTCGCTTACAACCTGACCGTTGGCAATGCTATTGCTGATAACGACATCGTTATAATTATTTGCAGTAACTACATTAACGGTCAGGTCGAGATCCCAAGTCTTTCCTTGATTATATATTGTCCAACAATAAATGGTCATTACATTACCCGTGCTGACCACACCAGTATAGTTGCCGGAAGAAGAACTATTGATAAGAGTTGGATCGTTCACAACATCGTCTCCGTCGTACACATAGAAATACGCATGGTCAAATCCTGTCATAGTAGCCGTGCCCGACAATTGTAACAAGTAACCTTCCGGGGCGGTAATTGTCAGTTTCGATGAACCAGAGCTTTTTATGGAATAATCGTAATCGACATGGAACGACTGTACGCCCGCAGGGATGGTGGCTGTCTGCTCGCCCGTCTTAATCATGGTAATGTTGAGACCATCGGCGGCAGTCTTGGCATTGGTAAACGTCGGGGTGACGGTAACCGCCGAGCCTGGCATGGTGAAGGTGGCGGTATTGGTCCAGATGCTCCAGTCTATGTCCACGGCATTGCTGCTAGCATCTGTTACGCTGATTCCGCTGAGCACATAGCCTTCCGAGGGCGTAGCGGTCAGGGTAACTACGTCGTTCAACTTGGCTGCGGATGCGTTCGCACCGCCGACAGTAGTTGCGACACTGCCGCCCTCAGCAGTATTCACGTTGATGTTATACTCCATGTTAGAGGCAAAGACCGTCAGGTCGAGGCCGGCGTGATTAACGCCATCATCCGACTTGAAGCAAAGCGTCATGCTATTGCCGGTGCTGGTGACGGTGGTAATAGCAGTCTGGATGTAGCCCTCGGTGCTACTCACTGCGTCGAGCAATTTGGTGCCGCTGGTCGTGCTGCCGTCATATACCGTCAGTTTGTCATGGAATCTTTCCGTCTTAATGTTGCCCGAAAGCTGGAGCCTATAGCCCGTGGGGGCGGTCAGCACGAGGGTGCCGTCGCACTTGTCGCTGTAGTTGCCGTTCTTGCCACCGTCATCGTACACCTTGAACGATGTCACGCCCGCAGGGATAGTGGCTGTCTTGTCGCCTGTCGCGGGCATGTTGACGTAAAGTCCGCCGTCGGCAGTCAGAGTATTGGTGAACGTTGGAGTGACGGTGACTGCCGAGCTGGGCATGGTGAAGGTGGCAGTGGTATTGCCTGTATACCAAAGCATGTCTGACACTGCCACGGCATTATTGTTGGCATCCTTCACGCTGAGGTCGCTGAGCAGAGAGCCATTAGAGGGCGATGCAGTCAGTTTGACAACATCGTTCACATATGCTGTTTCTGCAGGGCTTCCCCCAACGCTGGCGGCAACAGAACCGCCCTCAGCAGTATTCACGTTGATGCTATGCTTTACGTTAGAGACAGAGACCGTCACCGTCAGGTCGAGGCCGGCGTAATTCAAGGCTCCGTCCGACTTGAAGCAGAGCGTCATGTAATTGGCGGTGCTGGTGACGGTGGTGATATCTATCGCGGTGCCGTTGCTGGGACTGCTCACCGGGCCTAGCAGCTTAGTGGCGCTGGTCGTGTTGCCGTCATATACGTTCAGATATTCATGCTGCTTGTCCGTAGTAATGTTGCCCGACAGCTGGAGCAGATAGCCCGTGGGCGCGATCAGCACGAGGGTACCGTCGCAGTTGTAGCTGTAGTTGCCACTCGCGCCGCCGTCGTCATACACCTTGAATGATGTCACGCCCGCAGGAATGGTGGCGTTAACGGTACCGGTCCTGGGCATATTGATGTATAGTGACGTTAAGTCGGTAGTGAATACCGGTGCGACGGTGACGTTGCTGGCAGGCATTGTGAAGGTGGCGGCATTGTTGGTGTACCAGCCGCCTGTCACGGTCACGGTATTGCTGTTGCCGTCCACTATGTTGAGGTCATTGAGCACATAGCCGCTTTCGGGCGAGGCTGTCAGGGTGACTACGTCGTTAAACTTGGCTGTGGACTTATTGCTGGCGATACTGCCACCCGTGGCGTTGTTTATGGTGATGTTGTGTTCCGCATTGGGATTGATGAGTGTCACGGTCAGGTCGAGGCCGGCATAATTTTTGCTGCCGTTAGACACAAAATAGAGCCTCATTATATTGCCGCTGCTGACGACTGTGGTGATGGCGGTCTCGGTGCCATCGCTGGTGCTGCTTACACTATTAAGCAATTTGCTGGTGGAGCTACCGTCAAAAACGGTCAGACAGTCACCGGTTTCCGTCGTGATGCTGCCCGAGAGCTGGCACACGTAGCCAGTGGGGGCTGTCAGGATGAGATAGACTTGTTTGTCGTCGCTATAGTTGCCGTTCTTGCCGCCGTCGTCATATACCTTGAAGGTGCCCTTGCCGGCGGCAATGTCGGCTTCAGTCAGTGTCAGCCAGTAGTACTGGTCATTAGCCGGGGGCATGTTCACGTAATAGTGTCCTGCCGTGCCCTCGGCGAAATCGTTGTCCACCGAGAGGACTACATTCACTTTTTCTGCCCACGCCGTCTGCACAGTTATCGTGAGCAGTGCCACGAGCAAGGCTTTCGTAAATATTGAATGAATCTGTTTCATCGCTCTCTTACTTGTTCAGTTCGTCGATAATTTGGTATCCAATGATTGACATGGAGAAATGGTTAGCTGAGTATCTGTCACCGTCGAAGCGTACGAATAATAGGCAGACAGCATAAATGATTTCGTGAATGACGTCGTATAACTTCTGGTTGACAGTGGAGGTTGCATCGGTTATCAGGGCATTTACCTTGTTGGCAATCGTCTCCCCGATGCCAGTGATATATTCCTCAATCATACTGGATTTCTCCGACAATTCTTTGATGAATTTCTTGATGTCTTCCGCCAGCTCCATCACGAATTTCTTGGTGAGGTTCGCGTCGATGATATTGTGGCTGTCGATGCGCTCACAGATTTTGTTTGCCATTTCATCAATTTTCGTGTTAACATTCTTGAGGAAGGTGTCTGGATTTGTTTTGATATTGCTGGCAATAGAGTCAAAGATGTTTTCGACGGCCTGCGATACCGTTTGGGCAATGTTGGCAATGGCTTCGTCAGTCTTCTCCTTGATGTCGTCGGCAGCGTCGCAACGGTGGAATACTCCAACGGCTACGGGGGTGCCTACGGCTTTCCCATACATTTGCTTACCGCCAATCCACCAGTTGTTATGGCTTCCGGCATTATGTCCCTGTGCTACGGCAACTGTGTTAGAATATTGTCTGCCATCAGGTAATGTAATGGTAAATGTTCCGTTAACTGCAAAGTTTAGGTTATCAGGAAACTCGTCATGCGACATGCAGGCCGTACAATGACCTTTTCCACCGATGTAAGTGCTAAAGTCACTCGCTACATCATCGTCTCCATGTCGGTTTGCGTTGACGGTGAGCGTATGAACACTCATCGTTGTACTACCATAGTCATCATCGTTCTTGATACTGTGTTCTTTCTCGACGAAATCAAGTCCGTACTCGCTTCCAATACTGAATTCTAATTCATTACTCTTCATATTCTTATGATTTTGCTTATGGTTTTGATTTATACATTATTGTAGATTGTATCTTTTTGTTTTGGTGCTCTTTGCGGTCTGCGGCCTGCCTGGATGTTTTGCCAACAGGCACGGAAGAAAAGAAAGATGCCCACGGCGACTAAGCAAAGGAGAATATACTCCAAGGGGGTAAGCGATAATAGTTCTGTCATGTCAATGCGAAATTTTAATGATTACGGCGGCAAAATTACAAACAATTGGCGGATTTTGGCATATCAAATTGTACAAACGCATTACAAATGACGTGTAAGTTCATTACATCCGAATGTAAGGAACATTACAAATTGTTCAAAACGTGTAAGAAATCATGTAAGAACTATTGTAAAAGTATCATTTTTGACCCAAAACTTTTCTATTTGTATCATTTTGATGATTCCTGATTCTCATCTGCACATTCATATTTCTGCTTGGCTCGATAGTAGGCCGTATATGATGAGAAACCAGATGCAATGGCGGCAGACTCCTTAGTCTCGCCAGGGTGCTGGGCCAGATACTGCTCGAAGTGAGCGAGTCGAAGGCTATTCACATAATTTGCAAAGGAAACGAACTTTCTACTGATAGTGATTGAGACATTAGTGCGTCCAAGGCGAGTATGAGCCACCACATCGTCGATTTTCAGGTGGGGGTTCAGATAGGCCTGCTGGTTTTTAACGTATGACTCAATCTCGATAATGGTTTGTTCTATCTGTTCGTCTTTATTATCATCGGTCTGTTCATAACAACTTTCTGTCATATCGGTTTCTGATGATGAGAGTATGGCCTTGCGTCGCCATACGGGCATGACGTTGAGTAGCAATAGGATGTTAGATGCTGCCAGGAGAACGTTCTCGATAGCCATCAGCAGCGGCGAGTCCCAAATGTAAGCGGGCCAGAGCATCGGCGTGAAAAGTACAGGGGCAAGCCAGACACGACGGGCATAGTCTGCAGGGAAGTCATCGGGGTTGGAATAGTTCTGGTCGCGGGCCTCGTCCATCCAATGTTTCACCTGCCACATGGCAAGTGCTGAATAGCCCATCATGATGATGCTCTCAATGAGTACTACATAATTCCAGATGCGTAGTCCTTGGGCATTGAGGATTCCAGAGGGTAGCCAGGCATCGAAGGCAGGCACGAGCATGGTGGCGACAACTATCAGCGCAGCCGTCCAACTTACGCTCTTCCACTGGTTCCATTGCTTTACAGTGCCGAAGAAACAGAGCAGCAACACGCCGCAGTAGAAATAGTAACAGGCAGGGAAGTATGATTTTTCCAACATCCACGCTGACGGACTGGTTGGATTGATGATGTAGGGCAGCAGAATGGTGGCGCAAAGGTAGATAAGGCACTGTAGTTTGCGGTCGGGCCAGATATATTTGTGGCGTTCCTTGGGTGCACGACAGGTATGAAACCACCTCACTGCCGAGAATGTCCAACAGGTGGATAAATACAGAAGTGCTGCCAATCCGTAGAAATAGTATTCACTCATAAGTGTTACTCCCAAATATGCTCTTTTTTGTTATTACTCTCTTTTATCTGTTTGCGGGGGAGCACTAACAATATGGGCATAAAGAAAGCGCAGACCCACCATATTTCCGGTCAGGCTCACCACAAGCCCCAAATGTACTATGATGAAGACTGCGCTTGGAGCGCAGCTTCAATGTACATTTGGTTTTGCCCTTTATCCTTTTCGAGGTGGTGATTCGACCGGAAAATTGAGCAATAAGAAGATTTGTGTCCCTTGCGAAACACGGTACAAAGGTACGATTTTTCCGTGAATTAGCACGCATTTAACTCATTTTTTGTGCTTTCCACCTACAAAAAATATAAGGAAATCCAGTTAAAAGAAGCAATTATTGCAAAAGTTTTGTACCTTTGCATCCAAAATTGCGATGGTATGAAAGAGAATTCTCTATACGACAAGAAATCGCTTCAGGCGATATATGGCAAGAAGGCTGACTTCAAGGAAATTGCCAAGGACTGTGTTGCTTTC
>JAFSNR010000042.1 GCA_017443345.1 Prevotella sp.
CACAAGATGAAGACGCACACAAGCCTCGTTGAAAACATCAAACGGCTTTGTAAACGTGGGTTGTGCCGCTTCCCATTCCGCATCACTCATGCGGTGGTAGTGTACGTTGTTGGGCATCTGCCAGTCCTCGCAAATCATGATATCGTCACCCTGACGCACAAGGTGTATATGGAGATAGCGCTGCTCGTCGAGCATATTTTGCATGGCTCGCAGGAACCTTTGCGCTGATGATCGTTCGAAAGGCATGCAGGGTGCGACATTGTGCTGCGTCAGTTGTGGGTCTTCCAAAAACTCATCATAGGTCTCCCATTGAATGGCGCTCAATGGGTAAGTAATACTTTCTTTCATATCTTTCATTATTGGTTAAATATTATTGTTAGTCCATGCCTCCACCTAATGCTTTATAAAGCTGGATGTGGGCATCTATCATTTCATAACGATGGGCCAGCAACTGTAGACGGGCTTCGAGCAGGGCCTGGCGGGCCAGCAGCACCTGCAGGTAGTTCACGTCCTCGTCGTACTGCATGCGCAACTTTGAGGCATCAGCGATATGAGACAGTTTCTTCACCTGCTGCTCGCTGAGACTGATGGCTCGGCGTGCATATTGCTCGGTGGCCATGATGTCGTTCACCTCCCGACCAGCCTCCAACACCGTCTGGCGGAAAGTCACCTTTGCCGCCTCCTGCTCTGCCTTGGCGCGCTGCACCTCTGCCCTCAGCCGGCCTCCCGCAAAGAGGGGCTGCGTCAGCGAGCCTAAAGCATTCATCAGCAGTCCGGCAGGACTGACTATCTCGCCCACATCATTTGTCCACCCGATACTGCCCGAGAGCGACAGAGAGGGATAGAGTGCGGCGCGTGCCTCATTGGTAGCATAGAAGGCTGCCTTCAGTGCGGCCTCAGCCTGACGGACGTCTGGACGACGTGCCAGGGCCTGGATGCTGACCGACGGGATGCTGTCGATAGTAAGGCACGATGCGCTCAGCGAGTCGCGGTCGATGTGCTGACAGGGACGGCCCAGCGCGGCACACAGGGCATTCTCGGCTTGACGTAATTGTAGCAGAAGTTCCTCAAGTGTAGCCTCTGCTTCGAGTTTGGCGGCCTCTGACTGGTCAACATCGTCGCTGGTAGCCTCACCAACCTCCAGCAGGACGCGCTGCGTGGCGATGCTCTCCGTCCAACTGTCGATGATGCTGCGGGTGTCGGCTATCTGCGCATCGTACATTTCCAGTTGGTAGTAGGCGGTTGCCACGGTGGCTATGAGTTCGGTACGCACAGCCTGCTCATAGGCCATCTGTTCCTCGACGGTGGCAGCAGCAGCACGCTTGGCATTGCGCATACGGCCAAAGGCATCAATCTCCCAACTGGCCTCTGCACCGATGTTATAACCCGAGGATGTCTCAGTGAAGTCACTGTTCTTAAACCGTGATTTGCTTTTGCTGGCTGCCAGCCCTATGGAGGGAAACAGTTCGCCCTTGGCACTGCGCAGGGCAGCTTTGGCAGCCTGCACTTGCAGATGGGCGGTCTGGAGATCGCTGTTGTGCAGGAGTGCCTCTTCGATGAGGGCGGCCAGGCGCGGCTCTGTAAAGACCTCGCGCCACTCGGCGGGCAATGCGTCGTCTGTTGTGGATTCACCTATAGCACTGAGTTGTTCTTTCAGCACATCGGTAGCCGTAGAGTCAGAGTGATACGATGAGTAAGTCTTACAGCTCGACAGCAGGCAGACGACTGCCAGTATAGACAGTGTAGTCGTTACCGAGTGTGTTTTGATTTTTTCTTCCAGCGTCTGGAAGAAGATGAAGAATACGGGTACAAAGAGTAACAAGGCCAGAGTGCCCACCAGCATACCACCAACCACACACAGTCCCAGCGTGACATTGCCCATGGCACCGGCACCTCGCTCGAAGATCATAGGCATCAGGCCTACGACAAGCGTGAGGGCGGTCATTAGGATGGGGCGCAAACGCGCCTTGGCGGCATCGAATGCAGCTTCAACGATGGTCATTCCCTCACGGCGGCGTTCGCAGGCATATTCCGTTATCAGAATGGCAGTCTTGGCCAGCAGGCCGATGAGCATGATGATACCCACTTGCATATAGATGTTGTTCTCCAGTTCTGCGAGATTGATGAGCATAAAGCTGCCAACCAGTCCGAAGGGTACGCTGAGCATCACGGCCAAAGGAATGAGCAGACTCTCGTAGAGGCAGCATAGAACGATGAATACGAGCATTAGGCTGATGGCAAACACCCAGGCTGTGGATGATGAGGAAGAGGCCTCCTCGCGAGCCGTACCAGTGTACTCATAGCCATAACCCTGTGGCAGCGTAGCGGCCGACACCTCGCTCACGGCATCAATCACATCACCCGAGGTGTAGCCCTCGGCAGGCGTCAACTCTACGCTGATACCCTGGAAGAGGTTGAAACGGTTGAGCGACTGAAGGCCGTAGGTCTTCTTCAGCGTGATGAGTTCGGTGATAGGTGTGTAGGCACCGTTCTGCGTGACTACCAAGATATTATTCAAGTCATCCCTGTCCATACGCAGTGCCGGATCGGACTGCAGCATGACATGGTAAAGTTTTCCGAAACTGTTGAATTGCGAAGCATAATTGCCACCTATATAGCCGTTGAGCACACTGAGCACGGTAGCAGGTTCAACGCCATAGTGTTTACACAGCGAGGCATTCACCGTAACGGTGTATTGCGGATAGTTCACCTCGTAGGGTGAATACGCCTCTTCTATCTCTGGCCGCGCTTCCAGTGCCTTGATGAAGTCGTCGGTCACGCTCTTGAGTTTTGTGATGGAACCACCACCAAAATCCTCAACATACAACTCCACACTGTTGCTATAGCTATAACCGAAGACGGTGGGCAACAGGAACACAAACATAGAACCACTCTTCACCTGATGAGTGGCCCCTTCTATACGGTCGTAGATAGTAAAGATATCGTGACCATCCTCCTGGCGGTCGTCCCAATGTTTCAGGCGACCCATCACCAGTCCGGTATTGGCACCCTCGCCGCCCAGGATATTCCAGCCGGCTACCGAACCAACGCCCCGCACATCGGGGTCGTTCTCTAAGATTTCCGACATCTCCTTCACCGTCTTTTCTGTCTGAGACAAGGTAGAGCCTGCCGGTGTGGTGATGTCGACAAAGACGATGCCCGTGTCTTCGTCTGGCACAAGACCAGTAGGTGTGCTATTGAGCATCCATGCTAACAGGACTATGCTGACAGCTGTTAGCACACCCACGAGCCACCGGCGACGGATGAACCAGCCCATGGCCCGACTATATTTCCCTAATAGCGCGTCGAAGGCCTTGTTGTAGGCATGGCGGAAGCGCACTGACCATGAGGTGGGTTGCTGCTCAGTCTCTGGGGAGCGTGGCTTCATCAACAGCGCACACAGCGCCGGACAAAGCGTCAGGGCGCAGAAGGTAGAGATCGCTACTGCCACCGCCATCGTGAGTCCAAACTGCCTGTAGTAGGCACCGCTGAGTCCACCCATGAAAGCAGCAGGGATAAACACACACATAAAGACAATGGTGGTGGTGATAATAGCTGTAGATATATTGTGCATCGCCTGGGTGGTGGCAATCTTGGCTGTTGTCGAAGCGCCTTCCAGTTTCTCCTGAACCGCCTCCACCACCACAATGGCATCATCGACCACAGTACCGATGACCAGTACCAGGGCAAAGAGGGTGATGAGGTTGAGCGTGAAGCCCACCATATACATAAAAGCAAAAGTACCCACGAGCGAGACAATAATACTGACCGACGGAATGATGGTAGCGCGCCAATTCTGTAGGAACAGCAGTACCACGATAATAACGAGCAGCAGTGCCTCGAACAGCGTCTTGTAAACCGCATTCATCGAGGCATCTAAGAAGTCATTGGTATCTAAGAGCACCCGGAACTCCAGGCCTGCGGGCAATTTCGGCTTCAGGTTTTCCATGAGCCGGTCTATCTCATGGTTCACCCGTTGGGCATTGGCACCAGTGGCAGGGGTGATGATGGCGATGGTGCCGTTGTGCGAGTTCACCCAACTGTCGCAGGCATAGCTCACCGTACCCAGCTCCACGTGTGCCACGTCGCTGAGATGCAAGTCGTAGTTACCATTTGACTTAATGACAATATCCTCAAACTCTTGTGGAGTCTCTAAACGTCCACGGTAAACCAACGTGTACTGATAGGTTCCTTTTGAATCCTCGCCCAGCGTACCGATGGCTGCTTCCACGTTTTGTCCATCCAGCACATTGACAACATCTTCAGGATTCAGTTGGTACTGTGCCATCTTCTTCGGATCCATCCAGATGCGCATACCATAGACACTTCCCATGAGCTGGATGTTGCCCACGCCGGCAATGCGCTGCAGACGCGGCTGAACATTGATATTGAAATAGTTAGTGATGAAGGCATTGTCATAGCGGTTGTCGGGACACTCCAGGGCAATGATGCGCAGCATTCCCTGTTCTTCCTTCTCTACCTGCACACCTATACTCAGTACCTCGGCTGGCAGATAACCTTTGGCCTCCTCTACACGGTTCTTTACTCGTATCTGTGCCAGATCAGGGTCAGTGCCGGGACGGAAAGTAACACTAATGGAGGCTGCGCCACTGCTGGTAGATGACGAAGTGATATACTCCATGCCCTCTACACCGTTGATAGCCTCTTCAATTGGTGTAATGACACTTTTCATCACAGCCTCGGCACTGGCTCCGATGTACTCCGTGTTAATAGTCACCACTGGTGGTGCTACATTGGGGAACTGCTCAACAGGCAGGTTGACATAACCTACGATACCAGCTATCAGGACAAGCACCGAAAGGGCGCAAGCGAAAATGGGACGACTGATAAAAAAACGACTAATCATGACCGGTTTCCTCCTTCCTTCTCTTTCTCATCTTTCTTTTCCGTAACCTCTATGCCGTCCTTTACCAGTCCGGCTCCCTCGGCAATGATGACATCGCCAGGCTTAAGACCACTGGTCACCACAAAATGCGCTCCATCGTTGTAAGACATGATGGTCACCTCTGTTTCCACAGCTTTCCCATCGACAACTTTGTAAACGAGATATTTATCATGGATATCTACAGCAGCTTCCTGCGGTATGACAATGACATCATGCATGACGTAGGGCAGCATGATATAGCCGTTGCTGCCGCTGCGGAGCATTTCCGTGGGATTGGTGAACGATGCGCGTATATAGACAGTACCTACCATTTTATCCACGCTTCCGCTGATGGCATCAATATGTCCATCCTGTGGCAGCTTGTAGCCCCAGTTGCTATAGAATGTTACCGGAGGGAGTTTTTTAAGAAGTTCGTTGGTTGAGCTACATTTGAAATCGTGTAGAAGTCCTGAGAGCATCTCTTCTGAGATACTTCCATAGGCGTTGAAGTAACTGTTATCGACAAGGAGTGTGAAGCTTTCTTCACCGTCGGGAGATACGTAGTCACCCACACGGTTTTTCATCATGTCAATGGAACCATCGACAGGACTGGTGATCGTCGTGTAACCCAGGTTGGTGCGCGCCGATTCCAGCTCAGCCTTTGCCGTTTCAAGCAGTGCATAGGCTTCCTCTTTGGCATAGCGTGCCCGGTGCAGGTCAAACTCACCTATCATCTGCTGCTCATAGAGTTTCTCCTTCCCCTCTAAGTTCAACTGTGCTGTAGCAAGCGTGGCACGGGCTGTAGCCACCTGAGCCCTGGCGGCATCGACAGCTGCAATGTAAGGGGCCTGATCGATCACAAACAGTGCCTGACCTTTCTTAACATGTGCGCCTTCCTGCACGCAAATCTTTGTCAGCCGCCCACTGACGAGTGGACGAACGCTAATGTTCCGCTTACTCTCTAACTTTACAACAAACTCACGGTTCAGGGTGAAATCCTGCCGTTCCACACGCAACAGGCGATAACTGTCCTTCACTTCCTGCGTTGTCTCTTCACCACAGCTTATGCAAAAGAATGACAGGGTTAGTATGGAAACAATAAATATGGAATATAATCTTTGGTGCATAACAACTATTTTAGGGCTCTGTTTTTTTTGTTTCTTGGGCTATTGCCATTCCTTCACTCACCATTCCAGCATTCTCCGCGATAATGACATCACGCTCATTCAGGCCGCTGATCACGACATAGTGCAGATTGTCGGCAGAGGGCAATACCGTAATCTCAGTAGAAACAGCCTTGCCTTCAATGACACGATAGACGAAGTACTTGTCCTGGATGTGGATGACAGCATCCTGGGGTATAGCAATGACGCCGTGCTTCGTAGTTGGCAGTTCAATATAGCCGTTGCTGCCGTGGCGAAATACTTCCGATGGATTATTGAAAGATGCCCGGAGGAGGACGGCTCCCGTTGAAGTGTCGGCACTTCCGCTGATGGCATCAATGTGGCCCTTCTGAGGAAGCTGCTCATCCCAGGTGGTATAGAGTGTGACGGGTGGTAGTTTGCTGATTAGTTCGCTCGATGAACTGCATCCATATTCCTCAAACAAATCAGTATATAATTTCTCTGAAAGACTGAAATAGGCGTAAATATGATTGTTGACTGCAATGGTAGTGATAGGCAACTCCACAGAAGGGTCAACAAGCTCGCCTTCAAAAAACTCCAACAAACTGATTTTTCCATCAACGGGACTACAGATGGTGGTGTAGTTCAGATTAGTGCGCGCCGATGCCAACTCTGCCTGAGCACTCTCGAGCTGGGCTGCAGCTTCGTCTCGGGCATGGCGAGCCCGACGCAAATCAAACTCACCCACCATCTGCTGTGCATAGAGTTTTTCTTTCCCCTCTAAGTTCAACTGTGCTGTAGCAAGCGTGGCGCGGGCAGTAGCGACCTGGGCCTTGGCAGCATCGACGGCGGCAATATAGGGCGCTTGGTCAATGATGAACAGCGGCTGTCCTTTTTTCACCTGCGCTCCCTCCTTCACACATTCCTTAACCAGCGTTCCGCCTACAACCGGACGTACTTCAACTTTCTGCTGGCTCTCTATCCTTGCAGTAAACCGGCGATTCAGTGTGTAGTCCTGTTTCTCTACACTTAGTGTCTTATATGTCTCATTCACAGTGCTTGGTGCAGTCTCTTTACATCCAGTAGCCAGCACTAGCATCAGTATTACTAACATTATGTTCGAGTTTCCTTTCAATGAAAACATTTTTTTCTTTTATCCAAGCAGACTTCCCTAGAACTTGAAGGTTCAATGTTATTGGTCGCTATACATAAAAGAAGCGTGGGAATCTACCTGTTACTCGTCCCACGTCTCGAGGCTCAGGCATCGCCTGTTTGTCGAAACGAGCAACGCCGAAGCCCACGCCGATATGTATATAAACGGCTATGACTGCTTCGAAGCCAATGATGGCTGTCAGCAATTCATTTGTCGGATACTACATATCCATGGACGTCATTGTTGCTTTGATGTTTGACAAACGTTTAGGGAACTGCCAGATTCCAGAACGTCAAGCACAAAGCGTCAAGTAACGCCTTTCCTATATATAGGTTCCCGTCCCGCAGCCTCCACCCTTGAGCTTCGGCATTGTTCAGAAAACGATGCAAAGATACGAAATTTTTATGAATATCTATCGCTTTATACAAAAAAAAATATAAACCCAAATCGGTCATTAGAACAATTTGAAAGCAAATTGGAGTAAATGCTAACAAGGTTTCTAATGGCCGCCATTAGAAAGTCGCCTCTGCAACTACATTTGAATCAATAAGTTATGAACAAGACCACGACTTTTTGGAGGGTGTTTTTTAAGGGTTAAAAAGTCGTAGGTCAGTAACATAATGACACAAATTGGCATGTTTTAATGACATTTTGTTGCCGTGTAGTTCAAACGACCGATTTGGGATAAAATAGCCTTTCACAAGGCTTGTGAAACCACTTTTTGGTCGAAAATTGGAAGAAAAGCCTCAAAAAACTTAGCTTTTGCTGAATTTTGTCACGACGCATCAAAGAAAAGTAAACTTTCAAGATAGAAGTGCAATTTCTTGTGAGCATAAATAGACCTCCTTCTCCGCAGGACTCAGACGTTCTCGGAGCGTAGCGACGAGGTTGTCTGAGTCCTGCGGAGAGGAAAAATCAATCAGCAATGCAAATAAC
>JAFSNR010000043.1 GCA_017443345.1 Prevotella sp.
GGGCAACCACGACTATGCGAGCTACTTAGGTTGCGACGAGGCCGTGAAGGCAGCCAACGACAAGGAGATCATCTCACTCCAGCGACAGATGGGTTGGACCGTGTTGCTGAATGAGCATCGCACCATCAAGCGCGACACATCAAGTTTCATCCTCGCAGGTATGGAGAACGACGGTGACGGCAAGCACTTTCCCCAGAAAGGCGATATCGCCAAGACGCTCGAAGGTGTAGCCGACGGTTCATTCATCCTCATGCTTGAGCACGACCCCTCAGCCTGGCGCCGCAAGATCATTCCCGACGGCAGGGCACAGCTGACACTCAGCGGACATACCCACGCCATGCAGTTCAACATCCTAGGCTGGTGCCCGATGTCGCTATCGGGCAAGGAGTTCTGGGGCTGGTATGAAGAAGGCCCGCAGAAGCTCTTCGTCACAGCCGGACTCGGCGGACTGATTCCTTTCCGTCTGGGGGCTACGGGCGAGATCGTGATACTGACTCTCAGAGCACAATAACAATAACAACTTATTTAGAACAACTTAAAACCCTAAAGATTATGAGAAAAAATGTTTTCAAGCTAGCCATGATCCTCGTGGCATTGTTGGTTTCCACGACTTGTTTCGCACAGTCAGGAAAGGTGAATAACTTCCGCATCAAGCGCGGCACCAACATCAGCCACTGGCTGTCGCAGTCGGAGCAGCGTGGTGAGGCCCGCCGTCTCCACATCCAGGAAGACGACTTCACACGTCTCGAGGAGTTGGGCTTCGACTTCATACGCATCCCCATCGACGAGGTTCAGTTCTGGGATGAGAAGGGCAACAAACTGCCTGAGGCCTGGAATCTGCTGAAGAACGCGCTCGACTGGAGCCGCAAGCACAACCTGCGTGCCATCGTGGACCTGCACATCATCCGTTCGCACTATTTCAATGCCGTCAATGAAGAAGGTCAGGCTGCCAATACCCTCTTCACCTCAGAGAAGGCACAGCAGGACCTCATCAACCTCTGGTATCAGCTCTCAGACTTCCTGAAGGACCGCAGCTGCGACTGGGTGGCCTATGAGTTTATGAACGAGCCCGTGGCTGACGAACACGAGCAGTGGAACCAGCTGGTGGCTAAGGTTCACAAGGCCCTTCGTTCAAGAGAGCCTCAGCGTACACTCGTCATCGGCTCTAACCGTTGGCAGGGTCACGAGACGATGAAGTATCTGAAGGTGCCCGAGGGCGACAAGAACATCGTGCTCTCCTTCCACTACTACAACCCGATGATCCTGACCCACTACGGTGCCTGGTGGTCACCACTGTGTGCTGCCTACAAGGGCAAGGTGAACTATCCGGGCGTGCTCGTATCCAAGGAAGACTATGACGCTGCTCCTGATGCTATCAAGGCCGACCTGAAGCCTTATACGGAAGAGGTTTGGGACATCAACAAGATCCGCGAGCAGTTCAAGGATGCCATCGAGGCCGCCAAGAAATACGGTCTGCAGCTGTTCTGCGGTGAGTGGGGTGTGTACGAACCCGTTGACCGTGAGCTGGCCTACAACTGGTATCGCGACATGCTGACCGTGTTCGACGAGTTCAACATCGCCTGGACCACCTGGTGCTACGATGCCGACTTCGGTTTCTGGGACCAGCAGCGCCACACCTATAAGGATCGTCCGCTGGTAGAGCTCCTGATGTCAGGAAAGGCTCTCGAGAAATAATCAGAGATTAGCTGCAAGGAACTTGCGGCACACTTCTATGGGAAGACCACGACGGCGGGCATAATCGCCAAGTTGGTCTTCCCCTATTTTTCCTATAGAGAAATAGCGCGCCTTTGGGTGAGCCAGCATCATACCGCTGACACTGGCATGAGGCTTCATAGCGCCACTCTCAGTCAGACGGATACCAATATGTTTCATGTCGAGCAAATCGTCGAGGATGAAGTTCAGGCTCGCATCAGGCAGCGAGGGATAGCCTACGGCAGGACGGATGCCCTGGAACTTCTCAACGAGCATGTCGGGAATCGACAACTGTTCGTCCTTAGCATAGCCCCAGAACTCTTTCCTCACCTGTTCGTGCATCCGCTCGGCAGCGGCTTCTGCCAGACGATCGGCCAACAGCTGCACCAGCATCTTCTGATAGTCATCGCCCTCGAAATCTGTCTCGAGCCCGATATCCACCGTGGTAGCGAAGAGGCCTATTTTAGTGGTTAGGGGTAAGGGGGTAGGGGTTAGAGATTTGCTTATAGGCGAAATGGGCGAAATGAAATCTGCAAGACAAAGATAAGGAGCGTTTCCTTGTTGCTGTCTCAAACAAGGTATTCTAACCTCCAACCCCTTACCCCTACAAATAATGATATCATCATCGTCGGCATTGGCCTCGAAGAGTTCAAAGAGTCCATAAGCATGATAGCGACCTTCGAGTTCGCCCAACAACCGCAGGGCTTCCTCGCGGAGACGGTCCTTCTCGGTCTGCTCCTTCACCTGCCAGGCAAAGAAGAAGTACGGCCAGTTGATATAAGGCGTCAGCGTAGAGATATCGTAGGTAATCTTCATCTGAACAATACAGGCTGTCCGATATAGCTGGTGTCTACCCTACCCTGATGGTAGACGGTGTGTCCGTTACAGATCGTACGCTCCACGCGCCAGAGGTACATGTGATTCTCCATCGGACTCCATCCGCAGCGGCTCTGAATCACGTCCTTCGTCACCGTCCAACCCGCATTCGGGCGAACGAGTACGATATCGGCCTGATAACCCTCACGCAGGAAACCACGCTGACGTACTTCGAAAAGTCGGGCTGGGTTGTGGCACATCAGCTCTACGAGACGTTCGATAGTGAGCACGCCCTGATCCACGAGTTCCAGCATCGTTACCAGCGAAAACTGGATCATCGGCATACCACTGGCAGCCTTCGCACAGCCTCCTTCCTTCTGAGAAAGCAAATGGGGTGCGTGGTCTGTACCAATCACGGTGATACGTCCATCGTTCAGTGCATCGCGCAGGGCATCACGATCGTGCTGGGTCTTGATGGCAGGGTTGCACTTGATACGGGTACCCAGAGCGTTATAGTCCCTATCGCAGAAATAAAGATGCGATACCGTAGCCTCAGCTGTGATTTTAGAGGTGAGGGGTGAGGGGTGAGGGGTTAGAGATTTGTTCTTAGGCAAAAGCTCTAATTCTTTGGCTGTTGTCAGATGGGCCACGTGGAGGCGGGCATGGTGCTTCATAGCCAGTTCCACAGCCAGACGGGTACTCTCATAACACGCCTCCTCACTACGGATCTCGGGATGATGGATCACCTTCGGATCGTCACCATACTTCTGCTTAGCCTCAGCCATATTGCGATTGATGATAGCCGTATCCTCACAATGAGCCATGATGGGCAGCTGTGAGGTTGAGAAGATGCGCTCCAAAGCCTCACGACGGTCCACAAGCATATTCCCCGTCGAAGAACCCATGAAGAGTTTGATTCCAGGAACACGATGGGGATCGAGTTCGGCAAATAATCCCGTATTCTCATTGGTGGCACCAAAGAAGAAGGCATAGTTCACGTGGCTCTTCTCTCGCGCCAATGTCTGTTTCTCTTCCCAAGCCTCGATGGTAGTGGTCTGTGGCACCGTGTTGGGCATATCGAAATAGGTGGTCACACCACCAGCCGCTGCCGCCCTACTCTCCGTATCGATATCAGCCTTCTCCGTCAGGCCAGGCTCACGGAAGTGCACATGATCATCGATGATGCCAGGTAAAACGAAACATCCCGAGGCATCGATCACTTCATCGAAAGATGCTTCGGGAGTTGTATGTCCTTCTGAAATCTGCGAAATCTGTCCATCCACGATGATGATGGAGCCCTTGAAGGTACGACCTTCGTTGACGAGCGTTCCGCCTTGTATCAGGGTCCTCATTCCTGTGGCAGATTGAGTGTCGGCACTTGCGTGGAATCAGGAGCAGTCTGAGGTTCGGGTGCGGGCGCTGTCTGTGGCGCTGTCTGGGGTTGACCGTCATCAATCAGTCCGTTCTGTCGGGCCTGAATCTCCTGAGCTGTCTTATAGTATTCCTTCACATAGGGATCATTCTTGAACTTCTTCGTCGCCTTGCTCATGATATCCTCAATCTGAGGCGTGAGAACAGGATACTGGTAGCCGCCAGTCACCATCATAAAGACGCCAGGACCCAGAACATTGTCGAAGTTCTCTACGATGAAGTTCGTCACCAGACTATCCTCCTGCTGTGTCAGACGAGCTGCCTCTATCGAGAGCTGACGGTTGATAGTAGCCTCGTCGATACCTTCGAGCAGCATCTGACTCTGTTTGTGGCCCAGTTCATTCATCTCATTACCCAACTGGGCATGACGGTTGATGAACTGATAGAGTTTCTCATTGAGTGGTGATCCTGTCACCGTACGACTGGTATTGTCGATGTGGATCTCTATCTCACCCTGCTCAATCACGACAGGCATCATCAACGGCTGGTCGTCCATATACAAGTTTGCGAGCTTTACCGTGTCGAGCAGACCAGCAAAGCGGAATTTGCCATGCACCACGTCGCACGAGTCGATATTTTTCAGTTCCTGGTCCTTCACCGTTTTCAGATACAGTTTGCTGCCATCGAGAGATGATACAGACGATGAGCCCTGAATCGAATACGACTCAGCACACGATGTGAGTGTAGCTATGATTACAAATGCGTAAACAATCTTGTTCATATATATTCAATTTCGTCTGGCAAAAATACAACGATATCTTGAAGAATAAAAAAAAATTTGCGCATTTTAAAACAAATGCGCAATCTTTTATAGTTTTTTTGCCTCTTTCTCGAGTTCATGACTGATTCTATGGGTAGAATAGAGTTGTAACACGGCTGCAATCAGCAGTGCGATCACCCACTTGTTGTAGACATATTCCACATAGGTAATATGACTCAGTCCGAATACATTTCCCATGTTGGCGAACATCAGTAAGGCCGCCAAAAGGAAGAAAATATCGCTCAGGATCATGATGCGGCGCAGGCGACGGATGGTGAAGTTCGTGCCCTCATAACGCTGCTGAAGCTGCATCGACACAAAAGCGACGGCTCCTATACTATATATATAAGGTGAACTGCCCCAACCCAACAAGGAAGTGCCAGCACCCACTACCATCAGAAGTGCTCCAAAGACAAGCACCCAACTCTGTACCTTACTCAGCTGATTCATCGGTCTTTACGATTGGTTTTGCCTCACGGTCATCATCGCTCAGGATGAAGATGTCCTCATTGTCCTCCTTCATGAAGTAACGCTCACGGGCAATCTTCTCAATGGCTTTCGGATTCTTATCGAGTTCACGGATCTGAGCCTGATCACGCTCAAACTCCTTCCGGTAGCGTTCCGTCTCCTTCGTCAGTTCGTCAATACGCTCCATGTTCTTGAAATGGCTATAGAAACTGTTCTCGTCCAGGAAACCCACGATGAGCACTCCGATGATGCACACCACAGAATATTTGAAGAACTGTGAGTGCCAGACGCGAAGCATAAAACCCTTAATACTTGTCAATACCTTCATATTTCACCTATTTGGCTGCAAAGTTACAAAAAACTCTTAATTCTTGGATATTAATTCTCAATTATTTTGTATCTTTGCACCACAAATCAACAAAAGACAAGTATGGAATACATTGTTTCAGCAAGGAAATACCGCCCGCTGACCTTCGACACCGTCGTGGGACAGGCGGCACTGACCACGACGCTGAAGAACGCAGTGAAGAGCGGGAAACTGGCGCATGCCTACCTCTTCTGCGGTCCCAGGGGCGTAGGAAAGACCACTTGCGCCCGTATCTTCGCCAAAGCCATCAACTGTCAGAACCCGACAGCTGAGGGCGAAGCCTGTAATGCGTGCGAGTCGTGCCAGTCGTTTAATGAGCAGCGCTCACTCAACATCTTCGAGCTCGATGCCGCCAGCAACAACTCCGTAGAGCATATCAAGACGCTCATGGAGCAGACGCGCATCCCGCCGCAGCTGGGACGCTACAAGGTGTTCATCATCGACGAGGTGCACATGCTCTCCACCGCTGCCTTCAATGCTTTTCTGAAGACACTCGAAGAGCCGCCCGCACACGTCATCTTCATTCTCGCCACCACCGAGAAGCACAAGATACTGCCCACCATCCTCTCGCGTTGCCAGATCTACGACTTCGAGCGTATGACCATCCGCAACACGGTTGATCATCTGAAGCATGTGGCAGAGCAGGAGGGTATCACATACGAGGAACAAGCCCTCGCCATTATCGCCGAGAAGGCTGATGGCGGCATGCGCGATGCCCTCTCCATCTTCGATCAGGCAGCCTCGTTCTGTCAGGGGAACATCACCTACGACAAGGTGATTGAGGATCTGAACGTGCTCGACTCCAAGAACTACTTCCAGATTATCGACCTGAGTCTGGAAAATAAGGTCAGCGACATCATGGTGCTGTTGAACAGAGTGATCAACAAGGGCTTCGATGGCGGACTTCTCATCCAGGGACTGGCCAAGCATGTGCGCAACGTGCTGATGGCCAAGGATGCACAGACGCTGCCTTTGCTCGAAGTGAGCGACCAACAGCGTCAGGACTATCAGGAGCAGGCTAAGAAGTGTCCGACACCCTTCCTCTATCAGGCCCTTAAGCTGATGAACCAGTGCGACATCAACTACCGCCAGTCGTCGAACAAGCGACTGCTCGTAGAGCTCACGCTCATCGAGATCGCGCAGATCACCCAGCCCGACGATGCCGACGCCAGCGCGGGGCGCCGCCCCAGAAGATTAAAATCCCTGTTTAAGCAATTGATGCAACAGTCTCAGCGCACGACAGCGGCCCCGCAGGTAGCCGCCGCCGAGACGCGTCGCACCAGTGAGCCTGTCCCATCGGCCAGCTCAAACCCAACTACAAATGTCAGCAGTCCTACTGCTGCTGAAAGCGCCAGCACTTCAAGTGCTCCAACCTCTGCACCCACAGTGAAACTCGGTGGTCTGGGCTTCTCTTGGAATAATCTGAGCAACCAGGAAAAGAAAAAGAAGATCAACATGCAGATCATTCCCGGTACCATTACGGTTCCCAAGGAACAGGCCAATGATACGGATGCCGTTTTCTCGCAGACCGATCTTGAGTTCCAATGGATGTCGATGTGCAACCGCATGCCTCAGAAACTCAGCGGCATTGCCACCCGCATGAAGAACATGAACCCCGTCATCACCGAATTCCCCAAGGTGGAGGTCGTGGTCGACAACGATCTGATCAAACAGGAGATGGAGGACATCCATAAGAGCATCACAAAGACCTTGCAGATCTATCTCCACAACACCCAACTGTCGCTCGACATCCGCATTGCCGAGCGTCAGGAGCGCGTGAAGATCCTCACACGTCGCGAGCAGTTCGAACTGTTAAGTCAAAAAAATCCTGCCGTAGAAAAACTACGGCAGGCATTCGACTTGGAACTCGCCTAAGCGGTTTACTCTCCCAAGAACTTCTTGATAGTTTTCAGGCAAGACTCGCTGCTTACAGGCTTCGACAAGAAGTCATTGCAGCCAGCTTCATCTGCTAACGAACGGTCACTGTCGAAGGCATTGGCCGTCAGCGCGATGATAGGAATATCCTGATTGAATTTCCTGATCTCTTTCGTGGCCGTCAGTCCGTCCATCACTGGCATCTTAATATCCATCAGGACCATATCAAATTGACCACTCTCTACTTTCTCGACAGCTTCCTGACCATTCTTGGCACGATCGTACTCATAGTACTTCTTCAGAATGTAAGACATCAAGATGTAGTTGCTGTCGTTGTCTTCTGCTACTAAAATCTTTTTCATACTTTAAAATCTATCAACTATAAACCTTAAACTATAAACTCTAAACTATAAGCTCTAAACTATTTCTTCCAGAGTTTGGTCATATCCTCCAGCGTCTTACCCTTGGTCTCGGGAACCAGGCGCCATACGAACAGAGCTGCTACGACACAGATGATGCCATAGAGACCATAAGTGAACCAGTGGCCGAAGTCGTCGCCCTCCGTCAGGTGCATGTTGAACATCGGCACGAACGATGAGCTGACGATGAAGTTAGAGATCCACTGGAAAGCTACGGCAATAGCTACAGCAGCACCACGAATGGTATTGGGGAAGATCTCAGCAATGAGTACCCAAGTGATGGGACCCCATGAGAACATGAACGAAGCCGAGTAAACCAACAGCGAGGCTGCTGTGATTAACGAGAGGCTGTCGTTACCAAAGGTGAGAGCGACACCAAAGGCTCCCAGAGCCATACCCAGCGAGCCACTGATGAGCAAGGGTTTGCGACCCAGCTTCTCCACCGTGAACACAGCGACGAGTGTGAATGAGATATTGATAATACCCATGAACACCGTCAGCATCATCGGGTCGTCCATACCCATATCACCAAAGATACGCGGTGCATAGTAGAGGACGGCGTTGATACCCACTGCCTGCTGGAACACGGAGAGCATGATACCCACGAAGATGCAGAGTGCGCCATAGGTCATCAGCTTCTCGGTCTTCACCACCATCGTGTCCTTGATATCCTGCAGGATCTGCTGAGCCTTCAACGAACCGTTGATTTTGGCAAGGATACCCTCAGCCTTCTTGTCCTGTCCGATGCTCACGAGGTAACGCGGTGTTTCAGGAACGAAGCAGATGAGCAGGGCGAAGAGTCCTGCGGGCACAGCCTCACTACCGAACATATAGCGCCAGCCTGTGGTTACCGTCCACTGGGCTGCGGGGTTGATGGCTGCAATGCCCTTACCCATCTCCTCTACGAGCGGCTGGATGTGGTCGCCGAGGATGAAGAAGTTCACGAAGTAAACCACCAACTGACCGAAGATAATGGCAAACTGGTTCCACGACACGAGCATACCTCTTATATTAGAGGGAGCCACCTCACCGATATACATCGGGCAGATGGCAGAGGCCAGACCTACGCCGACACCACCGATCACACGGTAGATGTTAAACATGATCAGCAGTGAGTAGGTTGGCTGTCCGTACTCGAAGAACATGAACTCGGGATCCATCGAACCGAGGGCTGAGATGAAGAAGAGGAGACCTGCGATGATCAGCGACTTCTTACGACCCAGATTCGTGGCGAGATAGCCAGACAGGAACGAACCGATGATACAGCCGATAAGGGCTGAAGCAGAGGTAAAACCATGCCAGGCATCCGTGTAGGCGAAATCCTTCGCTTCCATAAAGAAAGCCTGCAATCCTTTTTCTGCACCAGAGATGACTGCGGTGTCATATCCGAACAGCAGGCCACCGAGCACGGCGACCATCACAATTGAAATCAGGTAGGCTTTGCTACCTTGTTCTGTTTGTTGACTCATCATATTTACCTTGTTATTAATTCATCAATTAATCCTGTTCTTGTCATTTATGAGTGCAAAATTAGTATATTTCTTCGAAACAACCAAACATTTTGCCTCCATATCGACATTTTTTCAGAAGAATTCTTCGCCATATCAGACTTTTTGCTTAATTTTGTACCCATTCAAACTAACAACAGACTAATATGAGAAAACTGACAACACTCTTGTTCCTGGCTGCAGGCCTCACGGCTTCAGCTCAGAATCACGTTCTGGACATCAACACCCAGAAGCTCGGGGCACCCGTACAGCCTACGATGTACGGTATCTTTTTTGAGGATATCAACTACGCTGCCGATGGAGGACTCTATGCCGAGATGGTGAAGAACCGCTCATTTGAGTTCCCCCAGCACCTGATGGGTTGGCGCGCCTTCGGAAACTTCGACGTGAAGGACGAAGGAGGACCTTTCGAGCGTAATCCTCACTATGTACGCCTCAAATACTCTGGCCATAGCGATAAGTTCACAGGCCTCGAGAATGAAGGTTTCTTCGGTATCGCCGTCAAGGAGGGAGCCACCTACCGTTTCTCCCTGTGGGCACGTTGTCCTGAAGGTGGCAAGTCCACCCTTGAGGTCAGCCTCGTGGATAACGACACGATGGGCGAAGACCAACGCTTCGTAAAAGTCAATGTCAATATTGAAGGCAAGGAGTGGAAGAAATACACTGCCGAGCTGAAGGCACCTCGCACCGAGCCGAAGGGTGCGCTCCGCATCTTCCTTGCCGGCGACAAGGTCACAACCGATGTGGAGCATATCTCCCTCTTCCCCACCGATACGTGGAAAGGTCGTGAGAACGGCATGCGTAAGGATTTGGCTCAGGCACTCTTCGACATGCACCCTGGCGTGTTCCGCTTCCCGGGCGGTTGTATCGTAGAGGGAACGACCCTCGCCGACCGTTATAATTGGAAGAACACCGTAGGGCCTGTCGAGAACCGTCCCCTGAACGAGAACCGCTGGCATTACACCTTCGGCTACCGTTTCTATCCCGACTACTTCCAGAGCTACGGCCTCGGCTTCTTCGAGTTCTTCCAACTCTGTGAGGACTTCGGTTCTGAGGCACTGCCCGTCATCTCATGCGGACTCTCCTGCCAGTTCCAGAATCCCGATCCCACCAAGCCCGGCGTACATGCCGCCCTCGACGAGCTCGATCCCTATATCCAGGATGCCCTCGACCTTGTGGAGTTTGCCAATGGTCCTGTCGACAGCAAATGGGGTAAGGTACGCGCAGAGATGGGTCATCCCGAGCCCTTCAACCTGAAGTATCTCGGTGTGGGTAACGAGCAGTGGGACTACGATGAGGCTCATGGTGGCTATGGTCCCGTGTTTACCGAGCGTCTGAAGAAGTTCAGCGACGCCCTGCGCAAGAAATATCCCGAGCTGAAGCTCATTGGCACCACCGGCCCCAACTCCGAGGGTTGGGACTTCGACCTGCTGCAGCCTCGCATGAAGGAGTTGAAGGTCGATCTCTACGACGAGCACTACTATCGCAATGAGGATTGGTTCCTCTCTCACGGTCTGCGCTACGACACTTACGATCGCAAGGGACCAAAAGTCTTTGCTGGCGAATATGCTTGTCACGGTAAGAACAAGCACAAGTGGAACCACTATTATACCTCTTTATTAGAGGCAGCCCACATGACGGGTATCGAGCGCAATGCCGATATCGTTCATATGGCTACCTATGCTCCCCTCTTCGCTCATGTCGAGGGCTGGCAGTGGCGCCCCGATGCCATCTGGTTCGACAACCTCCGCTCATTCAAGTCTGTCAGCTATTATGTACAGCAGCTCTTTGCTATGAACAAGGGAACGAACGTACTCTCGCTCACGATGGATAAGAAACCCGTTGCCGGACAGGATGGTCAGGATGGTCTCTTCGCCTCCTCCGTCTTTGACAAGAACACGGGTGAGGTCATCGTCAAGGTTGTCAACACATCTGATGCTGCACAGCCCATCACCTTGAACCTTCAGGGTATTAAGGCAGCCAGCGAGGCACAGACCATCACACTCTGTCACGACAGCATGGATGATGAGAATACACTCGACGAGCCCGAAAAGATTACCCCGCAGCCTGGCACCATCGCTGTTGCAGCTGGTAAGAAAGCTGCCACGATTTCCGACAAGCTCGCACCCAGATCATTCCGCATCTACAAGATTAAAAAGTAAAGAAAAATGATAAGTTTGCCCCTCTGGGTTTGGGTTTCGTTCTATGTATTGGTCTTCATCATGCTGCTGATCGACCTGAAGTCGTTTGGCAGGAAAGGTCAGCATGAGGTCAATGTGAGTGAAGCTCTGATCATGACGGCCGTCTGGGTTGGTGTATCGCTGCTCTTCTGTGTCGGTATCGAGTTCTTCTATCCAGGCGATTCCCACGAGAAGGCCATGGAATTTCTGGCAGGTTATCTCATCGAGAAGTCACTCTCGATGGATAACCTGTTTGTTTTCCTCATGCTCTTCTCCTTCTTCGGCATCCAACGCAAATACCAACACGAAGTGCTTTTCTGGGGTATCTTCGGTGCCTTGGTCCTGCGTAGTGTCTTCATCTTTGCTGGCACAGCCATCATCCAACGTTTCGAGTGGATCCTTGGGCTCTTTGGTGTTTTCCTGATTTATACCGGTATCAAGATGTTCGGCCATCAGGACGACGAAAGTGTCGACCCATCGAAGAATATCTTTGTCAAGCTCTTTAAACGTTTCTTCCCCGTCACCGATCAGATGCACGAGGATCGGTTTTTCATCGTCGAACAAGGTCGGCGCCTGGCTACCCCACTCTTCATTGCCTTGTTGGTCATCGAGACAACCGATGTGGCTTTTGCCGTCGACTCCATCCCCGCCGTCTTCTCTGTGTCGCGCGATCCGTTCATCGTGCTCACGTCAAATATTTTTGCCATCCTTGGTCTACGGGCACTCTATTTTGCTTTGGCTGCCGTAGCCAAGTATTTCACCTATCTTAAATACGGATTAGGCATCATCCTCAGTTTCGTGGGTGTCAAGATGCTGCTCGAGGTCATCTGGGGAATCGAAGTACCGACACCCCTCTCCCTCGCGTTCATCTTCGGTGTGCTCGTCCTTTCGATGGGCCTCTCCGTCGTCATCTCGAAACGTAGAAGCTGATTATTGTGATTTGCGGCGGAATTCCCAGAGTTCAATAGAATTGACGATATTCTGCCAAAGGACATAGCATCCTGCGCCGACAGAGGCCATCGGGTTGAGATAAGTGTACGCAACCCAGATGCTGAGAGCTGTGTTCTTCTGGAAAGAGGCTTGTCCGCTGTTGATCTCCTCACCAAGATGACGACCCACGCTGCGCCCAATCAGGAACAGCACGAAACAGAGTCCGAGGCTAAGTATAGCTATCATGAGCAAGAGCGAGAGACCTGCCTCGCTATGGACGATGTTGCGAACGGTGACACCCGAGGTGACACTGAGTTGGACAGCCCAGAGGTAGAACGAGAGGTCGGGGATGGAGACAATCCACGCACATATGCGCTTGGCATAATGTTGCATGAACCACCCCAAGACCAGCGGTGCAATCAGTACGACAGCCAGTTTCTGAAGGATGATGAGAAAGGCACTCCAGAAGTCAAGCCCAGCACCACGTTCAAGCAAAGGGAACACAGCCGGAATCATCAGGGCCGAAGCAAAGGAGGAGAGTACGACAAAAGCCGTCATCGTATTGATATTGCCTCCAATCTTCGCGGTGACAACCGGGGCTGCCGTAGCCGCTGGACCTATGATACAGGTCAGCACGCTCTCCCACAGGATCTTCTGCCAGAGATTACCCTCAACACAAAAGATGATCCACACGTTGAGGGCGACAAGCACCAATTGGGCCAGGAGCACACCGAACTGCCATCGATGGGGACGCATCTGATGGAAATCGACGCGACAGAATGTGGAGAAAAGCGTACAAAACACCATCATGGGGAAAATGGTGTCGATGATGGAACCAAGGGTGTTTCCCGCAGCGTCGAGCTGGGGTACCCAGTAAAAGACGAGGTAGATGAGCGAGCCCGCAGCAATGGCACAGGGCAACGTCCAATCTTTCAAAAATTGCTTGATATTCATAATTACGCTGCAAAATTACAACTTTTTTGACGAAACTCTGCGGATTGTGTGGCTTTTTTAGTAACTTTGCAGCCAAATATGCATTTTTCAGAATGAGCGTTACGGAATTTATCCATCAAGATAAAGAGAGCAGAAGATTCTCGTTTGAAGTGCTGCCACCCTTAAAGGGAACAGGCACAGAGAAGCTATTTGCTGACATTGACAAGCTGAGGGAGTTCGACCCAGCCTATATCAACATTACCACCCATCACTCGGAGTTTGTCTATAAGGAGCTTCCCAATGGGCAATTTGAGCGCCAGCGCATCCGTCGTCGTCCTGGTACGGTGGCGATTGCCGCAGCCATCCAACAGCGCTATAACATCCCCGTTCAGCCCCATGTCATCTGTAGTGGTGCGACGATTGAGGACATCGAGTATGAGTTACTCGACCTACAGTTCCTGGGTATCAGCGACCTCTTGTTGTTGCGTGGTGACAAGGCCAAGGAGGATAGTCGTTTTGTGCCCACCTTTGGCGGGCATGCACACACGACTGAACTTATCCGACAGGTGAAACAGTTCAATGAGGGGTTCTTCGCTGACGGCACACCTATCAAGCGTCCTGGCCGAAAGTTCGATTACGGTGTAGCCTGCTATCCTGAGAAGCACGAGGAGGCACCTAACCTGGAAATGGATATGCAATATCTGAAAGAGAAACAGGAACTGGGTGCACAATATGCCGTGACCCAACTGTTCTACGATAATGAGAAGTATTTCCAGTTTGTAGAGAAAGCCCGTGCGATGGGCATCACCATTCCCATCATCCCTGGCATCAAGCCGATGGCGAAACTTACGCAGTTGACGGTGGTTCCAAAGACCTTCCATTGTGATATTCCTGAGCCACTGGCAAGGGAAGTGGTGAAGTGCAAAACCGACGAGGATGCTCGGCAACTGGGCATCGAGTGGACTACGGAACAGTGTCGCGAACTTTATGCCCACGGTGTGCACAATATACATTTCTATACAGTATCAGCAGTTGACTCTGTGGCTGAGGTCTGCAAACGACTTTTGTAGTACACAGTTTAGAGTTTAAAAATTTATAGATGGGATTCGATAAAGTGATAGGACAGCAGGAGGTCAAGGAGCGGCTGATGCAGATGGTGAAGGAAGACCGTCTGCCGCACGCCATCATGCTCTGCGGACCACAGGGCAGCGGCAAGAAGGCGCTGGCGCTGGCACTGGCCTGTACACTGCTCGATAATGGTACGACGAGTGCAAAGGCCATGCTACAGAAGCTGGAGCATCCAGACCTGCACTTCACCTACCCCACCATCAAACTGCCCTCAATGGGTAGCGATCACATGCCCGTAAGCGACGATTTCGCCAAAGAGTGGCACGAACTTATCACCGACACGCCCTACTTCACGATGGACGAGTGGATGCAGATGATGGATGGAGACAACCAGCAGGCCATCATCACCGCCGGCGAAAGTGACGAACTGGTCAGAAAACTGAGTCTGAAGTCGAGTCAGGGTGGCTATAAGGTGAGCTACATCTGGCTGCCTGAGCGCATGAATATCGCCTGTGCCAATAAACTGCTGAAGCTGATTGAAGAGCCCCCCCACCAGACCATTTTCATCATGGTGAGCGAGGAGCCCGACAAACTGTTAGAGACCATCCGCAGTCGCGTGCAGCGTATCGACATCAAGAAAACTGATAACGAAGATATCCGACAGGCACTGATCGAGCGCAGAGGCATCGACGAAGAAGCCGCAAGACGCATCAGCCGTCTGGCCAACGGCAATTGGCTGAAAGCTTTGGAGGAATTGCAGGTAGGCTCAGAGAATGAGTTGTTCCTCGACATGTATATCATGCTCATGCGACTGGCTTACCAACGTAAGCTGAAGGACCTGCGCAAATGGAGCGAGCAGATGAGTGCTATGGGACGTGAGAAGCAGAAACGTTGGCTGACCTATTTCCTACGCATGACAAGAGAGAACTTCATGTATAACTTCCAACAGGAGGAGCTCTGCTACATGACTCAGGAAGAGGAGAAATTCGCCAAGAACTTCGCCAGATTCGTCAACGAGAAGAATATCCTGCCCATCAGCGACCTGGCTAATCGCGCCATCCGCGACATCGGACAGAACGCCAACGCGAAGATTGTGTTCTACGACTTCGCCCTGCAAATGATCGTTTTACTATTGCAAAAAGACTAGAAATACTAGAATCACTAGAAATACTAGATATATGACAGAACAAACAAAAGAACATATTGTGAAAGTGGGCTGCGACAGAGGACTCTGTCATCAGGCTGTGGGTCGACAGGACAGACAGTTGAATACCTATGACTGGCTGGCTGACGTACCTGGCAACATGGAGACCACAGACCTCGTAGAGGTACAGTTCAAGCACACCCGCAAAGGATACTACCACAACGTGAACAACCTCGAACTGAAAAAGGGAGACGTAGTGGCTGTAGAGGCTAGTCCTGGTCACGACATAGGTGTTGTGACGCTGACAGGCAGACTCGTGAACCTCCAAGTGAAGAAGGCCAACCTGAAATCGGCTGATGACATCAAACGCATCTACCGCATTGCCCGTGAGACCGACTTGCAGAAATGTCGGGAAGCAAAGGCCCGTGAGCATAGTACCATGATCGAGAGCCGTAAGATAGCCAAAGGTCTGGGACTGGACATGAAAATCGGTGACGTGGAGTATCAGGGCGACGGTAATAAGGCCATCTTCTACTACATCGCCGATGAGCGTGTGGACTTCCGCCAGCTGATCAAAGACCTGGCTGCGGCCTTCCACGTGAGAATCGAGATGAAACAAATCGGGGCACGACAGGAAGCTGGACGCATCGGCGGAACAGGTCCCTGCGGACGTGAACTCTGCTGTGCCACCTGGATGAAGAACTTCTCGAGCGTCAGCACCAATGCCGCCCGATTCCAGGACATCTCACTCAACCCCCAGAAACTGGCGGGTATGTGTGCCAAGCTGAAATGCTGTCTGAACTACGAGGTGGACGACTACGTGGAGGCTGGTAAGCGACTGCCTGGCAAGGACGTGATCCTGCAGACACAGGATGCCGACTACTATTTCTTCAAGAGTGACATCCTCGCCGGACTCGTGACCTATTCGACGGATAAGAATCTGGCAGCAAATCTCGAGACCATCACTGCCGAGCGCGCCAAGGCTATCATCGAGATGAACCGCAACGGCGAAAAGCCTCTCTCTCTCGAGGAAGACAGCGCCAAGAAGACGGAGACGAAGCAGCATGTGGACCTCGCAGGAGGCGACATCAGCCGATTCGACAAGTCCAAGAAGAAGAAAAAGAAGAAAAAGCCCAGCAACCGCCAGGACAACAACAAGGGAAATGTCCATAAAGGTCATGCAGCGGAATAATCTGAAAAGAATCATATACACTCTGTTACTGACGGCTGTATGGGGGATGACCTCCTGCAGCCGTCAACAGACGGTATTCGCCAACTACGAACATGTTGATGATACGAGATGGGAGAAAACCGACACCATCATCTTCAATGTGCCACCCTTGGAAAAGCCAGGCACGTATCGTGAAAAACTGGGTCTAAGACTGGCTGACGACTTTCCATTCATGACACTCTCGATGGAGATAGAGCTCGTGGTAATACCCAAGGGCATGGTTTACAAAAGCCAGCACAAATTCAGCGTAATTGACGAGACCGGTAATCCAAAAGGCAAGGGACTGAGTCTTCACCAATACGACTTCGATATCAGTGAAGTGGAATTGGAGCAGGGTGACTCATTACACGTCCGCCTGGCCCACAACATGAAACGCGAGATCCTTCCGGGTGTCGTAGATCTGGGTTTTATACTTATCAGGAAATAAGCAGGGAATTATCGACGCACCATATTCCTGCCGGCATCAATGCGCAGGAAGATGAAAAGCAGGATGGTAAAGCCCCACAACGACGAACCGCCATAGCTGAAGAACGGTAGAGGGATGCCGATAACAGGTGTCAAACCCAGTACCATACCCACATTGATGAACACGTGGAACAAGAAGATACTGAGTACGCAATAACCATAGACGCGCCCGAAGCGATAAGGCTGGCGCTCAGCGAGATGGATCAGCCTTAAGATCAAGGCCAGGAAGAGCACCAACACACCCGCAGATCCTACAAAACCTTCTTCTTCACCTACAGTGCAGAAGATGAAGTCGGTATCCTGCTCAGGAACGAACTTCAGTTTCGTCTGCGTGCCATTCAGAAAGCCCTTTCCTTCCAAACCACCAGAACCGATGGCAATCTCACTCTGATGCACATTATAGCCCGCACCTTTGAGGTCTTCTTCGAGTCCCAGCAGCACATTGATACGCACACGCTGGTGGGGTTCAAGCACATGGTTCAGTCCATAGTCGGCCAGATTGAAGAACAAAAGTGAGCCCAACGTGAAGAGGGCAATCCAGAGATAGTTGCGGAATCGCGTCATCAGGAAGCGCCACAGGAGATATAGAATAAGCAGGACACAAACTATCGTACCTACATAAGAGATATCGAAGGGTATGACATAGAGCGAGAACAGCAACGACACCAGCATGACGCCCATGGTAATACCGAACAATCGTAAGGCTTCGCGGCGATCACGACAATAGACATAGAGCATAGCCACCGTGAACAGCTGGATGAAAACAAGCACGACAAGCGTACCTACCGATGTGGACGTATAGGAAAGCATGACATCGGCAAAACGTATACCCACAACGAAGTAGAGCACCATAGCCACACCTGTAAAGAGAATACTGCCTGGCATGCCCTCGCGATAGAGCATCAGGAAGAAAGAGAGGTAGACCAGTGCGGAGCCCGTCTCACGCTGCATCACAATAAAGAGCATCGGCACAAGGATAATGGCCAAGGTGAAGGCCGCGTCCTTCCATTTATCCAGGCTATAGCCATAGACACTCATGAACTTTGCCAAAGCCAGAGCCGTAGCGAATTTTGCGAACTCTGCCGGTTGCACACGAACCGGTCCCAGCACCAGCCACGATCGAGAGCCTTTGATTGTATGGGGATTAAAGATAGTACCGAAGAGCAGCAGGAGCATAATGCCGAAGATGATAAAGGCAAACATGTCGTAGTAACGGTCGTCGAGCAACAAAAGCACAAGTCCCAGAACGATGGAGGTGCCTATCCAGACAATCTGCATACCTGAGCGCGTGCTCAGACTGAAGATATCGGTATCTCCATAGTCATAGCTGGCACCGCAGACACTGACCCATCCGAAAGTGAGCAGTGCCAGGTAGATTCCAATCGTCCACCAGTCAAGTGAGCGTAAAACTCCTTTTTCCTTACCTGTCTGTCGTACCATAAGCAATGCGTCGTTCCTGGATGTTCTGAGCTCTGGCCTCGGAGGCCTCGGAGAGCTTTCCCTTGATATACTGTTCCATAATCAGACCACCGATGGGCACACCATAGGTGGCACCCCATCCTCCGTTCTCCACATAGACAGCAACGGCTATCTGGGGATTATCCATGGGTGCAAAGCCCATGAACACAGAGTGGTCGTGACCTCGGTTCTGGGCTGTACCAGTCTTACCACAGGCCTCAAAATCGTATTTGGCCAACTCATGACAGGTACCACCGAGGGCTGAAGAGCGCATGCCCTGTACGACATAGTCATAAGCAGAGCGCTCCGCCTTGGTATAATGACGGCGGGTGAAGACGGTGTCGAGAGGTTCGCCCTGTACCTTACGCACCACGTGGGGCACGTAGTAATAGCCGCGGTTGGCAATCGTAGCGCCAAGATTAGCTATCTGCAAGGGCGTGAGTAACACCTCACCCTGTCCGATGGAAATGGAGATAATGGTCAGACCGTTCCACGAACCCTTGTAGGCTTTATCGTAGAACTGCGAGTTAGGTATCAGTCCACGTTTCTCACCCGGAAGATCGATACCCAACTTATACCCGAAACCCATTGACACCATATAGTCGCGCCAGATATCCATGGCATTCTGTACGGTGCCGTATTTCGTGATGTTCTGATTGATCATGTGATAGAGTCCCCAACAGAAGAAACCGTTACACGAGGTACTCAGCGCAGGAACCAGTGGCAGTGGGGCTGCATGTCCGTGACAGCCTACATGAAGTCCCTTGAAGTTAAAGCCGTGAGCACAGGGATACTGGGTGGCTGGTGTGATAATACCCTCAGAGAGGAAGGTGAGTCCCTGTGAGGTCTTAAATGTGGAACCTGGAGGATAAAGGCCCATGATACTACGGTTGAGCAACGGTTTCCACACATCCTGCGAGAGCACACGATGGTTCTTCGAACGCTGACGACCTACCATCAGACGGGGGTCGTAAGAAGGCGACGACACCATACAAAGCACCTCGCCCGTAGAGGGTTCGATAGCCACGATACTGCCAATCTTGCCTTCAAGCAAACGTTCTCCCAGTTTCTGCAGTTCGAGATCGATGCCAAGGGTCAAGTTCTTTCCCGGTTGTGCTCTCTGATCGAGTTCTCCATTACGGTAACGTCCCTGTACACGCCCATGAGCATCGCGCAGCAGGATCTGAATACCCTTCACACCACGCAACTCTTTCTCATAGGAACGTTCGACACCCAACTTACCGATATAGTCGCCAGGCTGGTAATAATCGTCCTCTTCGATATCCGATGGTGAAACCTCGGCCACATCGCCCAGCACATGGGCAGCCACAGGGAACTGATACTGGCGCACGGTACGCTTCTGTACGTAGAAGCCTGGGAAACGGAACATCTTCTCCTGAAATCTGCTGAAATCCTTGTCGGAGAGCTGACTCAGGAACACCTGTTCCGTAAAACGCGAATAACCTGGATTGCGGTTACGGTCTTTCATGGCAGCCATACGCTTGTCAAACTCTTCACGTGTGATACCCAGAGCATCACAGAACTCCAGCGTGTCGAGCCGCCCTTTGATCTCATTCGTAACCACCATAATATCGTAAGATGGCTGATTATAAACCATCAGCTTACCATGACGGTCAAGGATGGCACCACGGGCAGGGTATTCTATCTTCTTGAGGAAGGCATTGGAGTCGGCACTCTTCTTATAGTCATCGCTCGTAATCTGGAGCGTGAACAGGCGGATGATGTAAACAATCACGATCAGGACAGCCACACCACCGATCACATAATGACGATATTCATAATTGGAATCCTTCACCTTGAGCGAACACTTTCAATGGCCAGAATAAGAAGCGACGTGACGAGAGCACTGGCTAACGCATGCCCCAGCCACGATACCACGTTGAAGAAGCTGAACGACTCGAGTCCGAAGAACACCAGACAGTAGAGCAGAATGAGGGAACTCGTGAACAGGAAGAACTTCGTAAAGCCCAATGACATCAGCGACACCTCAAAATTATCGGCAGAGTCTCGTGGCACAAACAGTTCGAGATAATAAGGCTGTACGAGTGCGATGAGCGTCATCGAGCCTGCAGCCAGACCGGGCGTATTCGAGAATATATCGATGACAAGGCCGAGGAAAAAGCTCGAGAGCAGCGCAGCCCACTGAGGGGTACCACGACGGAAGGATACGGCGAAATAGACGTAGATCAGGGGAATGGCCATGTCGAAGAGATGTACATGGTTCAGGAATAACACCTGAGCCAGCACCAGTACGACACACTGTACCAAACGAATTATCCACTCGGTCGTCATATCACTGTCTGTTCTGTTGTTTGAAAATCAACGAGTCCTCTGCTGCCTTCTGCAAAGCGGCACGCTCGGCAATACTCTTGTCACTGATAACACATACATCACGCAAACAGCCGAAATCAGTACTCAGGCGCACCTTCAACTTATACGACAGACCATCGCGCGAGTTATAGGCCTGCTCAATCTTACCCACCAGCACACCAGAAGGGAAGATGGAGGAGAAGCCGCTGGTGACAATCCAGTCACCCAACTTGAACCGCGCATGACGGGGCACATCCTCGACATAAGCCACTGCGGGATCTTCGCCATACCAGTGCAGATAACCGAAGTACCCACGTCCGCGGATAGCACAGCTGATGCGCGACGAGGAGGCATTGAGTACGGGAATGACCACAGCGTAATGGTCGCTCACGAGATAGACCACACCCACGACACCATTGCCACAGGCCACACCCATATCAGGCTTCACACCGTCGGCACGTCCCTTGTCGATGGTCATCAGATTCTCCTTCTTGTGGATAGAGTTGTCGACCACCTTCGCTGGAATCACCTCATACTGACTGAGAAACTCCAGACCTGTACGCTCAAGTGCTGTCGTGTCTTGCGTTAAGTCGCCATAAAGACGTCGCAATTGGTCAACCTGTCGTTCCAGATAGAAGTTGCGGAGCGTGAGCTCCTCGTTCATCCGGCCATAGTTGAAGAATGAGATAACACTGCTCTCCCACTGGTAGATCTTCCCCATGACGGCATTAGCCGACGAGAAGATGACACTACCCTGATAGCTGTTGTAGTTAAACAACAGAACACCACTGACTACTTCCAACAGTATGAAAATGAGCCAGTGATGATACTTTTGCAGGAAATCCAGCAGGTTCCTCATTCAACCACAAACTGTAAACCGTAAACTGTAAACCGTAAACAGTAAACAGTTACCTCATCAGGAAGTTGAAACGATCGAGGTTCTTCAGCGCAACGCCGGCACCCTTTGCCACACTGTGGAGGGGATCCTCAGGCACGTGGAACTGAATGTGCATCTTTTCCGTGAGACGCTTGTCGAGTCCACGCAACAAGGCACCACCACCTGCGAGATAGATTCCATTCTTCACGATATCGGCATAGAGCTCAGGAGGCGTATTCTCAAGTGCTGAGAGAACGGCGTTCTCAATCTTCGAAACAGTCTTATCGAGACAGTGTGCTATCTCCTGATAGCATACAGGCACCTCCATAGGCAGAGCCGTGATACGGTTAGGACCGTGAACGATAAAGTCATCAGGAGCCTCCTCGCCCAGGTCTGTGAGGGCAGAACCCACGTTGATCTTGATACGCTCGGCCATACGCTCGCTGACCTTCACGTTGTGCTGACGATACATATACTCCTGGATATCTGCCGTCAGATCATCACCTGCGGTACGGATGGAGTTATTTGCCACAATACCACCCAATGAGATCACGGCAATCTCGGTAGAACCACCACCGATATCAACAATCATGTTACCCTCGGGAGCCTCGACATCGATACCGATACCGATGGCAGCAGCCATAGGCTCGAAAATCAGATACACATCACGACCATCTGCATGCTCAGCAGAGTCGCGTACGGCACGCAGCTCCACCTCAGTAGAACCTGAAGGCACACCAATCACCATGCGCAGTGAGGGTGAGAACAGACGGCTACCCGAATGAACCATCTTGATAAGACCACGAATCATCTGTTCGCAGGCCGAGAAGTCGGCAATCACACCATCGCGCAAAGGACGGACGGTACGGATATTGTCGTGTGTCTTCTCATACATCATCTTGGCATCGTTACCGACGGCAATCATCTTGTCGGTACGACGGTCCAAAGCAACGACCGAAGGCTCATCAACCACAATCTTATCATCACTGATAATGATGGTATTGGCCGTTCCCAGGTCCATTGCTATCTCTTGTACAAAACTGAAAAATCCCATTATCTATAAACTATCAACTATAAACTAACAATTATCACTTCTCAAACCACGCGTTGATGGCAGTATCATAGTGTGAGCTCACACCAAAGGCACGTGTAGCCAGCATGCGGCGCTGAGCTTTCGTCGTAACGGCACCCTGCTGCATCAGGATATCGAACAGCACACCATATTCGGCCTTAGAAGGCACAATCACGACATCATTGAAATTCTTCGCTGCGGCACGGATGAGCGAGATGCCGCCGATATCAATCTTCTCGATGATATCTTCCTCAGAGGCACCACTGGCCACAGTCTGCTCAAAGGGATAAAGGTCTACGATCACCAGATCAATCTCTGGGATCTCGTACTGCTTCATCTGCTCAATGTCGCCCTCGTTCTCACGACGGCCCAGGATTCCTCCGAACACCTTCGGATGCAGGGTCTTCACACGTCCGCCAAGGATCGAGGGATAAGTGGTTACATCCTCTACCTTCTGGCACTCATAACCCAGAGACTCAATAAACTGCTGTGTACCACCAGTTGACAGGAACTTCACACCTTCCTCATTCAGTTTCTTGAGTAAATCGTCCAGTCCGTCCTTGTGGAATACAGACACCAAAGCGGTCTTAATCTTCTTAGTTTCAGCCATTTCCAAATTCTTATAACGTTATAAATTCTATTTCAGCGTGCAAAGTTACAAAAAGAAAACGGATTAATCTTCATTTTCATGTCGAAATTTTAGATTAATCCGTGTTAAATTGACAATCATCAGTCGTCAGTCGAGGTGGAACACCTCCTGAATGGGAACGGTGACAGGCGAATTATCGGGATTCACCTCCATGATGTCAGCCATCATGTCCCACCATTTCTGGGTGATGGGATCCACGTTCTCCGTGTCCTGCGAGTTACCCTCGCCTTCACACTCCTGATAGCCGAAGAGGATATTGGTATCCTTGTCCCAATAGATGCTGTAGTTGCTGACGCCACCATCCTTGATCATTTTCACCAGCTCAGGCCAGATAGCCGCATGGCGCTTCTCATACTCTTTCTCACACCCCGGTTTCAGGTACATCTTAAATGCAAATCTTTTCATAAATCTTTCAATTTTATCATTATACATTTTTTGTTCTTTGCTTCTCTTCAGTTTCCATCGGGCTTAGTGGCATCTTGCTTCTGTGCCTGATACCACACAAAAGCATCCGGATCGTCAGGATGAGTGACATCGAAGTCCCGCCATTCCGGCTTCAATTCGCTGATAAAAGGTAGCTGCAGTTGCTTCATACCCATCACCACCATCTTAGCCACCTCATAGGCACCATAGGGATTGAAGTGGGTATTATCGGCCAACGGCTTGTCTTGTCCGGCGAAGGTATTGGCCGGGTAATGCACCAGTGCCTTCTTACTGCCCTCGAAACCAAGGGTCTCAAAGAAAACACGCGTCATATCGTGCAGCTCTATCACGGGAACATCCTCACGCTTGGCTACCGAACGCATGGCATCGGGGTAGTCAAGATGGGTCTCCTGAATTTTGGTATGCGTAGCCTCATCGAAACTGCGGCGCTGCGTCGGGGTGATGAAGATGATATGACCGTGGGCAGCACGTACCCGGTCGATAAAAGTCTTCAGACCGTGGGCAAAATGATACCAGGCACCATCGCCAGGACGTTTCTCCTTCTGGTCGTTATGACCGAACTCGCAGGCAACATAGTCACCTTTCTTCAGCATCGACAGCACTTTGTCTAAACGGTGTCCGTCGAGAAAAGTACGGACAGTCAGACCACTCTCGGCATGATTCGAGATCGCCACCTTGTCGGTAAACCAACGTGGAATCATCTGCCCCCATGAGGCCCACGGTTCCAGTTCCTGATCCACCACCGTCGAGTTTCCACAAAGGAAGATAGTCGTGGCCGTTGTGTCAGGCTCAATCCGGATGCGCTGTACAGCCGGTGCTGGGCCATTGAATTCGAGTGTCAGCAGCCCGTCCCAGTTCAGATAGTCGAGCTCGCGGGGCTTCAGACTGACCTTCCCGCCACCAGGTATCTCCTGCGAGCGTTTATTGACGATAAAACTGTATGTCTCAAATCTGCCCTTCTTCGTCACACTGTTCTCCACCATCAGGCGGCGCGACTCGGCCCGCACCACCGTTTGGGCAGCCTTCTTCTTGTTGCCCAGAGTGACAGTCACTTTATAGTTACCATCCTCTACGGGCACGGAGAAGTAGAACGGTTTCTCGCTTGTCTTGTTCAACAATGTATCAATCACCTGTGCCTGTGAACCGACAATACACAAAGACACAAAAACCCAAAGGATTAAGCACTTTTTCATCTGTGAAATCTATATTTTTATCGTTCCAAGTCTTCGTTAATCACATCCTCAAGGATGATATCAGGACGCTCGTCAGGGCGCATCAGTTCAAACTTCACGTTACGAAGGCGCAGGCCATCGACATGACGGGCAAAGAGTCCATAGGCAGGTGTCGGCCCAGCCCAGCGCGGTTCGGGATAATTTGTACCTTGTTCGCGGTAGGGCTTGTCCACCTTCTTTCCCCCACCCCTGTATTGGATACGGATATTACTCAAGGATACGTTCTTGATCGGCATTCCCTCCATACCCGTAACGATGATGCCAGCCAGCGAATCGCAGTCATCAGCTACCACATTATTTATATATATATCCCGTGCTGATGAGACTTCGGTACGTTCCTTCGGTCCACGGTTACGGCAACCCGTCGTTATGTAGATGGGATAGTGGTGTACATGACTCATTGAGATATTGTCCACCACGACATTCTCCATCTTGCCCTGGTCTACCTCCTCGAATGCAAGTCCGCTGCTCCACATGCAGGTGCAGTTTGAGATTGTGATGTTCCTGTAGCCACCGTTCGACTCGGTGCCGAGTTTGATACGACCACAAGCCCAGTTCACCTTCTCCGGCACATAGGTCCCGTCAAGGAAGGTACCAAGTTTATAGCCCGCCACGATACAGTTTGTAATCAGGATATGCTCGCAAAGCACAGGTTGCTTCAGGGCATACGAACTCTTCAGCACGATTCCGTCGTCGAAGGGTGTGTTCACCTTTGTATTACTTACGGTGAAATATTTACAACAGTCGATGTCGATACCGTCGCGGTTGGTATCGATAGTCACATTGTCGATGGTGCCGATGTCACAACCCGTCGCGATGATGGCGAAGTGACCGCCACGGAAAATAGTGATGTCGCGTATCAGCACGTTACGACACAACTTCAGGGCAATGGCTTTGTCGCCTGTGCCGATGCTGCCTCCAAGCACATTACCTGCCTTCTCAGTATCATGTCTCGTCAGACCTTCGCCGTCAATCATGCCACGTCCCGTAATGGAGATATTCTGCTGGCCTTCCGCCCAGATGAGCGAGTTGTGGAAATAGGTGTGCCCTCCATCCTGATACTCAGGGGCACCAAACACTTCACTCTCGTCGTAGACTTTCATCTCAGCGGGAGCAGCCAAGATCTTCGCTCCAGCCATCAGGTGGAGTTCCACATTACTTTTCAACCGAATACTGCCACATAGGTAAGTACCTACAGGCAGCACTACTTGTCCCCCACCTGCAGTAGTGGCAGCCTCGATAGCCGCATTGATGGCTATATGATCAAGCACCTTGCCGTCACCCTTTGCACCATAGTCGCGTACATTATATACATTAGCAACTGCCTGCAAGGCCAACAAGCCCATCAATAATACAGTTAGAACCGATTTCTTCATTTTGTTATTCATTGTTTGGGTGCAAAGTTATATATAATAAGCGGGAATCATCCCCAATTTTTGATAATCTACCTATAATCTTTGACAAATTAATCAACAAGGCTTGCTACAATAATGGATTTTTCGTATATTTGCCAACAAAAAAAACGAAACCAATACAACTGTGACAATGAAAATAAAACTATTACTATCCCTGTTATGGAGTCTGGCACTGAGTAGCAACGGGCAACCGAACTACGATTTCTCGAAACTAAAGCATGAGAACCTAAACCGCGGCGTCGTTGCCATCCGTGACAACGGCAAAGTAATCGTCAGCTGGCGTACCCTCGCCTCCGACAAGACCGCCGAGGCCTTCGACCTCTACCGTAATGGTATAAAGCTGAACCAGCTACCGCTCACCAAGAGCGGCACTTTCTTCATCGACGAACAGCCTCTCCAAACAGATGCCACCTATGAGGTTCGCGGTGGCGGAAAGAACGGCTCATACTTGCTGAAGGCCAACAGCCCTGAGGGCTTTATCCCTGTGAAGTTGCAAAAGCCGGCAGACGGACAGACGCCTGACGGCGAGGCTTTCTCCTATAGTGCCAACGATGCCTCTGTGGCCGATGTCGACGGCGACGGACAGTATGAGATCATTCTGAAATGGGATCCCTCCAATGCCCATGATAATGCCCACGATGGTTATACTGGTCCTACCCTCTTCGACTGCTACCGTCTTGACGGAACGCGCCTGTGGCGTATAGACATGGGTATCAACATCCGCTCTGGAGCCCACTACGTGCCCTTTATCGCCTATGATCTGGATGGTGACGGGAAGGCAGAGTTTATTGTGAAGACCTCTGACGGAACGCGCGACGGATTGGGACAGATCATAGGGGACAGTCTGGCAGATTACCGTCATCGTGCACCTGAGAACGCCCAGAATCCGACACCAGAGAGCGAATGGTCAAAATATAACAAGCAGGGACGCCCCAAGACTGGTCGAATTCTCACAGGAGCTGAATATATCACCGTTTTCAATGGTCTTACTGGCAAAGCTATGGATACCAAGCCTTATGTGCCTGAGCGCGGAAACCTGAAGGACTGGGGCGACGATTATGCCAACCGTTCAGACCGTATGCTCGCTGCCGTGGGCTATCTCGACGGACAGCACGCCTCAGCCATCTTCTGCAGAGGCTACTACACACGTACGGTCCTCGCAGCTTGGGACTGGGATGGCCACAAACTGAAGCAGCACTGGGTTTTCGACACCAATGCCCCTGGCACTGGCAAGGACGGCAAGTCCCACAGCACCTATGCCGGACAAGGGAATCACAACCTGCGCGTGGCCGATGTTGATGGCGATGGCTGCGACGAGATCACCTATGGCTCGATGGCTGTCGACCACGACGGCATAGGCCTCTATAACACGGGTATGGGACATGGTGACGCCATCCATCTGATGGCTTTCGACCCCACAACTGACGAACTGCAGGTGTGGGATTGCCATGAGAACAAGCGCGACGGCTCAGATTTCCGCAAGGCCAGCACAGGTGAGGTTATCTTCCAGATACCATCCAAAAGTGACGTAGGCCGTGCGATGGCAGCCGACATCGATCCAGAGAATCCTGGTGTGGAAATGTGGAGTACCGACAGTCACGGCATCCGTACGATCAAGGGTGAGGTGCTCTCAACGGCACAGGACCCTGACGATCCGCAACACCAGCAGCACCTCAAAATGGGCGATCGTTATCTCTCCGTGAATTTCGGCATCTGGTGGGATGGTGATCTCCTGCGCGAACTACTCGATCGCGAGACGGTATCGAAATACGACTGGAAGCAGAAGACCCTTGTCGAGGTGAAACACTTCGACGGCATCGTCTTCAACAACGGCACTAAGTCTAACCCCTGTCTCGCGGCTGACATTTTGGGCGACTGGCGCGAAGAAGTCATAGCCCGCACGCCCAACTCTGATGAGCTCCGTATCTTCATAACACCCATCCCCACAGACTACCGTATCAACTGTCTGATGGAGGACATTCCCTACAGGCTGTCGACGGCAGCCCAGAACGTGGGTTACAACCAACCCTCTGAACCAGGTTTCTATTTGGGACCCGATGCCAGTGTTACTCCTTTTCTGAAGTAACCTCGATGATGGCCTCGCCTACACAGGCGTTAGGCTGCTGAATATGCAACAGCTGCGTCACTGTAGGCGCAATATCAGTAATATGTACCTCACGGCTAGTGCTGCCGTGAGCGATTTTCCATCCGTAGAACAGCAGAGGGATATGCGCATCATAGGGATTCCACTCACCGTGGGTCGTACCCACTGGCGATGAACTTTTACCGAACTCATACCAGCCAGGCTCCAGAATCAGCAGGATATCACCAGAACGACGCGGGTGGTAACCCATCAATCCCCTATAACGCAGGAGATCAGGCAGACTCGAAGTCTGAATCTTCTCAAAGTCGACAGCGAACATCACATGAGGAGCCGTCCTGCAGAAAGTCACCATCGTCTCCTTCACTTTTTCATAGTCCAGTCCTTTCTGGGCGATATACTTTCGATCGAGATAAACGCGATAGGAATTGATGGCGGCAATCACCTTCAAATCGGCTGCCTCGCCCAACTTTTCCTTCAGATACGCTTCACACTGGGGAGCAATGTCCTCCCAGACTTTCCAGGCACCACCATTCAGCCCGTGATCCTGCATCCACTGGAAATTATGCGCTCCACCATGGTCAGCCGTCAGGAACACGAGATAGTTGCCTTCTCCCACCTGATCGTCGAGAGCCTTCAATAGTCGGGCGATGTCCTTATCCAACTCCAGATAAGCCTCGTCTGTATGTTCGCCTCGTGTGGCCCACTCATGACCGATGACATCCGTCTGTGAATAGCTGACGCAGAGCATATCTGTGGTCTTGCCCTTGCCCAGACTTTCTCCCTTCAGGGCTGCGATAGCCATATCGGTAGTGATATGTCCGCAGAGCGGATAGAAGCCCACGCGACTGCCCACATTCTGCAACTCCTTGTTCTGCTTCAGCGCCTTGTTATAGTCCTTGGCCCACTGAGGCAGTTCCTTCATATAGTAGGTACTGGTGATAAACTGTCCGTTCTGGGTGTCGAGCCAGTAGGCTGCGTTGGCACTACGTCCTGCTGGCAGGATGGCAGCACGGTCCTTATACGATACGCCTATCACTTTCGACTCAAAATCCGTATGCATCCTGATTTGGTCGCCGATGGTCGTAGACAACAGATTACGTGGTGACATACAGCCCTTCTTGCGGTTGTCGCTACCCACAGGCTCCACACTGTCATCCTGCGTGCAATATACCTTCTGTCCGTCGATAAAGAAGTCATTACCACAGATTCCGTGGAAGGCCGGTGTGGCGCCCGTATAAGCCGAGGTGTGCCCAATGGCTGTCACCGTAGGCACATAGTTGATCAGACAATTGTCGCACGAATAGCCCTTATCCACCAGTCGTCTGAGACCGTCAGTCCCAAACTGGTCATAATAGCGCGGCAAGTAGTCCCACCGCATCTGGTCTACCACGATTCCCACCACGAGCTTCGGACGCTCGTTAAAGTCTGTGTGCGCCATCATCTGCATTGTCGCACACAACATGACTGTCAAAAACATCAGCTTTTTCATAACCCTATCTTTATAGTTTTTTATTCCAAGTTTGTTGCAAAGATAGGAAAAAAACAAATACGTTCCAAGAAAAACGGCAAAAAACAACCCCGCATCCGGAAATTGTACCAGGTGCGGGGCCTAACGCATACTAACTATAATGATTGTATGAATCAGTCAGGAGATTAATAACCAGGATTCTGCCATGCCTTCTTCTCGGCATCGCTCAGGTTCGTACCATCAGGATTCTGGAGGGTATCGATGAACTTCTGAGGAATCGGACGGTAGTTGTGACGATCCTGGATATTGGGAGCAGCCTCGGGGTTGAAGGCCTTGGCACGCTTCACAAGCAGACCTGTACGTGCGAGTTCATCCCAACGGTTCCACTCACCCAAAAGCTCACGTGTACGCTCGTTGAAGATGAAGTTCAGCATACGGTCGTATTCACCGCTGGCACCGATGGCATCGAGGATAGCCTCATCCTCAGCTGGCAACTGAGAGGTGCTCTTGATCTGAAGGTCAGAAGCATCCGTTGTCTCCTCAATACCTGTTGAGAGGTAATAGGTGTTCTTGTGCAGCATCGTAGCGTAGTAAGCCTCTGAGTTGGTCAGGATCTTACCACTGAAGTCTTTGTTCTTCTTCACAGAGTTGGCCGTAGCTGTAGAGTTGTCCTTGTCGCCACCGTCAGCCTTCAGGAAGGCCATCGAACCGTCGGTATAGTAGCTGCGATCCTCACCCTGCTTCCACTGACCACGGGCACGGAGCACATTCACGGTCTCGAGGGCAGCCTGGTAGTTACCCAGACGAACCTGTGCCTCAGCCTTCACGAGATAGGTCTCGCCTGTGCGGGCCATGATGACGTCGCGATGGGCATCACCCTTCTCAGCAGTACGAGAGCCGTCGGCCGTCTTGTTGATACCACAGAAGACATTCGAGGTTGCCGTGTTGCCACTGACACCGTAGTTATACATCACGTACTTGCCATTCATGAATGCGGGGAAGGCATTGGGCACCCACTTGCCTGTGAGGGGGTTCACGAAGGTGTGGGCCACGCCACCACGTCCGAACGTACCGTAAGGCTCACCGTCGAAACGCTTGTCGCTCTTCTTGTTCAGGATGAAGATGATACCCTCGTCACCGATACCAGGCATCTGGTCGGCAGTCACACCAGGATTCTCCTCCATCACCTTCTCTACGGTCTTGTTGGCATGGTTCAGACCATAGACGGTCTTGAAGGTCTTCCACATACGGGCATCGTTCACGTTGTCGAATACAGAGTAGGTGTACTCCGTAGGACGGCAGCGCTGGAAATCCATACCACCGATATACTGTCCACGCTGAACCCAACCTCCTGAGAAGTTAGAGAACTGAGGATCGAAGTAGTTATAAGTACGGTTTCCGAAACGTCCCTGAGTAGAGCTGTCCTCATTGTGCTCAGCAGCCATCAGGATCTCTGAGAGTCCCTCGTTCTTGCAGTCCACACCCGTCCACTTGGCATAGAGATCCCAGTAGTCGGCAGCCAGCGGACAAGCAGCAATTACCTCATCACAAAGTGAGATGACACGGTTCAGGTCGCTGTTCTTGTCATACTTCGATGCCCAAGAGGCGCAACGCTCTGACTGACGGTACAGCAGGGCCTTTGCCAGGAAGTGGGCTGCGGTGTACTTCGTCCAAGTACCATTGCCACGCCACTTGTCCTTCGGCAGCATCTGATAAGCCTGCTCAAGGTCGGAGATCACCTGTGCGAGGGTCTCGTCCTCAGAGGCACGTGTATAGTCCTTCTTGATCGTACCGTTGGCAGGCTCGAGCTGCAGCACGACACCACCATACTGACAGAACAGACGGTAGAAGTTGTAGCCGCGCAGGAAGTAAGCCTCACCGAGGGCCTTGTTACGGCTGTCCTCATTGGCCACGTTCACAGCCTTAGAGATCACCAGGTTGGCGGTGGCGATACCATAGTACATCTCATCCCAAAGTGCCGATACGGCAGGGCAGTTCTTGTTGGCTGCACCCAGGGCTGGCGTACAGTCCAGTGGATTCAGACGATTATCGTAAGTATTCCAGGGCTCAGAGGTGAGGTCGGCACCATTGGTGAACTCATCACAACCATAGAGCGTGATACCGTATGCCCACTCATAACCGAAGTGCCAGCGGATGTTTCCATAGAGTCCGGCAGCCATCTTCAAGGCTCCAGTCTCGTCTTCCAGCAGCGCGTCAGTCACCTTGTGGCCTGCGTCCTCTTTCAGGAACTCATCGCCACAGGAGGTCGTACCCAGCAAAGCCAGCATCGACAGTGCACCGCAAACTAATGTTTTACTGATATATTTCATATTACGAATTTCTTATTTCTTAATTCTTAACTCTTAATTCTTAATTCATCAGAAGTCCACCTGCAGACCAACAGTGAAGCCACGGTTAAAGAATGTTGCACCTGTGTCGAGGTCCATGAAGTCAACTGAAGAGTAGAGCATACCGAGGTTCTTGCCCTGGATATAGATTTTGGCGTTGCTCAGACCGATACCCAGCTTGCTGAGCAGCTGCGTGTCGAAGTTGTAACCCAGAGAGAGGTTGCGGATCTTGACGAACGAGGCTTTCTTGAAGCCCAGCAATCCTGCATAGGCATCACCGCCTGCCTGGCTGTAGACTGGCTTCTGCCACTCTGCACCAGTATTAGAAGGTGTCCAGTAGTCGATCTCACGCTGCTGGTACATACCGAGCTGACCCTCACCACCAGTACTGATCATATAGCCGAAGCGGCCCATCAGTTCGAGGTTAAGCTCAAGTCCCTTCCATGTGAAGGTGTTGGTCCAACCTGCGGTCAGACGTGGATTCTTGTTACCCAGGATCACACGGTCGTCGGCGTCGATCTTATAGTCACCATTCTGGTCAACGGGTCTTACGCTACCAACGGTGAACTTGGCACCGTTCTCGTTGAACTTAGCCATCTCTGCGGCGTCGCTCTCCTGCCAGAGGCCATTGGCCTCGTAGCCGTAGTGTACAGCGATCGACTCTCCGATGAACCAAGCGTTGTTGATATCATCCTCCTTACCGTTAGACAGCTCTACGATCTCATCCTTCTGCAAGGCGAAGTTCAGGTTCGAGTTCCAGATGAAGTCCCTCGTCAGAACAGGAATCACGTTCAGGGTAACCTCGAGACCCTTGTTCTTGGTCTGACCCACATTGGCCATCATCGAGGGATAACCCGAGAGTGAAGGCACGCTCATGGCGAGCAGCAGGTCCTTCGTCTTCGACATATACAGATCGATGGTACCACCGATACGTCCTCTCAGGAAGCTGAAGTCGATACCGAAGTTCCACTGTGTGGTCTTCTCCCAACCCAGGTTCTTGTTAGGCATAGCGTTCGAACCTGATGTATAGTAAGGCTCGTTGGTCACGAAAATCTGAGAGTTACCGGTGCTGAAAGGCATCCAGTAAGAGCTGATGACACCCAGTGTTCCGTAAGGCGAAACGGCTGCGTTACCAGTAACACCGACACCCAGACGGAGCTTCAGCTGATCGATCCAAGAGACGTTCTTCATGAACTCTTCCTGCTCCATGCGCCAACCCAGGGCCATTGAGGGGAAGAAGTCCCACTTATTACCCTCTGCGAGTACCGATGAACCGTCCCAGCGGGCAGAAGCAGTAAGCAGGTAGCGATCCTTGAACGAGTAGTTGATACGGGCCATGTATGAACTCAGGGCATACTCCGAGAGACCTGTACCCATCGAAGCCTGATACTGTGAATCGGTGATGTCGATGGCACCCATGTTGTTCCAGAGGAATGAGGGGATGGTCACACCGACCTCACTCATCGAGCTGCTCTCGGTATTGCTCTTCGAAGCACTCTGCAACAGAGTCACACCGACGTTGTGAGCACCGAAAGTCCTATTGTAAAGCAGCATATTGTCGAGTGTCCAGGCAAAGTGGCGCTCATCGTTACGACGGGCGTAGTTCTTACTGCCTGCACGGGTGGCCGAACTGCTGTCGAGGAAGTTACCGATACGATAATAGCGGAAGTCGGGACCGAACTGGGTCTTCCACTGGAGACCCTGCAGAGGCTCCCAGATCTTACCGAAGTCAATCTGTGCATAGAAGCTACCGAGGGCACGGAAAGTCTCACGGTTATCATTCGACTTGTTCCACTCTTCTATAATAGTATAGGTGTTGGTCGTAGAACCACCAGGCATGGTGATGATCTCGCCATTCTCGTCGTATGGCAGGGTATAGCGGAGCATCGCCTTGGCTGCACCGTAGATATCAGTAGGACCAGAACTTGAAGACTGTCCTGTACGCGAATAACCATATTTCTGCACGCCATATGATGCGTTGACCGAACCACCGGCCTTGAACCAGGGCGTTCCCTGTACGTCGGCTGATGCATTGAGGTTATAGCGCTCATAGCTCTGTCCCTTCTGGGTTCCCTTGTTGTTCAGATATCCGAATGACACATAACCTGCCAGGTTCTTAGAACCACCGCGCACGCTGACGTTGTGCTCCTGGGTGACACCAGTCTGCTTCACGAACTCCGTCCAGTCGGTATCCGTCACCTTTGAACCGTCCCATGAGCCGCCGCTCCAACCCTTCATCACGTTGTTGAGGGCTGTCTCGTCGCCTGAGAAGAAAGCCTTGTCCTGCTCCTGTGTAGGCTGGTCACCAGGGGTATATTTATCAGGGGCTGAGTTGTAGTAAGCCCAACGACGCCAGGTGATATAGTCGCTGGCATTCATGGCCGGACTCTTGTCGACGATCTTCTCGAAGGTAAATGCACCCGAGTAGCTCAGCTGCATCTTGCCCTCCTGACCGCGCTTGGTCGTAACGAGTACGACACCGTTGGCACCACGGCTACCGTAGATAGCGGTAGAAGAGGCGTCCTTCAGAATGTCGATGCTCTCAATATCCTTAGGATTCAGCGTCTCGATACCACCTGCCTGGAGGGGCACACCGTCAACGACGTAGAGCGGACCCTGTCCAGCAGAGATTGAACGCTGTCCACGGATGGCAATGCTTCCTACGGTACCTGGGCGCTCACTGGTGGTGATGTCCACACCGGCAGCTTTTCCCTGCAGGGCCTCGAAGGCGTTGGAAACGGGCTTCGTGTTCAACTCCTTCTCACCCACACGGGTCAAGGCTCCTGTCACGTCGCTCTTGCGCTGGACACCGTAACCTACGACTACCACTTCGTCGAGCAGCTGACGGTCTTCTTCGAGCGTCACGTTCAACTGACTCTTGCCTGCGACGGCAATCGTCTGATTACGATAGCCTACGTAGCTGATCACGAGGCTTGCTTTCTCAGAAACATTCTGGAGCGTGAATTTACCGTCGAAATCGGTAATCGTTCCTGTAGAAGTTCCCTTTACCATGACACTGGCGCCGATGACTGCCTCACCAGCCGCGTCAACAACAGTTCCCGACACCTGTTTCTGGGCCCATGCACCCGAAGTGCAGAGAGCCACCAGAGCCAAGAACATCAGTCGTCGAAGTACATTGGTACCCGACAACAGCTTGTCTGTAACTTGATTTTTTCTCATACAGTTAAATAGTTAGGTATAAAAAGTTGTTTAATGATTTCGAGGGCAAAGTTAGTGTTTTTCCGCAAACGTTTACAAAAATTATCAAAAATCAAAGATGGAATAGCAAAATTTAGGGGTCGATTTGTTAAAACCGACCCCTGACATACCAAAAAACAATGATTTAAATCAAGTTCATGCCCAGCTGCTTGCAGCGCTGTCGCATATCGTCAGGCCAGATCGAAGCCTGAATCTCACCGATATGTCCCTTGTGCAACAGCACCATACAGAGTCGGCTCTGTCCGATACCGCCACCGATACTCAGGGGCAGCTTGTCGCTGAGCAACTGTTGGTGGAAGTAGAGTTGCTCGCGCTCCTCCTTGTGGGCCAGTTTCAACTGTCTGAGCAGACTTTCTTTGTTCACGCGGATACCCATCGATGAAAGCTCGAAACTGCGTCCCAGCACGGGATACCAGATCAGGATATCACCATTGAGTCCCTGTCGTCCGTCCTCGGCGATGGTCGACCAGTCATCGTAGTCAGGTGCACGTCCGTCGTGCTTCTCTCCGTTCGACAACTCACCACCTATACCTATTATAAATACGGCACCATATTGCTCACAGATGGCATCCTCACGCTCCTTCGGCGTCTTGTCGGGATACATCTGCAACAGTTCCTCAGCGTGAATGAAATGGATCTTCTCGGGCAGAAAGGGCTTGATCTGGGGATAAGTCTCACAGGTCAGGTACTCCGTTCTGCGGATGGCGGCATAGATACGCTCCACAACATTCTTCAGGAATGCCAGCGTACGGTCCTCCTCGCGGATGACGGCCTCCCAGTCCCACTGGTCCACATAAAGCGAGTGAAGATTGTCGAGCTCCTCGTCGGCACGGATGGCGTTCATGTCGGTATAGATGCCATAGCCAGGTTCTATGTTGTACTCTGCCAGCGAGAGTCGCTTCCACTTGGCGAGCGAGTGTACCACCTCAGCCTTGGCATCGCCCAAGTCCTTAATCGGGAAGGTCACGGCACGCTCCACACCGTTCAGGTCGTCGTTGATACCCAGCCCCTGCAACACGAAGAGAGGGGCAGTCACACGACGCAGGCGAAGCTCCGTGGAAAGGTTCTGCTGGAAGAATTCCTTAATCAGTTTGATACCCTGTTCCGTCTGCTTCATGTCTAGCAGCGGTTCATACATCACAGGTTGAATTACTTGTCCCATTTTGAGTTTATGATTTATTATTTGCGGCTGCAAAGGTACTAAATAAATATCAAAGTGCAAGCAAAATTCGATATTTTTTTGCAAAAATGTTATAAATCATTGATTTTGGCTAACATTTTGCGCATTACGCGCACCAAATTCTTAGCTCGGCTTTGCCGCTTTGCTCTGCAAAGAATTCTTAATTCTTCATTCTTCATTCTTCATTCTTAATTTATTTCAGTACTTTTGCACTCGAAAATCGTTGCACCCGTAGTTTAAAGGATAGAATAACGGATTCCGGTTCCGTTGGTCACGGTTCGATTCCGTGCGGGTGTACTACCATAAGATGCGAAACATGAAGATATTAGCAGTTATTCCCGCAAGAGCCGGTTCGAAGGGTATCCCCAATAAGAACATCAGGCTTGTGGCTGGGCGTCCCCTCGTGTATTATGCCATCAAGAATGCCCAGATGTCTAAGTACATCACCGATGTCGTGGTGACCACCGACTCACCCGAAGTGAGGATTATCGCCACACAGATGGGCGTAGGCCATAAGTGGAGAGACGAGCGGCTCTGTGGCGATGCAGTGACCCTCGATGCCGTGGTGGCCGATGCCATCCCCGAAGGCTCGTGGGACTATATCGTCACCATGCAGCCCACCTCGCCCACACTGAAGGTCGAGACCCTCGACAGCGCCATCAAGTACGCTATCGGCAACGATCTCGACACCCTCATATCCGCCATCAATGCCCCTCATCTCTCCTGGGGTGTGAAGGACGGCCACAAGGTGCCCAACTACGAGAAGCGCCTGAACCGTCAGTACCTGCCCCCCTGTTATATGGAGACAGGAGCATTCGTCATCTCCAAGCGTAGTGTGGTGACACCCGAGACGCGCATCGGTCAGAAAGTCGATGTCTTCGAGGTGCCCGAGAGCGAGGCGCAGGATGTCGATACCTTCTCCGACCTGCAGAGCGTGGCCAAGGCCCTCAGCGAACCCAAGGTGGCCATCTACGTCAATGGTAACAACAAACGAGGCATCGGACACATCTACCGTGCCCTCGAGATTGCCGACGAGTTCTTCGTGAAGCCAGATATCTTCTACGACAAGAACCAGACCGATCCCAAGGTGTTCGGACATACCGCCCACACGCTGAAGGCCGTCGACGGCATTGCCGAACTCTTCGACATCTGCCGTCGCGAGCAGTACACTATCTTCATCAACGACATCCTCACCACCTCCATCGACTATATGATCGGACTGCGCTCCGTGCTGCCGAAGGCGAAGCTCATCAACTTCGAGGACGACGGCGAGGGCATCCAGAAGGCCGACCTCGTCATCAACGCCCTCTACGAGGACGACGAGTTCCCCCAGATCCATGCAGGCGAGGAGTATTACATCTGTGGCAAGACCTTCATGTTCTACGAGCCCATCAAGATCAAAGACCAGGTGGAGCGTGTCTTCATCTCCTTCGGTGGTGCCGATCCCCAGAACTACACGGATCGTCTGCTCAACATCGTCACGAAGCCCGAGTACAAGGACATGCACTTCGTCGTGGCCCTCGGACGTGCCAAGCACAATGTCGAGGAGCTGCTCGAGTTTAACCGCTACGACAACCTCGATGTTTATTACGACGTGGCCAATATGCCCGAACTGATGTCGAGCTGCGACGTGGCCGTTACCTCGAAGGGTCGCACGAGTTTCGAACTAGCCCTGCTGGGTGTTCCTTCTATCGCCATGGCTCAGAACCACCGCGAAGAGAAGCACGGCTTCGTCTGCAATGAGAACGGCTTCTCCTACATCGGTCTCAACCCCACCGACGAGATTATCGAGGCCACCCTTCGCATGTACCTCCGCCTCTCGAAGGAGAGCCGTCAGCACTATCAGGACATGCTCCTGAGCCACGACCTCCGCAGCGGCCGCAAAAAGGTCATGAACCTCATCAATAATCTCTAACCCCTCTCTAACCCCTAAGCACTAACCCCTAACCCCAAAATAAAAAAGTATGAGAACTACAAAACCCTACCTGATTGCTGAAATGGGCGTGAACTTCTACGACACCGCCCGCGTCATGAATATCTCACCCCTCGAGGCAGCCAAGCTCTATATCGACGCTGCCGCAGAGGCCGGCATCGACTGTGCCAAGTTCCAGTCCTACAAGGCTGGTACCATCGTGTCGAAAAACTCACCCGCCTACTGGGACACCACCAAGGAACCCACGAAGACGCAGTACGAGCTCTTCCTCAAGCACGACCACTTCGGCAAGGCCGAGTATCGCGAGCTCTGCGACTATACCCACGCCAAGGGTATGGATTTCACCTCGACACCCTTCGACTATGCCTCTGCCGACTATCTTGAGCCCATGGTCGATTTCTATAAGATCTCCTCTTCCGATCTCTCTAACCTGCCCTTCATCGACCATATCGCCCGTAAGGGAAAGCCTGTCTTCATGTCGGTAGGCGCTGCCTACCTGTCAGAGTGCGACGAGGCCATCCGCGTACTGAAGAACGCAGGCTGCAAGGATATCGTCATCTTCCACTGCGTACTCTCCTACCCAACGGACCCCGCCAATGCCAACCTGCGCATCATCGAGACCCTGAAGAAGGACTTCCCCGATGTCCGCGTAGGCTTTAGCGACCATGTCGCTCCCGACGATACGATGATGACACTCGCCACCGCCTATCTGCTCGGCGCTGAGGTCATCGAGAAGCACTTCACCCTCGACAAGACCCTCCCCGGCAACGACCACTATCACGGAGGCGACCCTGAGGACTTTAAGAAGGCCATCGCCAACTTCCAGTGGATCGACAAGGTGCTCGGCTCTCCCGAGAAGACCGTGCTCGACTGCGAGATCATCCCCCGTCGCGAGGCACGCCGCTCGCTGGTGCTCACCCGCGACATGAAGGCCGGCGACGTGATCAAGGCCGAAGACCTCATGCCCAAGCGCCCAGGCACAGGCATCTCTCCCCGCTTTGCCGACATCGTCATCGGTCGTAAGGTCACCCGCGACCTCGAGGAAGATACGATTCTTACATGGGATATGGTATGACCCTCACCGACCGTTTTCTGAAATATACACAATTCGACACGCAGTCAGCTGAAGACAGCGACAGCGTGCCGAGCACCCCGAAGCAACTCGTCTTCGCCGAGTACCTGAAGAAGGAACTCGAGAGCGAGGGCCTCAGCGACGTCGAGATGGACGATCATGGCTATATCTACGCCACGCTGAAGGCCAATACGAAGGGTCATATCCCCACCATCGGCTTCATCTCCCACTACGACACCAGCCCCGACTGTTCGGGTGCAGACGTCCAGGCGCACATCGTCCATCAGTACGACGGCTCCGACATCCTTCTCTCCGAGGGTATTGTCAGCAGCCCCGCAAAATTCCCCGAACTGCTGCAGCACGTCGGTGAGGATCTCATCGTGACCGACGGTCACACCTTGCTGGGAGCCGACGACAAGGCTGGCATCGCCGAGATTGTCCAGGCCATGTGTTGGCTGCGCGACCATCCCGAGATCCAGCATGGCGACATCCGCGTCGCCTTCAACCCCGACGAGGAGATAGGCATGGGAGCCCACCATTTCGACGTAGAGCGCTTCGGCTGCGAATGGGCCTACACCATGGACGGAGGCGATGTGGGTGAACTTGAGTTCGAGAACTTCAATGCAGCCAGCGCGCGCGTATATATAAAAGGTTTCAGTGTCCACCCTGGCTATGCCAAGGGTAAGATGGTCAATGCCAGTGCCCTCGCTGCCGAGTTCGCCACGATGCTCCCTGCCGACGAGACCCCTGAGACCACTGAAGGCTATCAGGGCTTCTACCACCTGCTGGGCATCGAGAGTAACATCGAGCAGGCCCGCATGCACTACATCATCCGCGACCACGACCGCTCAGAGTTCGAAGACCGCAAGCGTTTCATCCGCCGTTGTGCCGACGAGATGAACGCTAAGTACGGCAACGATACCGTCACCATCGAGCTCAAGGACCAGTACTATAACATGAAGGAGAAGATCGACCCACAGATGCACGTCATCGACCTCGTGATCCACGCCATGCAGGAATGCGGCGTTGCCCCTAAGGTCAAACCCATCCGCGGCGGCACCGACGGAGCCCAACTCTCCTTCCGAGGCCTCCCCTGCCCCAACATCTTCGCAGGCGGTGTCAACTTCCACGGCCCTTACGAGTTCGTCAGCATCCAGTCCATGCAGAAAGCCATGCAGGTCATCGTCAAGATCTGCGAACTCACAGCAGACTTTAATAAATGAGAATCCCTCGGCATTGCCGAGGGATTTTTCTTTGTGCTACCACACCAATGCTCTCTTCTCCTTGGGGATGAACATCTTGTCGGTGGGCTGGATGTTGAAGGCGTCATACCAGCTGTCGATCATCGGCAGGGCGGCATTCACACGGAAGATATGGGGTGAGTGGACATCGCTATTGACTGCCCGAGCCAGGAACTCAGGGGTAATGTTGCTAGCCCAGACACGAGCGTAGGCCAGGAAGAAACGCTGGGCAGGGGTGAAGCCGTCGACAGTGTTCAGAGGCTCCTGCTTCATGCGGTTCTCGTAGGCGCGGTAGGCTACCTGTATGCCACCGTTGTCACCGATGTTCTCGCCAAGCGTCTTCTCACCGTTCACAAAGAGTCCGGGCAGCGCCTCCTGCTTTGAGAACCAGTCGGCAAGCACCTTCGTGCGCTCATCGTATTTGGCCTTGTCTTCAGCCGCCCACCAGTTCTTCAGGTTGCCTTCCTTGTCGAACATACAGCCCTGGTCATCGAAGCCATGACTCATCTCATGACCGATGACAGCACCTACGGCACCGTAGTTGGCTGCATAGTCAGACTCTGGGTCAAAGAATGGGGGCTGCAGGATGGCTGCGGGGAAGTTGATACTGTTGAACACAGGAACGTAACAGGCGTTCACCGTCTGTGGTGAGAATGGCATGATGGTCTTATCCACGGGCTTGCGCCAGTACTTGCGTAAGTTTGCGGCACGTGTTTCCAATTTGATGCGGATGAAGTTCTCTACGAGGTTCTGATCCTCGCGGATATCAATGAACTTTTCCATATCCTCCCACTTGTTGGGATAACCTACGTTGATATGCATGGCGTGCAGTTTCTCCAGTGCCTTGGTCTTGGTGGAGTCGCTCATCCAGGTGTTCTCCTTCAGACGGTCCTCGAAGGCCTGCTGCAGGTCTTTCACCAGGCGAGACACACGCTGCTTGCTGGTCTCGGGGAAATATTCTGCCACATAGAGTTTACCGATGGTCTCCTCCAGATTATCGTCGATTTCGGCGACGGCACGCTTCCAGCGGGGTTTCTGTTGCTGCACACCACTAATGGCCTTTGAGTACTCGAACTCACGGTCAGTAAAGTCGTCACTCAGGTAATCGCTATAGGCCCTGACAACGCGCAGTTCCATATAGGCCTTCAGGTCGTCGACACTCGTCTCGGCCAGCACCTTCTCCACCTCGTGCAGCGGCTCCAGCTGACTCACGTTCACCTGATCGATGTCTTTCGGATAGTTGAGGGCGTCGCGATAGGCCACCCAGTCGATGCCTTTGAAATCCTGCAACAACTGCTCCCACGGCATAATATGGTTGGTCTTCATCGGGTCGCGCCTATCCACCTGGTTCAGCGTCGTGACACCGATTCTGTGCTCGATGGCCCATGTGGCCTCCATCATGCGCTCGGCATCGGCATCACTGTTGCCCACCATCTTCAGCAAGTCCTTATACAGACTCCTTTTCGCTGCAACTTCGGCCTTCTGCTGCTCGTTAGGATTGGCATAATACTCCTGGGCCATAGTGGCACCACCATGACCTGCGCTCATCATATACTCCGACGAGTTGAACGGATTCAGGCTCAGGCCGATACCATAGGGCGCAGTGTTAAAGCCCTTGGCATCAAACGCAGCCATCAGCTTCAGGGCCTCTTCGCGGGTCTTGATGCCACGTACCTGTTTCAGGTAGGGCAGAATCGGCTCATAGCCCATCTTGTTACGGCTCACGCTGTCCATATAAAGACGATAAAGGGCGCCGATTTTCTGTCCGTCGCTACCCTGTGGCAGATCCTTCTCATTGGCATACTTCATAATCAGCGCATTGATGCGCAGTTCGTTCTGCTTCATCAGATCAACGAATGCACCGTTCATCGGGTACTCCTTGTCAATCGGGTTGTTCTTCAACCAGGTGCCTACGGCATACTGCCAGAAGTCATCTCCAGGTTTCACACTCTCGTCCAGATTCGCTCTAAAGTTCTGTGCCATGCCAGCCATACTTACCAAGGCCAGGGCTACAACGATCAAAAATCTTTTCATCATTATTTAAGTTGTTTTAAGTGATTGCTAAGTTACTTGGATATGATTAAATTGACCTCAAAGGTAACGAAATTCCCCCTAACAACCTTGCTTAAAACGTCCGTCATATATTATTTTGCAGATTTTTAAACATATTTTGCAGATTTTGTAAGTCTGAAGAAAAAAAAAGATGTATATTTGCAACATCTTTGTGAATATTAATCAAAACCATATAGATTATGAGAAGACTATTACTTGCAACATTACTCATGGGTGCTCTAACGGCGGGGGCACAGGGACTCGTGACGCCAAGGGCCAAGGCGGCCAAGCAACAGGCGGCGATCGCAGCCCAGAAAGCCGGTACTAGAGGTGAGGCCGAGAAGCTCGGACGCTTCTTCGTGAACTGTAAGATGGACGCGGATGCGCGACAGGTGGCTGAAAACCTCAGGGCGCTCGGCGCAAAGATCAGAGGTGTCGTGGGCAACATCGTGATGATGGAGGCTTCGTACTCGAAGATCGAGGAGATGGCTGCTGTGAACGGCGTCATGAAAATCGACCTCGGACCAAGGGTTCGCAAACAGACGGACATCACCAGAAACGTGACTCAGGCCGGTGACGTGATCAGCGGCACGGGCGAGAAACTGCCTCAGGCCTATACGGGCAAGGGAGTCATGGTGGGAATCGTCGATGCGGGATTCGACCCCACACACCCGATGCTGAAGGACAAGGACGGCAACCTGCGCGTGAAGGGTTACTATGCTACGGGCTTGAATAAACTGGGCGAGGAAGTGATCATCGGCCCTGATACGCTGGCAGGATCGGCCCTCACCAAGGCTGACGACATACTCGACACGCTGAAGGTGAGGGAGGATGGCGACACGCACGGCACCCACTGTATCACCATCGCTGCGGGCAGCACGATAAGCGACGTGAAGGGCGTGGCAGGACAGCCGCTCGGCGGTATGGCACCAGAGGCCGACATCCTCATCAGTACGCTGAGGGAAGACGATGAGTTCAGGGAATTCTGTAGTGAAAACCAAATAGACGCAACAGCCATTGAGTTCTATCAGGCGCTGCTGTACATGAAAAATGAAGCCGACAAGGCCAAGAAGCCACTCGTGGTAAGTCTCAGCTATAACTCGATGGACGGCTGGCACGACGGCACCAGCAACATGGCCAGAACCATGAAGTACTGTGCAAAGGACTTGAATATCCCCATCATGCTCTGCACCGCCAATTCGGGTGGAGAAAGCATGTGTACCTACCTGAACATGAAGACCAAGGCCAAGGATACGCTGAATGTCTATGCAGGCTATGGAGGCTACGTATGGGGCGGCATGAAGACGACGAAGAATGTGAAGTTCCAGGTCAGTATCGCCAGCGGCATCGACGGCCACGTCTACTATACGGCGCCGTTCAGCTACAACTCAGACCCCGATGTGGGCAAACACGGTGAAGGCATCTGGTTTAATGTCGGGGAGGATGCCGACAACAGCCATCTGGATGACTCTGACAAGAAAGTGGCCGACGGGATGAACGAATATATCGAGAGCGGTTCTGCGGTCCAGCTGTGGTGCTACCAGAACGTAGCCCTGGACAAGGACGACAAGGAGTACACCTACACCGAGCTCTACATGGCTTTCCCGGATCTGGCATTCAAGAAGATATCTAACGACAGAAGCTCGGATGGAAGCGAAGACTTCCTGGTATTCAAGGTCAGCATGATTACCACCGAAGACACAGAGCTCTATGCATGGGGCGACGCCGGTTGCGAATATTACCTCTATGGACAGAAGAATAGTGGTAAGATAACGAAGGGCAACAGCAGCATCTCCGTGGGCGACTGGAATACCTCGGGCGAGGTCGTGAGCATCGGTGCCTGGACGGCCAACAACAAGCACAAGGGCCTTGGCGATGAGGAGTATACAGTGCGAGATGATGAGGTCGTAGGCGATTATGCTTTCTTCAGCAGTTACGGCAAAGACCTGGCTGGACATAAGCACCCCACCGTCTGTACACCTGGCCGTGACATCGTGGCTGGCTTCAACAGCTTCGACGCAACGTTATCTGATGATAACATCCTTGAGAAGAAGGAATACAGCAACCAGTTCAAGGATCAGAAGAGTGCTCGCGAATACCCCTATGGCTTCTCGAGCGGCACCTCGATGGCGACACCGGCTGCGGCTGGCATCGTGGCCCTGTGGCTCCAGGCAGCTGCCGACAAGGGCAAGACACTGAGCAACGCCGACATCAAGGACATCATCAAAAACACAAGCGACACCGACGACTACACGAAGAAGTCCGCCAGCCGATTCGGTGCCGGCAAGATGAATGCCTACAAGGGACTGCTCTACGTGCTGGGCATCGACACGAGCATCCCCACCCTCAGCAAGGAACAGCCGAGAGACGTCAGCTTCCGCGTCAATGGCGACATCGTTTACACCGACGGGGCTGAGGACGGCCTCGAGGTAACGGTCTACAACCTACAGGGCGTGGCCGTCAGACAGACAACGGTTCAGGGCGGCGCCATCAGTCTCGAAGGACTGCCCAAGGGCGTCTACGCCGTACAATTGGGCAAACTGGGATCGACACTGATCCGCAAGTAACTCAGTAGCAGTTCAGATTTTTTCTTCGATGTTAAGGTTATCCGTTTTTGGTGTTAAGATCTTTTGTTTTTTCAGCTAAGAGAATAATCTGTTCGTGTTCTAACTCGAGTCGTTGCATGCGAAGTTCGCGCAAAAAAAAGGGACTCACGGAATCTTTTTCCCGTGAGTCCTTTTGGATTACTGTCAGTTATCGGCTTTCAGCCTGATCCTGATTACGCTCGTCGGGATCGACCCCTACGCTCTGCACGACATAGATGTCGGTGTACTCAGTGGTATAGGTGGCTTTCTCGTCCTTGATGACCAGGGCCATGCGATAGTCCTTTTCTGGCTCGAAACCTGAAGGTTCCAGTGTCAGGATCAATTTACCGTAGGCATTGCCCTCCACGTTCGTAATGGTAAGCGCTGCGGGAGCCTCGACACCGATGATCGAGAATAGTTCCTTCTTCACGGCGAGGAGACTGGCCAGTTCCGACTGTTTCACGTCGTAGGTGACGGTGATAGGATCCGAGCCATCGATGACGATGCGCTTCTCAGTACCTGTGACAGAGAATGTGACCGACTCGATCTTCTCCACTAATGTCTTCTCGACCGGTTTTGGCTCGTTGTCGTCATCCTTACTGCACGAGGTCAGGGTGATGGCGCCGGCAGCCATCACTGCCAGCACCATGGTATAGAAAAATCTTGTTGTCTTCATATCAAACATATCTTTACTTGATGATTACCTTTTGTCCATTCTTCACATAGATGCCCTTCTTGACCGGTTTGTCGATGCTGCGACCCTGGAGGTCGAACCATTTTTCACCTTTCACTTCTTCACTTCTCATGTCGCGAAGCGCTGTCGTGCCGTTGGCTTCAACGATGATCAGCGAACGGGTTGACGCGCCGTCGCCCGGCATCACGGCCTTGCAGGCAGGCACCTCACTATGGTCGCCGGCAGCAACCGGGTGGAACTGATTATCGCTCAGGATGCATATATTCTCCGTAAAGTGCGTCTCCTCGATGGCCGGAATCAGTTCATTACCAGCATAGCTCTTGGCATTGCCGGTAGCGGGCGTAGAGCCGATCTTCGAGAGATTGTTCTTGGTCGGGCTGGCGACCACATCGGTCTGCTGGCCGTCCTGTCCGTTGGCGAAGGCGATGAGCACACCATTGTTGGCTTTCACGCCCTTCCTGCCGTTGTCGAGCAGCAGGTCATTGCCCGTAACCTCGGTGATCTCCACCTGATTGTCGCCCTTCTGTCTGGCAGTGAACACTCTGACGTCGCCGCTCAGCTCCACGTCGATACCGCTGGAGAGGGTAAAGAGCTTATGCGGGGGGTCGAGGTGAGCACTTAGCTTGCTACTCTCCAGATTCTCTTTAACCGCGGCAAGCGAGCTGTAGTTGTCAAGCAAGCGCATGGACGTCTGTATATTGGCTACACGATGGTTAGGATCGCTGGCGGGGAGATCGTCCACAGCGAAGGCGCCTTCCTCGATATTAAGAGGCTCCGGTGTGTCGGGCAGGATGGCACCTACCACGACAGCCGACGACTCATTGGAGATCAATGCACCCTTCTTGATGGTGGTCACCTGATAGACGGTCTTGCCGTCCTTGCTTACCACCTCGGATGGAATATCTACCACAATCTCGCGCTTGTTGTCCTCACTGCCTGCGGTCGATTCTGCCTGCTTGGGAATGTCGATGTTGTCGAGTGCTACGGGGACGACGTTCACCGTGACGGTCTGTTCATTACCGTCCTCGTCGATAACCGTGCGCTCCTCCTGTGTCGTTTCGCCCTCGGCAGGCACCACTTGCATCTTCACGTTGTCCACTTCCTTTGCATCACCATCGTCTTCTGCGTCCACATCAATCTGAATAATGGTTGGCTCGGGCTCTGGTTCGGGGGTCGGAGTTGGCTCTGGTGTCGGAGTAGGAGTCGGCTCTGGCTCTGGTGTCGGAGTCGGTGTCGGCTCTGGCTCGGGTTCTGGCTCTGGTTCTACTACGTATGTAAACGATGCCGTAACGGTCACGTTGCTAGAAGGCATCGTGAACTTACCGTCTGTTACCGTGATGGCATTGCCAGCAGCATCCGTCACGGTGAATGACTGTAGTACGTAACCAAATGCAGGTGTGAAGGTCAGCGTTATCTCTTCACCAGCCGATGCAGATGTCTTGTCGGCCGTTACCGTACCGCCGGTGATGCCGGAGGCGATGGTGACGGTGTAGGTAATCTTCTTGAATGTAGCAGAAACGGTCACATCGCCGGCAGGCATCGTGAACTTACCGTCGGTTACCGTGATGGCATTGCCGGCGGCATCCTTCACGGTGAGTGCATCGAGCACATAGCCAGTAGCGGGTGTGATGGTGAGTGTCACCTCGTCACCGACTTGTGCCGTCGTCTTGTCGGCAGCGACGGTACCATTCTCGATACCCTCGGCGATGGTCACCGCATAGTCGATCTTCTTGAACGTAGCAGAGATGCTCACATTGCCAGCAGGCATCGTGAACTTACCGTCGGTTACC
>JAFSNR010000094.1 GCA_017443345.1 Prevotella sp.
CAGGAGAAAACTCCTTGACCGTATAGTCGAAGGTGGGGGCGTAGTCCACGCCGTCCACGGAGAGCGACATGGCTCCGTGCATCACGTTCATCGGGAACTGGAAGTGCTGGAGCCAGAATATAAATTAAAGGGCATTTTTGAACGTGAATTGCAAATCGCGAAATGTAAGGTGTAAGGTGTAAGGTTGTCTACTTTTTCAGGAAAAAAGAAGTATGTCAGGCTGAGTTGCGGCCCTTGGGAAGCTGATCGGTGGTCGTAGCCGACTAAGCGGGCGATCGTAGCCGACTAAGCGAAAATCTCACAATGGGGACTCTTACCTTTGCAATATGAAAATGACTTTTGTTCGGTTTCAGTGGAGCTTGAAGTCCTTGACCCAATCGCGGAGGGGGGCAACGGCTTCGGAGTGGCGAGGGGCGTAGCGGAGCATGATGGTGACGACTCGGAGGGTGTCGTCGTCCATCACCTTACCATAGTAATCCCAGTCTTGTTCAGAGCCTTCCTGGATGCTGTAGTCGTCGCCCGACTCGACCAGGTCGGCACCCATGTTCATCATCTGCTGGCTGGCGCTACGGGTCATACCCTTCAGGGAGTCGACCACGACGGAGATGGAGATATCCTCGTACATGAACAGCTCCTGTCCGGGCTCTTCAGGGAGATCCTGATGGTAGAGGAACGAGGGGTAGTTGATGTCGAGATCGAGCTTATCGCTGTGGAACCGCGTGAGGTCCCACTGACCAAGACGGATGGTCATACTGTCGTCGCTGGTGAGTTCGGAGACGTAGGAACGAGGCTGCTGGCCACCTGAACAGGCTGCCAGAAGAACGACGAGGCTCAACAGGGCGAGCGCGAGGATGGAGGGACGGAACTTCTGTTTCATGCTGCAAATATAATGGATTATCTCGGAAATACAAAGAAAAAACGGGTTTTCCTTTGGTTTTTCGCCCGATTTACACTACCTTTGTACCCAAAATCTAACGAAAATGAAGAAAACAAAGCTACTCATCCTGCTGATGGCAGGGTTACTGGCCACAAGCTGTGGTCAGAAGAAAAAGTCGAACGACATCATCGTGAAGCGTGTGGAGACGCCCAAACCGCAGGGGCCTATCCGTATGCAGGAATATCAGCAGACGAAGGACATCCAGTGGCTCAGCAAGGACTACCAGGTGGAGGTGAGACGCGTGGCTGACGACAGTCTGCGCATGGTGAAGGATGAGAACGGACAGCTGTTCGTCGACAACCGTATCACCATCCGCGTGATGCGCTCGGACGGTAGCATATTCTTCAACCAGACCTTCACAAAGGCGGCCTTTGAGAAGTATCTGGACGACGACTATCGCGAGACGGGTATCCTCGAGGGACTGGTGTTCGACAAGGTGGACGGGCCTCAGCTGGTGTTTGCTGCCAGCGTGAGTCATCCGCAGACTGACGAGTACATCCCCATGGTGGTGACAGTCAGCAACTTCGGTACCGTGGGCATCAGGCCTGATTCGGAGCTCGACACGTCGGGCAGTCTGCCACCAACATCGGGGGAGGAAGAAGAGGGTGTATAGAGTTTAGAGTTGAGCGTTGAGAGTGAAAAAGTTATTTGGACTGATCATTGTGCTGGGGGTGATCGTGGGAGGTCTTTTCTTCTGCGGGGACTGGCGACTGCAGAGCGACGACGATGCCAAGCAGGAGGCAGCCATCGCCCAGGGCATCGACACGGTGCCCATGCTCATCATGCAGGTGCAGAAGTGCTCGAAGCTCTACACGGCTGAATATCGCGTACATAAGATCGTGACCCACGACGACGCCCTCAGACTGAAGGGCTCGCTGCTGCAGAAGCAGTTTGACATCAAGGTGCCCATGGCTGATCGTAAAATCGCCATCCCCATCGATGCCAAGCTGAAGGCTTATATCGACTTCAGCGCCTTCTCGGAGGAAAACATCGAGCGCGACGGACGGAAGATCACCATCGTGCTTCCTGACCCGCAGGTGACGATGACGAGCTCGAAGATCGACCAGAAGAACGTGCGCCAGTACGTGGCACTGACGCGCTCGAACTTCAGTGACGCCGAACTTGCCGACTATCAGCAACAGGGGCGCCAGGCCATCATTGAGAGCATCCCGAAGATGGGCATCCTGGAGAGTGCACAGCGCAATGCTGCCAAGGTGCTCGTGCCGATGCTGAAGGAGCTGGGCTACGCGGAGGAGGATATCACCATCGCCTTCCGCAAGCAATACGGAGCGAAGGACATTGAGAAACTGTTGAGAATTGAGAATTGAAAGTTTTTTCATATATTAAAATAGGTATTGCGCTGGCGGTGATTGGGCTGGTGATCGTGGGTTTCTTCTGGTTGAAGGGACTGACGAAGGGGGATCATATCACGCTGGGAGCTGACAACCGGATAGAGCTGACACCCACTCAGATTCAGAGCATGAAGGCCATTGGCGAGTGGGAGTTTCTCTCAGTGAGTGCCGAGGAACTGGTGGACACCGTGCGCAAAGGGCTCTTCAAGGACGACGAGCTGGTGCGTATCTACTATGGCACCCTCAGACTGGGACTGAACATGCACCGTCTGCAACAGGGATGGATCAAGGCGGAGGGCGACTCGGTGGCTATGACACTGCCCAAGATAGGACTGCTCGACAAGGATTTCATCGACGAGGCGCGTACGAAACCATTCTTCGAGAGTGGCAAGTGGAAGCCTGAGGATCGCGATGCCCTCTACAGGAAGGCTTACAGACAGATGATGAGTCACTGTCTGACGCAAGAGAATCTGCAGGCTGCTGAGCACAATGCTGAGGAACAGCTGCGCAACATGATGCGATCGATGGGGTATGCAAACGTGAAAATCACGTTTGAAAAGTAAAAAGGTAAAAGGGTAAAAAGGATATGGATGGACTGAATGATTTTCTGACTGAGTTGAGCGGACTGCTTTGGGGATGGCCGATGATCATCCTGCTACTGGGTACACACTTGTTTCTGACCATCAGGCTGAAATTCCCCCAGCGACATATATGGAAGGCCATCAAACTGACGGTGCGCAAGGATCCCGATGCCACTGGCGACGTGTCGCAGTTTGGTTCGCTGGCCACTGCGCTGGCTGCCACCATCGGAACGGGTAACATCGTGGGCGTGGCAACAGCCATTGCCCTGGGTGGTCCTGGAGCCGTGCTGTGGTGCTGGCTGACGGGTGTATTCGGTATCTCAACGAAATATGCGGAGGGTCTGCTGGCCATCAAATACCGTGTGAAGACGGAGAGCGGTAAGATGCTCGGAGGTCCGATGTACGCCCTCGAGAAAGGGCTCGGATGGAAGTGGATGGCTGTCCTCTTTGCCATCTTCACGGCACTCGCAGCCTTTGGTATCGGTAACACGGTACAGGCGAACGCCATTGCAACAGTGGCTCAGGAGAGTTACCAGATATCGCCCTACCTGACAGGCGCCTTTGTCTGTATCATGACAGCTGCCGTCATACTGGGAGGCGTGAAGAGCATCGCCCGCGTCTGTGGTATGCTTGTGCCTGTCATGGCGCTCTTCTACGTGTTGGGCTGTATCTACATCCTTTGGGTCAACGCGCCCTATCTGTGGCCAGCCATCAAACTGATCTGTCATGCAGCGTTCAGTCCTGAGGCTGCTGGTGGCGGTTTCGTGGGTTCGACGGTGATGATGGCTGCCCGCTTCGGTATTGCCCGTGGTCTGTTCTCGAACGAGAGTGGTATGGGTTCGGCACCCATCGTAGCTGCTGCTGCCCAGACCAGGAACCCAGTACGTCAGGCACTCGTGTCATCGAGCGGCACTTTCTGGGACACGGTGGTCATCTGTGCACTGACGGGTCTCGTGATTGTGAGCAGTGTGATTGCCTATCCTGACATCACCTTCGACAATGGTGCCACACTGACGAAGGCAGCCTTCTCGAAGATTCCCGTTGTGGGTACACCCCTGCTGACCTTTGGTCTGCTGACTTTTTCCTTCTCGACCATTCTGGGCTGGTGCTACTACGGTGAGCGTGCAGTGGAGTACCTGAAGGGCAAGAACTGGGTGATTGCCTATCGCATCGTGTACATCGTGGCTGTGTTCATCGGTAGTGTGATGAACCTGGCTTTGGTGTGGAATCTGGCAGACTGCATGAACGCCCTGATGGCTATACCCAACCTGCTTTCACTGCTCTTCCTCAACGGAGTCATCGTCCACGAGACGAGGAAATACCTTTGGAGAGGTCGTCTCGACGAGGAGATGTAACGATTTCCACAACAGTCAGTTTCCGATCAGAGACTTTGAAACGTACGTCAAAGTCGAGGAAAGGCATGCCATAGACACGCCCGGGATCGTCGTGATAACGCGGACGGGGATCCTGTGCCAGCGTGTCCTTGAGAGCATCGAGATGTTCAGCAGGCACCAAGGCAGCCAAGTCATCAGGTAATATCACCTCGAGAGGCTCCCACTCGACCGTATCCACAAATCCACTGCGCGCATCGGGATGAGCATCTGCGTAGGCCACATAAGGCTTCACGTCGTAGATGGGCGTGCCATTCATGAGATCGGCACCCTGCACCCAGATGACGGGCCCCAGCTGGGGATCGATCTCCACGCGCGAGAGTCGCACACAAGAGAGGCCCAGGCCATTGGGACGGAAGGGCGAACGCGTGGCAAAGACACCCAGACGACGATTACCTCCCAGACGAGGGGGACGAACGGTGAGTCCCTTATCGGCTTCACGGTTCTCTGAGAACTCCCAGATGAGCCAAAGGTAATCGAAATCCTCGAGGCCACGAACAGCTTCGGGCTTGCGGAAAGGGGGCTCGAAGACGACACGACCTGTCAGCGATTTGACAAGTCCGCTCTGTCGGGGAATACCGAATTTCGACGTCAGAGGCGACTCAAAATGGGCTATCGGATGTATTTCCATGGCGCAAAGATACAAAGAAATGACAAAAATCAAAAAAAATACGCGTTTTCTTTTTGTTTTTCCAAAATAATGAGTACATTTGCAGAGTAATAAATCAACTACAACAGCTACAAACATGAAACGAATCATATTAACCCTCTCACTGATACTCCTTGCTATAACTGGCATGGCACAGGAACCTGCTTACAAGAGCAGTGAAGAATACCTGGCCCTTCGCAACGCGATGCACCACGCCTTCAACGATGGCGACAGCGCACGCTTCTTCCCTGCACTGAAGAACCTGCAGGACTATCTGCTAGAGCAGGGCGACCTCCATGGGTACTACACGCAGAGGTGTAATGAAATCGTTTTCCAGATGAACCAGCGCCACATCTTCGAAGCCTACAAACTGGCGCGCGAACTCTCGAAGGAACTGCGCGAGAAGAAGGTGGACAAAGAGCGCTACATGGCCCTAAACATGCTGGGGCACATCAACAACTACTGTGGTAACAAGGCTGAAGCCAAAGAGAACTGGTACGAGGTGCTGAAGCTCATGGAGGAGGAAGGCTACTACTCGAGCATGCCCCCCATCTACATGAACATCGTGAACGTGGCCAACGATGACAGCCCAGAGGAGGCTGACACACTCTTGGAAAAAGCCAAGCAGATCTCCATCAAATATGCACCTGAACGCGTGTTCGACATCGAGACCCGTCAGACGCTGAGCTATTACTATCGTGGTGACATCGACCGTTTCCTCGAAGGCTACAAGGCCTATAAGGAGGGCGTGGCCAAGGGACTCTCGTCAGTTCACGGGCGCTCACTCGAGGTCTACTATCTGGCCCATCAGGGCAAGGTCGACGAGGCCATAGCCCTGGCGAAGGAGGAACTGGGCGACGAGGGCAAGGATGCCGTCGTGATGATCCTCGAGAAGGCTGGCAGATGGCAGGAGGCCTATAAGGCCCTGAAGAACGAGACGGCCTCGAACGACTCTATCGACAACGTGGTACTAAGCAACAGCATGGAGGGAATCGCTGACGAGATCCGGCTCTATGAAGCCCAGCGGGAGACCTATCGTGTACGCTTCTTTGGACTGATGGGTACCATCGCCCTGCTCATCCTGCTCATTGTGGCACTCTTCTATATCTTCATGACCCGTCGCAAGCACATGAAGGAACTGGAGAAGGCCTACAAGCGTGCGAAGGAATCGGAGAAGATGAAGGCAGCCTTCATTCAGAACGTCAGCCACGAGGTGCGCACGCCACTGAACATCATCAGCGGATTCTCACAGGTCATCGCCGATCCTGAGCTCTCTGAAAGCCTGGAAGAGCGTCAGCACATCTCCCAGATGATGCAGAAGAGTGCCCACCAGATCACCTCGCTCATCGATGAGATCATCGGACTGTCGCTCATCCAGTCGACGGAAAAGATGAGAAGAGAGGATACGCCCTTGGTAAACGCCCTGCTCAGGAAGACCATAGGGGAATATGAAGACGTGGCCAACAAGGGCGTGGAGCTGAAGTTGGAGACCACCCTCGCTGACGACCTGAAGATCAAGACCAACGAGAATATGCTGAAGCGCATCGTGGCTGCCTTGTTGGAGAATGCCTGCAAGTACACGGAGAAGGGCAGCATCACGCTGAGAGCCTCTGAGACTGACCAGCGGCTGTGCATCACTGTTGAGGATACGGGCTGTGGCATTCCCAAGAAAGATGCAGACAAGATCTTCGAGCGTTTCGTCAAACTCGACTCCTTCAAGGAGGGTATTGGTCTGGGACTACCGCTGAGTCGCAAACTCGCAGAGCAGTTGGGTGGCACAGTCAAGCTGGATACCAGCTACACTGGCGGTGCACGTTTCGTTATTTGCTTACCTATCACTGAAGAATAAGATGAAAAAGTTTTTTTGCATGGCAATGGCCTGTCTGATGACCCTCGGTGCACAGGCTGCACAGAAGGTCGACGAGTTTACCACCAAGAGTGGCAAGAAAGTGACCATCACGTGTATCAAGCACGCCAGTATGGAAATCAACTACAATGGTGTGGAGATCCAAGTAGACCCCGTTGGCATGTGGCTGAAGCCAGAGACCGACTATGCCACCTTCCCCAAGGCCAACATCATCCTCATCACCCACGAGCACAAGGATCACTTCGACCGTGAAGCCATCCATCAATTACGCACCCCAGCCACCACCATCTACGTGAACCAGGCTGTATTCGGTCACTTCAAGAACGGACTCGTCATGCGCAATGGCGACCAGGTGAAGTATGCAGATGATATCACCATCGAGGCGGTACCTGCCTATAACACGACGGAAGGGCGCGAACAGTTCCATCCCAAGGGACGCGATAACGGGTATATCCTCACTCTCGACGGACTGCGCATCTACATCGCTGGCGATACGGAGGACATCCCAGAAATGGCTGATCTGAAGGATATCGACATCGCCTTCCTGCCCTGTAACCAACCTTACACGATGACGGTAGACCAGGTGGTGAATGCTGCGAAGATCATCAAACCGAAGATCCTCTTCCCCTACCACTACAATGAAACGCCAGTCTACCAAATCAACATGAAACTGGCAGGCCAAGGCATCGACGTCCGAATCAGAGACTACCAATAAAGAGAAAACCCTCACCAATTGGCGAGGGTTTTCTCTTAACTCTAAATTCCTAATTATCCCAGATATTTCATCAAGATGCGGGCATAACCACTGTCGTGCAGTTTGGTAATGCTCTTCTCGCGTATCTGGCGCACGCGCTCACGGGTAAGACCCATCTCAGCACCAATCTCCTCGAGACCACGCTCCTGACAACCGATACCGAAGCACTCCTTCACGATCTTCAGCTCGCGATCCTTCAGCACGTTGCGCAGGACGTTGTCGAGGTCACTTGTCAGCGACTCATAGTCGACATGCTTGTCGGTACGTGAGTCGTCGCCTGAGCTGAGCATATCTGCCATCGAGTTGTCATCGTCCTCACCAAAGGGGGCATCGATACTCATGTGATGGCTGTCTGCCTTAGCGGTCTGCTCAATCTTAGCCTCATCAATCTGAGTCAGTTCAGCCAACTCTGTCACTGAGGGACGACGCTGGTGAATCTGCTCAAACCTATTGATCTCCTGATTAATCTTGCTCAGGGCACCACTCTGATTCAGAGGCAGGCGCACGATGCGGCTCTGCTCAGCGATAGCCTGAAGAATGCTCTGGCGAATCCACCACACAGCATAGGAGATAAACTTAAATCCACGTGTCTCATCAAATTTCTCTGCTGCCTTTACCAATCCGATGTTACCCTCGTCGATCAAGTCAGTCAGCGTCAGACCCTGATGCTGGTACTGCTTGGCAACGGAAACAACAAAACGGAGGTTGGCAGTCACCAAGCGCTCCTTGGCTCTCTCGCCCTCAGGACCACCCTTGCGGATAGCCTGTGCCAGTTCGATCTCCTCATCGATGGTCACAAGGGGCTGACGACCAATCTCTACGAGGTACTTGTCAAGTGCTTCACTCGATCGATTGGTAATACTCTTTTGAATCTTTAATTGCCTCATATTTGTCTTGTTACTCTGAAAAAGCGTGCAAAAGTACAAAAAAAAACGATACGTTGCAACCAACGCACCGTCTTTTTAAGGGTATTTAACTAAATTCAACTGTCAGGCGTCCCAAATCAACGCTTAATCACTTCAATCTGGCTGTCACCAGGCTTAAAGAGCAGTCCTGAGCAGGTGGTGGCATCGACCTTGTAAGCCTTCCATTCTATCTGGTTCCAGTCGATCTGGTCGGTACGCTGTGCGAGGGGCACATGAGGGATCAGCGAACCATCGCGAACGAGGATGATAGCAGGAATCTTACCTGCCTCGATGGTCTGATAGCCACCCTCGTAGACCTTACCCGTCTGATAGTCGATCCACTTGCCCTTGGGCAGGTAGACATCGCGACTGGTGCCACTCTCCATCAGGGGAGCCACGAGGATCTGCGAACCAAACATATACTCATCCTCCACGAGCCATGCACCCTTGTCCTGCGGGAACTCCACGAGCAGGGCACGCACCATGGGCAGGCCACGCTCGGAGCAGTCCTTTGCCTGTGCATAGACATAGGGCATCAGCTTGTATTTCATCTCTGCACAATCACGGAAGGCGTTCGTGAACGACTCGGAGATCAGCCAAGGCTCCGTAGGAGGTGCTCCATGGGCTCGTGTGTGGGAACTCAGGAAACCGAATGGCAGCCAACGACGATAGATATCCTCAGGTGAGACCGTTACGAAACCACCCATGTCGTGACTCCAGAACGAGAATCCGCTGAGTCCGAAGCTCAGACCACCACGCAAGTCACCGAGAAGTCCAATGTTCGTGGTAGCAGCATCGCCACCCCAATGGAGGGCATAACGCTGGGAACCAGCCCAGGCAGAGCGTGCCCAGATGATACCCTCACCAGGATAATTCCGCTCCACTTCCTCCCAAAGGGCCTTGTTATAACGCAGCGGATAGAGGTTGTGCTCGTAGAGTCCACCCTTGCCACTATGGTAGAAACCGTTGTAAGGCGCTGCTTCACCAAAGTCGCACTTGATGGTGGAGACACCCTGCTTCAGCAGACCAGCAATCTTAGACTGATACCAGCTGACAGTTGCAGGATTCGAGAAGTCGAGGATCGCATCCTCTACAGGCATACCACCCGTGGCGTTCACTACGTGCATGCCCTTCTCGATAATCTCAGGAAAGAAGCGGTTCTTCGGGGTGAAGTAAGGCAACTGCCACAGACAGGTGTGGAAGCCATCCTTAGCCAACTGCTTAAGCATCTTCACAGGATCCTCGAAACGATCCTTCGCAAACTGATAGTCGCACTGCCAATCGACACCAAACCAGCCTGTATCGAAGTGGATCACGTCACTGGGGATCTTGTGAGCCCGCAGCTGCTTGGCAATCTCAAGTCCCTCTTTCTGAGAGAAATACGTGATACGACTCATCCAGGTGCCAAAGCTCCAGAGGGGCAGCATCGGACTCTTACCCGTAATCTCGGTATACTCGTTGAGGATATCCTTCGGTTCACCCAGGAACACGAAGAAATCCATCAGCTCGTCAGCCATAAACAGGCGATTGGCACCAATATAGCTGGCACCGAAATCACAGGTCACAGGTGCTGAGGTATGCATGAAGATACCATAGCCACGATTCGAGAAGAAGAAGGGCACAGGCTTGTACTGACCATCCGTCTCAGGTCCCTGGGGATCGGTCACTGAGAGGTGCACCTTCTGCCCTGCCTTGTTCAACGAGGTAAACGACTCACCACAACCATAGATCCTTTCGCCTGGTGCCAGTGTCAACACGGGGTTGATGCTACGCGAGTTGTCCGAGCCTCGTTTGATAAATGAGAAGGGCAGCAGCTTCACCTGACTGGAATCGTTGTCGATGTTATGTCTTGTCTGTGTCAGGATCTTGCCCTGAGCATCCTTCACGACAATGCGCCAAGGATACTTATGAATCTCGATACTGCCGTAAGGCGAGGTATAGGCAATCGTGTTACCCACGCTCTTCGAGGCCCACATCTGGCCTTGCGCCTTCTTAAACCCATCGCAGAACATCACATCCTCCTGATCCGTATTCTTGGGCTCAATCGGTGTCGTCAACATACGGATTCTCGCAGTCCTTGGCGAGATAAACTCCACCTTGATCTTCAACTCGGGATCGTTCTCGTAGGCTGCATCGGGGAAGTCGAGCATCTGCATACGCACTGGCCAATAGCCATTGAGGTTGAACGCCTGACGAGGACTCAACCTGTAGCGTTTCCACTGCACCGTTCCCTCACCCTTCGCTGCATCGAAACTGACGATCGAGTCAGCAAGGAAATAGGTATTCGACAGGTCGTAGAAGTCCGTCGACATATCCTTCTGCATCGCCTGCAGATACTGGATCCCACCGTTCGTCTGTAGCTGTGCTACAGCAGTGAAAAGTGAAAGGTGAAAAGTGAAAAGTAAAACGACAATCTTCTTCATATCATCTATAAACTATAAACTGTAAACCGTAAACTGTAAACTATCGAATATCAATCCACGCAGGCTTCAGCGTAGCCGACTTAGCCGTGATCGAACCAGGACCCGTGGCCACCACCAGACACTTTCCGAAGAAAGCCTTGCGCTGAGGTGCCTTGAAATTCTCCATCGAGGTCTGACAACCATTGTCAGTGCCCAGGATCTTGCCCTCACCCTCATAGATGAAATAGATCTGATCCTCAGCCCATGGACAGAGGTTACCGTCCTTATCCACCACCTCGGCAGTGATGAAGGTCGTTTCCTTACCCTGATAATCCACTGACAAGCGGATATGGTCAGGTGCACCAGCAGTCTTGATCACCTGCTCGCAAACCACCTTACCATCCTTTCTCGATACAGCCTTTACCTCACCTGGATCGAATGTCACGCGCCACCCTACGTGATACTCCGTATTAAGATCAACGGTCGCATTGTGCATGTTATAGCGTTTCTCAGGCTGCTCACCCGTCTTACGACGCACCCCCTGACTCTCGCCATTGATGAACAGTTCCACCTCGTCAGCCCCATTATAATAGCACCACATGTCGATATAGTCGCCAGGCACCCAGTTCCAGTGGGGGAAGAGGTGCAGCATGGGTTTCTGTGTCCACTCGCTCTGATACATGTAATAGCTATCCTTGGGGAAGCCTGCGAGGTCGATGATGCCAAAGTACGAACTACGTGCAGGGAATCCGTAAGGCGTAGGCTCACCGATGTAGTCCCAGCCTGTCCAGATATATTGTCCGCCTACATATGGTGTATGTTTCACCACATCCCATGTCTCTTCGTGCGTCGAGCTCCATGATGCATGGAAATTGTCGTAGGCAGAGCACATATAGGAGGGGTCGGTATAAGGCAGCCACCACTCTTTCGGTGCCCATGTGATAGAGTCGGAAGGCATCTTGTAGTAGCCTCTCGTCTGAAGAGCCGAGACACTCTCCGAGAAGATAAACGGCTTACCTGGGAAGTTCTGAGGCACATCCTTTACCCACTGATGATGGTAGTTGAAACCGATGATATCGATGACCCCACTCTTGAAGAGATGGTTATTGGGCGAAGGCTCATTACAACCAGCCGTGATGGGGCGCGATGTATCATAGCGCCTAACGATGTCTGCCAGGTGTTGGGTCAGCAGACTCTGCACGGAGAGTTCCCCATCCTTCGCTAGTGTCGAGGCATCATGACCCGCATTCAGGATCAGGTTCGCCTGTTCGAGGGTCAGCGTATCAGCCTCAGCACTCGACCACTGCTCAAGCACCTCGTTACCGATTGACCACATCAGGATCGAGGGGTGATTACGGTCTCTCAACACGAGATCCGTGAGGTCGCGCTCATGCCACTCGTCGAAGAAGCGGGCATAGTCGTTCTGGGTCTTCTTGCGTCGCCACATGTCGAAGCTCTCGTCCATCACGATCAGTCCCATCGTGTCGCACATATTCAGCAGTTCCGGGGCAGGCGGGTTGTGCGACGAACGGATAGAGTTCACGCCCATCTCCTTCAGCTTCGTCAACTTACGATGCAGGGCATCCTCGTTGAGTGCGGATCCGAGGCACCCGAAGTCATGATGCTCGCAGACACCATTCAGCTTGAAGTTCCTGCCATTCAGCCAGAAACCCGTCTTCGCGTCGAACATAAAATCGCGGAAGCCCGTCGTGGTCTCCACTTCGTCCACCACTTGGCCTCCAACCAGCACCTCCGTGCGAACCTTATATATATTGGGAACATCGCACGACCACAGCATCGGTTTGGCAATATTGATCGTCGATTTCAGTCCCTTCGACTTCCCCACGATCTTCCCCAGCGGGTCGATCAGCGTATTTCTCACAATGGGGGCAGTCCCAGTTGTGAGATTTTCGAGCTCGACCTCGATATTCAGCTTACCCTTGCCTTTCACGACCCTCGCATCGGCATAGATGCCCCAGTGCTTCACGTGGACGGGGTTGGTCTTCGTCAGCCACACATGGCGATAGATGCCACAGCCCGAGTACCAGCGCGAGTTGGGCTGGTCAGAATTATCCACCCTGACAGCCACCACGTTCTCACCCTCCTTCACATAAGGCGTGATATCATACTCAAAGCTCGAATAGCCATAAGGCCTGAAGCCCACCTTCTGACCATTCACATACACCGTCGAATTCATATATACACCGTCGAACTCGAGGAAATATTTGTTGTTTACGGTATCTACCGTAAACTTTTTCCTGTACCATCCAACTCCCCCGGGCAAGGCACCTCCGCCTGCGCCACTGGGATTACCCACATAGAAGTCGCCCTCGATGGCCCAGTCGTGGGGCACGTCAAGTAGTCGCCAACCTGCGTCGTGATAGTCCGCCTTCGCCATCTGGGCGCTGTCAGCCAATATAAACCGCCAGCCCTTGTCGAAGTTCACTCTTTCTCTCGCCTGCAACGTTGCTCCCACAAACAGCGCAACCATTGCCAGTAAAAATCTTCTTATCATGACTATTTTAGTTATTGATTCATTATTCTGGCTACAAAGATAGTGCAAATCGAGCGAAATACCAAATTTATTTGTATCTTTGTCCCCAAAAACCCATTAAACCGAAAAAATATGAGAAAATTCGCTGCTTTCCTGATGCTGTTATGCACCACAACGCTCGCTGCACAGAACGTCGTTTACGATGAGATTCACATCTTCACAGGCAAGCTCAACGGCAAGATTGCCTTCGAACTTGCATTCGTGCCCGCTACGCAAAACGGTGAGATGCTCCATGCTGGCTACATCTACTACCCCAACGCCAAGAACCCTGCACCCATCCTCGTCGTGGGGCATGAACTCCAAGCCGACACCAAGGATCCCGCTTACGAGAACCTCGAACACATAGCCTTTACCGAGTATCAGCCCGATGGCGAGATCACAGGTAAGATCGACCTCGAGTACTACGAAGTAGAGGGCGACTACACCTTCAAGAAAGGCACATGGACCAATCCCGGCAACGGACGACGCTTCCAGATGACCAATATGGGTACAGCCTTCAATGCTCCCAGCTGGTGGCCAGGCATCCCTGCGACACTCAACTCCCCCAGGCGCGAGGACTACACGTATAAGTACCACTTCAAGAAGGATGAAAACGGCAACCTTGAGGACATCACTGTCGACGTCTTTGCTAACGGCAAGAAGATGGGACCCGAGATTAAGGAGTCCTACACCTACCCCTTCAGTGAAGACCAGAATCTGGACTGGGTCACAGAGACCGATGTCAACTTCGACGGCATCCCCGACCTCTATATCTTCATTGGTTTCCAGAGTCATGCCCAGAGTGCCTACGCAGCCTATGTATGGAATCCCGACACCCGTCAGTTCTACAACGTCGACGCCTTCTACGAGATCGCCGAGCCCGAGTTCGACAACGAGCACAAGACCATCATCAGTCGCGCCCGCGACAACGATTATATGTACGAGGACACCTTCAAATGGAAAAACGGCAAACTCAGAAGAATCTCCTCCAGGAAAATATCGCTGTTCGATTAAGACTATCCCCGCCCATTACTGAGCGGGGATTTCTTGTTTATAGCTTGATGCTGACGGGCTTGCCGTTGTATTGTACGAGCTGGCCCTCGGGATTATCGAGGTTGAGGGGCTTGGCAGCGTCCTTCGAGATGAGGACGACGTTGAACTGGCGGTTCTTCAGCATGCCAGCGAACTGCCCCTTGCGGGCACCGAAGCTGACGGTACGAGAAGCATCGTCGTAGGTGATGTCGATGGTGGCATACTTGCCCTTCTCGTAGTTGTAGTTGGTACCCTCGTCTTCGTAGAGTTGGAACTCGCCGTTCGCGCCCGCGTATATATAAAGATGTATCAGCTCAGCGGGTTTCTCGTCGCTCCACTCCATCTCAGGACCGAACGGAATGATGGCACCCTCGCGAACGAAGACGGGAATCTGCTCGTAAGGAGCATCAACGATAAGGTTCTGACCTCCTTCTACATACTCGTTGGTATAGAGGTTATACCAGCCACTCTGCCCGGGGAAGTAGACGCTGCGGTTGCGAGCCTTGTAATAGCCTACAGGACAAGCCATCAGCGCAGGACCGAACATCCACTGGTTGCCGATGTTCTCCACCTCCTTGTCGCCATTGAAGTCCATCACCAACGGACGCATCAGGGTGTAGTCCTTGAAGTGAGCCCAGCCTGCCATCGAGTAGAGGTAAGGCATGAGGCGATAACGAAGACGATCGTAGTAAACAAACGACTTATAAGCAGGATGCTCATCGGGAGCGATGTTCCATATCTCGCGCAATGGCCACTGACCATGAGAGCGGAAGAGAGGAATGAAGGTTCCGAACTGGTTCCAACGGGTCTGCAGCTCACGCCACTCCTTCAGGTCCTCGTTCTCAACACCACTCTTGTCATACAATCCCTGAGCAGCCATATAACGGTTCTCAACGCAGAAGCCGCCCTGGTCCATACCCCAGAAGGGAATACCCGAAATCGAATAGTTTAAACCTGCCGTCATCTGAGCGCGCATATCCTCCCAACGGGTACCGATATCACCACTCCATGTGGCAGTAGAGAAGCGCTGTTCGCCAGCGAATCCGCTACGAGTGAGCAGAAACACGCGAGGCTCGTTCATCTTGCCCTTCCATACGGAGCGCTGACCATTATAGATGGCATCAGCGTTGACTGTAGAATAGGCATTGAAGTACTCGGTTGAAGTACCTAAGGCTGTAGGGCCAGAGAGGGCCTTGCGATACCACATCGGTGTACAGTCGCGTACATTGGGCTCTGAAGCATCCATCCACCAGGCATCGACACCAGCGATACCATCGTGGTTGTACTTGGTATAGAGGTTCTCGTCCATCTGGCGCCAGAACATTTTGCGTGCACCAGCATCATAGGCATCATAGAAACCATTCTTATAGCCAGGACCTACCCAGTCGTGGATATCGTCCGTAGGACTCTGCACATACATCCACCCCTTGGCGTCGAGTTCTTTGTAGTTATCCGTATTGCAATAGAACTTAGGCCATACGGAGATCATGAAGCGACCATGCATCTTATGAACATTGTCGAGCATCTGCTGGGGATTGGGATAGCGCGACTCCTCGAACTTGTGGCTGCCCCACTGATCCTCGGGCCAGTAGTTCCAGTCCTGTACGATATTGTCGACGGGGATATGACGCTTACGGAACTCAGCGAGGGTGCCCTCGATCTCATCCTGCGTCTGATAGCGCTCACGACTCTGCCAGAAACCCAGCACCCATTTCGGATAGAGGCTGGCCTTACCCGTCAATGTGCGATAACCGGAAACAACCTGATCGAGATTCTCGCCAGCGATGAAATAATAGTCCATATCCTTGGCCATCTCGCTCCAAACGCTCAACTTGCCACGTTCCTCAGCACTACGGGGCTCAGAGACGCGCAAGCCACAATAAGCCTCACCGCCATCAGGACGCCACTCGATGCGCAACTGCACACGACGGCCCTTCTGCAACTCGGTAGAGAACTTATAGGTGTTGGGGTTCCAAGCCGTTCGCCAACGCTCGGGAACAACCTCCTTACCATCGATATATACCTTTACATAGCCTGAATAATAGAGCACAAACTGATAGAGCTGTGTCTTTCCTTTGCACTTGCCACAGCACTCGGGCTCGATGAATCCTTCGTAGGTGACGTTGGCACCCATCAGGTTGATGCCCTGTGGGAAGTTCTTGATACCTCCATTATCCGTCTTCAGGGCAATATCCGACTTCGCGGGCGTACCATATTCATAATAGATAGAGTCCTCGTCGCGCACAAGCTTCTTGCCCTTGGCGTCGATATAGGTTCCCGTCAGATGTCCCTCCTTGCCATTCCTGTCGTAAAGCTTAAAGGCACGGTTCAGTTGGAGGTAGTCGTTGGGATTGCCAAAACGGCAGTAGCTGTATGAATCCCAAAGCAGTCCATAGTTCTTATTCGACAATACGAAGGGAATGCTGACCTTCGTGTTATACTGGAACAGATCCTCGTTCTTACCCTTCATATTGAACTCCTCGCTCTGGTGCTGACCCAGACCATAGAAAGCCTCATCGTCGGGCGAGTCGAACTTCATCTGCCAGGAAAGGCCATGCTTCTGCTCCTCGGGCACTGTATAGCCGTTACGCATACCAAGTTCGCGCTCGGGCACCGTAAAGTCCCAGAACTTCTTGCCGTCCTTGGCCTCCTTCAACAGCTGATTGCCATTGGCATCAAAGAATGTTACCTCACCATTGGCCTTCGCGACTACTGCCTTCACGTTCTTGGCCTTGACCACCACATTGTCGCCTTCATCGCTGACCGTGTATGAGCCCTTGGCAGGAGCCGTCTGAGGCACGATCATCAAGGAAGCAGGCTTCTCGGGCAGCGCATCCTTCGACGTAGCACGCACGCGGATAATGTTGTCGTTCATCACCTCCAGACGAATCACCTTCGCCTCTCCGCCATCAGGACGGATAGTCACATTGTTACCACTGGTCTGCACCTCTGTAGCCATCGCCATTCCAACCATCAGCAGGGCAGACACCATCATACAAATTCTCTTCATACTTTGATTATTTTGTTATCGTTATTATTCCTGATCATCGTCCATGAGGACAGCCTCCTCGATCTCTTCAGCCTGTTCGAGTGGAAGCGTGATGGTAAAGACGGAACCACCACCCGGATTATTGTCGCCTGTCACCGTACCGCCATGAGCGGCCACGATATCCTTCACGATATGCAGACAAACGCCCGGATCATCGTCGCTGACAACAGGGTCGAACATGTGGGCCTTGGCCTCCTCGGGCAGGCCTATGCCATTGTCCGAGATGCGGATGGTGCCATGATTGGGCGTCTTGTCGACGAGCACCTTGATGCGACAGTCGCTGGGCGAGAACATCACCGAATTGTTGAGCAGGATCTGAATGGCCTGTCCCAGCATGTCGTGGTCGAAAGGTATCACGAGGTCAGAGGCCAGCGGGAAGAAGGTGAACTTCAGGCGCTTGCCCTCAGGGGCCTTGAACTGGGCGCACTGTTCCTTCATGAACTCCTGCAGGTCGCCTGGCGTCTTGTTCAGCGAACCGACCTCCCATTCCGGTTGCTGGGGCTGAACAGGTTGTTTGGGCTGCTCAGAAGCCGCATTGGCAGCACCGCTGTTCATCAGCTGAGCCTTCATCTCGTTCATCCACTGTTTCTTCATCACCTCCATACGCAGGCGCTCACGCTCCAATTGGTCAGCCTGGCGCTTCATGAACCAACGACGCCAGAGGTAGATGCCTCCAGCCACACAGCAGAGGAAGAGCAGCAGGATCCAACGGTTGCGCAGCAGCGGAGGCGTGATCGTAATCTTCAGGACGGCCTCGTTCTGACCCATCGTACCATCCTCATTGAGCATGCGCACATGCAGGATATAACTGCCATGATGGAGCGACATATAGGTGATGTTGGGGTCCTGCTCCTCAGTCTTGATCCAACGGTCGCTGAAGCCTTCGAGCATATAGACGAAGCGCGAGGGGTTATGGATTTCACCCTTATCGGTGGCGAGCTGGATGGTGAACTGATTCTCGTAATGGCGCAGCACAAGCTCATCACTCTCGTTGAGGGCTTTTTCGAGGATGACGCGACCATCGTACTCCTCACCCACACCCATCTCCTGTCCGAAGAGTTTCAGACCACTGAAGATCGGTTTCTCTGTATTGTCGACATTGGCCACCAGCTTCGGATTGATGACATCGACGCCAGCCAGTCCGCCCACGAGGATCAGGCCATCCTTCGTACGGCAGACTGAACGCTGGTTGTAGGGACCCTGCTGGAGTCCGTCCTTGCTGCTGAAGCTGCGCACGGTGAACGACCATTCACCATCGTCCTCCAACTTGGGAACGATATTCGAGATACCATGTTCGGTGACAACCCAGATGTTATGCAGGTCGTCCTCGATGAGACCAACGACACTGGAACCGAAAAGGCCGCTGTTCATATCGAGCATCGTCTGATGCTTGGTCTTCGGATTGACAATACAACAGCCAGCTGTCGAACCGTGCCAGATGAGTCCACGACTATCTTCAATGACACAGGTGGTGGACCCCATCGCTGCCGGCTGACCAGGAATGGCAGGGATCGTGATATTGGCAATCTTGCCACTGACGGGGTTGATGAGCGAATAGAACTGCGAGTGGCCAATCATCAGCCAACCCTTCTTGATCCACGATGCCTGGGTCATGAAGTTCTCGGGCAGATTGGAGTTATAGGAATTATAGGTCTTGAACTTGCCCGTCTTCACGTTGAGACGCTGCACACCACTACCCAGGGTACCAATCCAGATGTCGCCCCACTTATCCTCAGTGACTGACCACACATTATTGTTCAACAACGCCCCTTCCGCATTCGACGCCAGATAGTTCTGGACATGGCCGTTGGCAATATGGATCAGACCACCGTTATAGGTACCGAACCACACAGAACCATCTTTGGCAGTGCACGATGCCACCATGATGTCGGAGTGGAAACCGCTATGGGCCTTGTCGTAGATTTCGGACTCTCCCGTCTGGGGATTGTATTTGATGACACCACGATTGTCGGTACCCAACCAGTAGTTGCCCTGGAGGTCCTCTGTCGTCGTATTGATATCACCCAGTTCCAAGGTCTTGAAACCAACCATCTTCTCGATATACTGGTTGACACCGTTACGATAGGTGGCAATCCACATACTGCCGTTCTTGTCGAGCAACAAGTGTTTGGCCGTGTTCTCACTGAGCGACGTGGTATCGAACTTGTTGTTCAGGAACTGCTTCACCTCCTTGCTCTGAGGGTCGATCACGAACAAGCCTTGATGGTCGGTGACAACCCAGATCCACCCACGTCTGTCCATGCAGACATCCCAGATCTGAAGAGGATCAGGAAGCGGAGGAACGCCCAACGACGCCAGATATGAATTCAGAGAGTTGTGCCAGTGCTTGGTCTTCTGGTCGAAGATGAACAGATGGGTGGAAACCACCCAGATATTGCTGTGTTTGTCCACATATATGTTATAAGCCTGATCGGGATCGCCACCATTGTTTTTCACGTAGCTGTCCTTCCACATCACCTTTCCCTTCTTGCCGTCGAGGGCCATCATCTCACCGTTGCTGGAAACGATAAGCACCTTCTCACCATCATCGCCAAACGAGGACAGCCAGAACTCCTTAGGGATTTCGTTCTCGCCATAGCCATATTTGATCAGCGTCAGATTCTCGGTCTTGGGATCCAGGCAATACATACCCTCATCGTAGGTCTTCACCCAAAAACGTTTCTTGGAGTCGATGTAAAAACGGTCGACACCGCCCTTGATACCCATCTTCGCCAATTCTGTCGAAGGATTGCGGTTGACGCGCTCTGTCACAGGATCGAAGATACTGAAGTTCATACCCTGCCTCAGCCAGAGGCGACCCTTATGGTCCTCCCAGATCAGATCCACATAGTTGTTGCGCAACGTGGTCGTATCATTCGGATCGTTATAATAGGTACGAAAACGGTAGCCATCATAACGGTTCAGACCATATGACGTACCAATCCAGATGATACCCTTAGAGTCTTGGAAGAGATAGTTGATCTGCGAGTTAGACAGACCATCGCGCGTATCCAGACGACGGAATCTCATTTCGGGAATGACCGTCGATACTGCATTTGCACTCAGGCAGAACAGGAGCAATATTGCTGACAAAAAATGCTTCATAGAGTTATTGGCAGTTTAGAAAGTCCATATTTCGCTACAAATTTAGACATTTTCTGCGATATAAACAAATATTCAGCCAAAAATTTGCAACTTAGTTGCGAAACTATCACCGTAACTTTGCACCCGGAAAGGAAAAAAAAGTGAAAAGTTTAAAGTTTATAGTTATGGCACATCAACACGAACATCATCATGAGTGCTGCGAGCACGAGCATGAGCACGAACACCATCACGAGCATTCTCTGAAGGAGCAGCTCCAGCTTATTGTCGCCACTATCGTACTGCTGATTGCAGCGGTTCTCATCGAGAAGAATACCGACCTGCCTCAGTGGCAGCTGCTGCTGGTTTATCTCGTTCCCTATCTGCTCATCGGGCACGACACGTTGAAGGAGGCCATTGAGGGCCTGCTCCACGGAGATGCATTCAATGAGCATTTTCTCATGTCGATAGCCACCATCGGAGCCCTCTGCATCGGATTCCTGCCTGGTGCTGAATCAGAGTTTCCTGAGGCTGTCTTCGTGATGCTCTTCTTCCAGGTGGGTGAGCTCTTCGAGGGGTATGCTGAAGGCAAGAGTCGCGACAGCATCGCTCACCTGATGGATATCCGCCCTGACATCGCGCATATAGAGGTTAGGGGTGAGAGGTTAGAGGTTAGAGATATCAATCCAGAGGATGTGGAGGTAGGAACTGTGATTGTGATCCGTCCAGGCGAGAAAGTTCCACTCGACGGCATGATCATCGAGGGCAGTACCTCACTGAACACAGTGGCACTCACGGGCGAGACCATGCCTCGCGAAGTGGCTGAGGACGACGAAGTTATCTCGGGCTGTGTCAACCTCTCAGGCGTCATCAGGGTGCGCGTCACCAAAACTTTCGGGGAGAGTACCGTCTCGAAGATCCTGAATCTCGTGGAAAACGCCAGCGAACACAAGTCGAAAAGCGAAGCCTTCATCACCCGCTTTGCCCGCATCTACACCCCTGTGGTAGTCATTGCCGCCATCGCCCTGGCCATCATCCCCACCCTCTTGGGCGGTTCACTGGTCACATGGCTCTATCGCGCCCTCATGTTCCTGGTTGTCAGCTGTCCCTGTGCACTGGTCATCAGCGTACCCCTCACTTTCTTCGGAGGTATCGGAGGCGCCTCACGTAAGGGCATCCTTATCAAGGGTTCCAACTATATGGACATCCTCGCCAAGGTGGGTACGGTAGTCTTCGACAAGACAGGCACCCTGACCCACGGACAATTTGCTGTAGAAGCCGTTCATCCCGAGCGTTACAGCGAGCATCATCTGCTGCACCTCGCAGCCCACGTAGAGCACTTCTCCACCCACCCCATCGGTGCTGCACTGAGAGACGCTTTCCCAGAGGAAGCGACTGATGGCTGTCACGTCAGCGATGTGGAGGAGATTGCCGGTCAGGGTATCCGTGCGAAGGTGGGCGAACAGATCGTCTGTGTGGGTAATCCGAAGATGATGAATGCCATCGGAGCCAAGTGGCATGACTGCCATCATGTGGGTACCATTATCCATGTAGCCATCGACGGAGAATATGCAGGACACATCGTCATCAACGACAAGATCAAGGACGACAGCGCCCAAGCCATTGCCCAACTCAAGCAACAGGGAGTCGAGAAGACGGTCATGCTGACAGGCGACCGTGAGGAAGTAGGGCATCATGTGGCCCAACAACTCGCGCTCGACGAATATCACGCAGAGCTGTTGCCTGCTGATAAAGTGTCGCATGTGGAACGTCTGCTCAGCGAAAAGGCAGCAGACAGACAGCTTGCGTTCGTGGGTGACGGTATCAACGACGCCCCCGTCCTGGCACGTGCTGACGTAGGTATCGCGATGGGAGGTCTTGGCAGTGATGCTGCCATCGAGGCTGCTGACGTGGTGCTGATGGACGATCAGCCCTCAAAGGTGGCTCTGGCTATCCGCATCGCCCGCAACACCATAGCCATCGCACGTCAGAACGTCGTTTTCGCCATCGCTGTCAAGGTGGCCGTCCTCCTGCTCGCCACGATTGGCATCGCCACGATGTGGCTGGCTGTTTTCGCTGATGTAGGCGTGACCGTTCTGGCTGTTCTGAATGCCATGAGAGCCCTACGCACTGCGTAGAGCTCTCTCATCATTTTGATTAAGGATTCACTTATTTCTTAGCGCTCGTCTCTCGGATTACCACTTTCTGAGGGACGATCTTCTTGTAGATTTTCGAATCGCCATTGATATTCTTCAACAACAGCTGGCACGACTGCACGCCCATCTCATAGGACTGATCCTCGATGGCAGACATCTTGGGGGTCACATATTTCGCATGTACATCGTCCGTAAAGCCAATCAGAGCCACATCTCCAGGAATCTCCAATCCCTTCTGCTTGATGGCTGTAAATGCAGCAAAGGTGATGATATCGTTAAAGGCCAGGATAGCATCAGGCGGATTCTCCATCTCCAGCAGTTTCGTTGCAGCCTCCAAGGCCCATTCATAGTCAATCTTCTCACAAACCACCAGCTCGCGCTCGATGGGTATACGGTTCTCCTTCAATGCCTCCAGATAACCATGTTTACGACGTTTCACCATGTCCAGATGGTTAGGTCCTCCTATGAAGGCGATGCGTCGACTGCCTGTGTCGATCAGGTGTTGCGTTGCCTCCTGAGCAGCCACGTCGCCATTGGCCATCACACAAGAGAATTTCTCCGAAAGACAGGTTCGTCCGAAAAACACCAGTGGGATTCCCATGTTCGAGATTTCCTCGAAGTGACTATAGTCAGTCGTATCCTGCGCCAGACAAGCGATGATACCTTCCACATGTAAACTGATGAAATTGTCGATGGCCTTCACTTCAGCCTCACTATTCTCGTGGGTGTTCGCACTGATAATGGAGTAACCAGCCTTACGCGCCTCTTCCTCGATACCATCGAGCACGGCTGAATAATAATGAGTCACCAGATTCGGTACTACCACACCTATGACTCGCGGAGCCTCCTTACGTAAACTCTGAGCAAATGGGTTTGGTCGGTAATTAAGTCGTTTTGCCAGTTCCTTGACTTTTGCCTGCATCTCGAGTCCAATCTCGGGGGAGCTTCTCAGTGCACGACTGACAGTCGCGATACTGACTCCCAATTCCTTGGCGAGATCCTTCAACGATGTTCTGCGTCTTTGATTTGCCATGAAAGTCGATCATTTAGTTAGACGCTGCAAAGATACATATATTTTTCGAAAGTCGCAAACGTTTACGTTTATTTTTTTACTATAAACTATTGATTATTTGCATTTTTCGTCGTACCTTTGCACCAGCTAAGTAAGAATGAGTAATGAATAGTTGATAATAAGTTAGTTAGAAATTTGAAAGCAAGACTGTCGCGATGACACTCTTGCTTTCTTTGTTTTTACACAGTTAGAAGGTCATGCGGACCATCAATCGGAAACCGTGTTTGTGGGCTGTGGGAAGCTCGTTGTAGTTGAGACGACGGACGTACTCAACATGGATAATCTTGAAAATGTTGTGAATACCCAGAGACAGCTCCATGTAGGGGCGCTTAGAGTCGATGACATATGAGCCTTCAGGGAAGTACATCAACAGGGGCGAGCCAGCATTCTTTTCCAGGAAGGGGTTGTTCTTGTCAGAGAGATCACCCCAAAGTATACGGAAAGCGATCCACTCGCGCCACTTCAGCTTCTTCAACAGTGGGATGCGGTTGAAGATCTTGCCATTGAGGTCCCAGTTGACATGGCCTGCGAGGAAGCGGTCGGTGGGGAACTCCATGTTGTTAATCGACTCGAAGGTGAAGTCCTGGATGATATAGGAGAGGTTGGTCTCAGGCATGATGAGCAGCGGATAAGGCACTTTCTCCCACTGGATACCACCCTTGATATAGAAGTCCATTTTTCCCCAAGAGCGCAGCCAGAAGCGCTTGTAGATGCTCGCCTCAGTGTAATTGTGGCTGTAGTCGCTGCCTAAGACGTTCTTCAGGCCTAGAGTGTGGCTGATGGTGAGAACGGGAGCGTCGAGATTGATGGGCAGGCGTCGCTGCTTGGTGTTGATAAACGTCTCGCCTGGAGCGAAGCGCAACTCTGCACGCAACTCGGTCGTGCGGAACTTACGACTCTGAACAGGCGTAATCGGTGTGACAGGCGCAGTTGCCACTCCTGGGGTAGGAACAACGGGCGTGTTCTGCATATTGATTTCCTGCTGACAGACGGGATGGCTCCAGTTGGTCCATAGGCTACGGTCGCTACTCTCGCTGAGGGGGATAAAGTAGAGCTCGCCTGCAGCATCGTTCTCCTCGGTCTTCAACTCGACAGTAGTACGGAAGCCCCAGTCTTCCTCACGTTGGAAGTTGAGTGACTGACGGTGGTAGAACTTCATCTTGTCAACCGTGGCCCACTTCAATGCTGTGAAGACATTATCCTTATCAGTATGGAGGAACTTGTCGGAGGGAGACTCGATATCACGACTCGATGAGAGGGTAAGCATACGGATGGGGAACTCACGGGGCAGGTACTCCTTCTTATTGAACGACCAAATGACATCACCCTTGTAGTACCACTGCTTGGAGCCCCAGCCTCGTGCGACATAGCCACGGAAAAAGAAGTTGGAATCGAGATTGGCAGTGGTCTGTGCTGACAGACGTGTACGGAAACCGTCGATAAAGTTAGAGGTAAACATGGTGTTGATAGGACCAATATCAACCTTCGAGGGATGATCTTTGGTACCCGTCTCCACGAAATTTTCAATGAAAGCCTTAAGGGCAAAGATAATATACTTAAAGCCCTTGACTTTCTCGAGGTTCTTGATGAAGTCACCCATGGAACTCTCGCTCTTCGTAAGTTCCACTTGTCGGTATTTCTTCCAGAAGTCGTCGCCACGCATCATGGCATTGACATCCTTCACCTCTTTCTTCTTGCCCTTGAACAACTGACGAGGCAGTTCGTCGAAAGCATAGTCGGTGATTCGTGTATTGCGGATGACAGCGAAGGTCTGAAGGAAACTGGCCAACTTGAGTTCTGTAAACATGTCGTCGATGGTGAGAACCCATTCTCCGTTGGGCAACTTGGTAAACTCCTGCACAATCTGCATGTTCTCCACAAAGTTCACGTCGCTCTTCTTGGGGATGGTCATGTCGCAACGCTTCACTTGCCAACTGCTGTCAGCAAGGATATAGAGGTCGCCACGGAATCCGAAGTCCTGCTGGTTATTAGGCAGGAAATGCAGATGGAAACACTTGTCGCCCGCCACCATGAGGGTATCCTCGATATAAAAGCGGTAGAAGGAGATGGCCCCACTACCGATGGGCGAAGTGAAGGGATACTGTAGCATGCGGATCTGGTCGTCATAGATATCGACATCGGTGAAGACGTCCTTCATGACGGTGTTGAGGATATCACCCGTCTGCACAAGGTCATTGATGCCCGAGGCATTCATACCCTTGATAATAACCTTCTCGTCGTGGGGATGCTTACGGTAGATCTTCTGCGAAACGGTCTCGTCGACAGAGACTGGCAGAATCAGCTTATTGTTGTAAGGACAGGGCTCCACCTGGTCGATGAGCCACTGCTTCTTTTTATACTTTGGAGAGTCGAGGAGCGCAGGGGTAATATTATTGAGGGCAAGCGTCAGCTTCTGATACTTGTTGTACTGATAGTAGTCATGGTTGTCGAGATGCGTCTTCTTCTTGGCAGCTATGACCTTCTTCATCATCTCCACTGCGGGATTGTTCTTACGGCTGTAGCGGCCACGCTTGGCCTTTACCGTCACTTCCTTCAGCAGAGTGTTATCGGGCTTGAGCTTGATGTTATAAGTACCCTTGACACCATGATTCACCATTACGGTCGTGGTCACGTAGCCAACAGCACTGAAGGAGAGCACCCAACCCTGATGGCGGGCAATGGAGTAATGGCCTTCGATGTTGGAGACGATTCCGAGGTTATGCCCCTTATATTGCACAGAGGCAAAGGGGATAGCCTCACCTGTCTGAGCATCAGTGATGGCTCCAGTAAGCATCTGCTGGGCAGAGGCGGGAAAAAGTGAGAGGTAAAAGGTGAAAAGTATGAGTAGGATCCTTATTCGAACATTCATAATAATTCTGTTAAGTTTGAAATGATACGGTCAGGGGCAGACTCATCGACGGGGTCGGAAGTCCAACCTTCGCCCTTGAACCACACCGTCTGACAGCCAGCCTGATGGGCAGGAATAATATCCTTGTCGATACTATCGCCAACGACAACGACCTCTGATGGATCCAGCCCCAAGGCCTCGACACCAAGGCTGAAGATACGAGGATCGGGCTTACGGATGCCCACCACTGCCGACTCGACGATATGCTGGAAAATGCCACCGAGTTGGAATTCGCGGAGCACGGTGGCGATATTACCATAAAAATTGCTGACCAGCACCATGGGGAAGCGCTCGTGCAGCTGAAGCAGGACACTGCGACTGCGGGCTGTCTCTTCACAAGTACGGGTATAGAGGTCATCGAGAAGCATTTCCCCATATTGAGCCCGAGTCACCTCTGGACATCTCGTCTCGATAAAATCGAGCTGTAGCTGGATCTTCTTCTCGAGCGTCTGACGGAAGGTAAAGTCGGGTTGGATAATGGGATTGCGCCCCAACGTGCGCTCGCCATGGACATAAGCCTCGCGATAGAGGGCCTCGTCGACAGGCACACCTACATGCTCATAGGCATGCCAGATGACCTTACCCCAATGGTTACCACCCGTATCGAGCGTACCGCCATAGTCGAAGATGTACCCCTTCATCATCTACAGTTTCTCGTTGAGATCAGCACAAAGACGCTCGTGGGTTCTGCGCATATACATATACATGGCCTGGAAGACGGTCATGTCAAACAGGGGGTAGAGCCAGGGGATATCACACAGACAAGCCACATAAATGGTTATAGCGCGGGCATTGAAAGTCAGCAGATTGGTGTACTTCATCAGCGGACGACTACCCGTGAGCAGCTGCTGGCGGATGTCCTCCAGATGGGCTGAAGGCTGTTTCGAAGCTTCCTTCCAACGGGCAAAGAACCTCTGGAAGTTAGGTGTCTGCTTCTCCTGATTCTTGCAGTAATTGGCATAGTTATAGTAGAAGGTGCGTCCAAGAAGGTCGCTCTTGGGCAGACCCTCGTAGATGGCACGCTGCTGCTTGTAATTATCGAGTTCACTGCCGTCCTTTCCCAAGAGGAAGAAGAGGTGGATCTGACGGTAATAGTCAGCCAGGGTACTCTGAGGCGAGTGGATGATAAAGCCAGCAAAGGCACAGAAGAGGAATGCCCAGAAACTCCACTGGATACCAGTTCCAGGGATATTCTGGTTCCACAGACGGAACACGATGGCGAGATAGATGCAGAAGAACCACACATCGCCAGCAAAACCGTCGAGCATACGTCCGATAAGAGTCTTCTTACCCGTGATACGAGCCATCTGACCATCAGTAGAGTCGCAGAAGTTAGCCAGCATCAGCAAGGCCACACCATACAGGTTATGCTCCAGATCGGAATAATGGAACATCCATCCTGCACCTGCACCAAGGAAAATGGATACAATGGTAATGACATTCGGATGAATGTCTAATTTATTCCACAACAAAGCGAAAGCCAGACCAATAGGACGGGTGAAGTGTACGTCGAGCCACTCCTCCGTGTCCTCTGACTTAAATGATAACTTGAGTAATTCCTTAAATGTTGCCATATTTTTAAAATTTTCAATTTTCAATCTTCAACCAATGACGCAATCGCCTCAGCAGCATCCTCTCGACAGCGAGAGAAACTGGGCCAGTCATTGAAGTCAATCATACAGAATGTGCCATCACTGCGAACGATGCAGTCGCCACCATAGACATCAATGCCCACAGCCTCAGCCAGTCGTTCAGCCTCAGTCTGCATCACAGAAGCTTCGAAGGCGTAATGACGGGCAGAGCCATTGTGTGCCTCATCACTGAACTTCGTATCGCCATCGTCCGTAGGATAATAATAGCGGAAGAAACCTGTGCCACGAACGCCATAGAACTTCACGAGGTCGCCCACCACATGGGCACTAACCGTATAGCTGCTGATACCCCGTTGCTCCATTGCCCGGATTTTTTCAGTCAACTGGATCTTGTCCGCTGCAAACTGCACATCCTCTTCCGACTGTGCAGCTGCATCACCCCGCTTCAACCAATAGCCATGATCGCCCTCTTGAGGAGCTATCGGAGTGCCAATGTGCTTCATGATATCTTCGAGCGTGGAGCGTGAGCAGTTCTCGATACCTTCAGGTCTATTGATAATCTTGACGCCTTTAAGCGCCTTCAACCTTTCCAAAGTCTCAGGCTCTCTGCCCATCGAGAAGATACAATCGCACAACGGGGACAGTCCCCATTGTGAGATTTCACTACAAATGGTAACGGTGTGACCTGATGCTGAGAGACGGGCAGCTACAGCCTCGAGGATGGCAAGATCCTTCTCCACCGAATTGGGGGAGAACCGCGGAGCCCGTTGTATCATCAGCACTTTCATGTCGTCAGTCGTGATTTATTGATTCTGTAGAAATGCCTCAGCCTTCCCTATATCAGAGGCGTGATCGATATCGAGCACCTTCGAAAAGGGAAACGCTTGGAGGCGCAAGCCATCGCGGACGAGGGCACGCTGGAAATTCCGCATACGACTCTCTCCACGTTCTATACAACGATTGAGCGTATCGATAGACGCTGGTGTCAGACCATAGATGCCACCACTGATGTACTTCGGAGCATCACAACTATCGAGAAACCCTGTGATACGCAAGCCCTCGTCAGTAGACACGTAGAGAGGTTTCTCGTCGTCAATATAGTCAGTAACACCCATCAGACCATCTGCCTCACCATGAGAGATGAGGGAACTGAAGGCCCTAACATAATCTGCGAACTCAGATTCACGGAAGATCGTATCGACAGTGGTGAGCACAAAAGGCTCATCGCCAAGCCAACGACTAAGCTCCCACATGCTGTGCATGGAACTAGGTGTTGACTTGACGATGAACCGAAATGGCACCTGACCATCGTCTTTGATCTGCTTCAAACGAGCCTGTACGTCAGTCATCTGCTCATTACAGATGGCGACAACTTCAGAGGCCCCGTTGTCAACAAAGACCCTCAGTAACCTGTCTATCAATTTTTCTCCAGCCACCTCAACCAGAGGTTTCGGACTTTTGATTCCTTCCTGAGCGAGCCTGCTTCCTTCGCCCGCCGCTATGATAGCATATTTCATAACGGCTGCAAAGGTAGACAATATTTAGCAGATAGTGAAAACTTTTTAGATAAATTTATTTTTCTACATTCAATTTATGAAAGTCTACCTCGCCAGAACCGCTTTTATGGTGAGAAAAATGTTCAATATATCCACTCAACTCGATTTCGCCCGATCCGTGCAACTCGCATTCCACTTTCTTACAACCATTCGCAAAATCAGCAGAGATGTCGCCTGAGCCTTTCACAGCCAACAAGGTATTCTGCACGTTATTCAACTTCAGATCGATATCGCCAGAGCCAATCAACGTCGCAGTAGCCCCACGAGTCTCCAAACGCTTCATATTAATATCACCCGACCCTATCAAATTGATGTCACAGCGGTCACATAGAAGGTCAGCCATCTCGATATCGCCTGAGCCACGCAGATTAATGTCCATATTATCTGTATCGACGTGCTGTTTGCTGATAAAGTCGCCTGAACCATTCAACGCCACGCTGATGAGATCAGGGGAAGTCACGTAAACTGCAACATCGTTGTCAGTACTCACATGGAAATTGACCATCCCCACCTTTCCGCGATTACGCACAACAAGCGTCTTACCATCGAGTTCCGTCAGAATGTATTCAATATAATTCTCAGGGCCAGTCACTTTGACAGAGAAGCTGTCTGCCTGGGTGTAATAGACCGTAGGAGAACCATTCACTTCGATTTTCTCAAAACCTTTCAGATCACGAAATTCTGCCACACGTTCACCTGCTGGCTCCAGGGTAGTACAGGTTTTTACACACGACGTAGCAGACAACAGAATAACTGTCAAGGCCATCAGACCAGCAATTGGGAATAAATTCTTTTTCATATCATTCATCATTTTAAATTTTACTTCTGTCTGTTTGACGGAAGCAAACGAAAAAAAGTTGCACGAAAGCAGAAAAAAATGCAATTAAGACATTGGCAGCTCCATCCAGAAGGTTGAGCCCTCGCCAAGCGTCGACTCCACGCCCATGGTACCATGCAGACTCTGGACATGAGCCTTAGCCACAGACAGACCAAGACCAGTACCTGGGATATATTCATCAATCTTGACAAAACGCTCAAAGATTCGCTCCTGATCTTCTTTGGCAATACCCTTACCTGTATCACGTACAAAAATGCGAACATGATCACCCTTCACGAGGTCGAAGCCCAGCGTAATAGAACCTTTCTGGGTAAACTTCACAGCATTCTGCATCAGATGATCCACAGCCTCCGTAAGCTTAGTGACATCAGTATACATATACAATTCGGCATAGGGGAAATGGGCGGCAATAATGAGTGACACGCCATCGACCAACTGGGCATGGTTATCTGCAATACCCTTCAGCAACGGCACGATATCCGTCTGCGACATCACCAGATTCTTGGCCTCTGCCTCGATCTTCGACATACTAACCAGACCATCGATAATCTTTAACAGTTTATGGTTGTTTTCCTGAATCTCCCGAATCAGTTGGTTGCGGTCTTCCTCACTCTCTACCACAGGCAATAGATCAGCAAAGCCTACAATAGCATTCAGCGGAGTACGGATCTCATGTCCCATATTAGCCAGGAAGGCAGTCTTCAGACGATCGCTTTCCTCTGCCTTGTTACGGGCACTGATCAAATCGGCCTCCATCTTCTTCTGGTCGTCAATACGCAGGGAGGTACCGACCACAGATGTCGGATTACCCTCATCATCACGTGCAGAGATGGTTGCATAGCTCTCCTCCCAATACATCGTATTACCCACCTTCACACGATAAACCTGATGGTATGAATCACTCCTGCCTGACAGAATATCCTCAAGCGCAACCTTTACGCGCTGACAATCAGAAGGATCCAGGAAATCCCACATCGAATCGATGGGGGTGTCAGGTGACGAGACATAACTGTCCTTGCCATCGCGAAAATCAGTTTCATAAGTCGCCAGACGCATTTTGGGATCCATGCGCCATACAGCAATCTTCATTGCCTTCAGGATGAACTCATATTCTATATTGTTCTGACGGGCTTTCTCAAGTTCAAGCAATTCCTTACTGAGCTTCGCACCGACCCGACGCTGACGTAAGATGCCATAGACGAGTAAGACAACCAGCAAGATACCCACCACCCAAAAGACGGGGATGAGTTGCTCATTTTCAGAGTAGGCATATAACAACAATCCGATCATCGGTTCTTAATTCTTCGCAAAAGTAAGTATTTTATTTGGAAAATCAACAATTTAGGAGCGTTTTTTCAAAAAAACTAGAGTTTTTTATTAGATTAACAGTAAAAAAGTGCATTTTTCGCTCAACTTGCAGTATCTTTGCACCCTGTAATTGCAATACAATGGAACAAAATTTTGAACTGATCGCCAAAACGTTTATGGGACTGGAACCTGTACTGGCGAAAGAGCTGACCCAATTGGGGGCTAACGATGTAAAGATCGGTAGACGAATGGTATCGTTTACAGGTGATAAAGAAATGATGTATCGTGCAAACTTTCAATTGCACACTGCCATCAGAATTCTGAAACCTATCCATCATTTCAAAGCGAGAAGCGCTGATGAAGTGTACGAGGAAATCAAGAAAATAGACTGGACACTGTATCTGGGCAATGAGAAGACTTTCACTGTCGACTCTGTCGTGTTCTCTGAGGAGTTCCGCCACTCCAAGTTTGTGTCGTATAAGGTGAAGGATGCTATTGTCGACCAATTCCGTGAGAAGACGGGCAAACGTCCGAATATCTCCGTGGCCAATCCTGACGTCCGACTGAATATGCATATCGCAGAGGATCAATGTACGTTAAGCCTTGACTCCAGCGGAGAGTCGCTGCATCGCAGAGGCTACCGTCAGGAGAGTGTGGAAGCGCCACTCAACGAGGTCCTGGCTGCAGGTATGATCCTGCTTTCAGGCTGGCAGGGAGATACCGACTTTATCGATCCGATGTGTGGTAGCGGCACCCTGCTTATCGAGGCTGCGCTCATTGCCAAGAACATGGCTCCAGGACTCTTCCGAAAGGAGTTTGCCTTTGAGAAATGGCCTGATTTCGATGCCGAGCTCTTCGACGAAATCTATAACGACGAGAGTCAGGAACGTGAATTCAAGTATCACATCTATGGCTACGATATCGACATCAAGGCTGTGAATACCGCTCGTATGAATGTCAAGGCTGCAGGACTGTCTGATACCATCAGTATAGAACAGCAGGACTTCAAGGAGTTCACCCAGCCACAGAACAAGAGTATCATTATCACCAATCCTCCCTACGGAGAGCGAATCTCAACGCCTGATCTATTAGGAACTTACAAGATGATTGGCGAGCGACTGAAACACCAGTTCAAGGGCAACGACGCCTGGGTGCTCAGCTATCGTGAGGAGTGTTTCGACCAGATTGGCCTGAAGCCCAGCATCAAGATTCCGCTTTACAACGGCAGTCTGGAGTGTGAGTTCCGCAAGTATCAGATGTTCGATGGCAAACTGAAGGACTTCCGCTCTGAGGGTGGTGTCGTGAAGACTGACGAGGAGAAGCGTCAGATGGCAGAAAAGCACCGTTTCAAGAAGGAGCGCGAGTTCAAGAAGCGCCTGGAGGAACAAGAAGAGAACGAAGAGGCTGACATCCGTTCGTTTACCTTCCACCATCACGACCTGAACGCCAAACCAGAGCGTCGTGGAAGAAGAGACGACGATGACCGTGACGATCGCAGAGGTAGAGACCGTAAGGGTCGCGATGACCGCAAGGGAGGCTACAAGAGCAGTCAGAACCGTGGTGGTCATGAGCGTTTCGACCGTAGTGGCAAAGGCCGTTCTTTTGGTAAGGGTAAGGATTTCGCAGATAAAAGGAGGAGAATGTTCGACAATGATGAAGATTAAAACACTGCTCATAATACTTTTCACCTTTCACCTCTCTCTTTTCACCTCTATGAGCGCTCAGGATAAAAGACTCTTCACACTCGAGGATCTGAACTTTGGCGGCACCAACTATTATCGTATGCAGCCCAGAAACCTCTTCATCACGTGGTGGGGTGATCAATTGATGTATCAGGACGCTGAGGAAGGAGGCATTCTCGCCAAGGACAAGAGCAGGACAGCCCTGTTCACTCTCGAGGAGGTGAACGCCACCTTGAAAACGGAGCCATCCTCGATGCACAATGCCTTGATGGCGATATATCCGTATGCTGATCAGTCGCTCGTACTACTCAGCAACGACACCATCCAGATACTCTACGACTTCAAGTTGAAGCAGACCAAGATGGTGCAGCACATCCAGGGAACAGGGGATCAAGACTGGAACAAGACCTCGCGAGCCTTTGCTTATACGAAAGACTGGCAACTCTACGTGAGAGATGCCAACGACCAGGAATATCAGATCTCGAAAGATGGTTCCCGTGAGATGGTCTATGGCCAGTCCGTCCATCGCAATGAGTTTGGCATCAATAAAGGCACCTTCTGGAGCCCCGATGGTCAGAAACTTGCTTTCTACCGCATGGACCAGAGCATGGTGGCTGATTATCCTCAAGTAGACATTTTCCCTCGTGAGGCGACCTATGAGCCTGACAAGTACCCGATGGCTGGTATGACAAGCCACAAGGTGACTGTGGGCATCTTCGACCTGAAGACACAGAAGACCATCTACCTGCAGGCTGGCGATCCTACAGACCGTTATTTCTCGAATATCGCCTGGAGCCCTGATGCCAAAACGGTCTATATGTTTGAACTGAATCGCGCTCAGAACGACTGCCGCCTTGTATACTACAATGCCGAGACGGGCGAGAAGATCAAAGAACTCTGTCGCGAGACCTCCGACAAATACGTGGAGCCCCTGCATCCCATCGAGTTCCTGCCTTGGGACAATTCGAAATTCATCCTGCAGAGTCAGAAAGACGGTTTCAACCACCTATATTTATATAATAAGGAGGGGCAACAGCTGAAGCAGCTCACCTCAGGCCCTTGGGTCGTCATGAAATTCTTGGGCTTCAACAAGAAGACTCAAAGTGCCATCATCCTCTCCAACGAGAAGAACCCGCTGCAGAAGAACCTCTATGCCGTGAATATCAAGACGGGCAAGCGGACACTGCTCGATGATGGTATTGGTGTCACTCGCGCTGCAATGCTCTCTGCTTCAGGCGAACAGGTGTACCAGAAATACTGTGCGCCCGAGATCCCACTGAATATCGACGTTCGCAGAACCTCTGACGGCAAGGGCTACCAGTTGCACAAGGCTGAAGATCCTTGGAAGAATTATCAGCAACCCATCTTTGAAATGGGCAGTATCAAGGCTGCCGACGGCATGACAGACCTCTATTACAGAATGGTGAAACCTGCCGACTTCGATGCTACCCGGAAATATCCCACCGTCGTTTATGTCTACGGTGGTCCTCATGCCCACAATGTCGACGCCTCCTGGCACTGGGCCAGCCGTTCGTGGGAGACTTATATGGCCCAGAAAGGCTATATCGTCTTCATCCTCGACAACCGTGGTTCAGAGAATCGTGGCATCACCTTTGAGCAGGCCACCTTCCACCAACTGGGACAGATTGAGATGCAGGATCAGATGAAGAGTGTCGATTATCTGCGCACCCTCCCCTATGTCGATATGTCGCGCCTAGGTGTTCACGGCTGGAGTTTCGGAGGATTCATGACCATCACCTTGATGACCAATTATCCTGACGTTTTCAAGGTGGGCGTAGCAGGTGGCCCTGTGATCGACTGGAAATGGTATGAGGTCATGTATGGCGAACGCTATATGGGCACTCCCGAGAATAACCCTGAGGGCTATGCCAAGAGCAGCCTTATTCCGAAGGCCAAGAACCTCAAAGGTAAGCTCCAGATCATTACTGGCTATAATGATGCGACGGTAGTGCCTCAGCACTGTCTGTCGTTCCTCGATGCCTGTATCAAGGCTGGCACACAGCCCGATTTCTTCGCCTATCCAGGCGAGCCCCACAACATGCGCGGCCATGCCAGCGTCCATCTGCATGAAAGGATCACACAATATTTTGAAGATTATTTAAAATAAGTATATGAAATTACTATTATTAGGTAGTGGCGGACGTGAGCACGCCCTCGCTTGGAAAATTGCTCAGAGCAGTCAATGTGAGAAACTCTATATCGCCCCAGGCAATGCTGGTACCAGCAACTGTGGCGAAAACGTGGCTATGAAGGCTGACGACTTCGAGGCCATCAAGCAGTTCGTCGTTGAGAAAGGCATCAACATGGTCGTCGTTGGTCCTGAGGATCCCCTTGTAAAAGGCATCTACGACGAATTGAAGGCTGATGCCCGCACGAAGGACGTACCCGTGATTGGCCCCTCGAAGGCTGGTGCCGTCCTCGAAGGTTCGAAGGATTTCGCCAAGGGTTTCATGCAGCGCCACAACATCCCCACTGCCCGCTATCAGACGTTTGACGGTGAGCACTTACAAGAAGGGCTAGCATTTCTAGAGCAACTAGAGCCCCCCTACGTGTTAAAGGCCGATGGCCTGTGTGCAGGTAAAGGTGTGCTGATCCTCCCTACCCTCGACGAAGCCAAGAAAGAGCTGAAGGAGATGCTGGGCGGCATGTTCGGCAATGCCTCATCGATGGTCGTGATCGAAGAGTTTATGAGCGGTATCGAGTGCTCAGTCTTCGTCCTGACGGATGGCAAGCACTACAAGATCCTGCCCGAGGCCAAGGACTACAAGCGCATTGGCGAGCACGATACGGGCTTAAACACGGGTGGCATGGGTAGCGTCACCCCTGTACCTTTCGCCACGAAGGAGTGGATGCAGAAGGTGGAGGATCGCATCATCCGTCCTACCGTCGAAGGTCTTGCTGCAGAGGGGATCGACTATAAAGGCTTTATCTTCTTCGGACTCATCAACCGCACAAACACGCCTACTGGCGAGCCTGAGCCTTACGTAATAGAATACAACTGCCGCATGGGTGACCCTGAGACAGAGAGCGTGATGCTTCGTCTGAAGAGTGACATCGTAGACCTCTTCGAGGGTGTAGCAGCTGGCGATCTTGACAAGCGCACCATCGAGTTCGACGAGCGTGCAGCCGTCTGTGTCATGCTGGTGAGCGGTGGCTATCCACAAGCCTATCAGAAGGGCTACCCCATCAAGGGAATTGAGAACGTTGAGGGCTCTATCGTCTTCCACAGTGGCACAGCCCTGAAGGATGGTGAGGTCGTGACTGCCGGAGGTCGCGTCATCGCTGTCAGCAGCTATGGCAAAGATAAGGCAGAAGCCCTTCAGAAGTCGTTCGAAGAGGCTCAGAAGATCGAATTTACCGACAAATATTTCCGTCGCGATATAGGAGCAGACCTTTAAAGGGTAAAAGGTAAAGTGAAGCGGATACAGAACGTAGTTGCGGAGAGTCGTCGTGCACTGCCGATTGCGGCTGTGTATGCAGTTGTCGTTTGGCTGCTGGGAGGACTGATCGGCCACGGAAGGTGGCTGCAGTTTGCCTGCTTCGCACTCTCCGTCTACCTGATGATGCAGCTCAACAACGTCAATCTGTTGATACGCATGTACAGCCGCATGGTGTCAGTATCCTACATCCTACTCTCCTGTGCGGCCTTATTTCTCTTCGCGACGCCATCTGGAGCCTTCTTGCAACTGACGGCCGTCGCCTCGCTCTTTTGCCTGCTCCAGACCTATCAGGATCGTTCGTCAGCAGGATGGATCTATTACACCTTCCTCCTGCTTGGCATGGGCAGTCTGGTCGATGTACATGTACTGTTCTTCCTGCCCGTATTCTGGTTGCTCATGATGATCACCGTCTACAGCTTCAGCTGGCATACGCTCATGGCATCGTTGTTGGGAATCGCCACACCCTATTGGTTCTCCTTTGCCTGGTATTTCTGGCAGGGAAATGGCGACATCTCCCCCTGGCTCCAGCATTTTGCAGAGTTGACAAGTCTCCAACTGTCCTTCTCCTATTCGATGCTGAACCTGCAGCACCTCTTGCTGATCGCCTTCCTCGTCATCTTGTTCCTGCTGGGTGCCATCCATTTTGTCGTCACCAGCTATAAAGACAAAATCCGTGTGCGACAGATGTATTACAGCCTCATCGTCCTGATGCTCTGTGCCTGCGTACTGGTGGCATTGCAGCCTCAGATGTGCGACCTGGCCTTACATGTGATGATCATCTCCGTCAGTCCGATAATTGCCCACTTTATCGCCCTGACCAGTTCACGCGTGACGAATATCCTCTTCTTCGTGCTCGCAGCAGTCACCCTGTTCCTTACCAGCATGAACTTATGGACTTTATCATAGAACTTCTCACCCAGTACGGCTATTGGGGCATGCTTGTGGCAGCTTTCCTGGCTGGCAGCTTCTTCCCATTCTCCAGCGAGGCGGTGATATTGGGACTGATGGCCACAGGTCTCGACCCCTGGATACTGATGATCTACGGCACCATCGGCAACGTCTTGGGCAGTGTCCTCAACTATGTGGTAGGACGCATGGGAAAGATGGAATGGATCGAGAAGTACCTCCACGTGAAGAAAGAGGACCTCGACAAGGCCCATCGCTTCATCGCTGGTCATGGTTCCTGGATGGGCATCTTTGCCTTTCTCCCCATATTGGGCAGTGCCATCACCATTGCCTTGGGACTGATGCGCTCTAACATCGTCATCACTTTCATCGCCATCACACTAGGAAAAATATTCCGTTACATCGTCCTAATATACGGCGCTGGTTTGTTTATGTAAGTTAATTCTTAACTCTTAATTCTTAATTCTTAATTATTTCTCGTACCTTTGCACACAATATTTGAATTTTAACGTTAGAAGATCATATTTTTCAAATGGAACAACTCATTGCTGGACGTAGCGGCAAGGCTGGTTACAGACTGGTAGACAACACCCTGGGCTGGCTGACATTCCTGATTGCGGCCTTCGTCTATTGCTCAACCATCGAACCGACAGCCTCCTTCTGGGACTGTCCGGAGTTTATCACAACAGGTTACAAACTCGAAATCGGCCATCCCCCCGGGGCACCGTTCTTCATGCTCACAGCCAATCTGTTCTCACAGTTTGCCAGCGATCCTTCTCAGGTAGCGCGGATGGTCAACATGATGAGTGCCCTCCTATCGGCCTCGTGTATTCTCTTCCTCTTCTGGAGCATCACCCACCTCACGCGACGGCTGCTCATCAGCGACTGGAGCGAACTCTCATGGTCGCGCCTGATAGCCATCGAGGCTTCTGGCTTGGTGGGTGCCCTCATCTACACCTTCAGCGACACATTCTGGTATTCGGCTGTCGAGGGTGAGGTCTATGCCTATTCCTCAGCATTCACGGCTGCGGTATTCTGGCTCATCCTGAAGTGGGACGATGTGGCCGACGAGCCTCACAGCGACCGTTGGCTCGTGCTGATCATGTATCTGACGGGACTCTCCATTGGCGTCCACCTGCTCAACCTGCTCTGTGTACCCGCCATCGGACTGGTCTACTACTACCGCCGTTTCCCTGATGCCAACCTGAAGGGCTCTCTCATCGCCCTTGGCATCTCGCTGGTCATTCTGGCAGCAGTGCTCTATGGTGTCGTTCCTGGCATCATCACCGTGGGCGGATGGTTCGAGCTGTTCTTCGTCAACGGTCTCGGCATGCCCTTCAACACAGGCGAGATTATCTATATCATCCTGCTTGTGGCCACCGTGATCTGGGCAGTCTATGAGACACAGACCCAGCGCCACAGCCAGAAGATCCAGAATATAGCCTTCCTCCTCTCTGTGGGTATGCTCGGCATTCCTTTCTACGGATGGGGATGGTCGGCCTTCATCATTGGTATCGTCGCACTCGCAGTCCTGTGGTTCGTACTTGGTCTGACCAATGACAAACTGCCGCTCATCACTGCCCGCATGAAAAACACCATGCTGCTGTGTATGCTCATGCTGATGATCGGCTACTCCACCTATGCACTAATCGTGATCCGTTCTGCGGCCAATCCCCCGATGGACCAGAACTCCCCAGAGGACATCTTCACCCTGGGCGACTACCTCGGACGCGACCAGTATGGCTATCGTCCTTTGCTCTACGGACAGGCTTACACCTCTCAGGTGGCCCTCGAGCAGGATGGCAACTACTGCAAGCCCGTCATGTCGAAGGGCAAGCCCGTCTACCAGCGCAAGGAGAAAGCCTCTGCCGACGAGAAGGACTCTTACTTCGTAGTCCGCACGAAGGATGAATACAAATATGCCCAGAACATGCTGTTCCCACGTATGTACGACGCTGGCCATGCATCTGCCTACGAGTCGTGGATGGGTGGTGTCGACGGCACCGAGGTTCCTTACGACCGTTGTGGCGAACAGATGATGGTCAAGGTACCCTCACAGTTCGAGAACATCCGGTTCTTCCTCTCTTACCAGTGCAACTTCATGTACTGGCGCTACTTCATGTGGAACTTTGCAGGTCGTCAGAACGATATTCAGGGCAATGGCGAACTCGAGCATGGCAACTGGATCACGGGTATCCCGTTCATCGACAATGCCCGTCTCGGCGATCAGTCACTGCTGCCCGACGAACTGAAAGAGAACAAGGGTCACAACGTCTTCTACTGTATGCCACTCATCCTGGGTCTCATCGGCCTCTTCTGGCAGGCTTGGTACACCCGTAAGCGCAAGGTCGGCGAGAAGACCATCGACGATCCCATCGGCATCCGCCAGTTCTGGGTAGTCTTCTTCCTCTTCTTCATGACTGGTCTCGCCATCGTGGTCTATCTGAACCAGACGCCGATGCAGCCTCGTGAGCGCGACTATGCCTACGCAGGCTCGTTCTATGCCTTCGCCATCTGGTGCGGCATGGGTGTCGCAGCCATCATCGACTGGCTCCAGCGCAAACTGAAGAAGGAGAACCTTGTCCTAGCCTCTCTAGTAGGACTGGTATGTCTTGCAGTCCCCTTGCAGATGGCATCGCAGACCTGGGACGATCACGACCGCAGCGGCCGTTACACCTGTCGCGACTTCGGACAGAACTACCTGATGACCCTTCAGGAGAAAGGCAACCCCATCATCTTCACCAATGGCGATAACGACACCTTCCCACTCTGGTACAACCAGGATACCGAAGGATTCCGCACTGACGCCCGCGTCTGCAACCTCTCTTATCTGCAGACCGACTGGTACATCGACCAGATGCGCCGTCCGGCTTACGACTCGCCCTCTGTGCCCATCACCTGGAGCCGTCTGGAGTATTGTGCAGGCACGAATGAGTATGTACAGGTCGATCCCTCACTCAAGGATCAGGTGAAGGAACTCTATCAGACTCATCCCGAGGAGGCACGCAAGCAGTTTGGCGACGAGCCCTTCGAACTGAAGAATATCCTCAAGAACTGGGTACGCTCCACGACGAAGGATTTCCACGTGATTCCTACGGATACCGTCTACGTCACCATCGACAAGGAGGCAGTCCGCCGCAGCGGCATGATGATGGCTTCCGACTCCATCCCCGATAAGATGGTCATCTCGCTCAAGGGCAAGGGTGCCCTCTACAAGGGCGACCTCATGATGCTCGAGATGATTGCCAACGCCAACTGGGAGCGCCCCATCTACGTGGCTCTCACCGTAGGCTCGGAGAACTATATGAACCTGGGCGACAACTTTGTACAGGAGGGACTGGCCAACCGCATCACGCCGTTCACCACCAACAAGGCAGGTGCCCGTAATTTCGATACGGAGAAGACCTTCGACAACGTCATGAACAAGTTCAAGTTCGGCGGTGTCGACGTGCCTGGCATCTATCTCGACGAGACCGTCCTCCGCATGTGCTACACCCACCGCCGCCTGCTCTCCATGCTTGTCTTGAACCTCATTCAGGAAGGCAAGAAGGACAAGGCCGTACAGGTGCTTGCCAAGTGCGAGAAGGAACTGCCCGACTATAACATCCCCCACGATTTCCAGGGCGGATCACTCGATCTGGCACGTGGCTACATACTCACGGGCGACGCCAAGAAAGCCCAGCAGCTCATCGACAAGCTCTGGCGCAAGTCGGCTCAGTACCTGCAGTTCTACTGCTCACTCGATGGCGTGCGCTTCTCCAATGCCCAGCATGACGTGATGCTCCACACCTACATCATGCAGCAGATGCTCGACCTCGAGGACACCTTCGACGAGAAGAAGGCCGACGCCATGGAGCAGCAGCTCACTGCCCTTCTGGACGTGTACCATGCCAAAGGCGGCAGCTTTGGGGAGTGAGAAGTCGGAGTTTAGAGTCTAAAGTTTAAAATGTTTATAGAGCAACCGGCAATTTACCTCCGCTGGCTTTATCCAAAGGCCTACTGGAGAATGGACCGTCACGAGAAGGCCGTCTATCTGACCTTCGACGACGGCCCCATACCGGAGGCTACACCCTTTATTCTCGACACACTGAAGGAGTTTGACGCCAAGGCCACCTTCTTCATGGTGGGCGACAATGTGCGGAAGCACCCTCAGCTCTACGAACGTATCCTGGCCGAGGGCCATCAGGTGGGCAACCATACGCACAACCACATCCAGGGTATCACCCACTCCATCCACGAGTACAGCTACAACGTCGAGAAGGCCAATGCCTATATCCATAGCCACTACGTGCGACCGCCACATGGCTGGATGCGCATGGCACAATACGCGTGGCTCAGCCGCAAATACAAGATTGTCATGTGGGACCTTGTCACCCGCGACTACTCCAAATGGATGACGGCTGAGGATGTCGTCAACAATATAAAGAGGTACGCGCGCAATGGCTCCATCATCACCTTCCACGACTCGCTGAAAAGTATCGACAAACTGCGCACCGCCCTCCCACAGAGTCTGCAGTGGCTCAAGGACCAAGGCTACGCCTTCAAGACCTTCCCCTAGCAAACAAGTACGACTAGTCCAACAAGAAACCCCAAAACTATAAGACAATATGAAAAAATTATTCTTTACTTTGTTTTTAGCAACAGCAGCTATGACAGCAAATGCTCAGCCCCAGCTCCGCGCCGATAATATCGACGAGGTGCTACAAGCAATGACCCTTGAGGAGAAGGCAAAACTCCTCGTGGGAGGTGCAAACAACTTCTTCGGCGCAGGAGCCGTTGTAGGCGGCGAAGCCGACCTCGTGGCAGGAGCCGCAGGTACATCGCCTGCCATCCCCCGTCTCGGCATCCCTGCCACCGTACTCACCGATGGCCCTGCCGGTGTCCGTATCGACCCCACGCGTAAGGGTACCGACAAGACCTACTACGCCACCGCCTTCCCCATCGGCTCCTGTCTCGCTTCCACATGGAACACCGAGCTCGTGAGCAAGGTTGGTAAAGCCATCGGCAACGAGACCAAGGAATACCGCTGCGACGTGATTCTCGGCCCAGGTATGAACCTCCACCGCAATCCCCTCTGCGGACGTAACTTCGAGTATTACTCCGAGGATCCATTCCTCACAGGTAAGATTGCCGCCGCCTATATCCAGGGCGTGCAGAGCCAGGGAGCAGGCGTCTCGGCCAAGCACTTCGCCGTCAACTCCCAGGAGACGGATCGTACCAGTGTCGACGAGCGCGTCTCTCAGCGTGCCGCCCGTGAGCTCTACCTCCGCGGCTTCGAGATTGCCGTCCGCGAGAGCGCCCCCTGGACCATCATGGCTTCCTATAATCAGGTGAACGGCCAGTTCTCGATGGGCAACCACGACCTGCTGACGAAGATCCTGCGTGAGGACTGGGGCTTTAAAGGCATCGTGATGACCGACTGGATTGGCATCCGCGCAGGTCTGCCCACCATCAGTGAAGTGCAGGCCGGCAACGACCTCATGGAGCCCGGACAGCCCGCTCAGGTAGAGGAGATCATCAAGGGTGTGAAAGAAGGCAAGCTCGACATCAAGGATGTGGATCGCAACGTGCGCCGCATGCTCGAATACATCGTCAAGACCCCGAGCTTCCACCAGTATCCCGCCTCTAACGCTCCCGACTTCAAGGCCCATGCCGCCATCACCCGCCAGAGCGCTGCCGAGGGCATCGTCCTCCTCAAGAATAATGGTGCATTACCTTTCAGAACAGAAGGTAATCTCTCACCCCTCACCTCTCACCACTCACCTCTTATTAAGACCGTTGCTCTCTTTGGCGAGAACTCCTACGACTTCCTCAGCGGTGGTACGGGTTCAGGTTGCGTACATCCCCCTTACGTGGTCGACATGCTCCAAGGTCTCGAGAACGCAGGCATCAAGTCCTCGCCCGTCCTCACCGATATCTACCGCAAGTACATCGAGTATGCCAAGCTGAAATTCCAGGCCGAGCGCCATCCCGCCAAATGGTTCCAGACAGAGATGATGGGCCAGCAGAAATATCCCGAGATTGGTCTTTCGCCCATCGCCATCAATAAGGAAGTGGCCACGGCCGATGCAGCTATCATCACCATTGGCCGTCAGGCTGGTGAGGGTATCGATCGCGACATCGACACCGAGTTCAACCTCGTTCCTGAGGAGCGCGCCCTGATTGTCGACGTCTGCAACGCCTTCCACGTGGCAGGCAAACCCGTCATCGTCATCATCAACAGCGGCAGCGTCATCGAAACAGCTTCGTGGAGCGGCTATCCCGATGCCATTCTCTGCGCCTGGCAACCAGGTATGGAGGGCGGAAACTCCATTGCCGACCTGCTCACTGGCAAGGTCAATCCCTCAGGTAAGCTGACCATGACGTGGCCTATCGCTGCTACCGATCATCCTTCTACGAAGAATTTCCCTGGCTACCTCGACCAGTACTCTAAGGACATCATACGGAACTATGCTGGCAAAGTGCCTGGTAATGATTATACCAACCACGACGAAGACATCTACGTCGGCTATCGTTACTTCGACACCTTCAATCGTGAGGTAGCCTACCCCTTCGGCTTCGGCCTCAGCTATACCACCTTCGAATTCTCCAAGCCCGTAGTCAAGGCCAAGGGTAAGGATGCCGTCGAGGTTAGCGTCTCTGTAAAGAATACCGGTAAGGTCAGCGGCAAGGAGGTGGCTCAGGTCTATGTAGCAGCCCCCAAGGGCAAACTCGAGAAGCCCGCTCAGGAGTTGAAGGCCTTCGCCAAGACCCGTGAACTGAAGCCAGGCGAGAGTCAGACACTCACGATGACCATCCCCGTGCGCGACCTGGCAAGCTTCGACGAGGCAGGCAGCCAGTGGCTCGCCGAGGCCGGCACCTACACCTTCAACATCGGTGCCAACAGCCGCGACATCGCCGTCAGCGCCCAGTTGAAGATCACCGAATACACGGAGAAGACCACCAACGCCCTCGCTCCCCAGCAGCCCCTCAACCTGCTGAAGCAGTAATCCCCCCCCCAACATAATCCCCGCCCCAATTCCCAGGCGGGGATTTATTATTAATATACCAAATGGAGCGTTGGAGACAAATGAAAAAAGAGGATATGCTTAAAAAAGCATATCCTCTATTTGTTTGGTTAAAAGAAATCTCTTACTTCAGATTCTTGATCTCGAGTGCGGGCTTGTACTCGGGGTCGATTGCGAGAATCTTGTCGGCATAGTCCTTGGCACCTGCTACGTTCTTGTTGATGTACGAGTTGAACATCATGTAGTGGTAAGCGGTCTTCAGCATGGTGTCCTCACCCTTGGTGCGATCGGCCTTGGTGCCGAGGAGCTCAATCACCTTCAGGTAGTCGGGCTTAGCCAGGGAGTTCTTCATGTTGTCGTCGAGCTTGTTGACGTTGCTGGCTGCCATATAGGTGGCATATACCTGCTGGATGGGGAACTTCTCACCGGCTGCGCGGAATAGTTCAACGGCCTTCTGGATGTACTCTGCCTTCTTCTCGGGAACAGCGTCGCCATACTTAGCGAAGATGTTAGCCAGTCCTTCGTGATCGTCGAAGTTCACGTCGGGCTTGCAGGCGAGGTATTCATTGTAGTACTTGATGGCGTTCTCGAACTCCTTGTCCTTCAGATAAGAGTCGGAAACGGTCTTCAGGATGGCCCAGCGCTTGATCATTGATGAGTCGTTGACGAGCTCGAGAGCCTTGTCGAACTGCTGGTAAGCATTGCTGTTGTCCTCGAGTGCCTGATAGATCAGAGCGGTATAGAAGTGGTCGTACTCAGAGAACTTGGCTGAGTCGGTCTCGTTGAAGTACTTGTAGATATAGTTCTTAGCTGCCTCGTACTTCTTGAGCTCATAGTTAGAGAACATGGCCAGACGGTTGAACGTCGGGTTGCGTGGCTCGAGCTTGATACCAGCCTCGGCAGCACGGAGAGCGTCCTCGAAGTGACCTGTGAAGTAGCTGCAGCGTACGAACTCGTTGAGGTTACCCTTGTCGAGCTTGTTGATGTCGGCCTTCATGTAGTTCTCGTAAGCCTGCTTCTCGTCGCCTGCGAGCATGTAGATGTGGGCGGTGATGGCGTCGATGTCCTCATTGGGGCACTGTGCCTTCATGTCCTGCAACTTCTGGGCAGCCTGCTTCGGACTGATCTTACGGTATACCATAGCCCACTTCTTGTAACCCTCGGGGTTCTTCGGGTCGAAGTTGATAGCCTGGTTGTAGAAACCTGCGGCCTTACCACCATCGGTACCATAGGCTGACTCGATATCGCCGAGCAACAGGTATGCGGGAGCATACTGATACTTAGGCTTGCCTGCCTCGTTGGCGTAGCGTGCGAACTGGGCTGCGTTGGCAGTGTCCTTCTGCTCGTAGAATGCGCGTCCAATCTTAACAAGAGCCTCAGCGTTCTTCTTGTTCTTCTTGTAAGCTACTTTTGCTAACTCGGCTGTATTGGGAGCCTTTGACTTAATTGCCTGGAGAGCTGCGTCGAGCTCTGCCTCCTGTGCATTAGCGGTGATGCTGAAACCTGCCAGCATGACACCCATTACCAGATATTTGATTGCTTTCATAAATCTGTTTTATTAGTTATACTTAATTTTTATTTCACTCTCTCGTTTATATTGACGTTTGATCTATCGAATGGTTTAACTTCTCACTTCTTATTCACTACGACATCCCTGACATTCATGTTGGCCGATCTGGGCAGAAGGCCTGAGCGGAGGATGATCTTCTGACCTCTGGGCAGCTGGATATAGTGGGTGAAACTGGTGGCCACTCCGTTGGGACGGGGATCGTTCAGCAGCGCATAGATCGTGCGACGAAGGGGATAGTTCCCGTTGTATAGATAGTACTGATAGGGCTTCCAACTGTTGTATTTCTCAGCAGTCTTCATCTTGGAGACGCCCATCACGGATATATTCTTCTTGAAGGTGACATTGGTGGTGTCACGTTTGTCGTTCAGCCAGTTGCTGCCGATGATGCCGAGGGAGTTCTCGTGGTTCTCGACATAGTCGATCACGGCGGCACTGGTCTCAACAGCTCCGATGTTCTTGGCACTGAACTGCTGACCTCCGAGGATGGAGTCGACGCACCAGCGCACGGTGCTGGACAGCGGGTTGTCGAAGACGACGTCGATTTCGCCAAGTTTGCTCTGGGGATAGATTTCCTTCCAGTTGCTGACCTCGCCCTTCAGGATGCGTGCAAAGTCGGTGATAGTGATGCACGAGTCGGGGTTGGCATTGTTGACGATGATAGCCAGACCGTCGTACGCGATGGGTATCGCTCTTGGCATGTACTTACGGTCGATGAGGTTCTGGCGCTCGTTGAGCGTGAAGTCACGCGTGGTGAAGGCGAGCCAGGTCTCGAGTTTCATCAGCTTCTTGACGGCATCCTGCTCGTTGATATAGAGGGGAGTGATGCTGTCGAGGGTCTGCGTGGTGAAATAGTAGAGCTCTTCGTCAAGGATCGGGTAGAAGCTCTCGTCGGCAGCAAAGAAGCTGGCTGCCTTCTGATAGGCTTCCTCCTTTTCAGGATTAGGCTTGCTCCCACATGCGTGGAGCAAGCCTAATATCAGTGTTAATCCAACTAACTTGTTGAATGAGTTCATTTTACATTTTAGAGATTACTGAAGACGGAATGTAACAGGTACGGTGTACTTTACACGTACGGCTGAACCATTCTGCTTACCAGGAATCCAGTGAGGCATGGACTTAACCACGCGCTGTGCCTCCTTGTCGAGTGAGGGGTCAACGCTCTTCACAACCTTTACGTCGGTGATAGAACCATCACGCTCTACGACGAAGGTAACGATTACACGACCCTGTACACCGTTCTCCTCGGCTACTACCGGATACTTGATATTCTTCGAGAGATATTCGAACAGTGCTGAAGGACCTCCGGGGAACTGAGGCATTTCCTCTACCACGTCGAAGACCTTTGATTCCTCAACCTTCGGTGGCTCGGGCTCTGCGATCACTTCCTTTGCCTTCAGGACCTCGCCACCTGCCTCGTCGTTACCCTCAACGTTGAAGGCACCGATGGCGGTGTTGGTCTGCTGAAGTTCTTCCTGAGACTTCATCTCCTGCTCTTCCTTCACCTCATTATCCTTCTTGATTTCAGGAACGGTGAAAGCTACAGAGCTCTTAACGCGCTCAATCTCAATCTTCTCAACCTCGGGCTCATCTTTCTTCTCGGCCTTTGCTTCCTTCTTCTCTGCCAGGCTAGCCAACTCAACGTCGGCCTCGATGGCGGCATTCTGAGAAGCAATGTAGTTCTCGATAGAAACCTTAGCAATGACAATGGCTGCAATGATAGCGAAGCCAACGAACATCGTGATAATGGCCTTGAGGTTACGAACGCCGGTGTTCTTGCGCAATTGATAAGCTCCATAAGCCTGGTTCTTACCTTCGAATACGAGGTCGACCCAGCTGTTGTCAATAAGATCTATTTTTGACATATTACTTCTTACTTTTAGGGGTTAATCACTTGACGCCTGCCTTTGCGATGAGGTCCTTGTCTTCCTGGCTCATCTTGTCGACATTGTCAATGACGTACTTATCAATATTGCTAATCAGCATTTCGTCGAGGGCAGCTACCATGTTAGCATAAGTAGCTGTGTTGAGCGGACGGATGATGACGGTCATCGTAGGAACCTTCTCGCCAGAGGGGAGTTCACCCTTCTTCAGCTTCTTGAGAGCTTCCTGATACTGCTCGTCGGTCATCTTTGAGTTGTGCGCAGTCTTCTCGGCATCAAGTTCCTTCTTTGCCATCTTGATCTTGGCAATCGGGTTGATACCTTCCTCGGTTGTATGCTCGTTGAGCACCTTCTCAATACCTTCCTTACCATAGGTGGTGGGCTTTACGCATGAGGGATCGTCATAGTTGGGCAGACCAGCTATATACCATACCTTGTCGTTAGCTCCCAGATAGAGGGTGATGGTGTGAGAAGCCTTTGTTACCTGCTTCTGCTCTTCGTTCAACTGTGATGTGTCATCGTTTGACGGCATGGTCAGCTGCATAGCCTGCGGCTTGGCCAGTGTAGTACACAGCATGAAGAAGGTGATCAAAAGCATCATCATGTCTACCATCGGCGTGAAGTTCACGCGGGTATCCATCTTTTTCTGCTTGGATAGATTTTTCTTTGCCATGATACTATTAGTCGTTTAAACGTTTAACATCGAGATTCGTAATGAGCTGGAAACGGTTCTCGCTCATATCCTGCAGTTCCGACATCAACAGCTTGATAGCTGAGTAAGGGGTCTTAGAGTCGCACTTGATGGCGAGCTTGATGTCAGGGTTCACATCGCGGGCAGCTGTTACCCACTCCTGGAATTCGCTCTTGCCTCCGTTGATACTGTCAAGCGGCAGACCGAGCTTCTGGATAGCCTCACCCATCTTCTCGGGCTCGAGAGAGAGGTAGTTGGCGAGCTGAGACATGCCAGCACCCACCATAGCATCCTCGCGGAAGTGCTTAATCTGGGTAGGGTTGAGCTGTACGCCGAACTTGTCGGTCATAGCGTCCAGCATTGCCTGCATGTTGTTCTTGTTTTCCGTACCGCAGAACACCTTGCCTTCTGGGGTTACCAGAATGTTCAGGACATCCTGCTCTGGAATCTTCAGCTCTGACACTGAGTTAGGCGCGGTGACTGATACTGGTTCCGGTGTCAAGAATGTTGAGGTCAACATGAAGAAACACAGAAGCAGCGTCATCACGTCTGACATAGGCGTCATGTCAATCCAAATGTCTTTTTTCTGTATCTTAATTTTAGCCATACTAAAACTGATTTAGGAAGTTTTAAATGGACAAGAAATTAAGCCTCGTTGTGGTTAGAATCGTATGTGGCTGAAATGGTGAAGCCAATCTCGTCGAGGGCGTAAGTCAGCTTATCGATCTTGTTTGAGAAGAAGTTGTAAACAACGGTAGCAACCCAAGAGGTCAAAATACCAGAAGCCGTGTTAACGAGGGCCTCAGAAATACCAGCAGAGAGGGCCATAGAGTCAGCACCACCACCAGCAGACAGAGCCTGGAATGATCCGATCATACCGAGCACAGTACCGAACAGAGCGGTCAGAGTACCAAGAGATACGATGGTAGCGACCATAGGCATGTTCATCTGGAGAGTAGGCATCTCAAGCTGTGTAGCCTCCTCATGAGCCTGCTGGATCTTAGCAATCTTAGCAGCCTTCTTCAGTGTATCGTCGGTCTCAACAGTCTGATACATGTTGATAGAAGCCATAACTACGTTACCTACAGTACCCTGCATCTTGTTGCAGAGATCCTTTGCCTTTGCGAAGTCCTGAGCCTTGATGGCAGCCTTTACATCAGCGGTGAACTTAGCCAGGTTCATCTTACCAGAAGCGGTCTTGATAGCGAAGAAGCGCTCGATACCGAGGCAGATAACGGTGAAGAGAAGGGTAAGGATAAGACCTACAACGAAACCTCCCTTATACACTGTACCGAGAAGGTTAGCGGGGTGTCCTGAACGGTCGCCACCGATGAAGTTGTCGGGGTTACCCATTACGAAATACCATACACCATAACCTGCACAAGCGCAAATTGCGAGGATAATCCATGCAGCTTTAACACCTTGGAAGCCCGATTTCTTAGCTGGGGCTGCAGCCTTTGTTGAATTTGCCATAATTGAATTTAAATTTTTTAGTTATTATAAAAATTTGAGTTTGTAAATGTTCAGTTTTAAGCGAGTTACATCCCGTTTTGGCAGTTTGTTTGCTTAGTGAACTTCGAATTCACCTCGCAAAGATAGCAATTTCGTCCGTTATAAAAGACGAATTAATATCTTTTAACTAAGAATTTATTGATTTATTTCAATTTTGCCACTGTCTCGGCAATTCGTTTCATCGCTTCTTTGATATTCTCGTCGCTTGTCGCATAGCTCATGCGGAAGCATTCGGGGTCGCCAAAAGCGTCACCTCCGACGGTGGCCACATGACCTTTCTCGAGCAAGTACATCGCGAAGTCGGTGGAGTTGTTGATCGTCGTCTCACCATCGCTCTTGCCATAGAAGCTGCTGCACTTGGGGAAGAGGTAGAATGCGCCCTCGGGCACGTTGACCTCCAGACCAGGAATCTCCTTGGCGAGCTTCACGATCAGATCGCGACGACGCTCGAAAGCCTGACGCATGTCCTCGACACACTGCTGACTGGAGATATAGGCGAACTCGGCAGCCTTCTGGCTGACAGAGCAAGGACCACTGGTGTACTGACCCTGCAGCTTGTTACAACCCTTGACAATCCACTCGGGGGCTGCGATATAGCCGATGCGCCAGCCTGTCATGGCATAGGCCTTCGACACACCGTTGACGATGATCGAGCGCTCCTTCATGCCAGGGAACTGGGCAATAGACTCGTGCTTACCTATGTAATTAATGTGCTCATAGATCTCGTCAGCCAATACGAAAAGGTCGTCATGGCTCAGGATGACATCGGCCAGGGCCTTCAGCTCTTCCTTGCTATAGACGCTACCCGTGGGGTTGCTGGGCGAGCAGAGGATGATCATGCGAGTCTTGGGAGTGATGGCTGCCTCGAGCTGGGCGGCTGTCATCTTGAAGTTCTGATCGAAACCTGCCTCTACGAAGACGGGCTTGCCACCAGCCAACAGCACCATCTGAGGATAGCTGACCCAGTAAGGGGCGGGAATGATGACTTCCTCGCCCTCGTCGACCAAAGCCATCACCGTGTTGCACACACTCTGCTTGGCACCATTGCTGACGAGGATCTCGTTGACGGTGTAGTCGAGCTGGTTCTCGTTCTTCAGCTTGGCAACGATGGCCTTGCGCAGATCGGGATAACCGGGTACGGGCGAATATTTCGAGAAATTGTCGTCTATTGCCTTCTTGGCAGCTTCCTTGATGGCATCGGGGGTATTGAAGTCGGGTTCACCTACACTCATGTTGATAACATCGATTCCCTGCGCCTTCATTTCGGAGCTTTTCTGTGACATTGCCAGCGTTGCTGATGGGGCTAAACGCTGCAGACGATTGGATAATTGTGCCATGTTTCTAAAAATTTTGTGCAAAAGTAAGCATTTTAATTGTGAATCCACAAGAAAAACGTCACTTTTTCTCATTTAGGGTCAAAAAAGTGACATTTTGCGTATTATTTGAGGTGAAGGATGTGCCCCATGCGATTCTTCTTGGTCTCGAGATAACGCAGATTGTAGGGATTGGGAGTCACCTCGATGGGTACGTTCTCGATGATTTCCAGGCCGTAAGCCTCCAGTCCGACACGTTTCACGGGATTGTTCGTCAGCAGACGCATCTTGTGGACACCCAGATGGCGCAGCATCTGTGCACCACAGCCGTAGTCGCGCTCATCGGGCTTGAATCCCAGGTGCACATTGGCATCGACCGTGTCGAGTCCCTGCTCCTGCAGTTTGTAGGCGGCAATCTTGTTCATCAGTCCGATGCCACGACCCTCCTGCTGCATATAGATGACCACACCCTTACCTTCCCGTTCGATGGCCTGCATGGCCTTGTGGAGCTGTTCACCACAGTCGCAGCGCTTCGAACCGAGGATATCGCCCGTCATACAGGAAGAATGTACGCGTACGAGGATGGGCTCATCTTCCTTCCATTCTCCCTTGATCAGAGCGAGATGCTCCAATCCGGTGCTCTTCTGACGGAAGGGGATCAGTCGGAAATGGCCGTAATCGGTAGGCATATCGACCTCCTCGCCCACCTCGATGAGCGATTCTTTCCTCAGACGGTAGGCAATCATATCCTTAATGCTGATGAGTTTCAGATTCCACTCCTTGGCAAAGGCGGCGAGCTCAGGCAGACGGGCCATCGTACCGTCTTCATTCATGATCTCCATGAGAGCACCTGCCGGGTAGAGACCAGCCATGTGGCAAAGGTCGATGGCAGCCTCGGTGTGTCCACTACGACGGAGTACACCATTATCCTGTGCATAGAGGGGGTTCACGTGTCCGGGACGTCCGAAGGTCTCAGGGGTGGAAGCCGGATCGGCCAGTGCCTTGATGGTCTCAGCACGATCGTGGGCACTTACGCCCGTGGCACAGCCATCAAGTTTGTCGACAGTGACGGTGAACGGAGTACCCAGCACGGAGGTATTGTCCTGCACCTGATGGGGCAGGTCGAGTTCCTTGCAACGCTCAATAGTGATGGGAGCACAGAGCACACCTCGCGCGTACTTCAGCATGAAATTCACCTTCTCGGGGGTAATCAACTCGGCTGCGATGATCAGGTCGCCTTCATTCTCACGGTCCTCATCATCGACAACAATCACGAAGTTACCGGCCTTGAAATCCTCAACGGCCTCCTCTATGGTATTCAGTTTGATATTCTCCATTTATCTATACCTTATTAATATATTATATAAGCTCTGTTACACTCTTGGTCTTGGTAGAGTATTCCATGATACGCGGCAGCACGCGATCGGTAGTCGAACGGATGACACGCAGGTCTCTGTAAAGTCGGAGACGGAATCGGATCATGCGGAAATAGAAGAAAATGCCCAAAGGCAGTATCAGACCCGTAACGATGTTCATCCACTTACGACGGAAAGGACGCGTGTGGGCACGGACTGCTATGACGGGATAATTATTGAGCTCAGAAAGAATCAGCTTGTCCTTCGTATAGCTCAAGTCCTCGATGGCCACCTCGAGTGAGTGGTTCAGCTTCTCGATCTCCTGATCATCACCAGCATGGAAGAACACCTTGATCGGGTTTGGCCACAGGTACAGCTTGTGGTGTTCGCTGTAGGCCTCGATCTCCAGATTCACATTGATCAGCAGGTCGGCATCCACATCGTACTTCGGATCCTCGATGACAACCTCCTTACGATAGATATGACGCTTGGTCCTCAAGCCAAGGATGTTCATGAAGATGCTCTTATAGAGGTCGATGTTGAAGACGACGGAATCCTTATTGGCCTTATAGGTGAAGAATATGGCAATAGGCGACAACACGGCCGTAGAGATCAGCTTGCCGAACCATACGGTCCACTGGTCATCACGCGCCATACGCATACCAGAGTTCTCGAAGATGTAATAGACGATGAACACCAGTACGGAGATAATGACGGGCACACCCAATCCACCCTTGCGGATAATGGCTCCCAGCGGTGCACCGATAAAGAAGAAGATGAGACATGAGAGCGACAGCGTGATCTTATTGATAGCCTCGATGATGTGCGTACGGTAATAACGGTGTATATAGTCCGCATAATTGGCCTTCATGTCGAGGTCGTTGATGGTCGTCTGGACATTGTTGAGTGCCGATTTCACGGCAAGCTGCTGTTGTTCGGGCTTCAGTTGGGCATAGACGGAGTCGATATCCACAGATGCGCTGACAGCCTCCTTGATGGCTTTCATCGAATCGGCTTTTTCAACCTGCGCCAAACGGAAGAAATAGCTCTTTCCCTCGCGGTAGAACTGCCATCCGGTGCTGTCGTTAGCTTCGCGAATAGAGTCCATGTCGTGGAAGATACGCCTCATACTCTTCGCCTTGGCGTCGACGTTTTTGTCGCTCATGTCAGCCAACTCGAAGTTTCCGTCGAAATCAAGTACAATCTGCTTCGTGGCAAAGGTCTCACGACGATAGGGCACCTGTGCGTTGCCAACCACTTCCGACGATCTCATATTCTCATTCCACACACCGTCGTAAAGCGTCAGCATCAGATGTTTCTTCTCGGCCGTCGACTGCATCATACCCGAATCTGCCAGGATGATCGCCTGGTCGTCGTAGCTGCCCGACTGTCGATAGATCATGATTCCATAGAGCATACCGGTACTCAGGTCTTTCTTCTGTACGTAGATATTCGTGCCAGGGATGCCGTCGTAGAAGATACCCTCAGGAATTTCCAGTTCAGGACTCTTCTGCTTCATGGACACCAGCAACTGGAACAGTTTCTCCTGTGCCATTGGGGCTACCTGATCCTGGAAAGAATAGGAGACACCTGCGATGAGACACACGATAACAATCAGAGGACGGAAAGCCTGCATCAGCGAGATGCCAGCAGCTTTGATGGCCGTCAGCTCAGAACTCTCACCGAGATTACCAAACGATATCAGTGCGGAGAGCAGGATGGCCAGCGGGAGTGCCTGCGGAATCAGCATCAGTCCCATATACCAGAAGAACTGTGCCATCACGTCGAGCGAGAGACCCTTTCCAATCAGCTCGTCGACATAGCGCCAAAGGAACTGCATCATCAGCACAAACTGGCAGATGAAGAATGTTCCCACGAACAGCAGTCCGAACTGCTTGGTGATGAATATGTCTAATTTCTTAATTTGAAACATAATCAGCGTGCAAAGTTACGAAAAAAGAAGAGAATAGACAAAATAAAGATGTAAAATAACCAAAAAAGCAAGAATAAATCAGATTTTTAGCCAAAAAATTTTGTGGAATGAAAAAATATGCCTACCTTTGCACCCGCTTAACGAAAAAGTTGATGGCGGGATAGCTCAGCTGGTTAGAGCGCATGATTCATAATCATGAGGTCGCCGGTTCAATCCCGGCTCCCGCTACAAAAGAGCAGAGAATCGAAAGATCCTCTGCTTTTTTCTTGTTTCTATCTACTATTTCTTGCTGATATAGGCTCGGATGTAGGAGTAGACAAGGTATAGTACCAGAATGGCACCCATGACGATGATGTACTCTTTCATGTCGTACCAGGCTGCGATGATGCCTTGTTTAATGCCTGCTATCAGGGTTTTGATTAATTCCATCTGAACGTCATGAGTTTAGTGATGACAGGCTTGAAGGCCTCGCTTGTGGTCTTGATAGTCACCTTTGATGGCGATTTTCCACTGCGGAGGATCACAAGAGCAGAGCCATTGTAGAGTTTGCGGTGGTTGGTAACGTTCAACTCGTCGCTCTCATGGTTGCCGCTGCTGACAGCTACAATCTTGGCATCGCCCTCTGTGATTTCGAACTTGAGCTCATCTTGCGCCATGGGTACTCGACGGCCTTTGCTGTCAACGGCCTCGATGCGGAGATGCATCAGATCAGTACCATCAGCTTTCCAAGTGTCATCTTCAGGAGTAACTATCAGTTTCACAGCCTTACCCGTGGTCTCTATCTGATGACGAGCCACTTCCTTCCCGTCGCGATAGGCGATGGCCAACAGTTTGCCGTCTGAATAGGTGATATCCTCCCACTTGATCTGATTCCGCAGTTTAGGGTTGTCGATAGGATTCTGCTTCCTGCCCAGACTTTTGCCGTTTAATCTCAGTTCCACCTCTTCGGCATTGGTATAAGTGATGAGACTCAGCTTTGTACCTGGTTGACGGCACCAGTGGTCGCTCATGCCATCGTTGCCCGTCTGAACACCGTTCCACATCACGCCCGCAGTCTTATTATCAATCACTGCGATATGTACCATCGGTTCCTCCGGCTTGAAGAACGAGCGCATCAGGTAGGCTTTTGGCTTAGGCTCCAATGAGATATCGAACACACCCTGTGCCCACCCCTTGGCTGGCCATCCCTGACTCTCGCCCAGATAGTCGATGGCACCCCAGTAGGCCAGACCGATCACCTTGTCGAGGTTCATCTCAAAGAAATTCGGTCCCATACCCGACATATTAGCCTCACTCTGATAGAACGTCATCCACGGGAAACGTCGTCCGTCACCAGGGAAGTACATATAGCGGTAGTTATACGACTGCACATCTGTCAGCATGGCCAGATCATGAGGCAGTGAATCGGTCTCCCAATTACGATAACGGGGGTGCATGGCCACGGTAACGAGTCGTGTAGAGTCGTATCGCTGCAACAATGTCTTCTGCAGCTTGTACATCGTGACGCCGAAATCGTTAAACGGCTGGTTTGGATCCTGCTGCAGTTCGTTACCCAGACTCCACAGCACCACGGAAGGGGAGTTTCTGTCGCGTTTGATCCATTCGGGCACATCGTACTGCCACAGCTGTTCAAAGGGCACCTTACCACCTGTATGCTGACGGGTCCATTTGTCGTAGAGTTCGTCAACGAGCAAGATACCGTATTTATCGCAGAGTTTGATAAAATCGCGACTATAGGGGTTATGCGAAGTACGGATATGGTTCATGCCAAACTCTTTCATCAGTTTGATACGCTTCTCGATGGCCTTGGGGTAGGCAGCTGCTCCTAAGGCACCTAGCGTATGGTGGTTGGCATAACCCTTCAGCAGCACTTTTCTGCCGTTGAGCTTCATACCGAACTCAGGACCGAACTCAATCGTGCGGATACCAAACTCTTCACAGGTCTCGTCAGCCACCGTACCATCCTCTCTCAGTAATTGTGCCTTGACCTTATATAAATAAGGGGTATCCAGATCCCACATCTTAGGTTCTTTGATTTCCACGTCTGTGGCGATACGTTCTTCCTGAGTACGTGCCATCTTGTGACGCTTCAGACTGACGGTGTTGTCGTAGACCATTCTACCGTCAGGATCCGTTATCTGAACCTTGATCATCGTGGCTTTAGCCTTCGTGCGATTGGTAAACTCAGCAGAGATGCTCACATATTGGTTCGCGCGCGTGGTGATATAAAGCGGATGACGACCGAAATAGAGATCCTTTGGTGTGGCAATGACACTCACATTACGGAAAAGTCCGCCTCCAGTGTACCAGCGTGAATTACCTGGTTCACGTGTATCTGCCACAACCTCAATCAGATTGTCTTCACCATACTTCAGGTCGTTGGTCACATCGATCTCAAAACCCACATAGCCATAGTTCGTACCACCTACGCGTTTCATGTTCACATAGACGTCGGCCGTATACATAATGCCCTCAAAATCGAGGAGTACCCGCTGTCCCTCCAACTCCTTGGCTGGGGTGTAGTGCAGGCGATAGTAGCCTTTTCCCATCTCCTTAAACCCTCGACTCGAGAGTCGGCTCTTGATGTTGGCTGCCACGTCGGTATTATCAGCCTTCTCATCGGCAGCAGGTGCCACCCAGGGCTGTTCTATCTGGAAGTCATGTGGCACGTCGACTTTCTTCCACGCACCCTCATCATTCAGACGAAACTCCCAGCCGAAATTGAGGCTCTCAACATGGCGCTGTGCTGACACCCCAAAAGGCATCAGCACAGCTATAATCGTAAGTAGTAAGTTTTTCATTATTTCACGAGTTTGTAGTATTCCACACCACCGAGCAGGAAACAGCCTGTTCCATAGTCCTCGAAGTCGGGCACCTTGGTATACGAGAGTGGTTGTCCTGCCGAGGGATCCTTACCTGTGCCCTGAGCCCAACCGAGGAAGCCATCAGGATGTACACAGTCTTTGACCAGACCTTCCCATGCACGATCGCAAACAGGTCTGTACACGGCAGCCTTCAGATAGCCTTTCTGAATACCCCAAGCCATGCCATAGAGGAAGAGGGCAGTACCCGACATCTCCTTGCCACCATAATCGGCATACGAGACGAGACTGGGATTCCATAATCCGTCCTCGGGTCTCTGGCAGTTCTTCAAGGCTTCACTCATCAGGAGGAAGTCCTTCTTCAGCTGCTTATAGTACTTATCTTTCGGAGAAAGCAGGTTCATACAACGCACGAGAGCGGCATACACCCAGCCATTACCACGACTCCAATAGCAGTTCTTGCCATCAGGTGTAGCATAAGGAGCCACATAGTCCTTGTCTCTCCACCACAGGCCTTCCTTCACATTGAAGAGTCCACCAGCCAATGTGTCGCGAGTCCAGATATACATCTTCATGGCGTGATCAGCATATTTGCGCTCGCCCGTGATCTTATAGATCTGCATATAAAGAGGCATGGCCATCTGGATGGCGTCAATCCAAGTCCACCAGCCGTAGAGAGAGCCGTTGGCCTCGGGTTTCCGTGTATTTGGTGTCTGCATCTGGTTATTGAGGTTCTCGATGATCTTGGAAATCTTCTCCTCACCACCGCTTTGCATATAACGGTCGGCATAGGTCTGTCCGCAACACTGATCATCGGCATCGTTGGTCTTGACACCGTTACGAGGCGTCCACTGGTGGAAACTTGCCCAACGGTCTGTATAATCGATGTAACGCTCGTCTTGGTCAATCTCATAGAGTGCCATCAGTCCCTCGTAATAGACGGCACGTGTCCAAAGTGACGAAGGGCGAATACGGTTCACGTTGGTCGGAATGGTAGGATCAGCATACTTCGCCATGAAATAGTTATTGGCGAGTCGCAGCGTTTTCATCACGTCGTTGGCTTGCTCACTTTGGGCGAAGGCTGTGCTAACCATCAGCAGAGCGATCAGTGTCAGGAATGTTTTCTTCATTGTGTTGTAGTACTTAGTTTGTAAATTCTGCTGACAAAGATACATAATTTTCCCGAAACCTCCATTCATTTTGCCAAAAAACAAAGACTTTCTCGCAAAAACTATAGGCACTTGGGCGTTTGTTTGAAAATAAATGCTTACCTTTGCAAAGGTTTTTGATATCAAGACTTATGCGTAGACATCTGTTTTTAATGGTATTATGTCAGATGGCAGTGATAGCCACGTTTGCACAGGAGACCATCAGTCTGGTGGGTTCGTGGGATTTTGCGACGGGAGATTCTGCCGCCTACAACGACTACGTCATGCTGCCAGGATCGATGCAGACCAACGGTAAGGGCAATGATTACGTTGGAAAGGCCTGGTATAAGAAAGATGTCTATGTTCCCCAGTCGTGGGGAGACCGGCATGTGAGTCTGTTTCTGGAGCGCCCTCACTCAGAGTCGACCATCTTCGTAAATGGCGTAAATGCCGGACATCAGACTTCGCCATCGACACCTCATTATTATAATGTGACTCCTTGCATCAAACCTGGCAGACGTAACACCATAGAAGTCTGCATAGAGAACCGGGATGGTTGGAACGGCATCATCGGCAAGATGGAACTGAGGTCACAGCCCGAGGACCTGTATATCAAACACGTGAAGCTGAACACCACTCCATTCCGAGGAATCGTACAACTCGATGTTGAGTTGGGAGGCGTTATCAACTACTTCTCAGGTGACGTGATGACAGTTCTGTTGAAACGTGAAGATCAGGACTCGGCTAAAGTCATGGAGCATTATTTCGATGTAACGAGCAACCACATGGTAGTAAACACCTGGGTAGGTAATGAGGTGGCTCTATGGAGTGAATTTTTCCCTCATCTCTACCGAATGGCCATTATTGTTGGCAACGACTATTATGAGACCACATTCGGCATGCATCAATTTACGACCGAGGAAGGTGTGCTGATGACCAATCACCGACCGCTCTATCTCCGGGGAGCGATGGAGAACGGTTGTTTTCCTGCATCAGGCTATCCACCTACCGACGAGGCAACATGGACCAGAATCTTCAAGAAAATGACGGAATATGGCATGAACTACATGCGCTGCAATGGTTATTGCCCTTCTGATGCAGCCTTTGAGGCTGCTGACAAACTCGGCATCTACCTTCACCCCGACGGTCCTGATCTTCAGGAGATAGCAGATACCTACAGCCGACACCCCTCATTGCTGATCCTTCCTGATTCGCTTCTCCATATCCAGTTGTTGGAAGTGAAGGAGACTTCAGAGGGACAACTGATTTCCAACTACAAACAAGTAATAGAACAAAACCTGAGAAGTGATGATTATTCCGGCTTTCTTTTACCACTGAATGATCACTGCGAACACACAGGTATCCTGGATGCACACTGGCGGGAGAAGGGGGCTTCAAAGGCTGCAGAGTGGACTGAGTTCTGTAACCCTGTTGTGGCATTGGCCAAATTCTCCCAACCTACATATACGACAGCCGACACGTTGGAAGTTGCTGTGGAGGCCTATAATGCCATGTATGGCGACATCGACACGGTGCGCACCATCTACTTCATCCATGACGACAGTCTGCAGGTTGTGACAGGTGGACAACTTTCTTCAAAACAGATCCCGTTAGGCAAACATACCGACTTGGGCGTCATCCGCTTCCCTCTCGACAAGATCAAACATACGGGAGAAATGACACTTACGGTACAGATTGCCGGTAAGATCAAGAACCACTGGAATTTCCGGGTTTATCCGCAAGAAACTACAAATCAAGAAAATACCGATGTTTATGAAGAAGAATTTACTACTACTGCTGGTCGTCATGATGGCCAGTCTCGTGTCAGCTCAGACAAAACTGGTGTCGATTCTAGGTGACTCGTATTCAACCTACGAAGATTTTGTAACGCCCAGTACTAACGAACTGTGGTACTATGCCAAAAACGTGCCACAGAAGACCGATGTACAGAATGTTGGTCAGACTTGGTGGCACCAGGTCATCCGTGAGAATGGCTGGCGACTCTGTGTCAACAATTCCTATAGTGGTGCTACCATCAGCTATACGGGCTACGATGGCAACGACTATAGTGCACGCTCGTTCAATACACGCATGACCGAACTCGGCCAGCCCGACATTATCTTTATTTTCGGTGCTACCAACGACAGTTGGGCAGGTACCCCCATCGGCGAGTACAAATACGAGAATATCGGCTATGGCGACCTCTATAGCTTCCGCCCTGCGATGGCTTATCTGCTGCAGCGGATGAGGGATCGTTATGTGAATACGGAGATTTACTTCCTGCTGAACGACGACCTCCGGGATGAAATCGACGAGTCGGTAAAGGAGATTTGTCAGCATTACGATATTCCCGTCATCGAACTGGAGAAGATCGACAAGCTCTCTGGTCACCCCTCAGTGAAAGGTATGCGGCAGATTGCCGATCAAGTGAACGCATTCCTAGGAGGAAGTGCCGCAGGACAAATCAATGACAGCAATACGCCTCTTCACCTGATGAAACCTGCCTATCGACTAGGTTATGGTGTGTCAAAGCCTGAAGATGTGAAGAGTGTCATGGACCGTGTGCTGCGCTATATTGAGTCAGAGACACCTGCCCAACTGGTGAATAAAAGCACAGGAGAAGAGGTCAACGACCTGAAGAAGATAACTGCCGAAACACAACTGAAGCAAGGCGGTTTCCGTCTGACCAGCTATGAGTGGGGCGTCACCTATTCAGGAGCCCTCGCTGCCTATGAGGCTACTGGCGATGTGGCCTATCGTAACTACGTCGCCACACGTCATCAGTTCTTGGCTGACATTGCCCCCTATTTCCAGAAAGTCTATGCAAAGAACAAAAATATCGACGGTAACATCCGCCGTGTCATCGATCCCCATGCCCTCGACGATGCTGGGGCTATCTGCTGTTCGATGATCAAAGCCTCTCTTCTCTCAAACGACACGAAACTCAGGGCACTGATCGACAACTATGCCGACTATATTATTAATAAGGAGTTCCGACTCTCCGACGGCACGTTCGCCCGTATTCGTCCACAGAACAACACGCTGTGGCTCGACGACATGTTTATGGGCATCCCCACCGTGGCCTATATGGGTAAGCTGACTGGCGAGACGAAATATTATGACGAGGCTGCCCGACAGGTGCTCCAGTTTGCCCAACGCATGTGGGTACCCGAGAAGGGACTCTTCCGCCATGGATGGGTAGAGTCGATGGAGGTGCATCCAGCCTTCCACTGGGGCAGAGCCAACGGATGGGCCATCCTCACCATGTGTGAGGTGCTCGACGTGCTCCCACAGGATCATCCGCAGCGTGCTGAGATCATGAAACTGTTGAAAGCCCATGCAGCAGGGCTCGCCAAACTACAGCATCACGACGGTTTCTGGCATCAGCTGCTCGATCGCGATGACACTTATCTCGAGGCTTCTGCTACAGCCATCTACACTTATTGTCTGGCTCATGCCATCAACAAAGGATGGCTCGATGCGAAGGTCTACGGTCCTGTAGCTCAATTGGGCTGGCATGCCGTTGCCTCGAGTGTTAATCAGAAGGGCCAGGTTGAGCAGGTCTGTGTAGGTACCGGCATGGGTTTCGATCCCGCTTTCTATGCCTACCGTCCTTGTCACGTGATGGCTGCCCATGGATACGGACCTGTACTCTGGGCCGGTGCAGAGATGATCAACCTGCTCAAGAAGCAACATCCGAAGTCGAATGACTCTGCCGTGATGTACTACGACCAAGAGGTAAAGACCGAGGCCCCGATCTTCAACTACAACGCATCAACAAAGTTCTAATATGTGCTTTATGCATTGAGCAAATCATATGTAAAAAAGTGGCGCACCCAACCGGATGCGCCACTTCAGATTTGGTTAAATATCACCCCCACTTACGAACCTATGTCAAAGTCTCCGCTACCAGGAGTCTTAGCCGTAACTGTGAACCAGACCGTACCGCCATGATAGACTACGAGGTTGTGTCCAGCCTCAACGTTCAGGCCAGTGAACGAGGCACCATTGGCGTCGTGGCTGGTGGGGTTGATGGCATCGCCCGTGCCATCGACCTTAGCAGTGAAGACCACGTCGCCCAGGTTAGTGCCGCTGACAGCAACGCTGGTGACAGGAGCCGTAGCATTGACGTTGCCGCCTGCAATGCTCTGGTTGACACCGTTGATGGTGGCTGAGGTGTTGTAGCTGGGCTGACCTGGTGTTACGCCACCACTGCCGCCGTCAGGAGTGACATCATCGGTAGAGCCAGTGCCGCTTGTGCCTGCATTGTTCAGGTAGAACTCCGACTCCAAATCGATGTCGTAAGTGGCGTAGCTCTTCTCCACAGCCTCAGACAGACTGCAAAGGTCGCTGCCTAAGCTTGCCTCATTAAGCACGAGCTGACAGTTGCTGCGGAACCAGTCACCACTCTTGTCCTTGCGGCTGACAATGAGGCCGGCTGCCACCACATCACCACCACGACCCAGCACGAAGTTGAAGTGGTCGGTGTCGAACTCGAAGGAAGAGAAGTTGAGCTGATTCTTCCAGTTAGAGCAAGGGAACTCACCCTGACTGTTCACAATCTCAGTAGTCATAGGGGCACCGCTGCCGTCGGCATTACGAGGATTGAGGATGAGACGTGCATAGTTCACTTCATACTTGCCCTGGCGCTTCTGAACAGTGACGAAGGTCACCTGGTCGCCACGCTGCAATCCCCATGAGTTGACAAAGTCAGCGTATGTACGGCTGGGCGTGTCGACATACGCCTTGTGGCCACCTTCTGCATCGATGCTCACTGAGATCTCGGGAAGATGACCCATTGAGATGATGGCAGCATAAGGAGTCCACTTGTCACTCTGAAGAGGAATGAACTGGTAGAACTGGTTGAGACTCTGGCCCAAGCTCTGAAGCGTTGCCGCACGTTCACGAAGGTAACGCAGGTTCACCTTCTTGAACTTGTTCATTGAATCGAAGCCTCTGCTCACATTCTCGAACGAATGATTGCAGATCTCCTTAAACATGGTGTAGGACATAGCTACATCCTTGACCAACACGCGCTGCAACGTCTGTGCAGTGGTCTTTGGATTTTTCACATTACCTTTTGCCATAATTAAAAATGTTAGAATACGACATAAATCCTACCCTTGGAAACTGAGGTCAATTAGCGTCAAACATGAGTTCTTTATGAGCTCTTTATGACTTCTTTATGAGATTAACATGTGTTCTTTATGAATCTCTTACTCTGACCAAGTATCACCAAATCGGGATCTCGGTGCAAATATACGGCAGTTTTTAAAAACAGCAGGAAAGATAAATCGGCTATTTTTTGAGGATCAACTACAAATCAACCAGCAATCAAATTTCTATCAACTACTACTCAAATATCTCCTTATTTAGCTGTTTGTTCCAGTTGGCATAAGTTGCTTTATAAATATGTGCATCGTGAAGCACGCGCCACAAGGACTTCGATGTGTCGGAACAAATTTTGGCATTCTTATCTTTCTTCACCCGGGCAATGATTTCCTTGTCGTTCATATTCTTGACAGAGTTCAGAAACCGTTTGGCTGTCTCTTCGTCTCTAAAGTACAAGCATAGTTTCGACAAGAGTTCCTCTTCATTATACTTAGCCCCAGGGACAGACGGCAAGGAAACGTCGTCGTCCGGACGGACTTCATCCAATTTCTCAAGTTTTTCTTCGTACTCCTGGCTCAGTTTAATCCCCGATTTCTTTTTCAATGCTTTAAGAACGTCCTTTGTGAATTTACGCTCCCAGAATTGCTTGCCTTCCATGTCGTCTATTCTACTCATGGAAGCTCCTTTCACGATAAACGTCGGTATCAGCTCTTCATTTTCGGCATGATTATCTGCTGCCTGATTATCTCCAGCATGCTGGGGATAAAGCAGTTTTTTACGAATACCGAGGGTTAGTAATCTGTTGAAAATACGATGGAGCCTATTCTTTTTCATAACTAAAATCTGAATTCGATTGCAAAATTACGAAATTTTCGTGAAAGACGTATCGTTTAGCAGAAAAAAGGCTCAATCCTTTTCTTTTTCTCAAAAACTTGTCGTATCTTTGCACCATAATTAAAAAACAAGTTCATTATGATGAAATCACTGCATATAGACAATTTCAAGAACTTAAAGACTTTGAGAATTGACAGATTGAGTCGTGTCAACTTGATTGTCGGTAAAAACAATGTGGGTAAATCTACATTGCTTGAAGCCATATCGGTTTTTCTTGCCAATGGCAGTGAGGATCATTTACGCAAATTACTTGCCAATCGTGGTGAGGACATTGTTACAAGTAGCGATATAGATGCAAAGACCGTAAAAGCACATTATCTTTCTTTATTTAATGGACGGAAAGAAATCTATTCCAAAAAAGATAATACTATCACTATTGAGGATGATAAAGAATCTGTGTTCATTCTGCAAGTCTATATTGGAGAAACCACTGAGATAGATGATAATGGTAAGCGTATACCAGTTAACAAGCTTATGTATGAAGAAGATATGCCCAAAGACTTGTCTGCATTTACACACTTATCATCTGGTCTTTTTGTTCAAACAATAAAATCTGGTATTTTAATTAGATACGACAATCAACATGATTCTTTATCCGTGGTCAAAGATCGTTGTCCGTTCCAATACGTTCACACTATCGACTTCAATACGGACGACAATGCCATTCTTTTCGATAAGGTAGCTATGACGCCTGAAGAGAAATACATCATTCAGGCACTTAATATTATTAACCCTAATATTGAGAAGCTGAATTTCCTTAATTCAGACGATATTAAAGGCCGTCGTATTCCTCTCGTATCTATTGGGGACAAACGTTATCGCCTCAGTTCTATGGGTGACGGCATCAACAGAATCCTGACAATTATACTCGCTTTGTTGAATTGTAAGGATGGTGTTCTGCTCTTAGACGAGTTTGAGACCGGGCTTCACTATTCCGTGCAAGACCAATTGTGGGAAATCATTTTCATGCTTTCCGAGAAACTGAATGTGCAAGTATTCGTTACAACTCACAGCAACGACTGCGTGAGTAGTTTCGCAAGAACCAACAAGCAGGGTGTAGGTCAGTTGATTCGTCTTGTTAATCATGACGGAGATATTGTCCCAACCATTTTGGATGACATCGAGGAACTCCGCTTCGCATCCGACAACTCAGTAGAAATGAGATAACATGAAGATTAAGGAATCCCATACATATAAACTCCTCGTAGAGGGCAACGATGACCAGCATGTCGTTTGGGCATTGTGTGAGAAGCATAATATTCCAGAGTCATTTGATGTGATTGACTGCGAAAGCGTCGAAAACGTTTTGAAAGCATTTGAAGTGCGCTTGAAGATAGCCGACAATAATCAACGAATCGGAATTGTCGTGGATGCAGATATCAATTTAAAGAGCCGTTGGGATAGCATTGTTTCTGTTCTGAAAAAGACTGGCAAATATGATTGTGAAAGCATAGAACTTTCACAAGACGGTCTTATCTTGGAGCCAACCGACACAACATATCCAAAAGTCGGCATTTGGATGATGCCGGATAATAACCAGAACGGAATGTTAGAGGATTTTATGACAGCACTTGCTACACCAGATGACGTCTTAATGAAGAAATCTGAGGACGTGCTGACTGAACTTGAAACGGAAGGAATACAGAAATATAAGCCTGTGCATCGTTCCAAAGCGAAGATACATACCTATCTTGCATGGCAAGATGCTCCTGGTCGTCCGATGGGACAGGCCATCACCGCCAACATTCTGAATGCAGATTCCGAGTTGGCCGTGAAGTTTGCTAATTGGTTAAAAGAATTGTTCTAACAATAAACAGATATGCAAAAGAGAATCCGCAAGAGACTGACATTCAGCTTCTTGCGGATTATTCTTGGTGATCCGTTTGGGGCTCGAACCCAAGACCCCAACATTAAAAGTGTTGTGCTCTACCGACTGAGCTAACGGATCGACCTTATGCGATTTCTTGGAAATCGGCTGCAAAGGTACAATGTTTTTTTGAATCTGCCAAATTTATTCGGATGATTTTTCCTCTACATGCTCATTTTCACTATCTTTTGTAACGTATCGTTGATAGTAGGCCATCAGTAGTGTAGTGAGCGGCAGTGCAATAATCAGTCCGATGAATCCCAGTAGTGCGCCCCATACAGAGAGCGACAGCAACAGGATGGCAGGGTTCAACCCCATGGCCTTTCCCATAATTTTTGGTGTTACCACCATGTCGCAGATCAACTGTACGATGATGAACACGAGCAATGCCATAATCAGGATAAACCAGAAGTTCTGTCCTGTATCGGCTGCTTTCAGCAGGGCCAGTAGTACGGTTGGAATCAAGGCGAAGGTGTGGAGATAGGGCACAAGGTCCATAATACCGATCATAATACCCAGACCGATCGCCATGGGGAAGTCGATGATGGTGAATCCGATACAGAAGAGTACACCCATGATGAGTGCCACCAGACCTTGTCCGCGCACATAGTTGTTTAATTCACGCTCCACATCGTTCATCACCTCCTGCCAGAACGGACGGTTCTTCTTCGGGAAGATACGGATCCAGTTGTCGGTCAGATACTCATAGTCGAGCAGGATGAAGAACATATACAACAAGCATATAAACGATGCGATGACACTGACGATGACACTATAGGTCTGTCCAAGGAAATTGAACAACTCAGGCATCACGGTCTTCAGACTATCTGTGAAATCCTTGCTCTTAAAGAACTGTTCAATCTCGTCATGATTCTCTTCAATCCATTCAGAGACGGTTCCTGGGATACTTGAGATATGAGCTGACTTATGAATATAGTCAGTAGCCAGAGTACTCAACTTTTCAAACTGCTCAATCATCGGAGGGATAATCAGGTAGACAATCCCTGATATGACTGCGACGACGACAATCAGCGTGATGACGATACTCAAGGCACGAGGCACATGCAGACGACGCTCTACTTGTTTCACCATCGGATAAAGCAGATAGGCGAAGAACCAAGCTACGAAGAACGGTAACAGCACATGGCTGAGGTGGTTGAGTAATAGTAGAATACTGATAATCAGAAGACCGATGCCGACCCACCGCACAACTCGGTCAAAGGTAATGGTTTTTTCTGTCATTTTTCTTCTTGTATAGCTTTTTGATAACACTCTCTGCAAAGGGGTTCGTACTCTGTGGTCTCACCCAACAGCACACGCTGAGTACCCTCTACCTTCCGGTGGCTGACATAGGCCAGTGAACCACAGCGCACACAGATAGCATGTACTTTAGTCACATCGTCAGCGATAGCACACAGAGCCGGCATAGGTCCGAAGGGGATACCTTTATAGTCCATATCCAGTCCGGCCACAATGACACGCACACCGCGATTGGCCAACTCATTGCATACATCGACAATTCCCATATCGAAGAACTGAGCCTCGTCGATACCCACCACATCGATGTCTGATGAGAGCAGCAGAATACTGGCCGACGAGTCGATAGGTGTAGAGAGGATATGATTCTTGTCGTGACTGACAACATCCTCTTCCGAATACCTGACATCGATAGCCGGTTTGTAGATCTCTACCTTCTGACGGGCGAACTGTGCACGTCGCAGACGACGGATTAACTCCTCCGTCTTGCCCGAGAACATCGAGCCGCACACCACTTCAATTCTCCCAGGACGGTGCGCCTCTCCTGTTAAGTTTTCAGTCATATTCCGTGCAAAATTACAAATACCTTTTAAAAATTGCAAAGATTTTACTATTTTTTTTGTCTATTCTGATAATTTGCGCTAATTTTGTCCCCTGTTATGGGTATTTTGTACATTGTACCGACCCCAGTAGGAAATATGGAGGACATGACTTATCGTGCTGTCCGTATTTTAAAAGAGGTAGACCTCGTGCTGGCAGAGGACACCCGTACGTCGGGTATCCTGCTGAAGCATTTCGACATCCGCAACCAGCTGATGTCGCACCATAAATTCAATGAGCATGGTACTTCGGCAGGTATCGTCAACCGATTACAGGCTGGCGAGAATGTCGCTCTCATCAGTGATGCAGGTACCCCAGGCATCAGCGACCCCGGCTTCTTCCTCGTCCGAGAGGCTGTCAAGGCAGGGATTGAGGTTCAGTGTCTGCCTGGTGCTACGGCTTTCGTACCGGCTTTGGTATCAAGTGGACTTCCCTGCGACCGTTTTGCCTTCGAGGGTTTCTTACCTCAGAAGAAGGGACGCCAGTCAAAGATTGAGTCGCTGAAGGAAGAACAACGTACGATGATTTTCTACGAGTCGCCTTATCGTGTGGTAAAGACCCTCGAGCAGTTTGCCGAGGCCTTTGGTGCTACGCGTCAGGTTAGCGTCTGCCGCGAAATCTCCAAGTTGCACGAAGAGAGTGTTCGTGGTTCTCTCGAAGAGGTTATCTCTCATTTCAAGGAAAAAGAGCCTAAAGGCGAGATTGTAATCGTCTTGGCAGGTAAAAGTGATAAATAGTCATTAAATAATAATCAAGTATGAAGAAATTAGCTATTTTTGCCATCTGTGCCATGACATTGGCAAGTTGTAACGATGGCGTGAAGAAGGCAGAGGAAGCTGCAAAGCTGCAGCGTGATTCTCTGAATCAGATTATTGCCCAGAAGGACAATGAGATCAACGACATGATGACCACCTTGAGTGACATCGAAGAGGGCTTCCGCGAGATCACCGAGGCCCAGAACCGAGTAACACTCGCCAAGTCGGGCGAGGGCACCAACACCTCACAGCGTATCAAGGAGAACTTCCAGTTCATCCAGTCGATGATGCAACAGAACAAGGAACTGATCAACAAACTGAAGCAGCAGGTTCGTGAGAGCACTGTGAAAGGTGGACAGTTGAAGAAGATCATCGACAACCTGACACAGCAGATGGAGGAGAAGGACAAACAGTTGGCTGCTCTTCGTGAGGAGCTCGACCGCAAGGACATCCACATCGCTGAGCTCGACGAGAAGGTGGCAAACCTGAATACCAATGTAAGTACGCTTACGGAGGACAACACGAAGAAGGACGAGACCATCTCTACCCAGGACAAGGCTCTCCATTCTGCTTGGTTCGTATTCGGTACAAAGAAGGAACTGAAGGAGCAGAACATCCTGTCTGACGGCGAGGTACTCCGTTCTAACTTCAACAAGGACTACTTCACCAAGATCGACATCCGTATCGACAAGGAGATCAAGTTCTACAGCAAGTCTGCCAAGATGATGACCTCCCACCCCGCCAGTTCATACACCCTGCAGCGCGATGCCAACAAGCAGTATGTGCTCCGCATCACTGATCCGCAGGCGTTCTGGTCTACCAGTAAGTATTTGGTTGTGATGGTTAAATAAAAAGAGAGGTTCCAGATTTGGAACCTCTCTTTTTTTTGCTTTTCTTATTCGGCGGTGATAGCGCGACGCTTCTCCTTGATACGGGCAGCCTTACCAGTGAGCTTGCGCAGATAGTAAAGCTTAGCGCGACGAACCTTACCAACCTTGTTGATCTCGATGCTCTCAATGTTCGGAGACTCGATGGGGAAGATACGCTCAACACCCACAGTACCTGACATCTTACGAACAGTGAAGCGCTTCTTGTCTCCGTGACCGCAGATCTTGATGACTACACCACGGTAGAGCTGGATACGCTCCTTAGAACCCTCGATAATTTTGTAAGCGACAGTGATAGTGTCACCAGCCTTGAACTCTGGGAACTTCTTGCCGGTTGCAAATGCTTCTTCAGCAATTTTAATTAAATCCATTTTATTACCTAAATAATTAAATTTGTTGTATCGTTCCAACGCAACATAACAGGCCTCTCGATACTTCCTGCCAGCGATTACGCCGAAAAGCGGGTGCAAAGGTACAACTTTTTCCCGATTAAACGAAACTTTTCCCATTTTTTTTGTATCTTTGCACCAATAAAACCGTAAATATATGAATAAGAAACAACTTTTTGGTAGCGTTTTTGCCATTTTGGCCCTTGTTTCGTGCGCTCCAAAGCACTATCAAGTGGTCAATGTGGAGCGTACGCGCATCATCGTCGACAGCCGTTACGATCAGAATCCTGACCCTGCGGCCGTTAAATTCCTTGAACCCTATAAAAGGGTGAACGACTCTATCATGGGTCCCATCATGGGACAGGTAGCACACAACATGCACCCACAGCGGCCTGAGAGTGACCTGTCGAACCTACTGGCTGACATCCTCGTGTGGGCGGCAAAGGACTATGGCGAGCAGCCTGTACTCGGAATCTACAACATGGGAGGTATCCGTGCCGACTTGACGAAGGGCAACGTGACCTATGGCGACGTGCTCGATGTGGCCCCCTTCGAGAATAAGATCTGCTTCACCACACTCACTGGCAAGCAGATGATGGAACTCTTTGAGCAGATAGCCTCTCGTGGAGGTGAGGGCGTCAGCAAAGGTGTGGAACTGGTGATTGAAATGGACCAGCAGACTGACAAAGGTAAACTCATCTCTGCCCGACTGCACGGCAAGGAGATCGATCCAGAGGCCGAGTACCGTGTCACTACCATCAACTACCTGCTCGAAGGCAACGACGGAATGCCCGCCCTTCGCCAGGGTAAGAACATCATAGCACCTCAGGATGCCAGCAACAACACCCGTTTCCTTATCATGAACTATTTTAAGGATAAGACGAGCCGTGGTGAGATTGTAGACTCAAATGTAGAAGGACGAATAAAGGTAAAAAAGTAAAAAGGTAAAAAAGTAAAGCGATATGAGAAGATATCTATATATATAATAAGGTGGTAACAAAGTTGGTAATGGGTCTTTTACCTTTTTGCCTTCTGACCTTCCTACCTTCAGACGCTGTGGCTAAGAAGCATAAGCAGCTTGTTATCCTGCACACCAACGATACCCACTCGTGCATCATGCCCCTGAACGAGAATCTCGACAACAAGGACCTGGCAGGTCGCGGTGGATTCCTGCGACGTATCAACATGATCAAGGAGGAACGTCAGAAGAACCCGGACTTATTGCTCTTCGACTCTGGCGATTTCTGCCAGGGCTCTGGTTACTACACTCTCTTCAAGGGAGAAGTAGAGATTGGGCTGATGAACCTGATGGGCTATGAGTGCACTACCATCGGTAACCATGAGTTCGACTTTGGCATGGAGAATATGGCCAAGCTCTTCAAGATGGCCAATTTCCCTGTGGTCTGCTCTAACTACGACTGTACGGGTACCGTACTCGAAGGGCTGGTAAAGCCTTATATCACCATCAAACGCAGTGGTCTGAAGATCGGTGTGTTCGCCCTGGCTCCAAAGATGAAGGGCCTTGTGTTCGACGGCAACTGTGAGGGTATCACCTATCTCGACCCAGCTGAGACTGCTCAGAAATACATTGATATTCTCAGGAAACAGGAGAAGTGCGACCTCGTTATCTGTATTTCCCACCTCGGATGGGCAATCTCGGAATATCCCGACCAAGAGTTCCTGAAAAAGACTGAGGGCTGCGACCTTGTGCTGGGTGGACATACCCACACCTACATGCCTTCACTGGAGTATGCTCCTGACAAGAACGGAAAGATGATTCCTGTCGATCAGAACGGCAAACACGCTGTCTTCGTCGGCAAGCTTATCCTCAACCTGGAGAAATAACTATTCAAAATAGAATGTCAGGACAATCATTTTGCTGTGGCCTCTGGTCACAGCATTTGTGTATTTACGCATGTTGGCATCCTTCAGTTCGTCAACATGTGAATGATCGATTGCATCTTTCAGACTGTAACAGAACTTCAGCTCGGGTGTCAGTTTGAAGAAGGGCAGATAGAGGTCACACCCCAAACCGATCTCCACCATCAGGTCACTACGTTTCAGGGCCACCAGTTCCTGATTCTTGCCAGTCAGGTTTACCATGGGGTTGATACCAGCCATCAGGTAGGGACGATAGTTATTCCAGCGCTGGGCACTGAACTTCAAGTCGATGGGAAACGACACATAGGTGTTCTTCATGTCCTGTCGCTCCTCCCTCTGACGACCGTCCTGATCCAGTTCTGATAGATTACGGAACAGAAGATGCTTCGCTCCGAAATGCATGGTGGGCGCGAATCTCAGGTTCAGATGATTAGACAGACGCAAATCAGCCAGTACACCCACACTGAAACCCGCATTCCACCTGTCGGCATCGCAAACGATGGTCTGCTCAACCATGGTCCCGTCTTCGAGCACGATGGTCTGTGGTCCCGCATTGTCGAATTCGATATCCTGTAGGTTCATGCCTACGAGAATACCGAAGTGCATGGGGCGCAGGTCGATATATGGCTTATGCTGGATCGTACGCATCTGTGCCGAGGCCGTTGCTATCGACAGACATAGGGTTGTCAGAATCGTGAGAAATCTCATACATTTCATATTATAATAACGGAAAAAAGCCCCCGATATTATACAAATAGTTATTTCGACAGTGTATAAATAGCAAAAAAAATATACCTAAAGTTTGGTAGTATCCCCAAAAAGTCGTACCTTTGCGTCATCAAATATAAGTAAACGAATAGTATTAACAATTTAAATTTATAAGAATTATGGCATACGTAATTGGTGAAGATTGCATTTCTTGTGGAACATGTGCAGGTGAGTGCCCAGTAGAGGCTATCTCTGAAGGTGCAGAGCGCTACGTGATTGATGCTGATGCTTGCACAGAGTGCGGCACATGCGCAAGTGTTTGTCCTTCTGAGGCTATCAGCCTGCCCTAATCTACTTAGGACATACATTAAACACAAAGAGAGGTTCCTCATCAGGAGCCTCTCTTTTATTTATATCAGGTCGTTACTTATAATTCTCGTCTGCACTGGTATCTCCATGAAGTGCCTCCTGGAATGACTCCCAGTCCTGAAATCCCACAAAAAGTGAAAGACGGTCTAACGTCTTCTTATCGGGTTTCTTCAAGATTTCATTCTCTACTGCTTCAAGCAGTTTGCGCAGGGCTTTACGTTTCTTCTCCATATTATTATATAAGTTTGGTGCAAAGTTACGATTTTTTTTTGTACCTTTGCAGCCAAATACGAAAATAATGCAATTAAAATGAAAGAATTAGCACTTAAGTACGGATGTAATCCGAATCAGAAGCCCTCACGCATCTTCATGACGGAGGGAGAATTACCCATCGAAGTGATCAACGGTCGCCCTGGCTACATCAATTTCCTCGACGCCTTCAATGCCTGGCAGCTGGTCAAGGAGCTGAAAGCTGCCACTGGTCTGGCTGCTGCAGCTTCGTTCAAACACGTGAGTCCTGCTGGCGCTGCCGTGGGACTGCCCTTGAGCGACACGCTGAAGAAGATCTATTTCGTTGACGATGTGCAGGGTCTCGACGAGAGTCCCATCGCCTGTGCCTATGCCCGTGCCCGTGGTGCCGACCGCATGTCGAGCTATGGCGACTTCGTAGCACTCTCTGACACCTGTGACGCCATCACTGCCAAACTGCTGAAGCGAGAGGTGAGCGACGGTGTGATTGCACCCGACTTTACGCCAGAGGCTATTGAGATTCTGAAGGACAAGCGCAAAGGTACTTACAACGTCATTAAGATTGATCCTGCATACGTACCTGAGCCTATCGAGCGCAAGCAGGTGTTCGGCATTACTTTCGAGCAGGGACGCAACGAGATCAAACTCGACGACGACGCCCTCTTTGAGAACATGCCCACCCAGAACAAAACCTTTACACCAGAGGCCAAGCGCGACCTGATCATCGCCCTGATTACCCTAAAGTATACGCAGTCGAACTCCGTCTGCTACGTCAAGGACGGCCAGGCCATCGGTATCGGAGCTGGACAGCAGAGCCGTATCCATTGCACACGTCTGGCAGGTTCGAAAGCTGATATCTGGTGGTTGCGCCAGCATCCGAAGGTAATGAATCTGCCCTTCGTTGACAACATCCGCCGTGCAGATCGCGACAACACTATCGACGTCTATATCTCTGAGGATCACGATGATGTACTGCGCGACGGTACCTGGCAGATGTTCTTCAAGGAAAAGCCAGAGGTCTTGACGATGGAAGAAAAGAAAGAGTGGATTGCAAAGAACACGAAGGTGGCTCTGGGTTCTGACGCTTTCTTCCCCTTTGGCGACAATATCGAGCGCGCCCACAAGAGCGGTGTAGAGTTCATTGCCCAGGCAGGTGGCTCAGTACGTGATGACAATGTGATAGAGACTTGCGATAAATATGGCATCGCCATGGCCTTCACTGGCGTGCGCTTATTCCATCATTAATATGGACGATTTTCAGAATATCCTCGAAAACGGCATCAACTTCGGACGTGGAGGTGACAAGCCAAAGGATAATGGCAAGGTGAAGACCAAAGCCAAGAAGAAGCAGTATATCACTGGGGCTCATGGCAGTGGCTCTGCCCGTCAGAAGGCCAAGTATCGCGAACAGCGAGCTAACCGCCATAAAAAATAACTGCAGATCCCTCATCAGTCGATGAGGGATTTGTTGTCTATGTCACGGGAAGAGTAATAATAAACCGTGCGCCAGAACTATAGCTGGCATCGAGTAAGACCTCGCCTCCAAGAGAGTGAAGCAGACGACGACAGATGGGTAGCCCGAGTCCTACACCTGATTTGAAATCATCCACTTTCAGGAAGGTCTCGAAGATGCGTTCACGGTCTTCCTCCTTGATGCCCACACCTGTATCCGAGACGATGAACTGGAACTGATCGCCTTCGCTATGACAACGCAGTTCAATATGCCCTGACTCCGTGAACTTAATGGCATTGTCAACCAGATGCGAGAGGGCACTCTTCAGACGATAGACATTGGTACGTAACTGAAAATCATCGCCCACGTTGGTCGCAAAACGCATCTCCACACCTGTATATTGCCTGCCCTTGAAGTCACTGAGCACAGTACGAGCCAACTCGTTGCAGGCGACATTACTCTTATCCGCTTCTGCGACCTGTCCCTCACTCTCGCTCTTTGAGAGTTCCAACACCTCATTGACGATCGAGACTATCTGACTCACATTACTCGAGATACGCTTCTGTATGTCCTTCTTCTCTTCTGCAGAGGCTTGGAATTCGGATGAACAAAGCACCTCAGAGAATCCTGCGACAGCATTCAGGGGAGTACGGATCTCATGACTCATGGTGCGGATAAAGGCCGTCTTCATCAGATCACTCTCTTCAGCCTTCGCCAAAGCAGCCTTCAGGTCCCGATTCCGATCCCGGATCTTCAGCCACAATCGACGACGCCCCATGATATAGATAATGAGGAACGCGATGACGAGTCCGATAATCCACTTCATCAACTTGTCAGCGAGACTCCTGTTCATATTCGCCTCTTCTCGAGATCTCGTGATGGCACTCTCAGCAGCCATCTGATCGAAATTGGCACTCTGCTTCAGGCCGTAGATAGAGTCCATCTCCAGATGATGGTGCTTGATGGCCTCGAAACCACCATCGATATCGCGCTCCATCTCGTAGAGACAGATGGCTACGAGTGCACTGTCTACGTAGGTAGTACGTTGGTCACCCAACACCAGATGGGCTTCCTGAGGATTACCGTCGAAGGCCAATTTGGCCACTTCGAGAATCTTATCGTAACGGTGGCTGAAGCCAGGCTTATCCTCATCGCGCAGCTGCTGATACTCGTCAAAGACATGGTAGAACTCCTTCCTGTTGCCTGCCATAAAGTACACATAGCCCGTCATGGCCAATGACAGGGAGTAGTATTCCGTATTATCTGTATCGAGAGCTATCCGACGAGCCTTCTGCAACCACTCCAGAGACTTACGGCTGTCCTTCAGGCAGAACATCTCTGCCAGACTGTTGTAGGTGCGCATCGTAAATTTCGGATCGCCATCACCCACTTCCTCCAAGGCCTGCGTGAAATAGCGCTCTGCCTTGATGCGGTCGTGACTGGAGTAATATATATCGCCAAACAATCCAGTAGCCAGATAATAAAAGCGGTTTGCCTGGTCGCTACGCAGTTCGCCTTCGAGGCGCTCAGCAATCTTCATGGCTCGGAATACCATGTTATGGCGCAAGGAGAAGAACCCCTCGTTGTTCAACAACTTATAATATAGCATCATATACCCCTTATCCCTCAGGCTCTTCTCGTATTCACGCGCAAACGGGAAGAACTCATCAGGAGTGCCATACTGGAAAAGATGGCGGAATCTGTCGAACTCTACCCTATCCTCACCTACGAGGTCGTCAGGACCCACATCGTCACAAAAAGCCTCTGTCGATACCATCAGCAGCACGACAGACAATACAAAGGGGAGATAATGACGAATAAACCTATACATAAATTGTTGTGGTTGCAAAAGTAATACTTTTTGTCGTAATCCGCAAACAATTTACAAAAAATCAACTGATTTCTTGGAAAATTGCCCGATTTACAGTATCTTTGCCGTCGGAACAAACAATTATCTACAGCATATGAAACAATTTAAACTATTCCTAACCGCTGCCCTACTCTCCTGTCTGACATCCGTACAGGCACAGAAATACGTGGGTGGCGACATCTCCCTGTTGCCAACCTACGAAGAACATGGCGCGAACTACATGGACAAGGATGGCAAGAAGATCAGCGACATGCTGGCCTTCCTCAAGGAACAGGGACTGAATGCCATGCGAGTAAGACTCTTTGTAGATCCAAGTCTGGCCCCTGACGAAGCCAAGGGGCAAGGCGTGCGCCAAGACTTGGAATACGTGAAGAAACTGGGAAAGCGAATCAAGGATGCCGGCTTGCAGTTCATGCTCGACTTCCATTACAGCGACACATGGGCAGACCCAGGGCAACAGGCAACACCAGAATCTTTCAAAATGCTACCTGCTTTGGCAGAAGAGTTAACTCATGACTACACCAAGCAATGTCTGAAAGAACTAAATGAAGCGGGAGCCACTCCCGATTTTATCCAAACGGGCAACGAGATTTCCTTCGGTATGTTGTGGGACAGCAGATGTAAGGTCGAGGCCAACAGTGACTGGAACGGATATACTGACACGAACTGGGATCATTTTACCACCGTCCTCAAAAATGCCATACAGGCTTGTCGCGAGATGTGCCCTGAGGCGAAAATCATTCTCCACACGGAGCAGTGCGCCAATAATCCCACGCTCGACGTAGCTTTCTTCAAACGCATCAAGGATAACAAGGTGGATTACGACATTATTGGCACATCGTATTACCCTTATTATAAAGGCCTCATCAGTAATCTCGACAAAGGTCTGACACAGCTGGAGACCAATTTTCCAGACAAGCAGATCATGGTGGTAGAGACGGGTTGTGGCTATCACTACAAGATGGGTGATCAGGACACAGGCTATCCCCTCACCTACGATGGCCAGAAGGATTATACTGCCGACCTCATCACCATGCTGAAGAAACATCCGAATGTTAACGGACTCTTCTGGTGGTTCCTCGAAGCCAATGAATACGGACTTGACTGGGCCACCAAGCGCGTGACCGACAAATGGTATGATGCCTCGCTCTTCGACAACGAAACAGGCAAAGCCCTCCCAGCCCTCTACGAACTGAAGAATTTCGATGATGGCAGTACGGGCATCCGCCAAATCACGACAGAAAACAAGCTCAACAGCTCTTGGTACTCACTCGATGGAAGGCAACTTCCCGACAAGCCCTCAGCCAAAGGCATTTATATTAAAGACGGACAAAAGATGATCATCAAATAGCGACTATTGTGTGAGTTGTCGACATACATGCTACATGGGCGCAAAGGTACTAGACCTTTTGCGCCCATGCTTAGCTTTATTTTCGCTTAATGCCTCATTAGTTCCAAGGATTCTCGTAAGAGACGGAGCCGTTCTCGAGCTTCTGACAGCTGATGTGGATCTCCTCAAAGTGCTCCTCACCATCTGCCCAGTACTCCTTGTAGTGTACGCAGTAGCAACCTGTACCCTTCAGAGTCTTCATGGCTGAACCGTCCTTTGTGTTCTGGAACTCGACTGTCAAGTCGCGTGGGTCTGCGGGATTGATCATCCAGCTGAGCAACTCGGGGTTACCATCGTTGAGAGCCTTCACACGGATCGTGATCTGTCCGCCACGTACAATACCTGCTACCTGACCTTCTGTATCAGTTGCCTGATTGAACTTGTAGTCTACCAACATGACCTCGCGGTCTGCAAAATCCTTTACCTTCAAAACTACTGGTGTTACATTCTCTGCCATATCTTGTTTCCTTTCTATTCTTTAAATTGTTAAACTTGACTTTACTTTTTTACCTTTATCTTATGCCCACTCGTTCTCGAACTTCACTGAGCCTACCTCGATGTTCTGAC
>JAFSNR010000095.1 GCA_017443345.1 Prevotella sp.
AATTGTGAAAAGTGCAAATTGAGGGCTAAATATGATCAGAAGCCCAATTCGTTCTTGGGAAAGTTCTGGCGTTGGCATATCAACTTCTGCCCAGGTTGGAAAGGATACTTCACCAGTCTGAGTGAGGAGCAGAAGAAAGAGTTGAGGGCAAAGTATAATTTCCAAAAGTATTAAAATGGTAAATAACTACAAAGTCATCACACTTTGCGGAAGCACTCGTTTGAAGGAACAATATATGGAAGTTCAGAAACGGTTGACACTCGAAGGCTGTATTGTCATCAGCGTTGGGTTGTTCGGACATTCTGGAGATGAAGAGGTGTGGAAACCTGGTACAAAGGAGATGCTTGACGACATGCATCTGCGAAAAATCGACATGGCAGATGAGATTTTTGTCATCAATGTAGGTAGCTACATCGGTGAGAGTACCAAGAGGGAAATCTCCTACGCTGAGAAGACCGGCAAGAAAGTGAATTACCTGGAGCCTGTCAATCCATAAACAATACGAGGAACCTCATTGCTGAGATTCCCCGCTTACATAAATCTATTAAATCATTGTTCTATCTTGAATACGGCAGCGGTTTTCAGGTCGGCACCGTTTTTCGGGTAGGTGATAGCGAGTCCGTCAGCTGTCTGCTTCCATTTCAGTTTGCCGGAGTAGCCTAAGAGCGAAACGCGCTTGGGCTTCTGCATGACGGAGTGGATAGTGACAGTCTGGCCTGCTTCTGGAACGTTCATACAGAAGGCGTAAAGATTACCGTCCTTGCCTATGGTAAAACGGATGTCCTGAGCGTTGAACTGGAACTCGGCGTGCTGTTTGCCAAGACCACCGCCGGGCAGTGTCTTCAGTTTACCGTTCACCATTTCTCCCTCGCCAATCTTCGTCCACGCCTTACTGCCGTAGATGGCCTCGCCGTTCGTGTGCATCCAGTCGCCAACGCCTTCGAGCATACGCACGGCCTCGTCCTCGATGCTGCCGTCAGGACGCAGACAGATATTGATGCAGACATTGCCGTCGCGGCTGGCACTCTCGATGATGGCACGAATCATCATGCCTGAGTCATATGTGAAGCCTGGGGCGTAGAACCAGTCGCCCACGGGCATCTCACGAATCCAGGCCTGTGAGGTATTGATACTATCGGGGAAGTCGAACTCGGCGGTGTTTATCGTGCCGTTCGTGGGTCGGCGGAACTTCACGATGCTGAAGGCATCAACTTTGCCGCGTGTCTGCAACTGGCGGTTGTAGAAATCTGCCATCACCGCCTGCATGGCGTTGCACTTGTAGCCTGTGCCTGTGCCGTTACCGGTGAAGGGGCCTTGCACGGTACCGTCGGTATAGATGAAGTCGGGATTGTAGTGCGCCGTCACGTCCATCATGCGCAGCGCCCATTGCGTGGCGAACCACTTGGCATAGTCCTGATGGCGGCTGAAGATGCCGGCATTGGGCGGTGACCAGCCTGTATAGGCTTTCTCTTCGACACTCTTGTATTCACGCAGGTCAATGCCATAGAGCAGACGCGGGTCGTAGCCTTCCCACCACTTGCTTTTACCGTCGGCGAGTGTCAGATTGCCGTTGTAAGGCACACCGGCCTTGTCGCCAGCCTTATCGCTACAGAAGGCAGTCTGCCACCACTACCAAGTGTATTCGTGATGGAAGGTTACGCCGTAGCGCATACCGTGCTTGTGGCAGGCATCTACCCACTCGCGCAGTAGGTCGCGCTTCGGTCCGATGTTCATCGAGTTCCAGGGCTGATAACGCGAGTTCCACAGGTCGTAGTTATCGTGGTGTACGCCCTGAATCATCAGGAACCGTGCGCCAGCCTTCTGATAGAGTGCCGTCAGATACTCAGGGTCGAGCTTCGTGGGGTTCCACGTGCGCAACACATCCTTATAGCCCACCTCCGACGGGTGGCCGTAGCGCTTCAGGTGGTTCTCGTAGGCCCTGTGTCCTTGCTTGTACAGGTTACGAGCATACCAGTCGCCGCTCTCGCCAGCCGCCTGCGGTCCGAAGTGAACCCAGATGCCAAACTTCGCATCGCGCAGCCATTGCGGCGTACCTGGATAGTTCTGCTCTATTGATGCCCAGTTAGGCTGGAACGGTCCTGCGGTCAGCGGCAAGTCCAACTGTACCTCTTGGAACGACTGCCAGTCGCCCATCTTCACTGTACCCACTGGCTCCTTTGCAGGAATCTCAGGAATGGGTGGTAACGTGGCGGGCAGTCCGTCTGTCTGTGCGCTAACCGACAGCGACGCGGCTGTCAGCAGCAAAGCAAAAATCTTCTTCATCTTGTTATCTTCTTTTATTAATATAGTCTGAATATCCGTTCCATCGGCTGCCATTTCTCATCGCTACGGGCATCTGGCCTGCAACCCTGGAATTTCGAGACAAGGGCTTCCCATTCGGCCTGTCGTGGCAGGGTGGCCAATCGCTTCATGGCTTCACTCCACCTAAAATCAACTGGGGCATCGACAATCATCACCAGTCTGCTACCCAGAAGGTAGATCTCCATCTCAAGGATGCCCACCTCCCTGATGCCGTCGCGTACCTCCTTCCAGTTGTACTCTTGAGAGTGCCACTTCCGATACTGTGCTATCAGTTCTGGGTCGTCGCTGATTTCCAGAAACTGCACATAGCGCTTGATTTTCCCGTCCGATATGGTCTGAACGTATCCTTCCATATAGATATCCCTTTTCTCTATTATGTCATTTGTGGGTGCAAAGTTAGTACATTATGATTATTCTACGCTGCAAAATATTATCGGATTATAGCACAGAATTAAGATTTTGTTTATAACTTTGCACCCAAAAGACGTACAACAATGATACAGATACCCATAGAGTCGATGAACCTGATGCTGCTGAACGTTGGACGGGCGCAGCATCATGCCGACTGGAATTTCCAGAATGTGAGTTCCCCATTTATCCGCATTTTCTATATAGTGGAGGGAGAAGCATTGCTCCATTTACCAGAAGTGGATGTGAGGTTAAAACCTCATTACCTATACATCATTCCAGCCTATACAGTCCATTCGTATGAGTGTCATGGACGGTTCGTACATTATTATCTTCACGTGTACGAGGGCTTTAAGCACGAAATGAATCTGCAAGAGGTATACGAACTGCCCACAGAGGTTGAGGGCGGCGCGGGCATGGAACAACTGTTTGAATATTTGTGTAGTCAGCTGCCATACGCCCAACTGCCACAGCCGGACCCACGGAGTTATGACACGTCGGCACAGACATCGGACTACGTGGCACGTTACCGTGACATGGAATTATGGGAGAAGATGGAATTGCGCGGTGCTATGCTGATGATCATGTCGCACTTTATCCGTGAGGCCAGCCTCCGCGTGTGGACGAATGATGAACGGATGAAGCGAGTACTGGAATACATCCATTCCAACATCAGCTATCAGCTCAACGTGGAGGAACTGTCTGATATAGCCCACGTCACCAAGCCCTATTTCATCAGGCTCTTCAAACACGAGTTCGGCATTTCCCCAATACAATATATCAACGGCAAGAAGGTGGAGCGTGCCCAACTGCTGCTCTTCACTACGAATATGACCATAAAGGAAGTTGCTTACACCCTTGGCTTCAGCGACCAGAACTACTTCATCCGTATGTTCCGTAAGATGACTGGCACCACACCTCAGGAATACCGCAAGCGGTTACGACATTAATATGTTTTTCTGTAAGAAATATCTATAATCTAATAATAATTCGTACCTTTGCAGCAAATAATAGGATAGTTTAGTATTAATGGCAAAACGAGAATATATTCAGGCCAACAAGGATTGGCTGGAGGCGAAAGCCAAAGAGGAAGGCGTAAAGGCTCTGCCCAAAGGCATCTATTACAAGGTGCTGAGTGAGGGTCGCTCGAGCTCTGCTCGCTTGCTACCGGAGGGACGCAAGAATCAGGATAGTGCGAAGCCAACGGTTCGCAGTATCATCACAGCCCACTATACTGGCAGAACCATCGACGGCAAACAGTTCGATAGCAGTCGTGGCGGTGTACCTCTGGCTTGCCGACTTTGCGACCTCATCGAGGGCTGGATCATCGCCATTCAACAGATGCACATCGGCGACAAGTGGGAGATTTACATCCCTGCTGAAATGGGCTACGGCAAGTTCTCGCAGCCTGGCATCCCCGGTGGCTCGACTCTGATTTTTGAAATTGAACTCTTAGGCATCGCATGAAAGAATTACTTTTAGTCTGCATCGGTAGCTTCTTTGGAGGTGGCGCACGCTATCTGGTTGGCAAAGCTGTGCAGTCGTGGGTAGCTGTCAGTTTCCCCTGGGGAACGATGGCAGTCAATGTCATTGGCTGTTTCCTGATTGGATTGCTTTCCGGACTGTCGCTTGGAGGACAGATTTCACCCACTACAAAGCTGGTATTGGTGACTGGCTTTTGTGGTGGCTTCACCACGTTCTCTACTTTTATGAACGAGAATCTGCTGTTGGGTCGTGATGGAGCAATGCTTTCCGCTGTGCTATACACGTTGCTTAGCCTTGCCCTTGGGCTGATTGCCGTAATTGTTGGTTATCAAATTGTGAAGTAATGACATTACGAGAACTTATAAACTCTGTAGATTCTGAGCTGTATAGCGATTCGCCGCTATATCAGAAACTGCGTGAGACTAAGCCTGAGTACGGTTCAAACAGGCATATTCAGGTGAATGTGGTGAATGGAGAGATAACCATTACCAACTGTCACATCGGCTCGTTGGGAGACATTATCACTTATCCCATCGATGTAGCCCCGAATCTGAACGTTTCCAAGACGCAGCTGCTCGATGCCATCCTACATGAGCTATCCTCTAATGGCTTCAGCGACTCTGAGGCATCTGATTTCTGGAGCGACCTTGACAATTTGCAGAAAGCAAAGATTATTAGATAAATCGGAATTTATATGAATAGTAAAAGCGGCTTCATCACCATGCTAGGAACGGGCAATGCGCTCGTCACCCAATGCTACAACACCTGTTTCACGCTGCATAGTGCTTCAGGCGCACTGCTGCTTGTAGATGCTGGTGGCGGCAATGGCATTCTCCGCCAGTTGGAGAAGGCAGGCATCAGCTATGCCGACATTCATGACCTCTTTGTCACCCATGCCCACACCGACCATCTGCTTGGCTGCGTCTGGATGATGCGGATGGCACTCCAGTTCGGACATCCGCTCCGTGTGTGGAGCCATGAGAAAGTGCTCACCCTGCTTGCCGACATCTGTCATGCGATATTGCCGTCGAAAGAAGCGCAGGGCATCGGGACACTCGTCACGATGCACCGCCTGGAGGATGGTGACCGTTTCGAGGTGGGCGACATACGGTTGCAATGCTTCGACATCCATTCCACCAAGGAGCGCCAGTTCGGCTTTACAGCCATGATGCCCGATGGACAGCGGATCTGCTGTTTGGGCGACGAGCCGTTTAGCCCACTCTGCAAGCAATATGCCGAGAGTGCCGACTGGCTGATGAGCGAGGCTTTTTGCCTATACGAAGACCGCGAGCGCTTCCAGCCTTACGAGAAGCATCACAGCACGGTGCTTGATGCGGCACGTCTGGCAGAGGAATTGGGAATAAAGAACTTGATTCTGTATCATACGGAGGACAAGACGCTCGAAACGCGAAAGCAGAGATACACAGCCGAGGCGAAGATTGCATTCAGTGGCCACGTCTGGGTGCCGGATGATTTGGAAAGAATAACTTTATAAATTATAATTTGTAGAGATAATTGATGAAACATTTGACAAGCATAATAGATATAGAACGGACAATAGCGGATAACTGCTTGTGCCTTTTCTACATTAAATCTCCAGATTGCGGAGTCTGCAACGTCATGCTTGACAAAGTGGAGAAATTGGCGGATCAGTTCCCGTCTCTGACTTCTTTCTATACTGACATCACAGAAGAGCCTTTGATAGCTGGGCAATTCCTGGTTTATTCAGGGCCAACAGTATTGCTTCTTTTGGATGGTAAGGAAGTATATCGTGGTTCCCAGTTCATTGACTTGGAGGAATTGGAATACAACATTAACCGATTTCTTAAGCTATCAGAATGATGAAAGACTTTGATTCAATCTGGCGTACTCAGGATGAGATTAGGACAGTGGTTAATGCCGTTCTGGGTGAATGTATCTGGAACCTGAGCTATAATGAGCGACGGATGGCCATTGAACTGGAGTTGACTGAGTATCTGGAGGAGGAAGATGCCGATGCGCTTATCAATCAGTTTCCAGTTCCGGCAGACTATGACGGTGTAGGCTCGAAGGGAACAAAGTTCGTGTTTTA
>JAFSNR010000096.1 GCA_017443345.1 Prevotella sp.
AGTAACTATTCAGCGATTACCCATGCAGCAGCCTTCCATGCTTAGAACAGAGTACGGATAGCAGCGTATGGTGAGTTATTGTGCTTCTTTGTCGTTTCCACAATGGAAAGCAGGTCGAGAAAAGCATCTGCCCCTGCATCGGATCGGAAGGTGCCGGAGTTCTTCATTTTTATCTTGACCTTCCTGATTCCTCTTTCACTTGCATTGTTATCGGGAGGTATGGCAGGATTCTCAAGGAAGTTGAAGATGTAGTCCCTGCACTTGATGAGTCCTTTCCTGAGTTGTCCGAATTGCTCTGCCATGTGTTCAAGGTTCTCTGTCAGCAGCCCATCAAGCTTTATCAGCCACGGGTGTTTGTCGATGACGGCCTGCGGATTCTCGTTCCGTGCATGGACGGCTTGCTGCAACAGACTTTCGACATTTCTCGACCACTGCTGCTCCGTGTCCAGCTCGTTCAGGTATTGTAGCTCACGCAGCAGGTGTGCCACGCAGACCTGATGGTTTAGGAAATTGAGCGTGAAGTAGGCACTATGGCGGTCGGTGACGGCAACCATCCTCTCAAGCGAGTTTCCGAAGCGGCTCTCCAATTCCTTATGAGAGCGTCCGTTCCCATGAAACAAGAGAGTGAAATAGACCGTCTGTGCTATCCACGTCCAGTCGAGTCTCTTATTGCAATAGAGCCCTGATTCATCAAAACCTACGACAGCAGATTTCATGATGCACTCCTTTATCTTCTCAATGGCAGGTGCGGCATTTTTCTTTGCCTCACCCACCCAGTTCACAAATGAGCCCTGGCTGATTTCCAGATCAAGCACCTCCTTGAAGAAGTTCTCTATACGGCCATAGGGCAGGAACATCACCACACTCAGGTAGACGGCCAGCGACTTGACGCTGGCATCATACACCACGGCATTGGATCCACGCTTACGTGGAGCATGCGACTGGACGCGCTCACCGCACTGCTTGCAGACTGTGATGTAATGACGGATTTCCTTCACAATAGGCTTCAGGTCTGGAATGGACACGACCTGTGTCACATAGTCCAGTATTCGCTCGCAATCCTCCAGTGAGGCTCCGCACTTGGTGCAGTAGTTGGCAGACACATCCTCGGTCTCGTCAGGTGTCTGTGTCATCTTCAGGGTGCTGCCCTCATGTCCCTTCTGACCGCCAGGCTTCCTGCCGGTCGGCTTGCGTAGAGTCTTGGTGCGGCGGATGGCCTCGTCTTTCATGTTCTCTTTCGAGGGAGGGGTGCTGCTATTGCCTGAGTTCTTGTCGGGAGTCTCATATTGGGCAAGTTTGTCCTTGAGTTCCCGAATCTCCTTGTCGCGTTTGCGCAGTTCTGCATTGAGACGTTCTATATTACGGTTAAGTTGGCATATATCGGAGTGCTGCGAGTCTATCGTCTCGCGCATCAACCGCATCTCATCCGTCATGGTCAGCAGTGCTTCCGATATGTCCGTAACCTTCTGATTCACAGGTACAAAGGTACAAAAAATATCTGAAACTGCCAAATATTTTGGCAACCAATTTTGATATAAATTGTTAATAATCAAACGGTTGCAAAAATATATGCCACGAGATCTTCTTGAAAGAGAAATGTCGTACCCCTATACGGAATTACAGATGATTGGAGTCTCGAATGATGACATTAATGCGATATAGCGGAATCGCTGAATAGTTAC
>JAFSNR010000097.1 GCA_017443345.1 Prevotella sp.
CCAAGTGTTGCTACAACAGCATACCAGTTGGCACCCAGGAATTCGCAAATCATGTTGTAACCCTCTTCCGAGAATAGCGCTACCATGTTCATGCAACCGTGGAAGGTCAGGAACAGAATCAGCGCAACGCCCGTTACAGACATTACAACTTTTCTACCAATTGATGAATTGATTAACCACATAAGTTGTTGAATTTAAATGAATTATAGAATAATTAATACTTACATTTAGGTATACGTAGACACGTTTAGGGGACAAAGATAATGAAAATTTATGAAATCTGCAAGCGTTTGCGAAAAAAAATACGCATTTTTTACAAAATATGTATTTGTATCCGTCGATAGGAAACGAGATGGAAGGGTCCGTCATCGTGTACTTCGCAGATGATATGGATCGTCTCTTTACTTGTTTCAACTGGAATCTTTATCGTGATAACGGACTCCTCTGGTTGCGCGATCGTAACCTTCGTTTTCCCTATTTCTGGCTGTTGCCACCAAAGGAAAGATAGTTTGCCACCATCAGGATCCATAGTCTTTGAAGCATCGAGACGGATCATGTCTCCAGCTTTGGCTTCGATAGAGAGAGATTGTAATCCTTCGCTATCATTGATGACCACCTGAGGATTGCGATTGCCCTGACCTTCATCAGCCCATTGCATACGAGCCATAAAATCGTTGATTTCATCGGGATAGAAACGCTTCTTATATCCCACGCTGATACCAAGCACAGGCTCCTGCCAACTGGTCCAAGCTGTAGTGAGCGAATCGGCACAAAGTCCACGTTCGTGGTAACCAGCCCAGCCTGCCTGATGAGGGTCCTCTGGGTCGTTTAAGCCGTTGGGAATCACATAGAGGAAGCTGGGTGTGTCGCCTTCAACTCCCCACTTGTAATCAGGATACTCCTTACCTAAGTTGCCCTTACCTTGAATATGTTCTTTGTGAAGCTGCCAGTTACGCTTACCTAGGTCGCATTGTTCCTGCCAGGTGCCTTCGTCCCAGATAAACTGAAGATCGTCTTTGAACTCCTTCCTGAGCCACATGTGGGAACTATAGGCACGATCCATTCGCATGTTAAACTGCATATCCTGATCAGTAATCGTATAGAGACGGAACTTACGAACGAATCGCTTTAACTCTTCTGCTGAACGCGCCTGTTTCACATGCCAGATAGCCTGCGCCAACGTGTTTGCCCCACCCCATGCAGCTACGTAGATTGGACGAGGATCATCTTCATCAGCCAACCTGATCAGCAACTCACTGCCAGGCGAATCATTACCCTCACCGATCACCTTGATGCCTCCTCGTTCGCTACCCATCACGGCACGACTCTTCATGTAATCTGCACTCGGCCAATATCCGATGAATTGGCTCTTTTCCTCTTCACTAATCGGTAAAAACGTCGTTTGCCCGGAACGCTTCATCAACTTTGGAACATCCTTCCGATAAGCCTCTATGACACGCTGAAGATACTCAGCCCACTCTTTCGGATATGGATCACAGTTCCAACCAACGGAGGTTATCAGCGCCTCCACCTCAAAGAGGTCTGCATAGGCCATCAGACGCACCATCGACTCCATATCATCAGGCTCTACGTCAGCAGGTGCAATATCAGTACATACAACAAGTCGTGGCTTCAACGTCTGTTCAGCTGCCCAGCCCATCATGGGCAATGCCAACAGCAGTAACAATGCTATTTTCTTCATAGATTGATGGATTTGGATTAATAGCCCAGGTCTTCACCTACAAGTATGACCGTATGTTTTCCTCGAGGCGAATTGCGCAGGAAGTGAACATAGTTACAGATGCTCTCTGGGGAGTTACAGTTGTGGCAGACCCCATCCACCTGACAAGGTGTCTTGATTTCAAAACGAGCAGCATTAGTAGGTGAGGCTGTAGAACGAGCTCTTTGCAAAGCAGCCTCTACCGTCTGTGCCACCTTATTCACACCTATTATAAATATAACCTTCTTTGGTCCCCAGGTAATCGCAGCCACACGATTGCCGTTTCCATCGATATTCACGATGACTCCGTCCTCACTGATGGCATTAGCACTTGAAAGGTAGACATCAGCTGTAAAAGCACGCTCATAGATCTTGACCACTTCCTCACGATCAGAGACCTCGTCGCGATCGAGCACTTCGAGTGTCCCACGATCCTTTAAAGCCTGAGGGATACCCATATCACGGATGGTCATTGAACCACCCCAGGTCACACTGCTCCCATCAGCTATGAGTTCCGATACCTTCTTCACTGCTTCTGTTGCCGTAGGGCAATAGAAAGCTTCCATGTTGCGTCGCTTGAGATTCTTGATCATCCGATCAGCCAATCGCTCATTTCTAAGTTCTTTTGGTGTCATACTACATTTTTGGAATTAATGGTGCAAATATACAAAAATATTCGTATCTTTGCAACCAGAATATCAAAAAAAGAAAAAAGTTTTAGAAACAATGGTTCTGAAGTATGATGTCATCGTCATCGGAGGTGGTCATGCAGGTTGTGAAGCAGCCTGTGCTTCTGCCAATATGGGTGCCAAGACCTGTCTGGTGACTATGGACATGAACAAGATTGCGCAGATGTCGTGCAACCCAGCTATTGGTGGTATTGCCAAAGGCCAGATTGTACGCGAGATTGATGCATTAGGAGGTCAGATGGGTCTGGTGACAGACGCGACCTCCATACAATTCCGTATGCTTAATGTTGGCAAGGGTCCAGCCATGTGGAGTCCAAGAGCCCAATGCGATCGAGGAAAATTCATTTGGGAATGGCGCAAACATCTCGATGAAACGGAGAATTTGGATATCTGGCAGGACCAGGCTGATGAACTCTTGGTAGAGGATCAGACAGCTTCTGATACTGGCAATTCTGTCGTTAGTGCCATCGGTATTCGCACCATCTGGGGAGCAGAACTCTATGCCAAATGTATCATCATCACAGCAGGTACCTTCCTGAACGGACTGATGCACATTGGTCGCAAGATGGTACCAGGTGGTCGCATCGCAGAACCCGCAGTGCCCCATTTCACCGAAAGCATCGTTCGTCATGGAGTTACCTCAGCCCGCATGAAGACTGGTACCCCAGTAAGAATTGACAAGCGTTCTGTTCATTTCGATGAAATGGAGATTCAGCCAGGAGAAAACAGACCTTATCAGTTCAGCTACATGAACCAGACAGGTGCGCTGAAACAGTTGCCTTGTTGGACTGTGAATACCAACGCAGCTGTTCATGAAGTACTTCGTAGTGGACTGGCAGACTCCCCACTCTACAATGGACAGATACAATCGATTGGTCCTCGTTACTGTCCTTCGATTGAAACCAAACTGGTCACCTTCCCTGATCGAGACAAACATCCTCTCTTCCTAGAGCCCGAGGGAGAAGATACCAACGAGATGTATCTAAATGGCTTTTCGTCTTCACTTCCCATGAATGTTCAGATAGAGGCACTGAAAAAAATGCCTGCTTTCAGGGATATGAAAGTGTATCGTCCTGGCTATGCCATCGAATACGATTTCTTCGATCCTACCCAACTCTATCATTCGTTGGAATCGAAGATTATTGCCAATCTCTTCATGGCAGGACAAGTGAATGGTACAACAGGTTATGAGGAAGCTGGAGGTCAGGGCACCATTGCTGGTATCAACGCTGCTATCAAGGCTGGAGCTGTTGCCAGCGATGCGAAAACATCAGAACCATTCATCCTCCATCGCGATGAAGCTTATATAGGTGTGTTAATAGATGACTTGGTTACGAAGGGTGTCGACGAACCTTATCGCATGTTTACCTCTCGAGCCGAATATCGCATCCTACTCAGACAAGATGATGCTGATGCCCGTTTGACGGAGAAGGCATACGAACTGGGATTAGCCAAAAGAGATCGTTATGACTGGTGGTTGGAGAAAAAACAGCATATCGAAGAAATCGAAACTTTCTGCCAGAACTTTGCGATTAAACCGCGACTGATTAATTCTGCTTTGGAAGCACTTGGCACTACCCCACTCCAGTTTGGTTGCAAACTCATCGATCTAGTAAACCGTCCTCAACTGAATCTGACGAATCTCTCTGAGATCATCCCATCATTAAAAGAAGTACTAAATCGTCCGAATAATCGAAAGGAGGAAATTGCAGAGGCTGCAGAGATCAGGATGAAATATAAAGGATACATCGAACGCGAACGCGTGATTGCTGATAAAATGCATCGTCTGGAGAACATCAAGATTCGTGGGCATTTTAACTACGAAGAACTGCAAGGCTTATCTACCGAGTGCAGACAGAAACTGATGAAGATCCAGCCCGAAACTTTGGCGCAAGCCAGTCGTATCCCAGGGGTGTCTCCCAGCGACATCAATGTCCTGCTAGTATTGATGGGCAGATGACGTTCCACGTGAAACAAATAGAGAACAATGACATTATAACTCACTGATTATGAACAACAAAACTTTGATTGACAATCTGCGTTGCATACCAGATTTCCCTAAAAAGGGTATTAACTTCAGAGACGTAACAACCCTGTACAAGAATGCAGAATGTGTTCAGATTATGCTCGACGAACTCGTAGAACTCTACAAAGACAAGGGTCTCACTAAGATCGTTGGAATCGAGAGTCGTGGATTTATCATGGCGTCTGCATTGGCTGGACGTCTGGGTTGTGGAATCGTCATGGCTCGTAAACCTGGTAAGCTGCCGGCTACAGTTATCAAGGAATCATTCTCAAAGGAATATGGTGTCGATACCATCGAGATGCATATCGACTCGATCAATGAAAACGATGTGGTTCTCATCCATGATGATCTACTTGCAACTGGTGGTACAGCGATGGCAGCCTACAAACTCGTACAGCACTTCCATCCTAAGAAAACATACATGAACTTCATCATCGAAATCAAAGACGAGGGCTTGCACGGACGCGATCTGTTTGAAGGCATCGACCTGACGACACTCGTAACAATTTAAGGACGTTCCACGTGAAACATTTAAGATGACAAAGGAAGATAACGAGAAGCGTTTAGCGTATCTGAAAGGTATCGTCAGCCGATTACCAGAGAAGCCTGGCAGCTACCAGTATTACGACGAGAACCATACTATCATCTATGTGGGTAAGGCGAAGAACCTCAAGTCGAGAGTCTCATCTTACTTCCACACGGAGGTAGACCGCTTCAAGACCAAAGTGCTGGTCAGCAAGATCCACGATATCAGCTACACCGTCGTGAATACGGAAGAGGATGCGCTCTTGCTGGAAAACGCTCTCATCAAGAAATACAATCCTCGCTACAATGTGCTGCTGAAAGACGGCAAGACATACCCCAGCATTTGCGTCACCAACGAATTCTTCCCACGTATCTTCAAGACTCGTAACATCAACAGGAAATGGGGTACCTACTACGGGCCATACTCCCACATCGGGTCGATGTACGCCGTCCTCGACATCATCAAGGAACTCTACCACCCTCGCACCTGCAACACCCCACTCACGAAGGAAGGCGTTGACACAGGAAAATACAAGGTATGCCTGGACTATCACATCAAGAAGTGTCTGGGACCTTGCACGGGAAAGCAAGCCTACGAGGACTACCAGAAGAACATCATGCAGGCCCGAGAGATCCTGAAAGGAAACACACGTCAGGTGCTACGAGACATGAAGGAAGAGATGCTCAGACTCTCAGAAGAACTGCGCTTCGAGGAGGCAGAAGAAATCAAGAGGAAATACATAGCGCTGGACGGATTCGTAAGCAAGAGCGAAGTGGTAAGCAACACGATCAACAACGTAGACGTATTCTCTATCACCTCGGACGAGAAAATGGCCTTCATCAATTACATACACGTCTCGAACGGCAGCATCAACCAGAGCTTCACCATCGAGTACAAAAAGAAGCTGAACGAGAGCAATGAGGAGCTGCTGCAACTCGGCATCATCGAACTGCGCCAAAGATTCAAGAGCGACGCCAAGGAGATCATCATACCAACGGAGGTGGATATAGAGTTGGAAAACGTCACTTTCACCATACCCCAACGAGGTGAAAAGAAGACCCTGCTCGACCTCTCGATCATGAACGGAAAACAATACAAGTTCGACCGCCTGAAGCAGGCCGAGAAACTGAATCCAGAGCAGAAACAGACACGCCTGATGAAGGAACTGCAAGAGAAGCTGCACCTGCCTACCCTGCCCTACCATATCGAATGCTTCGACAACTCGAACATATCAGGCACTGACGCAGTAGCCTCATGCGTGGTATTCAAGGCCATGAAGCCCAGCAAAAAGGAATACAAGCACTTCAACATCAAGACCGTAGTAGGTCCTGATGACTATGCCTCGATGAAGGAGGTAGTACACCGCAGATATACTCGTCTGACGAATGAAGAACAGCCCCTACCCGACCTCATCATCGCTGACGGCGGCAAGGGCCAGATGGAAGTGATCAGAGAGGTCATCCAGGACGAGCTGAACCTCAATATTCCTATCGCAGGATTAGCCAAAGACGATCGTCACCGCACCAACGAACTGCTCTACGGATTCCCGCCCATCCACGTAGCGCTGAAGACCGACTCAGAACTCTTCCACGTGCTGACGCATATCCAGGATGAGGTACACCGCTTCGCCATCGAATTCCACCGAAACAAGCGTTCTAAGCGCGCTTTGCACTCTGAGCTTGATAACATCCCTGGCATCGGTCCAAAGACGCGTGACGGGCTTCTAAATGCCCTCAAATCGGTTAAACGGATTAGGGAGGCCAACCTGGAAACACTCAGCGAGGTGATCGGCCCGGCAAAGGCGAAAATAGTATATGACTATCTGCACCGGGAGGCTGATGAGAACGAGAAGTAACTTCGTGGCCAACGAAACGTAATACAAGAGGCAGAAAGACGTAACATCGTCTATTCAAGCCATAGGAGGCAAAATGTAACAATGTAACTTTGTAACATTGTAACATTAAGCACTAACAGAGTGTAGGACTTTGCCATCAACACTCATGACAAATGACAGATGACAGTTATAGAAAAAGAAAGGAAAAAGAAAAGTTATTATTATATATATTAAAATATATATAATAATAATACTATATACTCTCTCAAAATCAAAAAACTGTCATCTGTCATCTGTCACAGACCTTAATGTTACAATGTTACATTGTTACAAAGTTACAAAATGCGGAATCAGAGAAATAAGAAGCCAAAATTTGGTCAATTCAGAATAAAGTCGTAACTTTGCCGAAAAATCAGAAAGAGATGAGAGCAGTCGTACAGAGAGTAAGCCACGCAAGCGTCACTATAGAGGGCACGGTCAGAAGCCAGATAGGAGCAGGCTTCCTGATTCTGCTGGGCATCTGTAACGAGGATACAAACGAAGACGTAGAGTGGCTGGTTAAAAAGATAGCCAACCTGAGGGTGTTTGATGATGTGGATGGGGTCATGAACCGCAGCATCATGGACATCGCCGGCGAGGCCCTCGTAGTGAGCCAGTTCACACTCTATGCCAGCTATAAGAAAGGTAATCGCCCCAGCTGGTTCAAAGCAGGCTCACATGAGCACTCTATCCCACTCTATGAGGCCTTCTGCACCCAACTTTCAGAGGCCATAGGGAAGCCAGTAGGAACAGGAGAATTTGGGGCAGACATGAAGGTCGAGATCTTGAATGATGGACCTGTAACAATATGTATGGACACTAAAAATAAAGAATAAATCAACCTAAACACTTACCTATTATGAATACGAAAGAGATCTTAAAGCATCCTGCAGCCAAATGGGGATTCTTATTCCTATTTATGTTTGCATTACAGGTACTACCAATCCCTATTAAGAAATGGATTCTCATCGTGTTTCTGATTCTTTCGCCAATTATTCCAATTTGGGGACTGACAAAATGGAAACAGAACAGCAAACTAATGAATTACGAATGGATCGGACTGCTGGTTATTATCATCGTAGCCTGGGCATTGCTTTTATACTTTATTGGACCAAACATTATATTTAGCTTCGAATGAAAAAGTATCTTAGAGAAATAGAATTTGCAGGGGTGATTCTGGCGTCTACTGGAATCGTCAACTCACTGATTTGGGGTTCGATTTATGGCGGATGGATCTGCGGAATCGGTATCCTGCTGATGCTGATCGTATTCCTCTATAAAGCCTTTCACTGGAACGAATATGCCCGTGAAAATAAGCAATATATCTGGATTATCCTACTGACGATAGCCCTATTATTCATTCAAATGTTAAGAGCAAGATGACCATCAAAGAAGCACAAGAAGCAGTGGATCGCTGGATCAAGGAATACGGCGTGAGATACTTTTCGGAACTGACGAATATGGCGGTTTTAACGGAAGAAGTGGGCGAACTGGCACGTGTGATAGCCCGCAAATATGGTGACCAGAGTTTCAAGGAGGGCGAGAAAGACAATCTGGGCGAAGAGATGGCAGATGTGCTTTGGGTACTACTTTGTCTGGCTAATCAGACTGGCGTAGACCTAACAGAAGAGCTCCAGAAATCCATCGAAAAGAAGACACAACGAGATTCATTACGACATATTCATAACAAAAAATTATTAGCATAATTAATTATGGCAGAACACAATCACGAACATGAGCATCATCACCACCAGGAGATGCCTCAGAAGAGCCTGATTGAAGAGGCTCTGGGTAAGTATAACCTCGACATCAACGACGAGGAGGTAAAAGAAGCTGTGAAGAAAATCATAGCTGAAAAAGTGCATGAGAATGACAACCTGGAAACTAAGAAATTCCTGATGGGAAGTGTGGAACTTACCACGTTGAAAACGACAGATTCTGATGAGAGCGTCATGGCATTCACAGAGCGAGTCAACGAGTTCGACGAGCAGTATCCTGACCTACCCCATGTGGCCACCATCTGTGTCTATCCACGTTTCGCAAAGGTTGTAGCAGAAACCCTTGAGGTCGACGGTGTAGAAATCGCTTGCGTATCAGGCTCATTTCCAAGCTCTCAGGCCTTAATTGAGGTCAAAACGGTTGAGACATCACTGGCAGTAAAAGACGGTGCCACAGAGATTGATATGGTACTTTCTGTTGGTGCTTTCCTCAGTGGCGACTATGAGACTGTATGCGATGAAATCCAACAAATGAAGGAGGCATGTGGCGACAAGAAGATGAAGGTAATTCTTGAAACTGGTTGCCTGAAGACTGCCAGCAACATCAAAACTGCCTCATTATTAGCTATGTATGCCGGTGCTGATTACATCAAGACTTCAACAGGAAAAGAGCAACCTGCTGCAACTCCAGAAGCAGCCTACGTGATGTGTCAGGCCATTAAGGAATACTACGATGAAACGGGCATTCAGATTGGATTCAAGCCTGCTGGTGGACTGAATTCTGTGATGGATGCATTGATCTACTACACCATCGTCAAAGAGGTTCTTGGAGAGAAATGGCTGACTAACCAGTGGTTCCGGATGGGCACTTCTCGTCTGGCTAACCTGCTGCTCAGCGAAGTGATTGGCGAGGAAGTGAAATTCTTCTAAAAGCCAAAGAAAATGAAATCTTAGAAATAATGAACCCCTCCGAGTTTGGAGGGGTTATTTGTTACACGTTTCTCTGAATCACATAATCCAGATAAGCCTTGTAGGCTTGTTTAAGCTCTGGTTTCACGCATTCATCGATATATTTCTGAGCTTCTTTAGCAAACTCTTCCATCTTCTTTTCAGCATATTCAATGCCACCATTTTGCTTCGTAAACTCGACCAAAACTGCGATTTCATCGTTGTTGATAGTGCCGTTTTTAACTTTCTTGGCAAGCGTGTGCATCGCCTGCGAATCAGAATGATTCAGCGCATAGATCACAGGCAGCGTTAACTTACCTTCAGTCATATCATTACCTGTGGGTTTACCTATTTCCTTGGAATCGTAATAATCGAAAATATCATCGCGAATCTGGAAAATCATACCGATATTATGTCCGAACTTTTTGGCCTTCTCGACCTCTTCTGGATCTACGCCTACGGAGATAGCACCAAGGGCTGCACAAGCTTCGAAAAGAACAGCTGTTTTCTGGTCAATAACCTGATAATAAACATCTTCCGAGATTTCCTGATTGGAAATATTAGAAAGTTGAAGGATTTCACCAGCAGCAAGAGTCCTACCAAGTTGAGCAAGTTGCTGTACTATTTCATTATTTTTTGATAGTGCTACTCGAAGCAAAGCAGTAGAGAGGATATAATCACCTACGAGCACAGCCACCTTATTATCATAGGTGGCATTAACAGAAGCCTGACCACGTCGCTCATTACTCTCATCAACCACATCGTCATGAACCAAACTGGCCGTATGAAGCAATTCCAAACCAAGGGCAGCATTCTGAGTAACCTCTGATACCTCACCATAGTTCTTGGCAGACAAGAGAATCAGCATAGGACGCATCCTCTTTCCACCACGTTTACGGATATGTGAAAGGACATGCTCAAGCAATCCATCACCATGAGTCAGACTCTCATTGAACAATACGACGAAATCGTTCATTTCCGTCGCTATAGGTCTTCTAATCATAGCTAAGTAATCCATCACAAACTAAATTTTTCGATACAAAAATAGTAAAAAAGGTTGGATTTCAAAGAAAATTAAGTAATTTTACACCGAAAATTAAGAAAGTTATGCAGAAATTGTTCCTTTTAGACGCTTATGCGCTCATTTATCGCAGTTATTATGCGTTCATCAAAAACCCTCGAATCAATTCGAAAGGTCTCAATACCAGTGCTATTATGGGCTTCCTGAACACGCTCAATGAGGTGCTCACAAAAGAGCAACCTACACATATTGGCGTGGCCTTCGATCCTCATGGCCCAACCTTCCGTAGTGAGGCGTTTCCTGAATATAAGGCCCAGCGAGAAGAGACACCAGAGGATATTCGTAAGGCTGTTCCCATCATCAAGGATTTGTTAAAGGCTTACCGTATCCCAATCCTGCAAGTCGATGGGTACGAGGCAGATGACGTCATTGGAACACTGGCTTCGAAGGCTGGCGCAGCAGGCATAGAGACCTTTATGCTGACACCAGATAAAGACTATGGACAATTGGTTCGAGATAATGTCTTTATCTTCCGTCCACGACATGGAGGTGGTTACGAGACGATGGGACCTAAGGAGGTCTGCGAAAAATACGGCATTCCATCGACCAATTCCGTCATCGACCTTCTGGCGCTGATGGGCGACTCAGCAGATAACTTCCCTGGGTGTCCTGGAGTTGGTGAGAAGACAGCTGTGAAACTTATCAACGAATTTGGGAGCATCGAACAGTTGATCGCTCGTTCATCAGAGATCAAGGGTAAGCTTCGCGAAAAAGTAGAGGAGCATGTCGATGATATCAAGATGAGTTACTACCTCGCTACCATCAAAACGGATGTGCCCATCGAACTCGATATGGAAAATTTGAAGCTCGTCGAGCCCAACGAGGACGAACTTGGCAAATTGCTCCTCGAACTGGAGATGAAGAGCTTCGCAGACCGAGTTCTTAAAAAAAGCCAAAAACCGCAAATTCCCGTTAACGGACAACTCGATTTATTTGCAGAATTTCCGTCCGATGGTTCGAATCTTAGCGAAAACTCGAGTTTTGAGAGCCTTAAAACGACCCCTCACGACTACAAACTCGTTGAAAATGAGGAAGATTTGCTGAAATTACGTGATTATTTCTTGACAAATGAAATTTTCAGTCTAGACACAGAAACGACATCAACCTCTTCCATCGACGCAGAATTGGTGGGTTTGAGCTTCGCTGTGAAAGAATTCGAAGCGTTTTATGTGCCCATTCCTGCAAAACGTGAAGAAGCGTTGCGAATTGTTAATATCTTTAAAGAGGTGTACGAGAATGAGAAAATCTTAAAAGTCGGACAGAATCTGAAGTACGACCTCGAGGTGCTTCGTAACTATGGCATCGAATTGAAAGGTAAGATGTGGGACACGATGATTGCCCACTACCTCATCCAACCTGAACTTCATCACAACATGGACTACATGGCTGAGATCTATCTCAACTACCAGACTATCCATATTGATGAACTCATAGGTCCCAAAGGCAAAAACCAAAAATCGATGCGCTCTCTCCTACCCTCTCAAGTTTATGAGTATGCTGCAGAGGATGCTGACATCACCCTGCGTCTGAAGAACAAGTTGGAACCTGAGCTGAAGAAGTTTGAGTGCGAAGACCTCTTTTATAATATAGAGATGCCATTGATGCCTGTTTTAGCTGAGATGGAGATGAATGGCGTTTGTCTGGATACTGAATCACTAGCAGAGACGTCAAAACAATTCACCAATCGTATGAACGAGATTGAAGCGCGTATCTACGAACTCGCAGGTGAACAGTTTAATATTGCCTCACCAAAACAAGTTGGTGAGATCCTCTTCGACAAACTAAAAATCGTAGAAAAAGCCAAGAAGACCAAGACTGGTCAATACGTCACTTCTGAGGAGGTTCTCCAACAACTGCGAAACAAACATGAAATCGTTGCAGACATCTTGGAACACAGAGGATTAAAGAAACTCATAGGCACCTATGTAGAAGCCCTTCCTAAACTGATTAATCCTCGCACAGGACATATTCATACCTCATTTAATCAGACGATTACTGCCACAGGCCGCTTGTCAAGTAGCGATCCTAACCTTCAGAATATCCCTATTCGTGGCGAAGATGGTAAAGAAATCCGTAAAGCTTTTGTGCCAGAGCCTGGTTGTCTGTTCTTTTCAGCAGACTATTCTCAGATAGAACTTCGTGTGATGGCCCATCTGTCGCAGGATGAAAACATGGTAGAGGTTTTCCGTGAGGGCAAGGATCTCCACGCAGCTACTGCAGCCAACATCTATAAGAAACCTATTGAAGAGGTGACTCGCGACGAACGTACCAAATCGAAGCGTGCCAACTTTGGTATCATCTATGGTATTACCGTCTTTGGTTTGGCAGAGCGCTTGGACATCCCTCGCGACGAAGCTAAGATGCTGATAGACGGCTACTTCGCAACCTTCCCACAGGTCCATGATTATATGGAAAAATCTAAAGAAGTGGCTCGTCAGAAAGGATACGTCACTACCCTATTCGGACGTCGTCGCTATCTGCCAGACATCAATTCGCATAATGCCACTGTTCGAGGCTTTGCTGAGCGAAATGCCATCAATGCCCCCATTCAGGGCACTGCTGCTGATATCATCAAGGTGGCCATGATTAAGATCTTCAATCGCTTCAAGGCTGAAGGCATCAAGAGCAAGATGATTCTCCAGGTGCACGACGAACTCAACTTCTCCGTATACCCAGAAGAAAAGGAGAAGGTAGAGCGCATCGTCATCGAAGAGATGCAGTCTGCCTTCCCCCTTAGTGTTCCACTGGTTGCTGATTCCGGCTATGGCCAAAACTGGCTCGAAGCCCACTAATACAGCTTATTTCACACGCCAGATGTTAAGGACAATGCCTTTGAATTGCTGGGAGAAATCTGGTGCACAAAGGAAGAGCGAATTGTTCAGCCAAGCGTATTTACTATCAGCTGGAGCCTCGAATTGTGGTGCTGCCTTGAAGTAAAAGGTTGGATTACCATTGGCATCCTTACCACTGTGAATAATTCCACGATTACGAACGTGGATAACAACGCCGTCGTCTGTCTTGATACAGTAGATGGCCTCGAGTTCTGTGCGATTAATGGCTGTATTGGCAATCTGGTAATCAGCCCCACCATTGATGATGGTTCCCTTGATATTCGGACCCTCGAAAGTGCCTCCTGTAATAGGGATGATGGTGCGACGTCCATGTTGGGTTTCACCACAAGAATAGGCCTCGTCGAGTGTCACTTTCAGCTGGAATGCAAACTCCAGTTCTGGGGTATTCTTTGGTTCTTCGATTTGTGCGCTGGCCATCAGATTCAGACCCAGCAACATGATAGCTGATAACAATAACTTTTTCATTCTTAGTAATCATTTTTGTTGTTCGATGGTGCAAAGATAAGCAAAATATCTAAATATATTTTGTTTTTCGCGCTTTTTACACTACCTTTGCAGCCGAAATAAACGTTTATAGAAGAAAATGGCATTAAAATGTGGTATTGTGGGACTCCCTAACGTGGGTAAGTCCACATTGTTCAATTGCTTGTCGAGCGCCAAGGCTCAGGCAGCAAATTTCCCCTTTTGTACAATTGAGCCCAACGTGGGTGTGATTACCGTTCCTGATGAGCGACTGACGAAATTGGCAGAGCTCGTTCATCCTGGACGTATCGTGCCTGCTACCTGCGAAATCGTTGATATCGCAGGTCTCGTAAAAGGTGCTTCGAAGGGCGAAGGACTGGGAAATAAGTTCCTTGGGAACATTCGTGAGACGGATGCGATTATCCATGTGCTCCGTTGCTTTGAGGATGAGAATATCACCCACGTAGATGGCACAATCGACCCCATCCGCGATAAGGAAATCATCGATACAGAGCTTCAGTTGAAGGACCTCGAGACCATTGAGAGTCGCCTGGCAAAGACTGAGAAGGCTGCTGCTGCAGGCAATAAGGACGCGAAGATTGAAGTGACAGTTCTCCATGCCTATAAAGAGGTATTGGAGCAGGGTAAGAATGCTCGTATCGTGGAGTTTGAGAGTAAGGACGAACAGGATTGTGCTCGCAACCTTTTCCTGCTGACTTCCAAGCCTGTGCTCTATGTCTGCAACGTAGGCGAGGCTGATGCCAAAAGTGGCAACGATTTCACCAAGAAAGTCGAGGCGCTCGCCAAGGAAGAAGGTGCTGAGGCAATGATTATCGCAGCAAAGACTGAGGAGGATATCGCAGAACTCGAGAGCTACGAGGACAAGCAGATGTTCCTCGAGGAGCTTGGTCTCGAAGAGAGTGGTGTGAATCGCCTCATCAAGAAGGCTTACGCTCTGCTGAACCTTGAGACCTTTATTACAGCTGGTGAGATGGAGGTAAAGGCCTGGACCTATAAGAAGGGCTGGAAGGCTCCGCAGTGTGCTGGCGTCATCCATACCGACTTCGAAAAGGGCTTTATTCGTGCTGAGGTCATCAAGTACGAGGATTATATCCAATATGGCTCTGAGGCAGCTGTTCGCGAGGCTGGTAAGATGGGCGTTGAGGGTAAGGATTACGTGGTTCAGGATGGTGATATCATGCACTTCCGCTTTAATGTCTGAGTATGATGCATCTGTTGAGCTATATCCTCTGGAACCCTGACTTGGAGGCATTCCATCTGGGTCCTATCACGATACGCTGGTATGGTCTGTTGTGGATCATCGGACTGGCTTTGGCCTATCTCATAGTACAGCGTCTTTACAAGGAGCAGAAGATCAAGGACGAGCTCTTCGATCCGCTTTTCTTCTACTGTTTCGTAGGCATTCTCTTGGGCGCTCGTCTGGGCCATTGCATCTTCTACCAGCCAGACTATTTCCTGACCTCGTGGAAAGGCTTTGTGGAGATGTGGCTACCCATTCATTTCACCCCTGATGGAGACTGGAAACTAATAGGTTATGCAGGTCTCGCCTCACATGGAGGTACATTGGGTCTGATGATAGCCCTCTGGCTCTATGTGAAGCAAACCAAACTGAGCATCTGGACGGTACTCGATAACATCGCCATCGCCACAGGTACAACGGCCTGCTTTATCCGCTTGGGAAACCTCATGAACTCTGAGATTATAGGCAAGATTACAGACGTTCCCTGGGCATTTATCTTCGAGAAGGTAGACCCTATGCCTCGCCACCCAGGACAGCTTTATGAAGCCATCGCCTATGCCCTACTCTTCCTGATTATGTGGGTTCTTCATAAGAAGATGCCTGAGAAGATCGGCACTGGCTGGTATTTTGGCTTCTGTCTGACGTATATCTTCACCTTCCGCTTCTTCATTGAGTACACCAAGGAGATTCAGGAAGCCTTCGAAGCCTCTCTCCCACTCGATATGGGACAGATACTTTCGATACCATTTATCATCCTTGGAACCTATTGCATGATAAGAGCCAAGAAATAAAAAATAAGCGCCATTTAATTTTGAATAAGTGGCGCTTATTTTTCAATACTCGGCACTTATTTGCCAGAGACTATTTTCTTGATATCATTCAGCTTATTCAGGGCTTCGAGGGGGGTGAGATTATTCACATCGAGGCCGAGGATTTCATCGCGAACCTGACAAAGAACTGGGTCATCGAGCTGGAAGAAGCTCAACTGCATGCCTTCACGAGAGGCAGCTATCTCTGCTGTGGGTTTGCCAACAGCACCTACCTGCGAATTATCAGCCTCCAACTGTTTCAGAATCACGTTGGCACGCTTCACGATCGATCGCGGCATACCCGCAATCTCTGCCACATGGATACCAAAGGAGTGCTCACTCCCACCCTTTTCGAGCTTGCGCAGGAAGATCACCTTGCCATCGACCTCCTTCACAGAGACATTATAATTCTTGATGCGTGAGAAGTTCTTCTCCATCTCATTGAGCTCGTGATAGTGCGTGGCAAAGAGGGTACGAGGGTGACCTTTGGCATTCTCGTGGAGATATTCCACAATCGCCCAGGCAATAGAGATACCATCATAGGTTGAGGTTCCACGACCCAACTCATCGAAGAGCACCAAGGAGCGACTGCTGACGTTATTCAGGATATTCGAAGCCTCTGTCATCTCCACCATAAACGTGGATTCCCCCAAGGAAATATTATCTGAGGCCCCTACCCTTGTGAATATCTTATCCACCAAGCCGATTCTCGCAGCCTCTGCTGGCACGAAACAACCTATTTGAGCGAGTAGTACTATCAGAGCCGTTTGTCGCAGCAGAGCCGATTTACCAGCCATATTCGGACCAGTAATGATGATGATCTGCTGACGCTCATTGTCGAGCAGGATATCATTGGGCACATAGCGTTCGCCTATGGGCAATTCCTGTTCGATAACTGGATGACGACCTTGTTTGATATCTATCACCTCTGAGGAATCAATTACAGGACGGATATACTTGTTCTCCTCTGCTGTCTTCGCAAAACTCAGCAGACAGTCGAGGCGAGCAATGATATTCGCATTGATCTGAATCTGTGGGATAAACTCCTGCATTGAGAGCACCAAGTCATTGAAGAGCTTGGCTTCAAGGCTCAGAATCTTGTCTTCAGCACCAAGGATCTTCTCTTCGTACTCCTTGAGTTCCTGCGTGATATAGCGCTCTGCTTGGGCCAGAGTCTGCTTGCGCACCCATTCTGCTGGCACCATATCCTTGTAGGTATTGCGCACCTCGAGATAGTAGCCAAAGACGTTGTTATAGCCTATCTTCAAACTCGAAATGCCTGTCGCTGTTGCCTCGCGCTCCTGAATCTTCAGAAGATAATCCTTGCCTGAATAGGCGATGCTCCTTAATTCATCGAGTTCAGCATTCACTCCGTCTTTAATCACGCCTCCCTTAGCTACCAACTGTGGAGGATCGTTCTGTATCTCCTTCTCGATTCTGTCACGTAGACTCTCGCAGAGATTCAACTGCTCTCCCACTCGATTCAGCGCCTCGTTCTTGGCATAAAGACAGGCAGTCTTGATGGGTTGAATCGCTTGCAAAGCTGTCTTCAACTGAACGACCTCGCGAGGCGATACTCGCCCAACAGCAGCCTTGGAGATAATGCGCTCCAAGTCGCCTATACGATGCAACTGATCGTCAATGCACTCCCTGAACTCAGGCTCGCGATAGTAATACTCCACGATGTCGAGACGCGAGTTGATGGGCTTTTCGTCCTTCAGAGGAAACACCAGCCAGCGACGCAGCAATCGCCCTCCCATAGGGCTCACCGTCTTGTCGATGACATCAAGTAGCGACTTGCCGTCATCCTGCATGGGATGAACCAACTCCAGGCTGCGAATGGTGAACTTATCCAGACGCACATATCTGTCTTCCTCGATGCGAGAGATCGAAGTGATATGCCCTATCTGTGTATGCTGAGTCTGTTCGAGATATTGCAGGATGGCACCTGCTGCGATAACGCCTGATTGCAGATGGTCCACACCAAAACCCTTCAGGTTCTTCACATTAAAGTGGCGCAACAGCTTCTGCTTCGAAGTCTGCTCCGTAAACACCCAGTCGTCGAGCTGGAAGGTAAAGTATTTCGAACCAAAATGGCGCTCAAACTCCTGCTTCTTCGAACGATCATGAAGGATCTCCTTGGGCGAGAAGTTGCCCAACAGCTTTTCCACGTAATCGGCTGTGCCTTCGCCAGTTAGGAATTCGCCTGTGGAAATATCGAGGAAGGCTACTCCAAAACTCGACTTGCCAAAGTGCACAGCTGCGAGAAAGTTGTTCTCCTTGTAGTTCAGCACGTTGTCTGACAAGGCCACACCAGGAGTCACCAACTCCGTAATACCTCTTTTTACGAGTTTCTTTGTGAGTTTGGGATCCTCGAGCTGGTCGCAGATAGCCACACGCTTACCAGCACGAATCAGTTTGGGCAGATAGGTATCGAGGGCGTGATGGGGAAATCCTGCCATCTCGTCGCCCTTGTTGTAACCATTGTTACGATGGGTGAGGGTAATGCCCAGAATCTTCGAGGCAGTAATGGCATCTTCGCAATAGGTCTCATAGAAATCGCCACACCTGAACAGCATGACTGCATCAGGATGTTTCGCCTTCAAATCGAAGAACTGTTTCATCATCGGGGTCAGTTCCTTGCCCTCTTTCTTTGCCATTACGTCTGTCTTTTAGTTTGAGATGCAAAGATACTTCTTTTTTCGGAACTGGCAAAATTTTCACTTGAAATAATTGTTTTTCCTGATATTGACAGCTGTACACAGACAACCTTGCTGACGGGTATGTCCTGATGCGTATCCGTGAGCAATCCAGTCTCAGGATGGCGTAGGAACACCTGAATCTTGTTGCTGTCGCGACAGGTGCAGAGCAGGAATCGGCCATTGGGCGTGATGTTGAAATGACGGGGATGAATGCCTGTCGGCTGATAGCCAACCTTAGTGAGCAATCCCGTTGCTGCATCAACTTTGAAGATGGCGATACCGTCTGCTTTCAGTCGATTGCTGGAATAAAGGAACTTTCCGTCTGGACTCAGATGAATGTCAGCGCCGCCACGAGCACCTACACTGTCAGAGACCATCGTCTGCAACAGCTCCAGTTTACCGTCTGAGTAACTGAACACGCTGACTTTGCCAGAGAGTTCACTCATCAGATAGGCAAAGCGGCCATCGTTGCTGAATATCAGATGTCGAGGTCCGTCATCAGGCCTGACATAACAGGCTACACCATTGGCGCTGACAGTTGTGCCATCTCTCTTAAACGACAAGATACGATCTGCGCTGAAGTCCGTAGCCAGGATATAGTGCCCGTCAGGCGTCAAGCGGGCACAGTGTACATGAGGTGCTTCCTGACGACTGAGGTCAGGCCCACCTGTAGCGCCTTTGAAAAGGGAAGTGAGAGTTGCAGACGAGCCATCTTGATTCAGGCTGAACACACTCATGGAACCACCAGAATAGTTGGCCGTCAACACCAGCTGATCGTCAGCCTCCACATAGCAGGGGTCTTCGCCTTGTGTAGGAGTGCTTCCCAGAAGTGTCAGTCTGCCATTCTCTGGTTGATAGCTAATGCAGTTCAGCGAGGCATTCTGATCGTTAGTCTCGCTGACAGCATAGACGTGGTGCTTATCTGGCGCAATCGTCAGGAATGACGGATTCCGCATGGGCAGAGAGTCGAGCAAGGCCACAACCCTACCCGTCGCCTGATCGAACCGATATGAGTAGATGCCACAACTGCTGCCGTCAGTATAAGTACCCACGAGCATATTAATAGTCTGTTGTGCCTTCACACTTCCCGCCAGCACCATGATGGCCAGCACCAAGATACAAGTCTTCTTATCCATATTACACTTAGTTATTCTTTTCGCTGCAAAGGTAGCAAAATATTTTGGAAAAACAATGGGTCAAATGCCTCGTTTATTGAAAAAAGTAAACTCATGGTGACAGGTCCCGTGAGTCGTAAGTGGCGCTTGTTGAGTAATAAGTGCCGAGTATTGGAAAATAAGATAGGCTTATCTGAAAGGCGACGAGGTCGGCTACGATTGGCGATCAGCTTACGGTAAGCTGGCAGCTTGCTACGACTAAGCAGTATTCTCGCGTTGGGATTGCAGTATTCTCGTGTTGAGATTGCAGTATTCTTCGAAAAACGTGTAAAAGTGCCCCATCCCTCCCATGAATCTCCTGAAATGCCTTTAAACAAAGGAGATCTTATTATTTCATCCCTCCCGTCATCCCTCCCATATCTCTCCCGTCACCCTCACATATCTCTCCCGTCACCCTCCCATCTCTCTCACATGACCTCTCATATCATTGTTTTCATATCTTTTGAGTTTTTTTGTACAAAATGGCATCTGGTCAAAAGAGGCCGTTTTTGCTACTATACTATGAAAAAATTGCGGGATAGTTAGGAAAAAAGTTTTTGATAGTATAGTAGCAAAAACCGGGTAGTAACCCCGTTTCCGAAAAACAATGACAAAATTTGATTTGATGGGAAAAAGTGTCTGAAAAAGCACGCTTTGAAAATCGAGACCATATTAGAGGTTATCCCGTAATCGGAGTGCTTGATGTGAGAGGTCATGGGAGGGATGACGGGAGAGATTTGGGAGGGATTTAAGCCATCCCTCCCGTCCTGAAACCCAAGTCTGCAAAGGCTTTTCCGAAGAAAATGGGAGGGATGGGGCTATTTCTACACAACCATACAAAAAGCTTTATAACTCATAGGGACAGATGTCCCGTGAGTTAACCCGCCGGACCTGTCCCCCGTGGGTTCGTCGCATGCTTCAAGGCGATTTGCCAACCTATCGTATTGCGCCTCATCCACTGAATATCGAGGGTAGGGGAGAAGGCATCATCGTGGGAGGCAACCTCTCTGTCTACAATGATCTCGCTGGTTCTGACTTCAATCCGCTGTTGCTGCCAGACATCATCCTCTTTATGGAGGATACAGGCGAGGGCATGAGTAAGGTGGATCGTATGCTCCACAATATGGAGATGAGAGGACTTATCTCGCACGTTCGAGGCATTATCGTGGGACAGTTCAACAAATACAAACACCCAGAGAACGGCTTCGACGATATGTACGCGATGCTCCACGAATATATGAAGCACTACAACATCCCCGTCTGCTTCGACTTCCCCGTAGGCCACGCTCACCTTCGCAACTTCCCATTATTAACAGGCGCCAAGGCCACCCTCGAAGTTTCTTCTGAAGGTGTTGTACTAAGATATTAGAAAATAAGTCAACCATATTTACAATCTGACGCTCAAAACTCGCGTGTTACTCACCAATTGATAAGTGGGCTTCAAATACGCAAGTTTTGGGCGTTTTTGTAAGCGTTTGACTATCTGATGATTAGAAAATTTGCCCTTCAAAAGTGCTCGAAAAATGACCTGAAAAGTGCCATTTATCTAGGTTTTTTCTTAAGTTTTAGTGCCTTTATTCTTACCTTTTACCGTAAGCAAACCTATAGTTTACCGTAACTAAACCCCTGGTCAGCTTCCCAACGACTCCCCATCAGCTTCCCTTAAACTCAGATTTCGCCTGTTTCAACCCTCCTCTCAACCTAGTTTGCACAAATCCAGTGAGCAATTTTCAGGCAAAGAAGTTTTACATTTGGCAATAAATTCCTTTCTTTCCTCTATATAAAAAGCCGATAAAAACTTGCCGATATCGGCAAAAAAGTGTATATTTGCACCAGAAATCGGCATACAAACTTGCCGATAGAGGAAATGATGGAATATATTTCAGTAATGGTTTTCTCACAGATACCTGCCTCACCGCCCAGGATCTTTATAAGGATATTCTGAAGCATTTCCAAATAGATGTATAAAGTTTTCGCAAACAGCTTTTTGCGGCTATACTAGAAAAAACGTTTTTCCTAACTATCGCGCAAATTTTTCATAGTATAGTAGCAAAATCGCCTAAGTTGTGATGTAAAGATTTATTAAAGTTAGCATTGCCGATGTTGCGTAAGCAGAATCGATGACAGCGATGACGATGACACGATGACAGGGGGGTAATTTATTTTTTTGAGGTAGGAATCTTTTATTATTCTATTTATCATAATACTTATAATAATAGATATAATATCCCCTCTTTTCCGTAGCGATGACAAAAATATCCCCCTGTCATCGGTGTCATCGGTGTCATCGTCAGCGTTCTGGCATCCATACCCAGACGCCTATCCTCATAGCTATTTTTATTGTTTTTCCTTTTTTAATCTCTTCCAAATAAAAGACTCATCATCATCAGTTATCAATTTGTCATCCTTTATTTCATAAGTTGATACAACTGGCCCATCCTTATCCCAAGAATCCCTCATACTTTCCCACCATATATAGATTTTTCCTTTCTCCAATTCAAACCTTCCTTTATCTATATCTCTGTGATTAACATGTTTGTCATCGTATTCCCTATAAATACAGGTATTATCATCATTATAAATGATTTCTACATAGACATCTTTTCCAAGACTATATATGATTGTATACCAAGTACCATATAGAGGATTTACTTTCTTAGGACCATAAAGTTCCTCCGAGGCATTTTTCGTAAAATCGATAACCCCATATATTAATACTATAAAAGGAAGTATGAGTAAAATATTTTTTGTTGTTTTGTTCATTGTTATATCATTATAAATACCTTGTATACAAAATCAATGAAAGAATGTACTTTCATTTTCTTCATCATCTTTATAAAAGTGTTCAAGGAAAGAAAATAAAGCGGTAAAAATGCCTATCATCAGGCTAATTAATAAAGTTGATTTCTTCATCTTAATTTTGTTTAATGTAAATTATATTTTTGTCTTTAAATATTCTATCTATAATCTTTCGGATCTTTGCTGCTGTACTCGAATGATGTATATGAATAGGTATCTTATAAAGATCAGAATCGTTAATAAGTGAAATTTCTTCCTTTATGCTCAAATTTTGCATATATGCTTTGGAGATAATATCCATAGCAAATCGTTCCCATTCCTCTTTATTACCCCAATAATGGCCGATACAATTATTTCCTTCTGTTAAGATAGTGTTTTCATAAAGAGAAATTGAAAGTGAATATTGTTCAATGACTACACGCTCCACACCCTGTGCTAACATTGAATCACATATCGCCAAAGCTTTAGAAATAACAATATCTATTTTCTCTTGAGGGATAGCAACTACGCCAGCGTTGAACATATGATGTTTCATTCCTAATTTTATACCATCATAATATTTATTGGCAATCTGCTTCCACATCTTTTTCGACCTGCTCATCATCAGACTAGGATGCCCCTCGTCCTTATGCATAATACCCTCCCCTCGAAGAAGTCGTTCTTTTATGTTTGATAATTGACCAAATAGAAAGGTATCTGTATCCAAATATAGCAAATGACCATCAGGATAGTGATTACTCATGTATTCCATAGCCTTTATTTTTACTCGCCAAAAGAAATGGTAATCACCTTCCCACTCATGGATAGTATCGTCACTGATAGGTATAACATTCACTCCACCATGTTTATACAATTCTGGCTTGGTTGTCATTACAAATATCTTATCTGAGTTATCCAATTGTTTTTGGAATGTTCTGATTGATAGATATGTCTGGATATGGTATATTATATTATCTCCAAATATGACATATATAATATTCATAAGCTACTTCTGTTTTTATGTTAGTCTTTTCTCAATGTGTTTAGCAACAAGTTCAAACTGATAGACACCTTTTAATCCTGCATAAATCAGTCCACGTATACCATCCCGCCAACCGCTTTCTAAGACATAACACTTAAAAAAACGCCAGAATGGGCGATACAACAAAGCTCCCATACCATACTTTTTATTTGCCTTTTTATCTACATCATTGTCACTATAACGATTGTCCTTTTCCATAATGGAATGAATACTGTCGTTAGCCAAATGTATCATAGCAAGTTCCATGTTATCTTTTGGGAGTTTCTCTAGGCGCCCGTTAACTTTGGGGAATGTATGTACGTATGGTGGCCACTCAGTGCCTTCTTTTATAAAGAAACGAAGCTGATAATCTGGATAAGCGCATTTGAGGTTTTTCTCCATAAATTTGTTCAGTCTAGGAATAAATAGTCCTTGTGCACAATCTCTTTTTTCAATATAATTGTATAGATATTTTCTTAGACTTTCTGTTATCAATTCATCTGCATCAACAACTAAAACCCAAGGATTAGAAGCAGATTGAATGGCGAACGTTCTGGCTGGTTCTGCACTTAAATAGCCGTTATTAGGGAAGATAACAATTTTGCAATTATTCTTCTTTGCAATTGTCAAAGTACTATCTGTACTCTCCATATCGCAAATAAGAATTTCATCGAAACCATTTACACTATCCAAAACACGCTGAAGATGCTTCTCTGCGTTATAGGTGTTGATGACTACAGAAATCTTCCCCATTTATAATGTTTCATACTCCTTCGCACTCCCTAGAAGGACAATACTACTGATTAAAGGCTAATAAATAAAAAAGCGTGGGAGTCAGATCTGTTACTCGTCCCACGGATAGAGGCTCTGGCATCGCCCAAACAATCGGTAACGAGCAACGCCGAAGCCCACGCGATATGCAGATACCAAGGTATTACACATCTAATGAGCATCATCCGTTGCTTTGTTTTGACTGTTTGTCGTTTTGGAACTGCCAGATTCCTATCCGTCAAAGACAAAGCGTTAGATAACGCCTTTCCATAAATTAGCGTCCCACCCCATCAACTTTTCAGCTTCAGAAGTTAAGACAGGGGCAAAGATAAGGATTATTTTTGAATAAAGCAAGAAAAAGGCAAGGATTTTTTGAAATTCCCTGCCAATTAGTCTTTGGTTTCTTGGAATAATTGTTCCTTGAAGAAATCTATGGCTTTCTTTAGTGGTTCAAGATCATTGGTTATGATATCAAAGACTGCATCTGGATCAACTTCGAAATAGTGATGAGCGATATAATCACTAACATCCATTACTCCTTTCCAGTCAATAGAAGGGTAGGTTGGCAAAAGTTTCTTTTCTGTCAGTTTATCGAGTGTCTTAACACTTTCTCCAAGAGCAATTAAAACCATACATGCAGCGTCGAGCTTTTCCATTCCTATGGGTGATGTCAGATAGTCACTAACATTATGGATTTCCTTGGAGCGTTCCATCAGTCTATTTATAGCTATTTCAATATTCTTAAGGGTCTCGTAAACTAAAGCGATATTATCAGTAGACTCGTACTCCATACTTTTGGATTTTTTTAATTTCTCTATTGTCTGTGTTCTGTCTAACATAATAAATATGTTTCGAGGGCAAAGATAGGGATTATTTCTGAATAAAGCAAGAAAAAGGCAAGAAATCTTTAGAAGAACATTGTAGGTAATGAATTCTTGCGCTTTTGGGAGAGTTCAGACTTCATGCGAGAGACAGCTGTCTTGAAAAAGAAGCTGATGAGATGTTCGTCTGTGCCATCTGTGCGAATCTGCTTGAGAGCAGAGATATAGGCTGAGCGATCTTCGAGGCGGATAATGAGCAAGGGATGATTGGCTCGAAGGAGGATGAAATTAGAGAGCAGGCGACCCGTTCTGCCATTGCCATCGCGAAATGGGTGCAGATATTCGTAATATCCATGCCATTTGGCTGCGACAATCATAGGGTGCTGTCCATCGTCGAGAGCCTTGTGCGTTGAAGCCATCAGATGAGGAACACGGGCTATCAGCGTTTCATGATCTCCAAAGACAGTATCGCCAGCAGCCATATCCTCAGTGGTATATTCTCCTGCAATGGCCCCTGGGACTCGATAACTGAGTGTGTGCTCTGTCACTAAGCGATTCACCTCTTTTAATAAGGCTTCATCGAAGGGATGATTCAAATGGCTGGCCATATAATCAAAAGCACGGAAATGGTCTGCCATTTCTGTACATTCTAATAAAGAACGCCCTACAGGAATCATTGCCATTCCCTGTTCGCGAAGAATGCGCGTATCATCAACAGTAAAAGAATTTCCCTCAATTGCACAAGAATGCGCAGAGAATAGAATCTCGTTGTATTCCATCCACTGCTGCTTACCCATCTTCTCAGCTATCTTCTGCTGATACTCCTGACGGATAAGTTCGTATTCTTCTATTTCTTTCTCGAACATCGCTGCAAAGATAAAAAGAAAAAACGATATATTCAAATAAAATTTGGTTTTTCGCTTGCTTAATTGTACCTTTGCAGGCGAAATGAAAAAGAAGATACTGTTTATCTGTCTGGGTAATATCTGTCGCTCGCCAGCTGCTGATGGGATTATGAGGCATCTCGTGACAGAGAGGGGACTCGAGGATGAGTTTCTGATTGACTCTGCTGGCATTGGTTCCTGGCATGTGGGTCAGTTGCCAGATAGGAGAATGCGAGAGTGTGGACAACGACATGGGTATAACTTCGACCATCGAGCACGCCAGTTCTCATCGAAGGACTTTGAGCGCTTTGATTATATTGCAGTGATGGATCAGGAGAACTATCACGATGTAGCACGACAAGCTAACGCACCTGATGATCTGAAGAAGATTATCCGCATGAGCGACTATCTGCGTCATCATCCTGGGCAGAAGACAGTTCCAGACCCCTATTATGGTTCCACTCGTGACTTCGAGTTTGCCCTTGAACTGCTCGAAGATGCCTGCGAGGGTCTGCTTATTTCCTTAAATACTGCAAAATAAGTTCTACGATCTCGTCTTCGTTATGATTGTCGACATTGAAGACCAGGTCGTAGTTTCTGGTGTCGTAGCGCGAGGTGCCTGTATACTTCTTCACGTAGTTCTCGCGACCAGTATCCACCTCGTCGATAATCTTCTTGGCCTCCTTCTCCGTGATGCCACGCTTTTCAACCAGTCGACGGATACGATGCTCCAAACGAGCCTGAATGAGGATGCTCAGATGGTTGGGATGATCGCGAAGTATGTAAAATCCACTACGACCAGCGATGACACACGACTCATCAGCTGCGATACCCTTCAGGATCTCAGTCTCTGACAGGAAAATATCATCTGTAATCAGGAAGTCAGGAATGGCTGTCTTTCCTGAAATCAGTTGAGGCGCAGCATAGCTTGGCATCATTTTCAGACTGCGCTTGAAATCAGCCCACCAGTTGTGCTGCTGACCTTTCAGTCGCTCAATCTCCTCCGTCGTCAACTCGTATTTCTCCTGAAGACCTTGAATCAGAGCCTTGTCGTAAAAGGGCACACCAAGTTTTTCAGCCAGTTTCTTACCAATAGTCCTGCCACCTGAACCCAGTTCGCGGTTGATGGTTATCACAAATTGCTCATTCAGTTTCATATCCTTAGTTTGATGGTCTCTGCAAAGGTACACATTAATTCTGAATCCACAAAACTTTCCTCCAAAAATTTGGTTTTCTTCTCACTTATTCGTACCTTTGCACTGATGGACGACAAACGTTATCTCTTAGGACTGATTCGCGAAGGCGAGCACCAGCAGCAGGATTTCAAGTATCGCGTAGCTGATGCCTGCAAGCTGGCCAAGTCGGTATCTGCCTTTGCCAATACTGACGGAGGTAGACTGCTGATAGGTGTGAGAGACGATGGCCATCTCTCTGGCGTTCGTTCTGAGGAAGAAATCTACATGATGCATCAGGCTGCCTATAAGTATTGCAAACCTGAGGCCAGCATCAAGTTCGATACTTACCATGTAGACGGGCGAACCATCGTCGTTGCCACTGTGCCTCCTTCTGATCGCAAACCAGTCTGTGCCATCAATGAGGCAGGGGAGGAGAGGGCTTATATCCGTATCGCTGATGAGAATATCGTGGCCTCGCCTGTACACTTGGCCATCTGGCGAGATCAACAGGCTGAGAATGGTGCTATGATGACGTATACGGATACGGTGAAGAAGTTACTTAGCTCGATGGCATCAGATCGCCCTGACACTCAGCCTCAACCATTTACGCTCAATCAGATTGTGCGTCGTTCGCGTATCTCACGATTTAAGGTGATTCATCTGCTGGCTCGTCTGATCCGCTTTGGAATCGTTCGCTGCGAACATCGCGACCAGCAGTTCTTTTTCAGTATTCTTCAATGATTTTCTGAAGGCGCTTGCGACGTTCTTCCTTGGAGTTTTTACGCCATTTCTTAGGAATGATATTACCAATGAGCGATAACAGATTACCTCCACTACTGGGATCGATAGCTGCCAGTTGTGCTTCTTTCTTGTCGATTTTCATTTGTCGTTTCAAGGCTTCAGGAAGCTCATCGTGTTTACCATGTCCAAAGACGACAACCTCCTTGATATTCAGCAACTTGGAAATCAAGAAGACAGTATCGCGCACCTCTTTCAGATTCACCAGACGGCTTTCATAATTGACATGCGAGAAAGAGAGCGACTTGCAACTGTCAGATACGCTGAAGAATCCCAATGAATCAGTTGTCAGGTTTCCATCCTTACTGATAACGTTGGCACCAACAACAGGCATCAGTGTCTCCACATCGACAACCACCAGTCGTCTTTGCGCCAAACCCTGAAGTGTTCCTGCCAACAATAGCAGCAAAAGAAGTCGCATCTGCTTCATCGTGTGCAAAATTAGCGATTAGCCTCGTTCCCTCCAAAAGTTTTCAGACTATTTAGTGATTATTCAGACAACTAAAGATAGGCTGTTTCTCAAAAATTTCCTTTTTCTTTTGGCATTCTGCTCACTTATTCGTATCTTTGCACCCTCAATAATAATGTACGGAAACAATTAAAACGAAGATACAATGGACTACAATTTCAGAGAAATCGAACAGAAATGGCAGAAGCGATGGGTAGAGAATGGCACTTATCGCGTAGTGGAGGACAAGAACAAGAAGAAGTTCTATGTGCTGAACATGTTCCCTTATCCTAGTGGAGCAGGCTTGCACGTGGGTCATCCCCTTGGCTACATCGCCAGTGATATCTATGCTCGCTACAAGCGTCAGCAAGGCTTCAACGTGCTGAATCCCATGGGATACGATGCTTACGGACTGCCTGCTGAGCAGTATGCCATCCAGACAGGTCAGCACCCAGAGAAGACTACGTTTGAGAACATCGATCGTTATCGCTCTCAGTTGGATAAGATTGGATTCTCTTTCGACTGGGAGCGCGAGGTCCGTACTTGCGATCCTATCTACTATAAGTGGACACAATGGGCCTTCCAGCGCATGTTCAAGAGCTACTATAGCACCTCATCGCACAAGGCTCAGCCAACGATCAAACTGATTGAGCACTTCGAACTGATGGGTACTGAGAACTGTAACGCTCTGGGTACTGAGGAACTGCACTTTACAGCTTCTGACTGGGCTGGTTTCTCAGAGAAGAAAAAGCAGGAGGTGCTGATGAACTATCGTATTGCCTATCTGGCTGATACGATGGTGAACTGGTGTCCTAAGCTGGGAACCGTTTTGGCTAACGATGAGGTTGTTGATGGTGTCAGCGTTCGTGGAGGTTATCCTGTTGTTCAGAAGAAGATGCGCCAGTGGTGTCTGCGTGTTTCTGCTTATGCTCAGCGTTTGCTCGATGGTCTCGAGGAGATCGACTGGACAGACTCTCTGAAGGAGACGCAACGCAACTGGATTGGTCGCTCTGAGGGTACTGAGGTGGAGTTCAAGGTAGCTGATTCAGACAAGCATTTCACCATCTTCACAACGCGTGCTGATACGATGTTTGGTGTTACCTTTATGGTGCTGGCACCTGAAAGTGAGCTCGTCGCAGAACTCACTACTCCTGATCAGAAGGAAGAAGTCGAGAAATACCTCGACTACGTGAAGAAGCGCACGGAGCGTGATCGTCAGATGGACCACAAGGTAACGGGCGTGTTCTCAGGTAGTTACGCCATCAATCCGTTTACTGACGAAAAGATCCCCATCTGGATTGCAGAATACGTATTGGCTGGTTATGGTACTGGTGCCATTATGGCTGTGCCTGCTCACGACTCTCGTGACTATGCCTTCGCCAAGCACTTCAACCTGCCTATCATTCCTCTGATTGAGGGTGCCGATGTCAGCGAGGAGAGCTACGATGCCAAAGAGGGTATCATGTGTAACTCTGCTTCAGCTAAGTTCAGCCTCAACGGACTGACTGTCAAGGAGGCTATTGCTGCCACAAAGAAATTCGTGACTGAACAAGGGCTTGGACGCGTCAAGGTGAACTATCGTCTTCGCGATGCCATCTTCTCTCGTCAGCGCTATTGGGGCGAACCGTTCCCTGTTTACTACAAGGACGATATGCCTTATATGATTCCTAAGGAGTGTCTGCCTCTGGAGCTTCCTGAGATCGACGAATATAAGCCAACGGAGACTGGTGAGCCCCCATTGGGACGTGCTAAGATGTGGGCTTGGGATACGAAGTTCGACAAGGTAGTGAGCAAAGACGAGATCGACAATAAGAGCGTCTTCCCACTCGAGCTGAACACGATGCCTGGTTTCGCTGGCTCTTCAGCCTACTATCTCCGTTATATGGATCCAAAGAACGAGAAGGCTCTTGTCAGTCGTGATGCTGACGAATACTGGCGCAATGTAGACCTCTATGTAGGAGGTACTGAGCACGCTACAGGCCACCTGATCTACTCTCGTTTCTGGAATAAGTTCCTCTATGACTCTGGCTATTCTTGCGAGGACGAGCCTTTCAAGAAACTCGTGAACCAGGGTATGATTCAGGGTCGCTCCAACTTCGTTTATCGTATCGAGGACGAGGGAGCTGACAAGGGTAAGTTCGTCAGCTTTGGCCTGAAGGATAAGTACACCACGACTCCTATCCACGTAGACGTCAATATCGTCAGTGCTGATGTGCTCGATATCGATTCTTTCAAGGCTTGGCGCCCAGAGTATGAGAATGCTGAGTTTATCCTCGAAAATGGACAGTATAAGTGTGGCTGGGCCATCGAGAAGATGTCTAAGTCAATGTTCAACGTGGTGAATCCGGATATGATCGTCGAGAAGTATGGTGCTGATACCCTTCGTCTCTACGAGATGTTCCTGGGTCCTGTTGAGCAGTCGAAGCCTTGGGACACCAATGGTATCGATGGCTGCCACAGATTCCTGCGTAAGTTCTGGAACCTCTATCAGAACGGATTCGATGAGGGCGAGGCAACTGCAGAGAATCTGAAAAGCGTTCATAAGCTCATCAAGAAAGTATCTGGCGACATCGAGACCTTCAGTTATAACACTTCTATCTCTGCCTTCATGATCTGCGTGAACGAACTCTCTCAGCAAAAGTGCAAGAACAAGGAACTGCTGAAGACCCTCGTGATCCTCATCGCTCCATTTGCACCTCATATCGCTGAGGAGCTTTGGGAGGCTTTAGGCGAGCAGGGAAGTGTTTGCGACTCTCAGTGGCCTACATGGAATGAGGAGTATCTCGTAGAGAGCCAGGTGAAACTGGGTATCGCCTTCAATGGTAAGAACCGCTTCGAGATGGAGTTTGCTGCTGATGCTGACAATCAGACTATTCAGGACGCTGTATTGGCAGATGAGCGCTCTCAGAAGTATCTCGAAGGTTTCCAGGTAGCAAAGGTTATCATCGTCCCTAAGCGTATGGTGAACATTGTGCTGAAGAAATAAATGACAATTAATCACAAATTGATTTGGAACGAGGTCAAAGACTATCTTTTCATAGCCTTTGGCCTGTTGCTTTACACCATCGCGTTCACAGTGTTCCTGATGCCTTATCAGATTGTAGCTGGTGGTGTGACTGGTCTTTCAGCTATCATCTACTACGCAACAGGCTTCCACTTGGAGAATACCTATATCATCATCAACGGTATCCTCTTGTTAGTGGCCTTGAAGATCTTGGGTGTCAAATTCCTGATGAAGACCATCTTTGCCATCTTCACGCTCTATTTCATGCTGATGTTTGCGCAGGAGATTATTCCCAAGCAGGAAAACGGACTTCCCTTCAAACTGATGGGCGAGGGTCAGGACTTCATGTCGATGATTATTGGTTGTGTACTGACTGGTATCGCCTTGGCTACTGTATTTACGCATAATGGCTCTACAGGTGGAACAGATATCATCGCTGCCTCAGTGAACAAGTTCCATCCAAACGTGTCGCTGGGCAATGTACTGATTACAGCAGACTTCTGTATCATTGGCTCCTGTATGTTCTTTCCACAATTCGGAACCTATCTCGAAAGAGCCCATAAGGTGATGTTTGGTTTCTGCGTGATGGCGATGGAGAACTATACGCTCGACTATGTGATGAATGCACGTCGCCAGTCTGTGCAGTTCCTGATCTTCACTCGCAAATGGCAGGAGATTGCCAACGCCATTGGTACAGAGATGAATCATGGTGTGACGATTCTCGACGGACATGGCTGGTATACAGGTAAGGAGATGAAAGTGCTCTGTATCCTCGCCAGAAAGAACGAGAGCATCAATATCTTCCGTCTGATTAAGATTATCGATCCTAATGCGTTCGTATCGCAGTCGAGTGTTATTGGTGTCTATGGCGAAGGCTTTGATGAGATGAAAGTCAAGGTGAAGATAGAGGAAGACAAAATAAGACAGAAGAAGATAGAAGAATCATGAAAATAGTATTCGCAACCAACAACCAACATAAGCTCTCCGAGATTCGTTCGATTCTCGGAGAGTCTATTGAAGTACTGTCATTAAAGGATATCAACTGCGACGTAGATATTCCTGAGACAGGCACTACACTCGAGGAAAACGCCCTTCAGAAGGCACAGTATGTCTATGATCATTACCACATCAGTTGCTTTGCTGACGATACTGGCTTGGAGGTCGATGCGCTCGATGGAGCGCCTGGTGTCTATTCTGCTAGGTATGCAAGTATGGCTAGTAATTCTAGTCAGACTAGTTCGACTAGTATCTCTAGCCCTGCCAGCCACGATTCTGAGGCGAATATGACGCGATTACTGAAGGAATTAGGAAATAATAACAATCGCAAAGCAAGATTCCGTACTGTTATTGCGTTAATATTAAAAAAGGATGTATGCCCCTGTGGCTGCACGTCGATCAAGGAAGTCCATCAGTTCGAGGGAATCGTCAATGGCGAGATTATCCGAGAGCGTAGGGGAGGGGAGGGCTTTGGCTACGATCCCATCTTCCAGCCTGATGGCTACGACCAGACATTCGCTGAACTGGGAATGGAAATCAAGAACCAAATCAGCCATCGAGCACGTGCCACCCAGAAACTGGCAGAATTCTTAAAGAAGTGAAAAGTTTAGAAGTGAAAAGTGAAAAGTATAGGATGAAGAGCGATTGGTGGCAAAGATTCTTGTCACTACTTTTCACCTTTCACCTTTCACTTTTAACTTTCTCTCAGGTTGGTACTTGGCGAAACTATCTTGCCTATCACCAAGTGCAGAGTATCTGTAAGGCAGTCGATGAACTATTCGTGCTGGCTTCGAATGATCTCTATCAGTATAACATGAATGACCAGAGTATTACCACTTACGACAAAATCAATGGCCTCAGCGATACCCACATCACCCATATCGCCTGGAGCCAGCAGGCTAAGCGACTGATAGCCGTTTATCAGAATGCCAATATCGATATCGTAGAGACAGATGGCGACATCATCAATATCGCTGCGCTCTACAATAAATCGATGACAGAGGACAAGACTGTCGACAGCATCTCGATAGAGGGTATCTACGCTTATCTGCATTGTGGCTTTGGCATCGTGAAGGTGAATCTGCAAAGGGCAGAAATATCAGAGACCTATACGCCCAATATGCCTGATTATCCGCAAGGCCTGACTGCCTATCAGGATAACTACGATGAATATATCAATACTGTAGCTAGCCTGAATCCTGGAGGACCTGCCTATAATCACTTCTACGAGGCAAAATTCCTAAATGGCAATCTCTATACCACTGGAGGCTATTTCCTACCTAGTATTCCTGATAATCAGCTGCCTGGCATCATCCAGACCTTTGATGGAAATAACTGGACACTCTATGAAGAAGGAATTAGCGAAAAGACGGGTTATAAATATGAGGATAACTGCTGTATCGATGTCGATCCTACAAATGCAGACCATGTCTTCGTAGGAGGAAAATGCGGACTCTATGAGTTTCTGAACAATCAACTGGTTGCCTATTATAACAAGGATAATAGTCCTTTGAAGGGTGCCAACGACAGAGGGACTGAATTAGGCAATGACTTTGTGCTGATTCTTGGCATAAAATTCGATGCTCAGGGAAATCTTTGGGTTCTGAACAGTATGGCAAAAGGTGTGAGTCTATTAAAACTCTCACCAAATCATGAATGGACGGATCTTCATCAGCCATTACTCACTGACGAAGCTGGAAACACTTTGGCAGGACTCAGAGATATGACGATCGACAGTCGAGGACTGCTCTGGTTCGTGAATAATAACTGGCAGGATCCATCGCTCTTCTGTTATGATATGGAGAACGATAAACTCATCAAATACAACAACTTTACGAACCAGGATGGTGTGAAATACGATATCACCTGGGCCTATTGTGTCGCTGAAGACAGAGATGGAAATATCTGGGTAGGTACAAACTCAGGACCATTCTTGATTCAGAAGCAGGAAATAGGGCAGGAGAGTGTGACCTTCAATCAGGTGAAAGTGCCTCGTAACGATGGTACAAACTATGCTGACTATCTGCTCTCAGGCGTCAGTATCAGCAGTATCGCCATCGATGGTGGTAATCGTAAGTGGTTTGGTTCGAATGGAGCAGGTGCTTTCCTGATCAGTGCTGACAATCTGGAACAAGTCCATAACTTCACGACAGACAATTCCAAGCTGATCACCAACAATATCTCTTCCATTGCCATCAATCAGAAGTCAGGCGAAGTATTCTTCCTCTCAGATGATGGTCTGTGCTCCTATATGAGCAACGCCATCGAACCTGAAGAGGAGATGACAAAAGACAATATCTGGGCTTATCCTAACCCAGTGACGCCTGACTATACAGGACTGATTACTATTACTGGTCTCAGCTATGATGCAGATGTGAAAATCGTAGCCTCAAATGGTGCTCTGATAGCTGAAGGACGCAGTAATGGAGGTATGTTTACATGGGATGGTTGCGACCAAAAAGGGCGTCGCGTAATAAGTGGCATTTATTTCGTAGTAAGTGCCACTTCCGAGGGCAGAAGTGGCACTTGTTGCAAAATAGCAGTTATCCGTTGAAAATACTCAAAACTTATAGCCAAGAGTAACCGTAAATACCTTGTTACGGATACCATTGTCTGTATTTGAAATCAGCTTCGTCAAACCAAAGTTATAGCGCACATCTGCAGTAATACCAATAAATTCATAAGAAAGACCCACAGGTATTGACAAATCAAATGTATTCAGTTTATTACCTTCACCTGCAAACAACATGTCAATCATCTTATCTACGTCTAACTTATTGCCACCTTGTTCAATGTTGGCTTTTACACGAAATGCGGGCTGAACACCTGCCTTCAAGGCAAGTCCTGGCAGTACATAAAAGTTAGCCATGATAGGAATATTACCATAATAGATGTTGAGCTTAGTCATTTCATTCGATGAAGACCTGTTAGTAGATTTATCCATATCATAAATAATATCATATTTACAACCTTGATTAGTAAACATAATACCTAATGACACACTGAACTGATCAGCAAAGAACCGCTCGAAGTCCACACCATAAGTCAAATTCAGTTTTGACTTGTCACCATCCGTAATGTTCGAGACCGTAAAACCTACTCTGGGTTGAATCGTAAAGTCACCTTCTTCATGCTGTGCCTGTGCAGAAAGAGTTAATGCCATCAAGGCTACTAATGCAAATAGTTTTTTCATACCTTATTATATTTATATATTAAACTTCGTTTGAGCAAAATGCCAGATGACGATACCTGCAGTCACTGATACATTCATGGAATGCTTGGTACCAAACTGGGGAATCTCCAAACAACCATCAGAAGCATCAATTACTTCCTGATGAACACCTTTGACTTCATTACCCAGGATGACTGCATATTTCTTCTGATGAACAGGTGTGAACTCATGTAACTTCGTAGAACCATGAGCCTGTTCGATAGAATAAACCTCATAGCCATCAGCCTTCAAGGCCTCAAGTGTTTCTAAAGCCGATTTAAAATAGCGCCAACTGACACTATCCTCTGCTCCCAAGGCAGTTTTATGAATCTCAGCGCTTGGAGGTGTGGAAGTGATACCACAGAGATAAACAGCCTCGATACGGAAAGCATCGCCAGTACGAAACACACTACCCACATTATGCATGGAGCGCACATCATCGAGTACTACCACCAAAGACAGTTTCTCAGCCTCACGGAATTCTTCTATCGTGAGTCTTTGCATTTCTATTGTACGAAGCTTTTTCACACCTTATATATTATTAAATTGCTGCAAAGATACAACTTCGCTGACAAATGACAAAACATTTAATGTCTTTTTTAAAAGAAAAGAGCACCACCCGCCAGAATCGGGTAGTGCTGAAAACCTTCCTGTGTCGCTCATGGAACCATACAAATTCTATGCTTACAGATTCATTATTACTCTCTCAAATTTGTCAGATATGGAGCTATATAATATAAAAAACAACATTCTCACTTGACGTTTCTATCTATATAACCGGAAATCGTAAAAACCTTGCAAAGATTTCCATGAATTTATAATTCATTAACTTTTCTCTATATTTCTTCAGAAAAAAGAGTGTTGATAAACCTGTTGATAACTATGTGGATAAATAGTTGATTTCTGCACAAAACGAGATTGAAAGGCGAGAATATGTGGATATTAACATAGTTATTATAGGGAATTAGTTCATTTTTCAACAGATTTTTGCTGAAAAAAGATATAAACTTATTAAATTTGCACCAAAAATGGAAATTGTGGATAAAGTGCGTGAAGTATTCATTATCAGAGAATAAGAATTCACAGAAGGTGTGAATAAGACAACTTTATACGTGGATATCTTACTACGCAAGAAAAAGGCCTGAAAGTTATCAAGATTTCAACGGCACATCATCCTATTCATTTTATTTTTAAAGAAAGAAAAAAGAAAGAATAAAAATAATGAGATGTTGAAAACTGAAGATCTAAAAGCGGAAATCCGCAGAATGTGTGAAGAGAAGGATGCCATCATCCTCGCACACTATTATACGATTGGCGATATTCAGGATATTGCTGACTTCGTAGGTGATTCATTGGCTTTAGCCCGTAAGGCTGCAGAGACAGATGCCAAGATTATGGTCATGTGTGGTGTTCATTTTATGGCTGAGACTTGTAAGCTGCTCTCACCAGACAAGATGGTGCTTTGTCCTGATTTGGAAGCAGGCTGTTCTTTGGCTGATTCATGTAAGGCTGAGGATTTGAAGAAATTCAAAGATGAGCATCCTGGCTACCAAGTTATCTCTTATGTAAATACGACAGCTGCCGTAAAGGCTTTGACTGATGTAGTTGTTACTTCAGGTAATGCCAAGAAGGTGGTAGATCAGTTGCCTAAGGATGCCAAACTTATTTTTGGTCCTGACTATAACTTAGGCAGCTATATTAATGAGGTGACAGGTCGTGATATGCTGCTCTGGAATGGTGGTTGTCATGTACATGAGCGTTTCTCTGTCGAAAAGATTATCGAACTGAAGAAACAATATCCTGATGCAGTGGTGATGGCTCATTTGGAGTGTAAGGCTCCTGTCTTGGCTGCTGCTGAGGTAAAAGGATCTACTGCTACGATGCTGAATTATGCACAGCAGAGTGATAAGAAACAGTTTATCGTCGCCACAGAGGCTGGAATCCTTCATGAGATGCAGCGAACTTGTCCTGATAAGGAATTTATCCCTGTGCCCCCTGAAATCAGCGAGAGCGGGCTGGAATGCAGCTGTAACGAGTGCCAGTATATGAAGATGAATACGCTGGAGAAAGTTTATAATTGCTTGAAGAATGAAAATCCTCAGATTGAAATCGATCCCGAGATAGCAAAAGAGGCTGTGAAACCTATTGAAAGAATGTTGGAATTGAGTTAACTTATCGACAGATAATGATGAAAAAATTATTTTTTCTATTAAGTATCATATTGTCAATCACTTTATTGTCAAGTTGTATCAAGGATGATATAAGCGATGATTTACAGGGTGAATGGAGGCTTTTAGGTTGGGAAGTCGATGGTGTTTATCATGAGGTTGATTCTTTCAAGGTAGAGCATCATAAGTTTTCCGTTGATTTCTCTGGTAATTATGTGAAAGCCTATTCCTTGGGTAATGTCACTGATTTTGGCAAAGTAAGAAGTAAGGATAATACTTTGATTAAAGAAACAGTAATTCAGACTCAAGTATTGATTTTAGATGATGAATCTTTATTTTTTGATCAATATATAGGTAAAATATTCCGCTATGAGAATAGTGGCAATAAGCTAAAACTTTATTTCACGGACAATAATTATTTTCTTTTTACCAATCAGTTTACTGATAAAGTCAAGCCCAGTTGTAACTGTGAACAGGATATTATCATAACAGTCAACAATCAGCAAGGTACTATCCATAAGGATAAGTATCTTAGGAAATGGTATATTGCCTGTGAACAATATGGTAATACAGATAGCGTCATCAGGTACTATCCCCAATCATTTCCTGATATCGACTTTCTGCAGGAGAATCTGAAAGTCATCTTCTCGGGTGATGTCTATTCTATGAAAGTCAATTGGGGTGACTATCAGTCTGAGCAAACAGATGGAACATACTATTATTGTTTTGATCTGATGAAAATCGAGATACAGGACAAATAGATTTTTTGTTTAAAATAATAAATAAGGTGGCAACGTTAATTGCCACCTTCATTTTTTTTACTCAGGCTTGAAATCTTCCTTGCCTACGCCACAGATGGGGCATACCCAGTCGTTAGGGATATCCTCAAAAGCTGTTCCTGGCTCAATGCCACTGTCAGGATCACCAACTACGGGGTCATAGACATAACCGCAAACTTCACAAATGTACTTCATAATCAAAGCGTTTTAGTTATTAATAAGGGTTGTTATTCTCTCAACAATCCGTTCTGGTGGAATGTTTTGTAGACAAGCATAGTCGCCTCGCTGACAAGGCTTATTACCATAGATACTGCAAGGCCTGCATTCGAGGTCGAGCTGAATCACATTATTGGCATTCTGATTGAATCCCAGGAATCCAGCCATCGGATGAGTGGCTCCCCAGACACTGACAACAGGAATTCCAGTCAGTGAGGCCAGATGCATATTGGCAGAGTCCATTGAGAGCATCACGTCAAGATGGCTCATCAAGATCAGTTCCTGATAAAGATTATTCTCACAGTGTTTGCTTACCATCAGACACTGACGATACTGAGCGCACCACATCTGCAGATATTTATCTTCCATCTCACCTTTACCAAAAAGGAAGATACGACCCTTTGGATATTTCTTAATCAGATGGAAAATGACCTGTTCCATCAGTCTTGGAGGATATACTTTCCCATCATGTGCTGCGAAGGGTGCAATACCTATCCACTGCTCAAAACTCTTTTTCGGTCCTATCTCCTTTGGAAGCAGGTTCAAGTTACCACCTTCTTCAGGGAAGATGGAATGGAATTGACTGATATCAACAGGATAGCCTAAGCGTTCGAAAACTTCAGCATAGTTTTCAAATGAACTGGGCAATTGACTCTTTACCTTATTATTATATGAAGTCAGTTTTTTGCGTAAGCGACGATGCTTGTTCACATGCTCCACACGATAGTGACCCAGGTTGAAGCGAAATCTCAGATATTCTGAGCGCAAGACATTGTGCAAGTCAGCCACCTTGGTAAACTGTTTAGCTACAAGTCTGCGATAAAGCGCATTCAATCCTTTCACCCCATGATATTCTTTCGAGACATCTGCCTCCATGAAATTCACGTTAGGTGCCAGATCATAGAAGAGAGGGCGTGCAAATTTCTTGCTCAGTACAGTGATACGAATATCAGGATACTGAGTAGCCAATGCCCAAATCACTGGTACTGTCATAGCCACATCGCCCAGCGCAGAGAATCGGATGACAAGAATATGCTCTTTCTTCATTATTTCTTATATAGTATCGGGTTTGTAGATGGATCGTTGTACATTTTCATCTGTCTGTAGACTTTCATATACTTACGTCCAGCCTCGATATCTTCCAATAACTGGTCAATAGCCAGCGAGAGATCTTTCTGCTGTTCCAGCAGCACGTCCAACTTTGCCTGACACTTGGCAATATGCTCAGGCTCAGCATCTGTGCGCTCCACTTGCTCCTGCATGTGATAGATTTTCAGGGCAAGGATACTCAGACGGTCTACGGCCCAGGCAGGACTCTCTGTATTCAGACGGGCATCAGCCAAGGGTTTTATCTCGCTATAGTAATGACGGAAATAAGAGTCAATCTCTTCCACCAAATCTGTACGATCCTGATTACTGCGATCAATACGACGCTTCAAGGTAAGTGCCTCTACAGGATCAATATGAGGATCGCGGATAATATCCTCAAAATGCCACTGAACGGTATCGATCCAGCATTTCAAATAAAGCATAGACTCGATACTGTCTTTTTCGTATGGATTTTTAATCAGCGTATTAACATCATCTGTCAGATGATAGTCACTGATGGCACGATTGAAAATTTGGTTTGCTTTTTCTGTAAATGACATCTTTAATTGTTTTATTCCGCAAAACTACAGAAACTTTTTCAATTAGCCAACTAATTCGAAGATTTTCTTCAAATTTTGGCAATTTAAGATGTAACAGATGTAAAAAAAAGGCTATTTTATGCACAAATACCCCCCTTTTGTGCAAAAGAAAGTCAGTTTTTCTTAAAAAAATTTGCGTAAGTGAAAGAAAATGTGTTACTTTGCACCCGATTTCAGCAAAAGGCTGATAATTTTCAAGATAGCAAATTCATTATTAACATTTTAAAGTATTACAATTATGTCAGAAATTGAAAGCAAAGTAAAGGCAATTATCGTAGACAAACTCGGTGTAGATGAGGCTGAAGTAAAGGCAGAGGCTAGCTTCACAAATGATCTGGGCGCAGATTCACTGGATACCGTAGAGCTGATTATGGAGTTCGAGAAGGAATTTGGTATTTCTATTCCCGATGACAAGGCTGAGAAGATCGGTACAGTAGGTGACGCTATCGCTTACATCGAGGAGAACGCAAAATAAATTTAGTTTATGACATAATGGTTGCTTCGGATATTACGAGGCAACCATTATGCTTTAATATTAGCTTATGGAATTAAAAAGAGTAGTTGTAACAGGTCTTGGCGCAGTGACGCCAGTGGGCAACACTCCTGAGGAAACATGGAAAAACCTTATTGCAGGAGTTAGTGGTGCTGCACCTATTACACATTTCGATACAACTTTATTCAAGACAAAGTTTGCCTGTGAGGTTAAGAACCTCGACGTAAACGAATATCTCGATCGTAAGGAGGCCCGTAAGATGGACCGCTATACCCAGCTGGCTATGATTGCTGCTAAGCAGGCTGTTGAGGATAGCCAGATGGATTTGGAAACCGAAGACAAGGACCGCATCGGTGTTGTCTATGGCGTCGGTATTGGTGGAATTAAGACTTTCGAGGATGAGGTAGGTTACTATGGTGCTCATCGTGAGGATGGTCCTAAGTTCAACCCCTTCTTCATTCCTAAAATGATTGCTGATATCGCTGCTGGTCAGATTTCGATTATGTATGGTTTCCATGGCCCCAACTATATCACAGCTTCTGCTTGTGCTTCTTCATCGAATGCACTGGCTGATGCTTTCAACCTGATTCGTCTGGGTAAAGCTAACATCATCGTTGCTGGTGGTGCTGAGGCTGCTATCTGCGAGACAGGTGTTGGTGGTTTCAATGCCATGAAAGCATTGTCTACCCGCAATGATGAGCCAGAGAAGGCCAGTCGTCCGTTTAGCGCCAGTCGTGATGGTTTCATCATGGGCGAGGGTGCAGGCTGTCTGATTCTTGAGGAGCTTGAGCACGCTAAGGCTCGTGGTGCCAAGATCTATGCTGAGATGGTAGGTGCAGGTATGAGTGCTGACGCTCACCACATCACTGCTTCTCACCCCGAGGGACTCGGAGCTAAGCTCGTGATGCAGAACGCACTCGAGGATGCTGGCATGAACCCTGATGAGATCGACTATATCAATGTTCATGGTACTTCTACCCACGTAGGTGATATCTCTGAGGCTAAGGCCATCAAAGAGGTATTCGGCGATGCAGCTTACAAACTCAACATCTCTTCTACGAAGTCAATGACAGGTCACCTGCTTGGTGCTGCTGGTGCTGTTGAGTCAATGGCTACCGTTCTTGCTGTTAAGAACGATATCATTCCTCCCACCATCAATCACGAAGAGGGCGATGAGGATCCTGAGATTGACTATAATCTGAATTTCACATTCAACAAGGCTCAGAAGCGCGTGGTTCGTGCTGGTCTCAGCAACACCTTCGGCTTCGGTGGCCATAATGCATGTGTGGTATTCAAGAAGTATGAGGCTTAAGGATATTATTGATATTATCAAGCTCCCTTTCCGCGAGGAGAAGGAGCTTTTTTCTTCTCTTTACCCCATACTGGGATTTTATCCTCGTAACATCGAGTATTACAAGATGGCGCTGATGCATAAGAGCATCCGCAAGCGCAACGACAAGGGCAAGCCACTGAATAATGAGCGGCTGGAGTTCTTGGGTGATGCCATACTCGATGCTGCGGTGGGTTATATTGTTTATCGCCATTATGAAGGTAAGCGAGAGGGATTCTTGACTAATACACGTTCCAAACTTGTTTCCAGGGAGACTTTAGGCAAGATAGCCAATGAGATGGGTTTGGGCAATCTGCTCCTTTCTGCTGGACATTCTAATTCTCACAACAGCTATGTAGAGGGTAATGCACTTGAGGCTTTAGTGGGTGCTATCTATCTTGATCGTGGCTACGAGGCCTGTCTCGAGTTTTTCGAGAAGCAGATTTTAGGTAAATATGTCGATATCGACAAGGTGGCTTTTAAGGAAGTCAACTTTAAGTCGAAGTTGTTAGAGTGGAGTCAGAAGAACCGTGTGCGCCTTGAATTCCGCATGTTAAAGCAGCAGACAGACGAGAATGGCAGTCCTGTGTTCTGCTTTCAGGTGATGCTTGAAGGTATTGAAGGTGAGCGAGGAACGGGCTTCTCCAAGAAAGAGTCGCAGCAGTTGGCCTCAGAGGCCACTCTGAAGCGCCTGAAGCGCGAGCCACAGTTCGTTGATACCATTTTTGCTGCCAAGACCAATCGCACGAAGATGGAGGAAGAGCCCGCAATGGCTGTTCCAGATACTGATCAGGAACAGAATTTCTTGCGTCCTAATAATAATATTAATAAGGTACCTGAGAAGTCTGTTTCTGAAGCATCGTTCGACGACAGCGATTTCGATCTCTCCGACATTTCCCACAAGGAGAAATCACGCGAGGATATTATTGCTGAGGCTGAAGCTGCTGCTTTTGCAGAAGCCTAAGTTAAATAAGACAAAAAAGAATCCCCGATGGAACTCAATTTCCATCGGGGTTCTTTATAATAATAGTTTTCCCTTCGCAGTTTACTTGATAAACTTATGGCTGACGAGCATGTTCCTCGGGTCGAGTGCTTCGTCGAGCTTCTCCTGCGTCATCAGACCCTTCTCGAGCACAATGTCGTAGACACTGCGGTTGGTCTCAAGAGCCTCCTTGGCAACCTTTGTTGAGGTCTTGTAGCCGATGTAAGGATTCAGGGCTGTAACAATACCAATAGAGTTCTTTACCATCTCGAGACAGCGCTCCTTGTTGACTGTAATGCCCAGTACGCACTCCTCTGTGAGAGTCTCGATAGCGTTCTTCAGCCAGATGAGGCTTTCGAAGAGCGACTCGGTGATAACAGGCTCCATCACGTTGAGCTGCAGCTGACCAGCCTCAGCAGCGAATGATACGGTTGTATCGTTACCAATCACCTTGAAGCAAACCTGGTTCACTACTTCAGGAATAACGGGGTTCACCTTACCTGGCATGATGGAAGATCCAGGAGCCTTAGGCGGCAGGTTAATCTCATTGAGACCGCAACGAGGACCAGAAGCCATCAGACGGAAGTCGTTACAGATCTTAGAGAGTTTCACAGCCAGACGCTTCAAGGCTGAAGAGTAGCTGACGTAAGCACCTGTATCAGGTGTAGCTTCTACGAGGTCGGTAGCTGACACGAATGCCTCGCCTGTAAGCTTAGCCAGATTGGCAGCGCAAAGCTTGGCAAAGCCAGGAACAGCGTTCAGACCTGTACCGATAGCAGTACCACCCATATTAATTTCATGGAGCAGCTTCACGTTGCGCTCGAGGTTCAGGATTTCTTCCTCGAGGTTGTTAGCGTAGGCGTTGAACTCCTGTCCTGAAGTCATAGGAACGGCATCCTGTAGCTGAGTACGACCCATCTTGATGACATCCTTGAACTCGTCACCCTTATAACGGAGGGCGCTGATAAGGCCTGTGAGGGCTGCAATCAGGCTCTTGTTCATACGGATAAGGGCCAGACGGATGGTGGTAGGATATACGTCGTTGGTAGACTGACCGCAGTTACAGTGGTCGTTAGGATAGCAGTACTGGTAGTCACCCTTCTCATGACCCATGATCTCGAGGGCACGATTGGCAATCACCTCGTTGGCATTCATGTTGACAGAAGTACCTGCACCACCCTGCATCATGTCGATGGGGAAGTTGTCATGGAACTTACCGTCGATGAGCTCGCGACAAGCCTGGGCAATAGCGCCTGAAATCTCATCATTGATTACACCGAGGGTGTGGTTGGTCTCCACAGCAGCCAGCTTTACGTAAGCGATGGCAATGATGAAGTCGGGATACATCGACATCGTCTTGCGTGAGATGTGATAGTTGTTGATACCACGCTGTGTCTGTACGCCGTAGAGGGCGTCTGCTGGAACTTTGAGTTCGCCTAAGAGGTCGGACTCTACTCTGAATTTTTCGTTTGCCATAATAATTACAAGTTTGTTTCTTTTAATTCTAAATTCTTAAATCTTAATTCTCTTAGAACATCGGCAGCTGCCAGATGTAACCCAGTGAAATGCGGTTGGTGCTGTAGTTGTCGGCACCATATGCCTTTGCACGGTCTGTGTAGCTGTAGTGACGGCCCACATAGGTGAGGAAGAAGTGCAGGTTACTGTTATTCAGCGGGTAGAACTCGAGACCTGCGAGATAACCATAGGCTGTGCGATACTTGCCTTTCTCTATGACACCGTTGGCCTTGGAGAGTCCTTCGTTCTCAAGCATTCCCTTGACGAAGACATTCCATTTAGGCGAGAAACGATACTGGGCCTTCAATACAAACGAGAGATACTCGGCGTCGTTTAGATGACCACCCTGTGGATTGTTGCCTACAATACCTGAGACGATGCCTTCACGATCGATACCTTCACGCATGTACATGACGTCGAAGAAAGCATTGAACTTGTCGAGATTCAGCTCGTTACCCAAGGCAATGTAGTGGCTCTGATGGCTCTTGGCCTGACTCATGATAGAGTAACTCCAGCGGGTATTGAACACACCACCGAAACTACCATTCCAGTTCACGGTGTAAAGCAGGGGCACCTTCGACTGCTCATAGCCCTGGCCATACATATCCTCCATGCTGGCACTACGGCTGTCGAGCACCTGCAACTGCAGCTGATGATTGGGATGAAGCTGGAACTGGAAGTTGGCACCAGTGAGGAAGTTACTCATATAATCCACCATGTCGGAGTATTCGTAGATCTCAATGGGGTTGAGGTCGAACTCAATACCACCATAGGCTGCACATTGCTTACCGAGGAACATAGAGAATACATCGCTGGTCCTTACACCGATACCTGCCACGTCGATAGACGATGAGGGCATATTGTCGATACCGTCAGGAGCAGGTGAGTTGTTACGGTTCAAACGCTGACGCCAGCGGAATGAGAAGGTCTTGTTGAAGTTTCCCTTTGCCTCAATACGGATCTGGCGCATGTTGAATTTGGCATTCTGGAATTCACCGTTGCCCTGATTTACATCGAAACTGTTGTTGAGGTTCAATAAGAAGTGGAAATTATCCTGTTTCTTCTCTATCTTGGTGATCTTCTCGAACAATGACTCCTCACCAGCAGAAGCGTCCTTATCCTGCTGTGCCATGATGGTTGTTGGCACGAAAAGCAGAGCAAATAATAAAATCTTCTTCATATACTTTTCATTTTACACCTTTCATTTTTCACTTCTTTAGTACTTCTTGAAGTATTCCTGAATCTGCTTCCAATCCTTTGTCTTGGTCAGAGCCAGCATCAAGAGAACACGAGACTTCTGTGGGTTCAGTGCCAGAGAGGCCACAAACTCGTACTTATCATCGTCTACCTCGCCATTCAGACAGGTAGGACCTGTCGGGCAACGGCTTGAACGAACCACGATGATACCCTTCTCACGAGCCTTTACAGCCACGTCGAAAACATCGGTATAAAAATTACCGTCGCCTACACCAGCCAATACAACACCGTCGAACTTAGCGTCAATAAATGCTTGGAAGGGCAGCGGAGAACAGTTGGCATAGCCATAGACGATACCTACCTGTGGGAGTTTCTCCAAACCTGTCACATCGAACTCACTCTTTGTGGTATGGAGGTTATCAATGCTGCGGTTGTAGATGGCCTCACCATTGTAAACATAACCAACCTTGCCGTAGTTAGCAGCCTGGAAGGTAGCTACATCGGTAGTGTGCATTTTGATGATGTCCTTGGCGTCGAGCAGCATATTATTCATGCAACACATCACGCCACGTCCCTTTGAGGCAGGACTTGCAGCAGCAGCTACACCAGCATAGAGGTTACCTGGACCATCAGCACTGATGGCTGTAGAAGAACGCATAGAACCAACCAGGATGACGGGTTTGTCGCTCTTCACCGTGAGGTTGAGGAAGTAGGCGGTCTCTTCCATTGTGTCAGTTCCGTGAGTGATGACTACACCGTCGTAGCCTTCCTCGTTGAGCAGTTGATTGATGCGCTGGGCAAGCTTCAGCCATACTTGGTCGTTCATGTCCTGAGAACCAATGTTCACGAGCTGCTCACCAGAGATGTCAGCGAGATAGAGCATCTGAGGAACGGCATCAATCAGTGTCTGCACACCCACCTGTCCTGCTGTATAAGCTGAAGATGTAGATGAAGAGCTAACACCAGCGATGGTACCACCAGTAGCGATGATACGGATTTTAGGTTTAGCTACGATGTTAACTGAAACCAACAATGCCAAAAGCATTAAGACATTACGCATAGTTTTCATAATTGTTTGAGTTTTAATTGTGAGTAATAGTTGTTAATTAATAAAGAAATGTAATTATCAAGTAGCCAATGCCAATGCTGACAAAGGTTGTGATAAATCCAGAGAGTTGGAACGAGTGATTAAGCACATACTTGCCGATGCGCGTTGTTCCAGTAGTGTCAAAGTTAATAGCTGCTACCTCCGTCGGATAGTTAGGGATGAAGAAGTAACCATTGACGGCAGGGAACATAGCCACGAGAGCCAGTGGCGAGATACCTAGTCCGATACCCAATGGGAAGAGGGTACGCACGGTAGCTGCCTGCGAGAAGAGCATGATACTCATGATAAACAGGGCTACACTGAAGAGGAAGGGATACTGCGTCACGATTTCAGCGATATGGCTCTTGAAGAACTCAATGTTGCCATTAAAGAACGTGTCGCCCATCCATGCGATACCGAAGATACTGATCATGGCATTCATACCAGCACTGAAGATATTACCACTGACGGCATCCTTCACGTTAGCCTTACCAACCAGCAGGATGAGGGCTGCCATCGACATCATAAGGATCTCAATCGTCTCAGGCATGGAGAGCTGACGCACGGCTCCATCGATCTCGAATGTAGGACGTAGGGCAGGCACACTACCAAAGACCACCACGAGAACAACGCCTAACAGGAAGGCTAATACGGCACGCTTCGCATGTGGAGCAGGCTTTGAAGTCATCTGTTCCATAGCCATAGCTTCAGCTTTAGGATCAAGCAAACCCTCGCGGACTCGACGCTGATACTCAGGATCGTCCTCCAACTCCTTGCCCACGCGATTCTGAACAAATGCAGCCACAAGAATGGCAATCAGTGAGGCAGGGATACAGACGAGCAGGATATCCTTCAGCTCGATGCCTTGACCACCTAAGAGGTCGGTACTGATAACAGCAGCAGTAGCAGCCGACATCGGCGAACCCGTGATACCCAATGAAGCAGCAATCGTAGCCACTGTCATCGGGCGCTCTGGACGAATCTTCGAGTTCTTGGCGATCTCAGAGATAATCGGCAGTAGCGAGTAAGAAGTATGGGCCGTACCAGCAACGAGGCAGAAAAGCCAAGTGGTCAGCGGACCATAATAAGTAATGTGAGTGGGGTGCTTACGCAGGAACTTTGCTGCCAAGCCTACCAGGTAGTCCAAGCCACCAGCAGCCTGCAGCGCAGCCGTTGCAGTAATCACTGACGCAATGATCAGCATCACATCGATGGGCACCTTGCCTGGATGCATGCCGAAGATGAACACGAGAATGAAGACACCTACCATACCGTAGATACCAAGTCCGATGCCTCCAACTCTGGCACCAATAAAAATCAGGGCCAATACAATAAATAGTTGGAAAAGAACCAAGAATGTTACCATAGATTGTTCGTTTATAATAAGTTTTAATTTCGAGTTATCTTCCGGCTGCAAAGATAGGAAGTATTTCTCAAACTATATTTATAAAAAACAATCCAATTTTTGTAAAATTCTAACCTTTGCTTTTTTTGCTCTTTCTGTAAGCTAGTGGACTGACGCCTGATTTCGCGCGGAAGAAGTTGGTGAGCGCACTCTGATCAGAGAAATTCAGGTCGTCAGCAATCTCGCTGATAGTCTTGTCTGTCGTCTTCAACTGAATACAAATCTCATTATAGAGAAAGTTCATCAGATAGCTCAACACGGTGTTACCCGTCAACTCCTTAATGGTACGTGAGAGATAGGTGGTTGATATGTTCAGACGGTCAGCATAGAATTGTACCTGTCTTTCGCGCTTGAAGTTCTTGGAGGCTAAATGGAGGAAAATCTTCAGGATATTATCCTTGTGTTTCAGGTCGTGGGTATTGACGTCATTTCCAGAAATCAATTCAGCCAATAGGAATAGGCAGATGTTCAGCTGATATTTAATCATCTCGTTTTTATAGAGATGGGGGTTGACGATGGTTTTTTGTATGTTGTACATTATCTGATAAAACGAGGCAGCCTGTACCTCGCCTAGGTGAATCACGGGTATGGAACTGAAAACCTCTATCGGGTTCTGACCCTGGAAGTGCTCGTTTTGAGCAATCATACTGTCGAAGTAGTTCTTTTCCACAAGCAGGTGAATGGACGACACCTCGTCTGAACAGGCTTCAATGGCAATGTTGTCGTATGGCTGTTTCACGAATAAGTCATGCATTTCCAAGTGTATTTGGTGGTTGTTAATCTGATAGTCCTCCCAGCCATCCACAATCAGGTTAATGGAGTAGAAGCTGCCGATACCAGGATGAATCACTTGACGTAGGAAGTCACGATCAGCTGTAAAGCATACCAGAGCCGAGCCGTATAGATGTTCAAGATGGTTCTGCTCTGTGAACTCTTCTAAATTATATAAATAGGTACGCGACATAAGTTAGTAATAATAGGTAAAGATGGAAATGATAGCGACGATAGCGACCATGATGATTTCAGCAGTCCGATTGATGCAGACGGCCTTTTTCATATCGGCCGTAGAGAGCTCCCGTGGGTTGGAGCCGATATAGGGCTTGTCGAAGAGCTCACCAAAATAATAGTGAGGCCCTCCGAAACGACAATCGAGAATGGCTGCCAAGGCAGATTCTGGATAGCCACTGTTAGGAGATGCATGGTTGCGTCCGTATTTACGGACAAATCCCAAGAGTTTCAGACGACCGGAAGACAAAACCATGAGCAGAGCCGTTAAGCGGGCAGGGATATAGTTGGCTACATCGTCGATACGGGCAGCCACACAGCCGAATTCGAGATAACGTTCCGTATGGTAGCCGATCATCGAGTCGAGCGTGTTCACCATCTTATAGGCCAGCATGCCAGGCGTACCAAGTAGCAAAAGCCAGAAAAGGGGAGCGATAACACCATCACTGAGATTCTCAGCGAGAGTTTCAAGGGCTGCTGTGCGCACTTCCTGGGCTGAGAGTTGGGAGGTATCGCGCCCAACGATACGGGCAACCTGTTGGCGACCTTCTTCCAAGGAACGGTCGAGGGCAAAGAACACCTGACGAACCTCACGGATAAGCGTAGTGCCTGCCAGACAGAAGAAAATGGCGAGAATATCGAAGAGATACATCAGCAACGGAATCTGATGGATGGTAGTACCATCGTAGAAGATCAGGGCAAAGATGCCCAGTAGGGTTCTGATGAGCCAGGCCAGGTCGAAAACCAATAGGATGAGACCTATGGCTAAAAGCGCTCCTTTAAGACGGCGGTGGGGGTTGCGATTAAGACGATGCTCGCCTGCAGCGATGAGACGACCGAACCAGACCACAGGGTGAGGTAGGCGTGCAGGGTCGCCAAAGATGAGGTCGAGCACCCAGCCTATGAGGAGTGTTACTGCACTGACCATACGGCAACGAGCGTGAGATAGAAAGTGAGTTCAACGAGCAGACAGACTGCCCCACAGCAATCGCCGGTATAGCCATGGAGTTTGCGCCAAATGAGCAGGTAGAGGGCATACATCGTGAGGGCAGGGATAAAGACGAGTGTCTCCCAGGAAGCACCTGTGAGCCAGATGAAAAGTGCCAGGGGCAACAACCCTTGAAAAGCAAGACTGACCCCACGGAGAGCCGTAATCTTACGATAGACGACTTTGGCCTTAGCCTCTTCTTCGCGACGGGCATAAGGCATCATGATGATGAGTTGGCTGGTGACCATCTTTGCATAAGGGTCTGCAGCGAAGACGGCAAGGGCAGCCATCCAGGGCGTCAGTGCACTGAGACAACAGAAAAGCAGCAACATATAGAGACCGAGTCCCAAGACACCGTAAGTGCCGATATGGGAATCTTTCATGATGTCGAGGATTCGCTGACGGTCAGAGCCTCCACCTCCGAAACCATCAAAGAAGTCAGCCAGTCCGTCTTCGTGGAGGGCACCTGTGAGCAGCAGTCTGGCCACAATGGCTACACAGACAGTAACAGTCCAAGGCATCACCATACTGCCAAACCACAATACAGCAGCCATCATTCCACCAGTCAGCCATCCAACTAAGGGCCAGTGTTCAACGACTGTGGAGTAACACTCCTTAGGTGGCTGATGGAGGCGCCAGAAGGGCAGACGGGTAAAGAAGATCAGAGCTGCCCAAATGCGGTCGTACCAGTGGGTTTGGTCTATGTTGATTTCCATCTCAGAAGTTTAAGCTTGTTCTTTTTTCCACGCCAGGTATTCTTTGAGGGCTTCAACCAGCGCGTCGTTCTCCTCAGTGGTCTGTGAGGTGATGCGGAAGCAGTGGTTGTCGAGTCCACGGAAGTTCGAGGCATCGCGGATCAGAATGCCGTAGTTTTCGATGAGCCATTTCTTCAACTCTTGCGTGTTGCCAGTATCGATGTTGACGAGCATGAAGTTGGTATCAGTCTTCATGACCATCAGTCCCTCGATAGCCGAGAGTGTCTCGTGCAGCCGTTGGGCTTCTGCGAGGTAGGCGTTGAGGTCGGTAATCATCTTCGGATCACGTTTAATCAGGAATTTACCAGCCTCAATGGCCATAGCGTTAATAGTCCAGGGCTGACGGATATGTTTCAGACGGTCGATGATGATGGGCGAAGCCACGATGTAGCCAAGACGCAGACCAGGGATGCAGTACTTCTTCGAGAGTGAGAAGAGCAGCATGAGGTTGAAGCAGTCGGCCATCTCCTTGGGCTGGAGCATCGGACAGAGGGTGTAATCGGCATACGACTGATCGACGACATAGAGGTAACGGGGATTTTTACGGACGATATGATTGACAAGACTCTTTACGAGCACGTTACCTGTAGGATTGTTGGGGTTACAAAGCCAGTAGATGCGGTCGTCTGGCAGCACCTCGAGTTCATCGGCAGTGTCGTAGGAGATGAGATGTCCGAAGGCCTTGCAGGCATCTTCGTATTCTGTGAACGTGGGTTGGGGGATAATCGATGCCCAGCCCTTATACAGTTGCGCAATGAGGTAGATGGCCTCATTGGCACCGCTGGTTACCATCACCGTGTTCTCTGGCACCTCAAGCTTTTCTGCCAACATGCTCTCCAGTGAATGGGCATCAGGCTCAGGGTAGTGACTGACGACCTCAAAGTGGTCCATCAGATACTCCTTGAGCTCTGTGTAGTCAGCCCGACTGTAGACGTTCGAGCTGAAGTTCATCTTGATCTTGTCGCCGTAGCGGAAGATATCGTCTCCATGTCCGTATATCATAGTTTTCGTCGATTGTTGTCGTTAGTTGTCTTTTCTGACTCTGATAGCCAGGGTCTCTGGATCGAAGGTGGTGCCTTCGCGCTCGATAAACCTGGCGAGAGCCCCCTCACGAGCCAGCTGCTGGGGAGAGCCTATCGTGACACCATCCTCACGGGTCATCAGCCAGACGGTATCAGCCAGTTGCAGCGCCAGCTCCACATCGTGGGTAGAGAGGAAGACGGTCTTATTCGCCTCTGAACAGATGCGCCTGAGCAGTTGCAGAACCTCCACCTTACTGGGGTAGTCGAGGAAGGCTGTGGGTTCATCGAGATAGATGACGGGCGTCTGCTGAGCCAGGGCTTTGGCAATCATCACCTTCTGGCGCTCACCGTCGCTCAGTGTCTGGATGGGTCGACGGCTTAAGTTCTCGATGCCTACCTGGCGGATAGACTCGTCTACAATCTGCAGGTCTTCTTTCGAGTAGTTACCCCAGAAGTCGGTATAGGGCGAGCGTCCCAGACTGACAAGTTCGCGCACCGTCATGTTCCTGATGTCGGGTTTCTCTGTGAGCACCACGCCGATCAGTCTGCTCAGCTCCTTATCTGTGTAGTCCGAGAGGTCGCGCCCCTGGATAAGCACCTCGCCTCCGATTTTGGATTGAAAGGCCGAGAGGGTACGCAGGAGGGTGGATTTGCCCACACCGTTGGCGCCTAACAGACAGGTGAGTTCACCACTGCGGATGGCACCGCTGATGTCCTCTGCCACTACCCTCACACCGCGTTTGGAGGGATAGCCGATGCTGAGCTGTCTGAGTTGTATCGTCATACGATTTCCTCTATATGGTAGCGTGGTCGATGTTTGACCTCTATATAGATTTTACCTACATACTGTCCGATGACGCCCAGTGAAGTAATCATCACACCACCGATCAGCCAGAGCGAGAGCAACAGAGAGGTCCAACCAGGAACCACCATGTCGTTGAGGTAAGAGTAGAGACCCCAGACAAGCAGACACAGTCCAACGATGAAACAGCCGATACCTGTCAGGAAGATAATGGTGATGGGCTTGATGCTGAACGAGGTGATGCCGTCAATGGCGAAGGCAAGCATTTTGCGCAGGGGGTACTTGCTCTCACCAGCAAAACGTTCGGCACGGTCGTAATAGACATTCTTCGTGGCAAAGCCCAACAGAGGTACCAGACCGCGCAGGAACAGGTTGCGCTCAGGATATTGGCAGAGAGCTTCTACAGCCCTGTGGCTCATCAGACGATAGTCTGCATGATTATAAACAGTGTCAGTTCCCATGATGGCCATCAGCTTATAGAACGCCAAAGCAGTCGTACGCTTGAAGAAGGTATCTGTTGTACGCTCCTTTCTGACACCGTAGATGATATCTGAGCCGTTGAGGTATTCGTCGACCATAGCTGCGATGGCATTCACGTCGTCTTGCAGGTCGGCATCGATGGTGACCATCGCGTCGGCTTCGTCCTTGAAGGACTCTAATCCTGCCATCAGCGCATTCTGATGGCCTGCATTATGCGCCAGCTTCACCCCTCTGACATGGGTATTCTTCTGCTGCAGCTGACAGATAAGCTGCCACGTCTGGTCTTTGGAACCGTCGTTGACATAGACGATGAAGCTATCTGCCTTGATTTTCGTCCTGCTGATAAGTTCCTGGAGCAGGTTGGTCAGACGGGTGTTGGTCTCTGTCAGTACCGCTTCTTCATTGTAGCAAGGTACGACGATGGCCAGACGGGGTGGGGTAATTACTGACTGCATAGCATCATTCTTATTTGATGATTTGGTATAATCGTTCTGCCTTTTTCTTCAGTTTGCCTGTCTGAGCAATCTCATCGAGGAAATGTGAGGTACCATAGTGGTTGGAGGCAGCGATGATATATTGTTCGCCTTCTGGGTAGTTGGCTGGAACAGTTTCGATATAGTCGGCAATCTCGTCACGATCCCTCACACCAGCGGGTAGGATCACTCGCCAGAAGCGCAGTTCGTGCTGGGGGTTGGAAATCGTGAAACGATACTCCTCAGGCATGTTTTCCTCCAGACGGAAATGGTTGTCCTCCGTCATCAACATGAACGAGACGGGGGCTGAGGCACCCCACTCAAAGGTCAGGATGTTCGACGTAGGCACTTGGTCGAGTACAGCCTTTTGCTGCTCGCGCCAGTCACGAATCACCTGTTTCAGAGAGTGGATATACCAGGGATAGAAGATGTGTCCTGTCAGGAGCATACACTCGTCGTTGGTAATCAGCTGATAGCCGGCTCCCAAACCTACGGTATATTCGGAATGGCCGCTCTGAAGCGAGAAGAAAGGTGTCACCATACCAATCTGATGGAGAGGATTCTCCTGTAACCAAGGCATATCCAGATTACGCTTACGAACGGAAATGGTCATAAAGAGCAGAACCAGCACATAGACGGCCCATTTCAATATGGGTCGCGTGCTCAGCTTATCCTTCAGCCATGTCAGGGCATGTATACCTAAGATGATGACGAAAGGTGCGTTATAGAGGAAATGCTTCGAGGCATTGCCGAAGAGCACGTAGATACTATGCAACAGGATAATTGGCAGCATGATGAGGAACAGCTCCCGCCAGTCTTTCTTTTTAATGACCACATAGAGTCCGAGAGGCGCTAGCACCACATAGGCCAAGGAGTAGAAGCCCAGGATGCAGAGCACGCGCTCCTGTGTGGTGATGATGAAGTTCCACTTCTGATAACTGTTATAGGTAGGCAGGAATTCTGCTCCCGTCATCCAGAACATGAAGACGGCAGCTGCCACGAATCCCAAACCCATGATGATCGAAAGTGTCAGGGAGCGCTTGATGGACTTCCCCATGTAGATGAACATGGCCAGAACCGTGGGCAGTACAATGGTGATGTCGAGGCGCAGGATGATAGCCAGGGCAAAGAGACCACCCGATAGCCAGTAGCGCTCACGACTCATGAGTATCAGACCCCAAAGGAAACAAGCGGCCGAAGGAATAGCTGAGTTGGGATACATGGCGATGGCATACATCTCGGGCAGGAGCATCGCGGCAATAAGGATCTTCGTCTTGCTGGCACCTGTGACATATTCAGCGAAACGGATACAGCCAATCAGGAAGATGAGGCTCGACACAACCGTCATGATGCTGTAGATCTGTTCACAGGTGAGGAAAGGCATCAGGTGCTTCAGGCTCACGATCAGAATGGTGATCAGCGGTTGCATGCGATACTCATAGGAGTAGATGGGTGGAAACGACCATCCTTCGCGATACATCACGTCACAGCCAAGGATGATTTCATAACCGTCGGTCTCGTAACTCTGAAGGGGAAAAATGCCGATGCACGTCCATAAGACGAACAGCGTCAAAAGAATGGGGTAGGTATACTTATTGACGAACTGACAAATTGTCGATTGTGAATTGCTCATAATTCTTTTTCACGATTTCGATTGCAAAGATAATGAATTTTTTCCTTTTGCCATCTATCTGACACAGTTTTTTTACAAAAAACTATGCGAACAGGTGGGAAACGAGAATCTTCACACCAATCAGGATAAGAATGACACCTCCCAGAAGCTCTGGCTTCAGGCGATGGGCGATGGCCTTGCCGAAACGCGTACCGAGCCTGTTGCCAATGATGCTGAAAAGGAAAGAGACCACCCCGATAATGACCAGTGGCAGCACCAGCTGCGAGAGCTGCTGATAACCTGTACAGGCGAAAGAAATGCCCACGGCGAGAGCGTCGATACTCGTGGCAATGGCCAGTAGCAGCTGGGTGCGTAGCAGGTTGGGATTGAAATGCTGATGTTCTTCCTCTTCTGAACTGAAGGCCTCACGGATCATGTTGCAGCCGATCATCAACAGCAGACTGAAGGCTATCCAGTGGTCGTAGGCTTCGAGTTGTGTACTGAAGTAGCTGATACCCAACCACCCCAGCAATGGCATCATCGCCTGGAAGAAGCCGAAGAAAAAAGCCATGCGCAGCACACCTCCACCCAACACCCCACTGACGATGGATACCGCAAAGCAGTCCATAGCCAGCGCAATGGCTAAGAAGATAATATCCAGGAGGTTCATATAGTATTTGTTTGTCTGATGATTACATTTTGACTGCAAAGTTACAAAATAATTTAGAATTTAGAATGATGAATTAAGAGTTTTTTGTATCTTTGCACTCAGAAACTAAAATCAATAACTAGCATTCTCATATGAAGAAATTTCTGTTTTTTGCATTACTGCTCACTTTGGCTCAGGGAGTCAAGGCAGAGACGGTCGTTCTCCAGACCAAGAACACAACGATGGTTCTGAACGTGGATGAGGGGAAACAGCCCCAGTATGTGTATTATGGTGCCAAACTGAGCGACTACGATCTGCAGCATCTGCAGAAGCCTCGTGGTGGCCGCATGGATGCCTATCCTGCCTATGGCATGAACTGTCCTGCTGAGGCAGCACTCGCCATGACCCATGCCGATGGCAATCTCTCATCTGATATCGTGGCTACAGGCGACATCAAGAAAGAAGGCACCACCACCCGTATCCGTTTGAAGGATACCATCTATCCCGTGACTGTAGACCTTTGCTATAAGGTTTATGCTGATGAGGACATGATCGAGACTTGGACGGAAATCCAGAATGGTGAGGCCAAGCCCGTTACGCTGACGCAGTTTGCCTCTTGCTCGCTGCCCATCCGTCGTGGTAACGTTTGGCTGAGTTCGTTCTACGGCTCTTGGGGTAATGAGGCTATTCTCTGTGAGGAACCTCTGACACCAGGTGAGAAGATTATCAGAAACAAGGATGGTGTGCGCAATGCCCATACATCGCACGGTGAGGTGATGTTCTCACTCGACGGCAAAGGTCAGGAGAACTGTGGTGATGTCATCGGAGCTGCCGTTGTCTATAGCGGCAACTACCAACTGAAGGTGGAGACAGATGACACAGACTACCACTACTTCTTCGCAGGTATCAACCCCGACAATTCTGCCTATCACCTGAAGAAGGGTGAAACCTTTGCTACGCCTGCCATTGCCTTGAGCTTCTCAAAAGAAGGACTCTCTGGCGTGAGCCGTAACTTCCACAAGTGGGGACGTAACTATAAGCTGGCTCATGGCAACAAGGAGCGCAAGATTCTGCTGAACTCTTGGGAAGGTGTCTATTTCGACATCAATCAGGAGGGTATGGACCAGATGATGGGCGACATTGCCTCAATGGGTGGTGAACTCTTCGTGATGGACGATGGCTGGTTTGGCGTGAAGTATCCACGTAAGACGGACAACTGCGCCCTTGGCGATTGGGAAGTAGACAAGAACAAGTTGCCTGAAGGTATCGAGGGTCTGCTGCGCGATGCCAAGAAGCATGGTATCAAGTTCGGTATCTGGATTGAGCCAGAGATGTCGAACACGGTTTCTGAGCTCTATGATGCTCATCCCGACTGGATCATCAAGGCCCCCAAGCGTGAGCCAGTCTTGGGTCGTGGAGGTACGCAGGTGGTGCTCGATATGGCGAATCCCAAGGTACAGGACTTCGTGTTCTCCATCGTCGACAACCTCATGACGAAATATCCTGAGATCGACTATATCAAGTGGGATGCCAACATGTCGATCATGAATCATGGTTCGCAGTATCTGACAATGAACGACCAGAGCCATCTCTATATCGAGTATCATCGTGGTTTCCAGAAGACCTGCGAGCGCATCCGTGCCAAGTATCCTGACCTGACGATTCAGGCTTGTGCCTCTGGTGGTGGACGTGCTAACTGGGGTGTGCTGCCTTATTTCGACGAGTTCTGGGTGAGCGACAATACCGATGCCCTGCAGCGCATCTATATGCAGTGGGGAACCTCTTACTTCTTCCCTGCTATCGCTCAGGCCTGCCATATCTCTGCAACCCCCAATCATACCGTTCATCGCACCACCTCCCTCAAGTATCGTATCGATGTGGCTATGAGTGGACGTCTGGGTATGGAGATCCAGCCCAAGCACATGACGGATGCGGAGAAGGATATCTGTCGCAAGGCCATCAAGGAGTATAAGGAGATTCGTCCTGTCGTACAGTTTGGCGATATCTACCGCCTTGTTTCCCCATACGATAAGAAGGGTCTCGCCTCACTGATGTATGTGAACGAAGCCAAGACGAAGAGCGTCTTCTTCTGGTGGAAGACGGAGTCATTCCAGAATGAGCATCTGCCACGCGTGAAGATGGCCGGCCTCGATGCCAAGAAGATGTATAAGATACACGAGCTGAACAGCATCGACGTGAAGCCGATGGACATAGAGGGCAAGATCTTCAGTGGCGAGTATCTGATGAACAACGGCCTGGAGATTCCTCGCAGCAACAATCCAGAGTGGAACATGCGCAGCGACTGGAGCAGCCGCGTCCTCTCCCTCGAGGCTCAGTAAGGAAATATGTTTCTATATTCAACGAAATACCCCCTTTACCTACATAGTTGGCAAAGGGGGTATTTCTTTACCATGCCTGTGGCTGGATCCCATGCCAATGAACCAACCATCTGACCCCATAACTTTACGTCAACAATCAAATCTTCCATCGCCTCTGCACTGATAGAACAGCGTGTAACGCGATTTTGAAAGTCTTTTCTTATCCATATCTATAGTTTCATTTTAGCTTTCGCACCAAATAATTCATATTCGCCTACAAAGATACACATTTTTTAGAACTAATATAGTTACATGGGGGAAAAAATTCAAAAAACAAGACAACTTTTTTGAACTATATACTTGCATATCTGGAAAAAAATGATTACCTTTGTAGGAAAAAAGGGAAGTTATGCCGAGAAAGAACAGTGGAATGTGGTATGAGGTTCATCCGACACCGGTGAAGGGCGAGGACGGGAAGAACCTGGTGTATGTGCGTCCGAAGAGTGGAATGAAGCTGACGATGAGGCAGCTGGAAGAATACTGCGAGCGCACTTACAACCTGAGATATAGTGAGATGAGTCGAGCCTTCGATGTCTTCATCCGTGCGGCAGGAAGGTTCTTGGCTGAGGGCTACCGCATCGATACGCCCATCGGCTCGTTTGCCCCCAAGCTGTCGCTGACGAAGCAAGTGACTGATTCCGACTTGGTGAAGGATCGCGACGTGAGGCTCGACGGCGTGGAATACAACCCAGGCAAGTTCTGGAATGAGGAGATGAAGAAATGGCACGACGGCTTCCGTCGCTATCAGAATCCTGACACGCAGGAGATACTGGCCGACAAGGAGAAACTGGAGCAGATGATGCGTGAATGCATTCAGAAATATCATGGTTACATCACGGCTGGTCTGTTCGCCCGCTATACAGGATTGACCCTCTACTCGGCCCGCAAGCAGCTGAACGAGTGGACCAAGGGCGATAATCCCAAACTGCTGAAAACGCCTCGTGGCAAAGAGCATATTTACACGGAGATATAAGTTGGACATTAATATTTTTTGCGTTTGAAATCGGGTATAGTCACACGACCGTTTGCGTATAGGCGAACGGTCGTGTGCGTATAGGCAAGCGATGGAAAGGTACGGACTTTCTCCCTGTTACCCTTAACCCTTTCCCCTGCAAGCCTTAATCCGCGTACCTTTTAGCTTTAGTATTCTATCTTCACTGAAAATGGTTACGGTTACAGCTGTAACCATGTAACCGCTAAGAGGAGAAAACAAGGATTAAGACATCTTAATCTATTCATTTACAGATATTTATGCGGTTATTATATCTTGCTCGTAGAGGTATTGGTTACATGGTTACAGCTGTAACCATGTAACCGTTTGCTGTGAAAATGCCGGAATTATTTGGTCATCCCCTCAACTTTTCGTAACTTTGCACGTCGAAACTGAAAATGCTAACAATCAATATGACAACAGAAGAAATCAAGAAGATCGTTGATGACGAGCGCGCTGAGCAGCTGACTGCCCGCCTGTGCCGTCATTGGGAGGTGGCTACAGAGCGACTCGAGGCACTGGTTCAGGATATCGAAGCCGAGATGGACACCTGCGTCGAGGCAGAGATCTATGCTGCCGTGATGAGGATGCAGAGCAGCATGATGGCACTGATGGAGTTGAACAAGATACCCACAGCCTTCCTGTTTGCTGAGTATCTCGACCGCGTGGCCCAAACTGTCGCGAACACCAGCATGCGCCAATCAGTGATGACGTTGGCACAGCGTCTGCTGAGTGGGATGCCCTCCAAGCAAAAGGACTCTTTCTTCGAACTCGTGACCCAGATGCTGAAACAGCACCTGACCCTGCCCAAGGAGCAACAGAAAGCCATCGAGCAGAAAGTGTTGCCCACGCAGCATGTCTTCGCTGTCTGCGCACAGTATCTGAATCCTGACGACCTGATGATGGTGGCCTCGATTATTCAGAATGTGAACACAGAAAACGACAATCCAGAAGAGGTTATAGGCCATCTGAAGACGATGCGCCAGGCGATGGAGGAACTCGCCACCAAGATGAGCGAGAGCCTACAGATGATGCTGATCTGGCTGGTAATCCTCATGATGCTGCCTGGACTGATGGTGAAGATGATGCAGCAAAGCCGGACAAAGAGTCAGGCAATGGCCCTGCTATTAGAAAAGGTACTCACACGTGTGCGTAAGAGCAAGGCGTGGGACCTCTATTGGGAGGATCATCGCAAGACACTCCGAGTGGTGAACGACAAGCTTTCGTGGAACGACATCATGACGACTGAACGCACCAGGGAGCGCGAGGAACTGGGCAAAGTGCCAGGAGGTCTGTTTGCCAAGTGGACGACTGACCGCGAGGCCTTCTTCGAGGAGTTCCTCGATGCCCACCTCAGCGACGACGACCTGCGATACTTCGTCTTCCACCTCGCTGCACTCTATGAGATTGCCCGAGAGTTGGATCCCACCACGAAGTTTGGCGAAGAGCAACTGGTGTATGACGACTTGCAGCGTATTGGCGAGGCCGTCTTGGAGGCAGCCAGCAAACTCAACGACCTGGTGGCTGAGGCTTGGTTCCCCCACTATGAAGCCATGTGGAAGGAGCTGATTGAGAACGAAACGATCTTCGCCCACCTGAAAGTGACGCGTAAGAGTCCGCACAACAACCTCTTCACTGCCCGTTTCTTCTGCCACTTGGTGGGAGAAATGAAAAAGAGTGCAGTCTTCGGTGCCCATTCCGACCATAATCTGGCTGAAAAACTCACAGATCCATATCATGTGGACACTTATCGTAAGAATATCCAGGAAGGTATGGGTAAAGAAACAGTAAAAATACAACGAATTTTTAAATCTATCTACCTAAAGTACAACGACTTAGCGCATCCAAACAGCAGTTGCACCAAAAAGGGAAAATAATCCCACTTTTATAGTGCAATTCCCCTTGCGAAATTTGCCGCCGTAATCAATCGAAAGGAAAGATTATGGTACAAATGAGCAATTCATTTAGCGGCAAGCCTCGCCAGGCGAGCATGGCTGCTTACCGCCAACTGCTGGCGGAGAATCACGTGGAGGAAATCCTCCAGGATGTGAAGCAGAACAAAAATTTGGATCGCAAGAAGGAATTGCCTGTATGGCTGCCTCTTGCAGAGTGTTTTAGTAATGGTACGCGTAAGGCCGAAGACGCTCAGCCCTCAGGACTCTACTTCCTCGATATCGACGAGAAAGGCCTGACAGAGCAGCTTTGGAATAAGGTACGCGAGGAGAACCTCATTGAGGAATTCCGAATCGTGTACTTTGCCGAGAGTGCTGGAGGTGGAACCCACATCTGGGCTTGGCGCACACCAGGACTATCTATCGAGGAGGACATCCAGAAGCTGGCGAGTCGGCTGGGTGTCAGTTACGACTCGCATGTAACAGATCTGGCCCGTTGCTGTTTCATGGTTTCTGAGCAGTATGTGAAGCTGTTGGATCCTGTGGTCTTTGAGCCTCTGAGTGAGGAGCTGCGTGAACTCTATGCCACACCTATTATTAATAAGGTGGAGCCGACGGAGACGAAGAATTCTCAATTGTCAATTATCAATTCTCAATTGTCAATGAATTACAAGGGCATTCCTTACGAAAAGATTGTTCAGGCCTTGCTCTGGAAGTTGGGTTACGGCGATGCTCCTGCCGAGGGTGAGCGCAATACGGCCCTCTACACCATGAGCCGTTATCTGCGATTCATCTGCGATTTCGACGAACAGAAGCTCTTCCAGATTCTGCCCCATTGGGGATTGGCTGACCACGAGGTGCTCTCCACCATCAAGAGTGCTGTGGGCAGTGTCCGTCCCACAGAGATGCCTTCGCAGATGAAAGATGTTCTCGCATTCTTGGGTGCGGCTGGGGAAGATGGGACCGAGGAATCGGATGAATCTCTCGCTACACCCGTCAATCAAGAGTTGCCTGGTATTCTTCAGGATCTGGCCGATCATGCTCCAGAGGAGTTCAAGGAGGCGACGCTGATCGCTGCGATGCCCATGCTAGGCACATTGGCAACAAGTGTTCGAGCCAAGTATCGCGATGGAAAGTTGAACTCTCCGAGTTTCATCGTCGATATCGAGGCACCTCAGGCCACAGGTAAGTCGTTCGTCGACAATGAGTTCGAGCTGCTGATGGACCCCATCATCAAGCAGGACGAGGTGGAATGGCAGAAGGAGATTGAGTACTCGTTGGCCAAGAAGGATGGTCAGGAGGTGGAAAATCCCTGCTCCAACATCCGCATCATCGAGCCCAACATTGGTGTATCGGCCTTCTTGGAGCGAGCCCTCTATGCCAAAGGCAAGCATCTCTTCACCTATGCCCCTGAGATTGAGACGGTGCTGAAGAACAACAAGGGTGGTGCATGGACGGAGAAGAACGATCTGTTCCGACTCGCCTACGATAACAAACCTTGGGGTCAGCATCGCATCTCGAAGGACTCGTTCTCTGGTAAGGTTACCTTGTTTTATAACATGGTGATGTGTGGAACGCCCAACAAGTGCCGGGCCTTCTTTGCGGATGCCGAGAGTGGTTTGGTGAGCCGAGTAACACCTGTACAGTTGCCCGACATGATTGGTGCCAAGATGCCAGAGTTCAAGGTCTGGACCAAGGAGGAAGAAGAGAAGGTGAAGCGTCTGTGTCTCTGCTTGATGGACGAGGAGGGCGAGGTGGATCTGCCTCTCATCAACCAGGCCATCGAGGAGTGGGACGAGTCGAAGCGTCAGGAGTATCTGCAAACGCTACGACCTTCGATTGATGTGCTTCGTCGTCGAGCTGCCCTCAACGGTTTCCGAGCAGGTTTGGTTGCCTATCTGCTGGAAGGTCGTCAGGAGACGGAGCGTGCCATCAAGTTTGCCCTCTGGTATGCTGAGCGTTGTTTCTACTACCAGTTGCTGATCTATGGCGACAAGATAGACGCCCTGCACAACGGCCAACTGAGTCTACAGGCCTCGAAGGGCAATATCCGCTATCTGGATATCCTGCCCAAGGAGTTCACCAAGGAGGATCTAGTGAGCCTGCGCCTCTCCAACAACGAGTCGCCCGTGGTGAAAACCATCATCTGTCGCTGGGTCAAAGAGAAGATGGTCGAGAAAATCGGTACCAACCTCTGGCGAAAGTGCTCTTAAACAAAAGGTGAAGCCGGATGCGATTTGCATCCGGCTTTTTTTATTCTTTACATAAAACGTTGCCTGAACCAAAGAGAGAAAACAGGGTCTGTAATATAGAGTTGACGCATTTCTGAATAGATAAGATCACGCTCGATAAGGGCATCACGTAGGCGCACCATATTAGAGGGACTGCCCAAGTCAAACTGGCTACGCACATTCTTCTCATTGTAGCCTGAGTGTATGCCAGAAACAATGGCACGTAGCAAATTCATCTGATAGCCAGAAAGTGGCTCTATCTGTTGCATATAAAGAGCCTCGTTGGTACTTATCAATTCCTTAATGGCTAATGGCAACAATTCATCTGTTGCTGTTCCACCTTGAGGCGTATGGTTTAAGACAATGGAAGCCAAATGCTGAACGTATGAAGGATAAAGCTCAACTGACTCACAGATCTTTGTAGCCAACTCTTCAGATAGATGTCGACCTGCGCTCTCGAAATGGCTAACGATATAGCCTGTCCAGTCGGATATAGGAATCTTCTGTAGCCACATCAAGTCACCAAACTGATAGAACGGCATACTTCGATTAAGGAATATCTTACTCATCATGTGACGTTTGCTGCCAAAAAGACAATAAGACGTATAGTGGTGATGCTGCCAGACGGAACGTAGCCTTGCCTGAACAGTCTTAGTATCCTCAAATTCGCCTACTTGTTGAAACTCGTCAATACATACAACTATGTGACGGTCTTTGCGCTTGGCAATCACCTCAACCATATTCAGTATTTCTTCTGGGTTATGCGTTTCAGGAGTGATGCCAAGAGACACGCTGATATCAGAGTTTGGATTTACGGGAAAGTGGATTCTAGGCGTGAGCCTTGTTAGAAAATCTTTGGCCTCATCCATCCACAACTGAACTTTGGTAGCCGTCTGTTTCAATACCGCTGCTGCCAAGACATTATAGAAATCGTATTCGCTCTTACAGCCAAATATATCCAATCGAACAGTAATGATATCGCTACCCTCTAACTGTCGGCATACATGATCCACCAATGATGTTTTGCCCCAACGACGAGGAGATATCAAAATAGAGTTGATACCATTCTCAAAATTCTGTTTCAGGCGACGGGTTTCTTCCTCACGTCCTGTGAAATTGTAGTCTGTAACGGCTACTCCATAAACAAAACTTTTCTCCATAACTTACTGAATTTGAGGACAAAGATAGTGAAAAAGATGCAATTTCACAAACTTGTGAATCACAAACTTGTGAAATTTAAGAATTATTATATCATCGAATCAATTCGCAGATCTTGCACTAATCTTCTCTGCGCCATTCATCAAAACTTTGATATTGGAATTACATTTATCTTATACCCGTCTTTTTCTATGGTGCGCTCATCGTTGTTCGTGACGATGACAAGATTGTCGCACTTTAGTTCCCCAGCACATTCAACAAGGCTGTCCACCTCTCGTTTTTCTGTCTTAGGACTGCTCATGTCATAGCACACTTGTACCAGGCGTTCTACATGGGGCCCTTTCCGCAAAACGAAATCCACCTCCTTATCGTTACGTGAGCGATAATAGAACATAGTCTTGTCTGTGTCGTATCCTCGTCGTATCAGTTCGATGAACACTTGGTTCTCCATCAGACGCCCCAAGTTCTCACTCAATGCGAATGCTTTGGCAGCCACAAAACCGTTGTCCACCACATAGACCTTTCGTGGAGCCTTCTTCATCAACTTCAGTTTGTTATTATATCGGGGCAGAAAATAGAAGAGGTATGGTTCATGCAGATAGTCCATGAACTTCTTGGTGGTGTTGACACTTGCAAATCCCAGTTCTTCTGTCAGATCGTTGGCAGTAACAGGATTACAGAAGTTTGAGACCAGATACATGGCCAGATTGTTCAAATCCGTGATGTTTCGGACGTTATGGCGCTTAGCCACATCTTTCCATACGATAGAGTCAAACAGCGTATCGAGATAGCTACGTGTCAATTGTCGCGATGCCACCACCTCTGGATAGCCGCCATTTCTCATATAGTCATCCGTCAACACAGAGGCATCCGTTTGCTGCTCTGGTTTCAGCGCCTTGAGGTCGATTTTGTTCCAGTCGAAAAACTCTTCAAGGCTGAAGGGCAGCATCTCCACCTGAAGATACTTGCCTGTCAGCACCGTTGCCATCTCACTGCTAAGCATTTTTGCATTGCTACCGGTGATAACAAGATTCTTCCCCAAACGATAGAGTTCGCTGACCCACAAATCCCATGCATCAAGGTTCTGAACCTCGTCAAGCAGAATATATTCGTAGCCAGGATAAACATCGTCCAACATCCGCATAACAAGGTTTGCATCCCAAGCGTCCAACAGCGGCTGAATGTCGAAGTTCAGGTAGGCGAAATTCTTGTTTCGAAGCATCAGTAACGCCTGAGTAGATTTGCCAACACGTCGAGGGCCTGTTATCAATTTAATAAGGTGACTGCTCAGCAACGTGTCTGCATCCTGGCTGTTCCGGCGCGTCAGATAAGGACGCGATAATAGTTCATCACGCTCCTTTCGTTGGTTCAGAATGATTGTCTTCATACTTTTTATATCTTTATTTCGCCGGTAAAATTACTATTTTTTATTCAATTATATATGTATATTGCATAAATTTTATGCTTTTTTATGCAGTACGAAGTGCTTGTTGAGTATTTTTTGAGTAAATACTATCAGAAGCCTATTTTATGCCTATGCGGTGTATCCAATTGTTCTTCTTTCCCGAAACCAAGCAGAATCTCCAAAGGTTTTCCTGTATCACCATGCAAAATGCTGTTGATGGAGTATTTGCGAGCCACGTTCTCTATCTGACCGCCACTGAAGTCGAACTTGCTGGCCAATTCGTATGCATCTTGTTCACAGAGATCGGATATCAACTTAGCCAAATACTTGATTTCCTGCTTGGCCTTGTTCATAAAGGTCTTGCTCATCTTGGAGTCTCTCGACGACTCCACTACGCGCTCCAATGCTTGGAGCAATGTCATTTCATTCTTTACTGTTCTTGCCATACTTTTTTCGTTTGATGTATCCCTAATATAGACACATCAAGCGAAATATTCAAAAAACAGGGCAACTTTTTTACGTCTTACTAAGCCACTCTGACATAAACTTATCGTAAACCTCATAAACGCCTTGCTGATGAGTTAGCAATTGTTTCTCCACGAGAGTCCTTGCCGACTTCTGCACACTGCTAGCGGAAGAAAGATGGTATCGTTTGACAAATGTGCCCCCCGTAATCTGCCTGGCTTTGCCTTCACAACTGACAGCAACAAGCAGGTCACGCTGACGTGCTGTCAATTGATATAGTAAATCTTTATAAGCCTCTTCATTCTGATTAATAATTTGTTGTACCGCCTTATCAACATCACTAACTACAACATTGTCCTTTGTTGCAAATAGCTGGTTAAGCACCTTTTGCAAATACCAGGTTGTACCATCAAACCGTTCATAGATAGCACTTACTACGCCATCGGCAATCTGCTTCCCAGCCTTTTCAAAATGATTTTTTGCAAAGGACTCATACTCTTGCAGTGCTACAGGCTTCAAAAACATCAGCGAAACGCTTTGGTAAAAAGGCCTTGCAGGCGACGAGAACATTTCACTCATCATGCTTTTCTGCGACCCTGAGAATACAAAGACGGCATTACGGCAATCCTGTACATAGGTTCTCATCAGTTCTTCTATGTTCTGCTCAGGGTAGTCGGCAATTGCCTGAAACTCGTCGATGGCAACAATACACTTTTTGTCTGCCGACTTCAGATAATTGAAAATCTCTTCCAAGGTAAAGTTAGGCGATTTAATATCCCCCACTCCTATATTCCAACTAGCATTGCCCTGTCCGTCGAAAGAGATGCCTGTGCGCAGAGATGTCACAAAACGCAAAAAACCGTCGATGGCAGATTGCCCACGTGGTTTCAGCCGATTTACGATACCTTGTCCCATACGATATACCATATCCTGCAGATTCTTGGTGGCATAGATATCTATCAGAAAGGTATAATATCGGTCTTGTATTTCCTTCTGGGCAAAGCAATGGTGAATGAGTCCTGTTTTGCCCATACGTCGTGGTGAGATAAGTGCTGTATGATTGCCATTGGTTAACAACGAAACCAACTCCTGAGTCTCAGATCTACGATCACAGAAATATGCAGCCGACTCGTAGCCATAGGTGATGAAAGGATTCTCTATCATAATCAGAATGGATGTTTTGACGCTGCAAATATACAAGTTATTATTTGAAATTCAAAACAATTATCCAAAAAAGATTATCCATTTTGGATAATTTGTATAATTATCTATAATTTATTGTTCAACACCTTTAGGATTCTTTCTAGTTTCTCTATGCGTGTACCTCCCGACTTCGTGACGATAATCTCTGCGCTCCACCCTATCAGATCACCAACGGCACTACTGGAAAGCGTCGTGATCTTCTTTCCATTCGTATCGTATACATGATACCAGCTGCCAGCATTATCGATATAGGATATCTGCCTCTGCTGAGCTACAGCGATATTGGCAAATAACAATGCCAAGAAAAATAAAAAGTATTTCTTCATCACTTTATATCGATGCAACAACCTGAGGGAATTGCAGGATTCTGTCTGCATTTGACTCGTTGAAAAGCAAGTGCACAAAGTCACGCCTTTTGTGGTTCAAATCAATCTCCTGTAGCTGTTCTGCTATGGTTGCCTTCAGCTCTTCAATGGATGTGATACCCGTTCTTGCAAGCAAGAAGTCAAGATTAGGCTTTGTTTTTGAGAGTAGGAAGATGGCATCATAGAAGTCGCGTCCCTTCTGGCGGGCTAAAATGGCAGCGAACTTCATGGCGCATAACACATCCACAGGCGGCACTTGAATGCCAAAGAAGAATCCCATTCTATTCACATTCGCCACCACAGGCCGATACTGTATGCCCTGATCCTGTGCCTCAATCTTCAACAGCAAGCGCTCGTCACGATGGCCTGTCAATTCCAAATCAAATAGCATCTGGGGAAAATACAGATTACGACGAAAGGCCGTCAGATGTGGATTGGGCTTGTCGCGCGTTTCTACTTCCACATCGTTCTGACGCAGATACAGCACTACGCTGTCAGTCATCGCCATAAACTCGTCTTCACTCAGGTCCTTACAGTCGAAATCAAGATCCTCAGAGAATCGGTCGATACCCTGTATGAGTCTTAGGTTCGTCCCACCGATAAACGATACCTTATTAATATAAGGTGTTGTTGCCAGATGATCGAGAATCAGCAGTTGCAGGTATTCCTTCAACATATAGCGGTCGAAGCGACTTTCCCGTGCAATAGCTGGTGGGAAGAAACTGCGTATGAATTCGAGGTCAATCATATTCCATAAACCTTTAATAATCGACGTACTCTTTGTGCCAGAACCTTGCTACCAATTCTTGTGAGATAGTCTGAGAAACGTTCCTTGTTGAACTCACTTTGCATATAGTCTTCGTCAAGTCGGAGCTCCTCCATATCCTGTTCCGTCTTGTAGTACGGATTCAGATAGAGAAGGTCCAGCAGCGCCTTTTCAGGTGTAGCAAACAGCAGGCCACGTCCGTTTTGCATCATCTTAATCTCATAGCCGAAATAAAGTGGCGTCTTCACATTCTGATAGTGGAAGGTGCCAAAGTCGTTCTCGAATCTGGCGGTCTTTAAGGTTGTCACACTCGTCAGTTGCACCACTTCTTCAGGTATCATCCCATAGAACGACAGGGCACTGTGCAGGCTGATGTAGGATGGAGTATAGATGCGGTTTGCTACATAACGTGAGAAGTCGGGCGTTTGGCGATACTCAGGGAACGCATAATACTGATTCCGTAACTTCACGAGCAGGCCTTTCCGGCACCAACGAGTCAGGTTGTTACGGTCGAAATCCTTCTCCCATAACAGCACCTGATTGATGTTGAAACACCCCATCGGATACATCCGTTCCCTAAATGTCAGAAAGTCCACAACACTCGTTTTGTTTCTAAAACTCTGCAAATATAGTGATTTTTCGGAATAAAACCAAGAAAATGTGAGAGAATTTTAGCATTAACTTACTTTTTCACCATATTTGATGAAACTACAATAAATATAAGCGACTCGTGCAAATATTTTTGCGAGAGTTTGATACTTTTATATGCAAAGTTCAACTTTGCCCCAACTATTTCATTTCTCTTCAATCTTTCACAAAAGTCTCTTTGAGTCTTTGATATGCCGCTTTAGAATGAAAATAGCAAGGACAAAATGTTAAATTTGGAATAAAATCGCGCTTATTCCGCTAAAAGTACCAATTTTTAGTGGGTTTTAGCGAAATAAATGCATATTTTACAATACGGCGCGGATGGGGGATTGGAGGAAGTCTATGAGGAGATAGCCGTTATAGACCAGGAGGTAGGCGGTGAGGGCGAGGACTGAGAGCTGTAGGAGCTGGTGACGGCCTCCATGGGAGCGTTTGAAAGCATAGGCGATGGCGAAGGGAACGACGAAGAGCCAGTGGGGGGCCATGATGAAGATCTCGTTGATGCCAAAGCCCAGGATCAGGTGGATGAACATGTCGAAGCCGAAATAGGAAAGGTTGAGCCAGAGGAAGCGTGAGCGCCAGCCACAAAAGAGGCCGATAGTTGCCAATAAGAGGATGATGCCCTCGACGACGTAGCTCCACAGCCAGTCGTACTTGACGAACACAGGACGGAACACGAGTGTATCTTCAAGGAAGTGCTCGCGATGGAACTGGATGGTCTCGCCAAAGAGGTTCTCATAGATGGTCTCTGTGCGCGAGGTGGTGATGTCCGTCCATTTCCAGAAGCCGTAGTCCTTCATGGGTGTACCCGATTTCTCTGCCTGCGCCTTCAGTCTGGCCTCGCGTCGTTGTTGGCGGGCATCATATTTCGCCTTTTCCTCTGGTGTCATCTGGGCCACTTGTTCTTCGATGCGCTTCTGCTTGGCAACCTTAGCCTCCTGACGAGCCAGTTCCTTAGGCAGCACAAACGAGCGATACTCCCATACGGCCACACCCCAAAGGAAGGCGGCTGGCAGAATGACACCCATCAACAGATATTTCACACGGAAGAAATCGCGCAGATTCACAAAGAAACCTGAGAGGAAAGTCTTGACACCATTGCTCAACGTGACGCCTGCCGTGATGAAGAACAGCAGGGCTGACTGCCACCACTTGAACTCTCTGCCTTTCTGGATGCAACGCCCTGAGATGTAGAGTGTTATCAACAGCAGAAACATCGAGATGGTGAAGTGATCGGGCACGATGACTGAGAGCATGATATAGGCAAACGAGAAGTAGAAGGCTGAAAGTAGTGTGGCGTCATAACGACCCAACTGAATCACCTCGCGATGGATCCTATATATAAAGATGTAGGAATAGAGCGACGCAGCGATGACGGGGATGGCCACGAGATATTGCACGCAGTTGACGCCAAACAGGGCCGTCAGTCCTTGATTCAGCAGCCAGATGGGCCAAATCATAAACGCCAGCAGCGGATGGCGGTAGACATTGTAGACCGTATCCCAATCGGTAACACCCAGATAAGTCAGAGGGTCGTAGCCCGAGAGGTGCAGTTCGCGTTCGAACACCTTCCAATAAGGACCGAATCCCTCCTGCATAAAAAGGTCGTTCATGCGCCAGATAAACAGACCATTGAGCAGGATGATTACCAGCAAGACTACACCAGCCTGCATGCGCTCCTCAGGCTTGATTTTAAAAAGTGAAAAGTGAGAAGTGAAAAGTGAAAAGTGGGTATTCATACGCGAAACGGTTTATAATGAGCCTCGTCGGCAAAAGCCAGCAGTTCCTTGTCACCACGGCTGTCGCCAAAGGCAATCAGTTGATACTCCTGACGACGCTGATGGAGGGCGAGAATGCGATTCACCTTCTCCTGTCCGTAGCAGTTCTTGGTAAGGAATCGGCCTGTCAGAAGGCCATCCTTCACTTCCACCTGGGTTCCCACGACCTTCACTTTAGGGAAAAAGGGTTGTACCCAGTTGTCGATGCTGGCACTCACGATGAGCACCTCGGACTCCTCAGCCAGTGCCTTTTGTACCATTTCAACGCCCTTGGGTCTGAGCAGGTGGCCATTATCGAGGGCGAACAAACGGCCTAGTTGGGCAAACTCGTCGAAAGACATGCCTTTGAAGAAATAGGAGAACACCTTCTGCTTAACCTTCCAGTTGGGATAGTAGCCGAGTTTCATCAGAATGAGCAACGGGCTATAGCGCAGGAATCCCCCAACGAAGGCCTTATCGCCACAGGCATAACGAATAAAGGCGATCAGCGTATCCTTTGTTGTCAGCGTTCCGTCGAAATCGAAGGCGTAGATCTTCTTCATAGCTTGGGCGATGGGATACGGTCAATGATCTGTTTCACAGCCCACGAGAGGGCGATGGTCACAACGACATAGAGCATCAGTCCGTCGTAGATATCCTGCTTCCAGGCGACGGTGATGAAGAGTTTACGGACGATGGGATGGGCTACGAACATCGCAGCTGAGATGCCTCCGAACCAGACAAACCCCTTCAGCAGCCACTCGGGCATCGCCTTCACGACAGCTACGCAGCCAATCACAATGAAGACGGGGATCCAGAGCCAGGAATGGAAGGAGAAGCCCATCACGAACACCAGCAGGGAGGCGAGGATAAAGACGACGAGCCATCCTATCTTATGGGGCAAGAATGTCTCACGCCACAGGGGAACTCTTCCCGCCATGATGCCTAATCCAAAGGGGAGCATGCCTCCGATGCAGTTATAACGCAGACGATTGAGCACTTCGCCATCTGGCTCACAGAACACCTGCAGAAGCCAGCAGACAACGATCAGTCCAACTACCATCCATGAACTCCTGCGATAGAACAGCATGCGATAGACGATATAGAGCTGCAACATCAGTCCAAAGAACCAATAGATGCCAGGCCAGATGATCTTCTCAGGCTCAGGGAGTATATTGATGTACATGAGCAGTTGGGCGATGACGTTCTGCCAATGGAAGGCGAAGCGGCCTGGTGTCACAGCATCGACCACGAGGAAGATCGAGAAGCCTACGATCAGCATCCTAAACAGCTTCAGATAATGATAACGAAGGAATCTCGCACTACTAGCCTGACTAGTGCTACTAGTTTCATACTTTTTCACCAGTCCGAAGCCACTGAGGAAGAGGAAGACAGGCACGCCATAATGGCCGAAGAACGACAACAGGTGGACAGGCAGCAACTCCGTGGGATTGGAGAGCACCTGCCAGAGGCGGGCGTTGTTGAAGTCAAGGAACTGATACTCGTTCTCCTGCACAATCTTACCGTTGAAATGGCAGTAATTGTGGAGCATGATGGCGAGGATGGCGATACCTCGCATCGCAGAGCATTCGGCCTTTGTCAGTATCTCCTTCATTTCTTCTTCAGCTGGTTATAGTCAGTGACGCCTTTCAGGATGCGAGGGCGCTTTTCGTTGTAATCAGGACTGATGATGTTCAGGTCCTTGCGATAGAGTGGGGTGGAGATGCCACCCAGATACAGCAGCAGATGAGGCAACGCGTCAGTCATCATCGGACGATCTTTCGCATTCTGAATCGCCTGCCAACCATATGGATGGTTCTCGATATACTTGGGCGAGCCCCAGATCCAGAAAAGGATCTCCATCTCGTTGCGAGCCAGACGATAATCGATGTTCGCCCCATGCATACGTCCGTACATATAAGGCTTGCCGTCGAAGATTTCCTCTGCGTGGTCAGGCATATAGATGACCACAGCGTCCTTATCCTCGAAACGCTTGGTGACGGCAAAGAGGATGGAGTCGTTGTAGAGCAGCGAGTTGTCGTACTCTGCGAGGATGCGCTTCTGTTTGTCTGTCAGATCAGGACGGTCATACATCAGAGGCGTGAAATGGGTAAAGGTGTTGCGTGGATAACGGGCCCTATAGTCGACGTGGGAACCCATCAGATGGAGAATCACCAGCTCTCCCTTCTTCGTAGTGTCCTTTGGCAATGCGTCGTACGCCTTCAGCACACCGTCGTCGAAGCGATAGGTCTCAGTATTGCGAACGTCGAACTGCCTTTTGCTCAGTTCTGGATCGTTGAGGAAGAAGCCTCCGCTGAAGTCGTAGACAGCCTCCTTCGCCTTGGGCAGGAACTGGTTGGTGACAAATGTCACGTGGTAGCCGGCCTTGCGGAAGACCTCAGGAAAGAGGGGTTTGTCGCACCACTCGCCACTATCGCCAACTGCATAGAGGGAGAGTATGTGCTTGAACACGAAACTCGTCAGGTTCCATGAAGCCACCACATCCGTAAATGGTATGAGGCTCCCTTCTTCAGCCATCGCTTTCTGATAAGGTGTCGTCTGTTTCTCGTAGCCGTAGAGTTGGGAGTGGTGCTTATTGTAGCTCTCGCCAATCACCAGCACGATATTCGGCACGCGATAGTTACAGCAGTCTACCTGAACCAGCTGACTGGCCTCCTTCAGTTGTACCACCTGTTTAGAAGCCAGATTGTTGGCGTAGATGCCAAAGGCCAGACGATAGACGGGGATATAGAGTTGGGCCTGGTCCTTCTTGGTCAGCTCGTGCTCCACCTGTCCAATGGTTTCGTAGGTGAAGAGTCTGTGCATGGCCACCTTATTGTCCCAGGTCTGGTTCACGGCACTGTAGAGCATCCAACCCACCAAACAACCTAATGCTGCCTTCAATACGGTTACGAAGCCTGTGTTTACCTTTGGCAGGATCATCCGTTGGCGCATCTTGACAAGCAAGTGGCGAAGATTGGTCCATACGAGATGCACCAATATCAGCAGCAGGATCCATCCCACGTTGGTCTTGATGATATCCCAGCTGAGATAGCCTGTCAGGAATTCCAAAGCCTCCTGCTGGCGAGTCTCACTCACCAGCATCAGCATCGTTGGGGTCAGTGTCGACTCAAACCGCACATAGCAGTACATGTCGACAATGGCCAGACCATATAGGAAGATGTAAAGCAGGGCTTTGACGAAGATACGGATCTTTCGTGGAATCAGCGTCAGCACCACGCAGACGGCATAGAGATCGAGGAAAAGTTCTTGGGCAGAGAGTTCGTAGGGTTTGGCACCTCGATCCCTCAGGTAATAAGGCATAATCTCTAGTTGTGTACAAAGCCAGCCCAATGCGAACATAAAGACGAAGAAAGCACCGTTCTTCTCTATCGGACTGAAGAGCCAGCCTATCCACTTCAGGGGATTGATCTGAAATCGCTGTTTGCTACGCATAGAGCCCATTCTCCTTGATATAGTCGGCTACAGCCTTGGGAACCATTCTGCGGATGCCTTTACCCTGATGGATGCGCTGGCGGATGTCAGTACTGGACAGATCGATGAAACCAGGGTCGCCAGGGGTTCTGGTATAGACCGTGATTTCGTATTTCTGGCGGATATCGTCAGCACGGTACCACTTGTCGAAGAGTGCCCAGTTGTCGCCCCCGATCATCAGCACGAACTGTCGCTCAGGATAGTTTTTCGAGAGGGCTTCGAGCGTGTTCCAGGTGTAGGATGGTCTGGGCAGGTGCATCTCATAATCGCTGACGGTGATGCCTTCGACACCCTCCACAGCCAGACGGGCCATGTGGAGGCGCTTCTCATTGTCGAGCAGGTCGCTGGATTGTTTCAATGGATTCTGCGGAGAGACCATCAGCCATACCTCATCGAGCCCTGCCTTTTCTTTCAGTTGCAGCGCCAAGGAGATATGTCCGTTGTGGATCGGGTTGAAGGATCCTCCGAAGATTCCAGTCCTAATCATTCAAGAACGCTTGTATCGCAGCCAAGGCATCGGCCTCAGCATAGTCCAGAATGTCGTTGACCACAATCTTATCGAACTTATCGGCGAAGGTCAGTTCGAACTCTGCACGGGCAATGCGCTGGTCGATGACCTCAGGGGTGTCTGTACCTCTGCCTTGGAGTCGACGACGGAGCTCGTTGATCGAGGGGGGCTGAATGAAGATGCTCAGTGCCCTGTCGCCATAGAATTTCTTGATGTTCACGCCACCTTTCACGTCGACGTCGAACACAACGTTCTGACCTGCCTCCAACTGGCGCTCCACCTGAGATTTCAGGGTGCCGTAGTAACGGTCGGTATAGACCTCCTCATACTCGAGGAACTCATCGTTTTCAATACGGTCGCGAAACTCCTCTGGAGAGATGAAGAAATACTCCACACCGTTCTGTTCAGAACCTCTTGGTGACCTTGACGTGCAGGAGATCGAGAATGCCAGGTTCAGTTCCTCGTGCTCCTTCATCAGCCACGAGATAATGGTTGACTTTCCCGTTCCACTGGGGGCGCTGAAAATAATCAGTTTACCTTTCATTATTGTCTTTTTTATCGTTTAAAGTTTAGAGTTTATAGTTGATTACTTCTATAGTGTCAATGATTGATGGGCTTGCCAGGTAATCATCTCTAAACTATAAACTATCAACTATAAACTCCCAAACGCTTTTATAAAGCGTTTAAAACTTGTTCCTTGATTTGTTCAAGCTCGTCCTTCATCTTGACAACGAGATTCTGCATCTCAGCCTGGTTCGACTTCGATCCAGTGGTGTTGATCTCTCGTCCCATCTCCTGAGCGATGAAGCCGAGTTTCTTACCCTGTCCTGCAGGCTCGTTCATCGTATCACGGAAATACTTCAGATGGTTTGTCAGGCGCTGCTTCTCCTCACTGATATCGAGTTTCTCGATGTAGTAGATCAGCTCCTGCTCCAGACGGTTCTTATCGTAGTCCACTCCAGGAATCTGTTGCAGACCCTCCACGATGCGTTGTTTGATTTTCTCCACGCGACTCTTCTCGTAGGGCTCGATCTCAGCCAACAGCATGGCGATATTGTCGATCTTCTCCGTGAACTTCTTCTGAAGGGCTGCTCCCTCCTGTGTACGGAAGTCCACGAGGTTCTTCAAAGCCTCACTGACGGCACCTTTAACTGTCTTCCACTCTTCGTCGTCCAACTCCTCTGTATCCGTCTTTGTCAGTACGTCGGGCATACGGAGCAAGGTGTAGAACCAGTCCTCGGGCACGGGGATGCCTGTCTTCTCAGAGATGCTCTTGATCTGCTGGTAGTAGTTCTCCACGAGAGCGGCATTGATGGGGGTAGGGTCAACGGCCATATCCTTCTCTATCCAGACGCTCATGTCCACTTTTCCCCTGATGAGAGCCTCAGCCACCATCTGACGCATCTCCATCTCCTTTTCGCGATAGAGGGGTGCGATACGTGTGTTCAGGTCAAGTTGCTTTGAGTTCAAAGACTTGACCTCTACATGGATTTTTTTGTCCTTGTAAGCTACGACTGCCTTGCCGTAACCTGTCATTGATTGTATCATGTGTACCTATTTATTATATGAATTTGGCGACAAAGATACAAATAAGTGAGCGAAAAACCAAATTTTATTTAAGTTTTACGGCTTTTCCTCCTACTTTCAGCACATGAAGCATCCCATTGCCAAGTGGTACATCTATTTCCGAACCTTTGGCAGTGGTAGAGAAGAGCAGCTGTCCACGCAGGTCATAAAGCATGACACTGGTGCCTTCGGGAACACCCGAAAGGATGAGGTGCGAACCAGCTTTCAGCCACGTCCAGGAGTCATTGGAGATGGTGTTGATGGCACTGGCGTCCTCCACGATGGCATTGATGTTGAGCGAGGTACAGTCAGGCATGACGAATGAGTACTGTCGACCTTCCACCACTTTTTCTTCAAAACCGCTGTTTAAGGCCATCATCACCTTCCAACCCTTGATGACCTTGCCTTCAGGAGCCTGTCCCTCGATGGTTACCTGACGATTGGGGAAGAATTGTCCGTCGAATAGGCCTTTAGTGAGTTTGACACCATTAAAAGTGGTCATCAGATCTTCTGGATGGAAGACAGACATATTGACGGTCATCTTGATAGGAGTGCCCAGTTTATAGAAATCTCCCAGCTGCTTGTACATCTCATTGGTACGTCTGGAAACCCATTTGCGCGCATTATTCAATTCATCGCTGTAGTTTGGCCACCAGGGATTATCGTAGACGGTACTCCTATGGCGCTTCCACTCTTCACTAATTTTGTCATACATGGGATCCCAGACGGCTCGGATGCTTTTCTCATTGAGGAAATCACCCATATAGACACTGAAACGGTCGATGAACTCACGACTGAAGTCGGCATCTTCCATCATCCGACGGAATTGTGTGGTCGACTCCTTGGTGATAGAGAAGTTGGCACCCTTGTGAAGGTTCCAGTCGTCAGGATTATACCATTGTGCGATAATCTGATGGTCATAACCTCCAGACTCGCCTGCATTGCCGTTATAGAGTCCCATCGTATAGTCGAGGTCTTTGGCTATCCAGCGCCATTTGCCACCCTCGGCTCTGGGACGCCACAACACATTGTTGTTACCAGGATAGTCGAGGTTGTTGAAATAGAAATTCATGGCAGTGATACGGATATACTCCTCCCAGTCCATGACCTCTGCATATTCAGCGAGTGTGTGGGTTTGTTCGCTGTAGAACTTGACAAAAGCATTGTAGTTGTCGATTGTTCCTTCCTTGAGCTCGCCGTTCTCTATCAGGTCGATGTCCTCCAGACCATCGTAGTGGGTGATGATATTGTTCGCGTTGGCTCGTTCACGAATGTTCAGGATGCCCCAGTAGTTGCCGTTGATATAGATGACAGCTGGACGCCAGGCCTGCCAGTCGATATCGGCCTGCTTTGACATCGCTCGCTGGGCAACGGCATCACGCATGTAGATACCATCGCGGTCGTTGCCTGCATTACGGAGCACGATCGACTTATAATTCGTCAGACCAGGACACTGATCGGGGAAGAACTCGTATTCCAGGTTCTTATGGCCAAAGCGCTTATGACAATAGATGGCCATCGATTGCCGTGAGGCTTCTCTCGAATAAGCGCCAGTGATACGGGTCTCACAGAGTTGGTTGAGTTGTGAGGGCTTTCCTTCAGAATCAAAAAGCTCGAAGTTGACGGGGCGACGCCAGTCTACCTGTTTCGACTTTTCGTGGGTCTTGTTGTTCACGAAGATACCGATCTTCGAGTCGTTTAGGTATCTGTTGTCTGTGACGAGGCTGATAATAGGTATGGTCAGCCTCCTATCGTGGAAGATATACGACTGAACCGTGCTGACGGGTGAGAGCCAGCCATCGCAGAAAAGCTTGGCACGAATGGCTGTCGACTTGTCTATGGAGATTTCTGAGGTGTACTTCTTACTGCTAAGGGTAGGCTCTGAACCATTGGTGGTGTAGTAGATCTCCGTCCCTTCAGGAGAGTCCTTGGGCAACGACAGACTGAGCGTCAGTGCTTGGGTGCCTTTCACTACGCGGCCTTGTTCGCTGAACACAGGCTCGCCTAAGATATGGTCGTGATCACAGATCCTGCCCGTGTTTACAGCATTTGGCGAAGGCTCCAGCTGATACCCCCAATCTTTGCTGCCGTCTGTCTTTCGTCCGTAGGCAATGTTGGGTGCAGGCTGTTTGGCGATATCCTTTACCTGATCAATGACTTTGTCACCCTGGAAGAGATACACGGCACAGCCTTTGCCCGAATCCAGACGAAAAGAGGTATGGAGCCCACGTCCTACCTTATCGCAATAGACGAGAACCCATTCCTTGGCTGGTACTTTCACATCTGGCAACTGCCAGGCCTCTGAAGGATCGTCTGTGATGCCAAGTTTGTAGTCTTGTAGGGTCAGGATGTCCTCACCATTATTATATAACTCCACCCAAGAGTCAGGAAAATCTTTTAGGTCATCCATGATGCAGTCCACGTTCGACTGCATAAATTCGTTGATAACTAATTGGGCTTGAGCCGTCTGCCAGCCCAGCAAAAGTGAGATAATAAGTGTTAGTTTCTTCATTGCGCCTGCAAAATTACGAAGATTTATGGGAAAACATGAATAATCATGAAGTTTTTTTGTATCTTTGTGCCAGAAATCATAATACTGTACATGATGAAACGACAATTACTAATTCTGGCCATTGGCTTCTCGATGGCTGCACAGGCACAGAAAGCGCCTGTTTTTGAGACTTCAGCAAAGGATGAGATAGCAGCAAACCGCTTTCTCTCAGGTAGTAACTACGTGGACTATGACCGTCAGTTGCCTACGAAGGCTCTGACACCAGCTCCCAAGAACTATGAGCCTTTCTACATGAGCCACTATGGTCGTCATGGCTCGCGCTGGCTGATAGGCGATGGTGACTACACACATCCCATCCGTACCTTGAAGGCTGCCAAGGAAGCAGGCAAGCTGACAGCACTGGGTGAGGAGACACTCAAGAAGTTGGAGGAATTCTATCCCACGAGCAAAGACCGTCTGGGAGACCTTACTACCGTGGGCGAGCGCCAGCATCATGGCATAGGCAAGCGTATGGCTCAGAACTTCCCAGAGATCTTCAAGGCCAAGGACGTCAAGATCGATGCCCGCAGCACCACGGTGTTCCGCTGTATCCTCTCGATGATTGCCGAATGTGAGGAACTGGCTGCTGCCAACCCTACGGCACAGATCCACAACGATGTGAGTCAGTCGCTGCAGTACTATCTGAACCAGCCCTGGGATGGTGTCGTGAAGAAACTGGGCAGGGAGACTGGCGACAAGGAGGTGGAGACCTATAAGCTGAAGTACACCCATCCCGAGCGACTGATGAAGCAGCTGTTCAACGATCAGGAATATGTGTATAATAATGTCCGTGCAGGTGATCTGATGCGCCAGCTTTTCCATGTGGCTTGTAACATGCAGAGTCACGATACGGATATTGAGTTCTATTCACTGTTTACGGACGAGGAGGCCTACGACCTGTGGCGCATCCAGAATATCGGTTGGTATCTCGACTACGGACCATCACCCGTCTCAGGCGAAAAGATGCCCTTCAGTCAGCTGAACCTGTTGAAGAATATGATTGCCACTGCTGATACTGTCACTCAGACACAGGCCACCCTACGCTTTGGCCACGAGGTGTGCGTGATGCCCCTGGCTTGTCTGTTGGAACTCGACAACTGTGGTATGGCCGTGAAGAATCTCGACGAGCTCGACACCTATTGGCGCAACTATCGCATCTTCCCCATGGGCTGTAATGTCCAGCTGGTGTTCTATCGTCCCAAGAAGGGAAAGACGGGCGACGTCCTCGTGAAGGCACTGCTCAACGAGCGCGAGGCTTATATGCCTGTAGACACTGACAACTGGCCCTACTATAAATGGCAGGACCTGCGTCAGTATTATCTGAACAAGATTGAGAAGTTTGAGGCGGAGGCTACTTCACTCTCGAAGTGATGGCACTGCGCACACCCTTATAACTCTTCAGGTACGCCTTGGCACTTCCGAAACTCAGGAACATGTCGAGGCGTACTGGTATATGGTTCTGATCGTCTGTGATATAGAAGCGCACCAGCTCGTGGCTCTTGTTGTCCTCGCGCTCATAGAATGAGAAGACCAGACAGCGGAACTTCTCCTTCGAGTCATTCATCTTGAAGTTCTCCTTGCCTCGGAATTCGAGCCAGGAGTTGGTCAGACTGCGTGCATCGCTGATGGGGGTGGGGATAATGTCGCCCTTCTTCATCTTCGAGGCATCGAAGTTACGTGCACGGAGGAAGATCGACATCATGTCGTAGATACAACTTTTATAGGTGCTGGTCTTCCAGTGCTGCTCACCATCAGCATCGATGCGGTGCTTCTTCAGCTGACAGAAGTTGTTGGGATAGCTGTACCATATCTCGTCGACGTAGTAACGGTCTCCCTCACGGGCACCCTTACGGAAGTAGAGGGGTGAGAGGTCGGGGTTGCAGTACGACAGCAGCGTATCGCGCATCACGAAGTATTTATCAAGCTTAGAGTTGCCTCGTGTGATGAGGTAGGATTTCCAGGCATCCTTACCTTCAAACTTCGTCATCTTCGTATCCATCTGAGCCGTTCCCACTTTCAGCCAGATGAACTTCCAGTTAAAATAGAGGTCATAGCTCAGTTCCTCACCACTTTTGAAGGCTGTATTCTCGATTCCACACTGTGCCTTCGTCGTGATGACAAAGCTGCACATGATGCAAACCATCAGGATGATTTTCTTCATATCTGTTTTACTTCTCTAATTTTACGCCTTGGGTTTTCATATACTCGATGCCCAGATCGCGGGCACGCTGCAGATTGCGGTTCTTCAGCTTCTTAGCCGCATCGGGCTTCTGCTTCGTGATCTTGGCGGGTTTTTGTTTGAAGCGGGGTGTCGACAGGACATTCCAGTTCTGGGTGACATCCCATTTCTCCTTGCACTCTATCTCACGTGGATAATAGTAGACGGCTTCTGCCTGCAGATCCTGGTCGTAGTCGCCAGTGTCCCAGATGCCGTTGCCGTTGAGATCCACGAGTGCACGCAGGTAATACTTATCCGGCTTCACATATTTGAAGGTAGCCACGTGTTTCTCAACCCGTGTTTCCTTCACAACGGCATCTGACGCGTTCAGCATTTGTACGATGACCTGAGCCGTATCGGCAATGCCCGAGAGGGTGACCTTCAGTGAGCTGTACTTCTCCTCCGTATCGATCTTGACGCCCTGTTTATAGGGATCTGACACTTTGCCGTAGATGTCCTCGAAGGCTGCGGAGTCGATTTCAAGACTATACTCTATGCCTGGTTTCCAGTCGGCAAGGATCCTGTATTCACGAATCTTGTGTTCGACGGGTTCGAAGACACAGGTGGATTCATACCACACAGAGTCGATCATCGAATAGAGATGTACCATCGAGGTGTCGCACCTCACAAGTGGTGTGGGCATCTCTACCGTAACCTTATTTTCAGGCGTCATGGTCTGCGGAAGGTTGATCTTGGGCTCTAAGGGTCTCTCTTTATAGATGGAGTCATACTTCTCGCCACGTTTCTTTTTCTTCTCCTGATCTTTCTGCCATTTCTCGAGTTCCTTGGCCTTTTCCTTCATACGTTTCTCGTAAGGGGTCTTTGCCAGAACATCGACGGTGTCAGTCTGATTCACGAGCACGCCCAGCGTGTCAGTCATCATATAACTGATCTCCATGCGGAGCGTATCCTGATTCACCAGCATCGTGTCGCGCAGCCAGTAGTGGATGGTGTCCTGCTTCTCACCCGTCTCGATGACAAAGGCACTATCGGCATCGAAGTTCAGACCCTTGATGACGGGTAGCTCTGGATGGCCGTAGCTGAAATACATGCTGAAGATGTTGGCCTCCTTACGCTCTGTCTTCAGCAGATAACGGTCTGTCTGAGTCGTGGTAAACGCCAGCAGTGTCACGTCGTCAGGCAGGAAGTGGGTATAGGGCACCTGTAACAGGGCGTCGATGTGGAGTGAGTCGCGCCAGACGGTATCCACTCTGGTATCAGGTTTCCAACTCGGCACCAGGGTGTCATGGTTGAAGGCCAGCATCTCACTCTTCTGATTGAAGACGAAGTCTCCATCGGCATCCTTCAGGGCAAAGGCACGATACTTGCCTGGTGCCACACCCTTGACCACGAAATGACCGCTGCCGTCAGTACGCGATACGCGCAACATAGGCTTGGTCTTGAAAGCTGAGTCTGCCAGATCGTCGTAGAGTCCCACCATGATACCCTTGATGGGTTCAAGGTTGCTGGCATCGAGCACGTATCCTGACACCTCGAAGGTATCTATCTGCTCACCTGTCGAAAAGCTGTAGGTATAGTTACCCATGGGATTGCCCTCGTTATTGTCCGAGATGGCATCACTGAAGTCGATGGTATAGGTCGTATTCTCCTTCAGGGTATCCTTCAGTTCCACGATGATTTTCTTACCAGCAGACTTGATCTCTGGCATCTCGAGTTGTGGGGGTGAGACAATGACTTTATTCGTGGCATCTTCCAGTTTGATGTATTCATCGAAGAAGATGGTGATTTTCTTCGACTTCACGTTTGCCGACTGGTCAGCAGGCATGCTGCCAATGACCTTGGGAGGATCATCGTCATACCAGCCGCCGTCAGGTTGTCCCATACGGGCACAAGCAACTAAAAATAAAAAAGTAAAAAGGTAAAAAGGTAAAAACAGACCTTTACCCTTCATCTTTTTCCTGAATATATTTCTTTCTATCATCTTTTTACTTTTTTACCTTTTTACCCTTTTACCTTTGCAACGCAAGCAGTTGTTCTATTGTCTCACGCGAGTTACTCAGACGGGGCACCTTATGCTGGCCTCCCAGCTTGCCACGCAGTTTCAGCCAGTCGTTGAAGAGGTTTGTTCTGGCCTCCACAATCTCCAGGGGTTGCAGCGTGATGTCCTTATAGCGCTTGGCTTCGTAGTCGCTGTTGATTTCCTGCAGGCGCCTGTCGAGGAGCGAGGCAAACAGCTTCAGATCCTCAGGACGCTTGGAGAACTCAATGAGCCACTGGTGACGACATTTCGCATTCTCGTCCATAAACACTGGGGCTGCCGTGTATTCCAGCACCTCGGCCCCTGTCTGTTCACAGGCATAGGCCAGTCCTTGCTCAGCATTGTCGACAATCAGTTCCTCACCAAAGGCGTTGATGAAGTGCTTCGTGCGACCTGAGATGATGAACTTATAGGGATTGGTAGAGGTAAACTGGATGGTGTCGCCGATCTCATAGCGCCATAGTCCGCACGAGGTAGAGATGACCATCGCGTAGTTCTTGCCCTTCTCTACTGCCCAAAGGGGTACAGGGTCACCACCATCCATGGGGATAAACTCATAGAACACGCCATAGTCGAGCATCAGCAGCATCGACTTGTCTGTGGGGTCATCCTGGATGCCAAAGAATCCCTCACTGGCGTTGTAGGTCTCCATATAGTGCATGTTGGGCGACGTAATGAGGCGCTTGTACTGTTCACGGTAGGGCGTGAAGGCCACACCTCCGTGGAAGAACACCTCGATATTGGGCCACACCTCCTCAAGATGGGTCTTGCCCGTCATCTCCATCATACAAGTGAGCACTGAGAGCATCCACGAAGGCACACCCGAGATGTTTGTCACATTCTTGTTCATCGCCTCCAGGGCAATGCGCTCGCGCTTCACTTCGAAGTCGCTGAGCAGAGCCGTTTGTTTCTTTGGCACACGGACGAGATTCACCAGCGGATTGATATTCTCAATCAAGATGGCACTGAGGTCACCCACCAGCGAGCCAGGCAGATTATAGTTAGGTGCATGGCTGCCTCCAAGGATGAGGCCCTTGCCGTCGAACATTCTCGACTTCGGATTGTTCCTGAGATAGAGGACGACAGAGTCGCGTCCTCCTGCATAGTGAATCTTCTGCAGACCTTCCGGACTGACGGGGATGAACTTTGACTTGTCGTTGGTGGTACCGCTCGATTTCGCATACCATTTCACGCGTCCTGGCCAGAGGATATCTGCCTCGCCCTGACGCATACGGTCGATGTCGCCCTTCAGTTCCTCGTAGGTATTGACGGGCACATGACTCACAAAGTCGTCATAGCCTTTCACCACCGTAAAGGCGTGATGACGGCCGTATTCCGTATCTTTAGCTGCATGGATCAGGTGGTCGAGCACCTCTCTCTGCAACAGCTCTCCCTCGTTCTGATGCTTTTCCAGGGCACGCTGACGGGGGACAAAGACTTTTCCTATAATTTGAGTCAGACTCATTTCTATATTGCGCAATTTCGCTGCAAAGGTACTATTAAACTATCGTAACAATGCAATTATTTACATTTTTTTATGATAAATTTGTTTCACTGATTCGTGATAATCATGGAAAACCATTACCTTTGCAACCAAAAATACGGTTTTTGCATGGAAAAAAGGGTAGTGATAACGGGCATGGGCATCTGGTCCTGTCTGGGAACGACGCTGGATGCTGTACGCCAGTCGCTTTACGAAGGCAAGAGCGGCATCATCTTCAGTCAGGAGCGTAAGGATGCGGGCTTTTTCTCGCCCATCTGTGGCGATGTGCCCAAGGCCGATCTCAAGCCCTTCCTGAGCCGTAATCGTCGTCAGATGATATCCGAGGAGGCGCAATATGCCTATATGGCCACGCGCCAGGCACTGGAGCAGGCGCGTCTCGATCAGGACTATATCGACAGCCATGTGGTGGGACTGATCTATGGCAACGACTCTACGGCTGAAGCTACCATGGTTGGCCTCGATAAGTTCCGTCTGACGAAATCCACGTCCGACTGTGGCAGTGGTGCCATCTTCCAGGCGATGAACTCTACGGTGACCATGAACCTCGCCACACTGTTCCATCTGAGAGGTATCAATCTGACGACCTCTGCTGCTTGTGCCTCTGGCTCCCAGGCGCTTGGTCTTGGATTCTTCCTGATCAAGCATGGTCTGCAGGAGTGTGTCGTCTGTGGCGGTGCTGAGGAGGCCAATATGTATGGTGTTGCGGCTTTCGATGGACTACAGGCCTTCTCCAGACGTGAGAATGATCCCACACGTGCCAGTCGCCCCTTCGATCGCGATCGCGACGGACTGGTGCCCAGCGGTGGTGCTGCCACCTTGGTGATCGAGAGCTACGAACATGCCCTCCGTCGTGGGGCTCCCATTATAGCTGAGATCTTGGGCTGGGGCTTCTCTGGTAATGGCGACCATATCTCTAATCCCAATGTCGCTGGTCCTCTCTGCTCGCTGGAGCAGTGTTTCCAGAGTGCTGGTGTGCAGCCGCGCGAGGTGGGCTATGTCAATGCCCATGCCACCTCCACCCTTGTGGGTGATGCCTGTGAGGCTAAGGCCATTGCACAGATCTTTGGCGACTATCGTGTGCCTGTCACCTCTACGAAGAGTCAGACGGGTCATGAGATGTGGATGTCAGGCGCCTCAGAGATCATCTACTCCACACTGATGATGAAGAACGACTTCATCGCTGGTTCGCTGAACTTCGAGAACCCCGACGATGAGACCGCCTGCATACAGGTACTGCCTGAGACTGTCGACACCCATTTCGACATGTTCCTCAGCAACTCTTTCGGCTTCGGAGGCACTAACTCCACCCTGATTGTCAAGAACATTAATAAATAAAGAATAAATGAAAAAGCTTGCATTCGTGTTGACAGCTGTTCTTTTGGTCTGCAGCTGCGGTGAGAAGAAAGGGAATGGGACGAAAGCACCCATCCGTGTGAAGACCCAGATCGTATCGCCAGCAATGGCTGATAACAGTGTGACCTACGTGGGTATCGTCGAAGAGCGCGAGGGTACAGCTGTCAGCTTTACGGGCATGGGCGTGGTGAAGCGTCTGCTCGTCAGTGAGGGACAGGCCGTCAGTCGTGGACAACTCATCGCAGAGATGGACGACACACAGGCCCGTAACCTGCTCGCAGGTGCTGAGGCCCAGATGAAGCAGGCTGACGATGCCTTGAAGCGCTATGGCATGCTCCACGATAACGGCTCGTTGCCCGAGGTGAAGTGGGTGGAGATCGAGAGTCAGGTGGCCCAGGCGAAATCTCAGCTCGAAGTGGCTAAGAAGAACCTCGCTGATTGTCGTCTGACGGCTCCCGTTGGTGGTATCATCGGCAAGAAACTCGTTGGCGCTGGTGAGACAGCGATGCCCTCACAGGCTGTGGTGACCATCCTCGACATCTCGAGTGTGAAGGTGAAGGTCTCTGTGCCCGAGGCTGAGATCAGTCGCCTCTCTGCCTCGACGCCCTCAACCATCATGGTGGAGGCTGCCCAGGCCACGCTGAAGGGAGGACATATAGAAAAAGGTATAGAGGCCGACCCACTTACCCATACTTACGACGTACGCATACAGGTGCAGAACAGCGACAGGAAGCTTCTGCCTGGCATGGTGGCCAATGTACAGTTCTCGCCTGATGGCTCGCAGAGTCTCCAGGGCAAGTCGCTGCCCGTCACTTCCGTTCAGCGTCGCAGCGATGGCTCACTCTTCGTATGGACCATTGCCAACGACAGTACTGCCCATCGTTCGACAATCACCACGGGCGACACCCACGGCAATTACATCACCATCGTCGATGGCATCGACATGGGCCAGCGCGTAGTGACGGAGGGCTATCAGAAACTGAGTGAGGGAACAAGAGTAAAATTCTAATGAAGAGTTTATGGAGAACAAGATGAACTGGCTGAAATGGCCATTGGAGCATTACCCGATATCACTGCTCATCATCGGCATCCTCTTCGTGCTGGGAATCTACGGCATGTACGTGATGCCTAAGGATGAGTTCCCCCATGCCACCATCCGTCAGGGTGTGGTGGTTGCGGTGTATCCTGGTGCAACCTCTGAGGATATCGAGGAACAGGTGGCCAAGCCACTCGAGCGCTACCTCTTCACATTTGGCGAGGTAAACCGTGTGAAGACCACCTCACAGTCGCAGAATGGCATGTGTATCATGATGGTGAAACTTAACGACGATGTGAATAATAAGGACGAGGTGTGGAGTAAGATCAAGCACGGACTGAACAACTTCAAGTCGGAGCTCCCCTCTGGTGTGCTCGCCATCGTGGTCAACGATGACTTTGGCAACACCTCGGCCCTGCTTGTGGCCATCGAGAGCGACCAGCGCAGCTATCGTGAGCTGAAGGATTATAGCGACCGCCTCTCCGATCGTCTGCGTCGCATTCCCTCTGTGGCCAATGTGAAACTCTCTGGTGCCCAGAAGGAGCAGATCTCCCTCTATGTCGACCGCAAGCGTCTGCAGGCCTATGGCATTGGTCAGCAGATGCTCTTCTCGCGTCTGCAGGCTCAGGGCATCACCACCCTCAGTGGCGGCATCAGCGACGATGACCAGCAGGTGCCCATCTATGTGGAGCCGATGGAGAATACGGAGGAGGAGATAGCCAACCAGATTATCTTCTCCGACCCCGTGACGTGCAAGGTGGCACGTGTCAGGGATGTGGCCCGTGTGGTGCGCGAATATCCGCCTCATGCCAGTCGTATCGAACAAGACGGCCACCCCTGTGTGCTGCTGTCGATGGAGATGACCCCAGGCAACAACGTGGTGGAGTATGGTGCTGACGTCGATCGTGTGCTCGACGATTTCCGCCAGAACGAGCTGCCCAGCGATGTGAAGATCACGCGTATCGCTGACAAGCCAAAAGTCGTGTCGCTCAGCGTCACCTCCTTCCTGCGCGACCTGATCATTGCCATGATTATTATCATCCTCGTCATGATGGTGCTCTTCCCCCTGCGCTCGGCTATCGTGGCCTCTGTCACTATCCCCCTGAGTACGTTTGTCTCTGTGTCGATCATGTATATGATGGGCATCGAACTGAATATCATTACCCTCGCAGCTCTCATCGTGGTGCTGGGAATGATTGTCGACAACTCCATCGTGGTCATCGACGGCTATCTGGAGTACCTGGGCAAGGGCTACGAGCCTAAGCGTGCAGCCATCGATTCGGCCAAACAGTATTTTATGCCGATGATGCTCGCCACCATCTGTATCTGTGCCATCTTCTACCCCTACCTCATCACGATGAAGGGTATGTTCCACGATGCACTTGAGGACTTCCCCATCACGATCACCATCAACCTGATGGTGTCGCTGGCTTTGGCTGTGGGCATCATTCCTTTCCTCGAGACACGTATCATCAAGCCTGGTTCCGTGAAGACAGATGGTAATGCCATCACGAAGTGGGTGCAGCGCACTTACGACCAGGTGCTCGATTTCACCTTCCGTCGCCCATGGGTGACCGTCTTTGGTGGCATCGCACTGATCCTGCTCTCCTGTCTGATCATCCCCACCCTGAAGGTGCGACTCTTCCCCTATGCCGATCGCGACCAGTTTGCCGTGGAGATCTTCCTCCCAGAAGGCAAGGGTCTGGCTGATGCCGAACTGATCTGCGACTCCGTGCGCCATGCCATCGAGAAGGATGAGCGCGTGGTGGGCATCACCTCGTTCATCGGCTGTTCGTCGCCCCGTTTCATGGATGCCTATGCCCCACAAATAGCAGGTGCCAACTACGCCCAGATGATTGTGAACACGAAGGGTGATAAGGCCACGCTCGACCTATTGGCCAAGTATCAGCCGCTATGGGGAGAGGCTTTCCCTCAGGCTTACGTGAAGTTCAAGCGACTCGACTACCTCGAGGTGCCTGAGCTCGAGTATCGCTTCTACGGTGAAAATCTCGACTCACTCCATGTGGTGGCCGAGCGTCTGATGGAACGAATGCGCCAGATGCCTGAGCTCGAGTGGGTACATACCGACTATCTGCAGCCCTTCCCACTCATCAGCGTGAAGCTCGACCCTGTCACCTCTGCCCAGCTTGGCTTTACCCGCACCACGGCAGCCCTTGCTTTAGGTGCCTCGGCCAGTGACCTGCGCGTAGGACAGATCTGGGAGGGCGACTACGAACTGCCCGTCGTGGTGCGCGAGGATGCGGATATGCGTTTCTCCGACATCGAGGATATGGGCATCACCTCGCCCTTGTCGATGCTGTCGGCTGGTGTCAGCAAGACCAATACCACCGTGCCCCTGCGCCAGATGGCGAAGGTGGCTCCTAAGTGGAGCGAGAGCCGCATCATGCATCGTGGCGGTGAGCGCTGCATCACGGTGACGGCCCAGTTTGCCCAGGGCGTGTTCACCTCGCCTGTGGAGTATCGCATCGCTGATATCATGCAGCAGGAGATCGAGCTGCCTCAGGGCGTGCGCTGTGAGGTGGGTGGCGAGATTGAGTACGGCGATGAGGCCATGCCCCAGATTATAGGTGGCACCTCGATTGCCATGGTCATCGTGTTCTTCTTCCTGCTCTTCAACTTCAAGAAATACGGCATCACCCTCGTCTGCATGGTGGCCCTCGCCCTGATGATCCCAGGCTCTCTGATAGGACTCGGACTGATGAACCGTGCGCTGGGTCTGACCTCTATCTTCGGACTCATCACCCTGATGGGAATGATCATGCGTAACGAGATCCTCATCTTCGAGCATGCCAACGACCTGGTCAAGAAGCATGTCGCTGAACAGGGCGACTGGACCGTCGATCGCCAGGCGTATAACGAGGCCGTGCGCCAGGCAGCCTATGATGCTGGTAAGCGCCGCATGGTGCCCATCTTCCTCACCACCGCCACGACGGCCGTGGGTGTGGTACCCATGATTATCGCCCAGAGCTCGTTCTGGATGCCCGTTGGTGTCACCATCTTCGCAGGAGGCATCGGCTCGCTCATCCTCGTTGTCACCATGCTCCCCGTCATTTATTGGAAAGTCAATTTAAAAGGAAAAAAGTAAAAGAGTAAAAAGGTAAAGATTATGGAAAAGAAAATAATTAACGAAGTAGGTAAGGTAACGGGTATTTTACTTTTTTACCTTTTTACCTTTTTACCCTTAACAGCCCAGACCTATAGTTTGCAGCAGCTGAAGGACTCAGCCCTCCACCACAATTTCGCCATCCGTAAGGCCCGTTACGACATCGACGCAGCCCAGCAGCAGCGCCGTGAGGCCTTCACCAAGTATTTCCCCAATGTCAGTGCCACGGGCCTCTGGTTCAATGCCAACAAGGGCATGGCCGAGACCACTATCAATCCTTCTGAGATCATACCCCAGTCGTTGGGACAGGTACTGGCCCAGCAGATGCCCCCACAGGTACTTGCCGATCTGGCCAACCCCATCAGCGTCTCTATGATGAAGAATGGTACCATTGGTGGTGTCACGGCTGTGCAGCCCGTCTTCGCTGGTGGACAGATTATCAATGGCAATCGCCTGGCAAAGGTGGGCGAGCGCGTGAGCCGACTGCAGCTCCAGCTCTCCGAGAACGAAGTAGAGAAGACCACCGAACAGTACTTCTGGCAGCTGGTGTCCCTTCAGGAGAAGATGAAGACCATCGAGGCTGTCGAGGCCCTGCTGGCAGATATCGCCAAGGATGTTGATGTTGCCCTGAAGGCAGGTGTGGTCATGCGCAACGATCTCCTGCAGGTACAGCTGCGTCAGAACGACGTCGAGAGTCAGAAGCTCACCCTGCGTAATGCCACCTCCGTCGTCAAGCTTCTCCTCGCCCAGTATTGTGGCCTCCAAGGCAGCGATGCGTGGAATGTGGAATACTCCTCTGTCGATACCACATCGGCCGACAACCTTTCACCTTTCACTCCTCACTCCTCACTTCCCAACCTTCCCGAGTACCAGCTCCTCACCCAACAGGTGCGCGCCACTGACCTGCAGCACAAGATGGAGGTCGGCAAGAATCTGCCCAGCATAGGCGTGGGCGCAGGCTACAACTATCATAACCTGCTCGACAACAACCACACCTTTGGCATGATCTTCGCCACCATCAGCGTACCCATCAGCGATTGGTGGGGAGGCTCTCACGCCATCAAGCGCAAGAAGATCGAGCACGAGAAGGCACAGGAACAGCTGGCTGATAACTCCCAGCTGCTGATGATCCGCATGCAGAAAGCCCAAAACGACGTCGAGGAAGCCCGCCAGCAGCTCGACATCGCCCAGCGAAGCATCGAACAGGCAGAAGAGAACCTCCGCCTGAACCGCAACTTCTATCAGGCAGGCACCTCAAAGATGTCCGACCTCCTCGAAGCCCAGTTGCTCTACCAGCAAGCTCGCGACAAACAGACCGATGCCCTGGCCAACTACCACAACAAGCTTCTCGAATATCGCCAGGCCACAGGACAATAAATATAAATAGGTGGGATCATCATGTACTATCAGATAAGGGAAGATACCTTCTATATCATGCTTTATGCAATGGTGACGGCTATGGCCATGATGGCCAGTTGTTATCTGCTGTTCCGTCAAGGCAATGCTTTTGCCCGTGACGTTACGCCGCCATTGCGCCTGCGCCGCTGGGCTGCTGCGTTCTTTGCGTTCCTCGCTTTGAATCATGTGTGGTATATGCCCATAGTTTTCCTTACCTCAAACGAGGATATCAAGGTGATTGACCTTGTAGGTGGATTGCTTGACAGTATGACTTTTATGCCTTTAGCAATCATCGTATTGCTCACCATGCTGCAGGACCGCCGTCGGCCGTTGTGGCCTGTTGCCTTGATGTTTGCACCACTCGTAGTATTTGGAGTCTTTAGCGTTGCTACCCACAGTTATGCCTTTCAGCTGATAGCCTATATCTATTTCCTGTTGATGTGCATGGGCTTATTTATATATATGGTACGCGCGTTGAGGCAATATGGGCGTTGGCTGCGCGACAACTATGCCGACCTGGAGCACAAGGAGGTGTGGCAGAGCTTTGTGGTGCTGGCCATCATATTGCTGGTGTTCGTTATCTATATGTTTGTTTACGAAGGCTCGGCTTACCTATATGCTATGCAGGTGATTATCATATTACTGATCTATTATCTCTTGTGGCGAGTAGAGACGCTGAGTGACCTGAGCATGCCCACTAATGATGAGGAAGAGAAAACTGTCACCACAGAAAATGTGGAAAACGATGAACTTCCATTATCCCTCCACAACAGCATTGGATTAATGCTACAGCAGCATTGCATTGAGAAACAGCTCTATTTACAGCACGACCTGACCCTGCAACAGCTTGCAACAGCCGTTGGAACCAATCGCTTCTATCTTAGCCAGTATTTCTCCAGTCAGGATATGACTTACAATGCCTATATTAACAATCTGCGCATCAATCATTTTGTAAGTCTCTATCAAGAGGCTATCGCTACACATCGTCATTTCTCAGTCCAACAATTGGCAAGCGAAAGTGGCTACCGAAGTTACAGCACTTTCAGTCGCGCCTTCAACCTGCGAATGGGTCAAAACGTGAGAGAGTGGATGTGCGACACAACCCAAAACTGTTCAAATCAGCAAAAATAATATCAAATCAGCAAAACTTTAAGCGACAGGCATCTGGGATAAAGCTATTATGGGATTTTTGGTTATCTTTGCAAAACCAAATATGACATCTGAAGACCCTATAATATGTTTTATCCTAAAATAATGTAATTATGAGACAAATGAAAATGTTGATGCTTGCCGCCATTCTGATTTGCGGCTTTACGATGACTTCTTGTCAGGGTTTTATCGATGCTGTTTTAGGCGTAGAAGACAAACCGGTTTCTGTAAAACCTGATACAGAACAGGACGGTATGAACAAGGCCATTACCGACGGCAATTATGACAAGTCGCTGGCCGTTAAGTGTATCAACGGAACCTTCGTCGGCCAGAAGACCGATAATGTCATTTCCTTCAAGGGCATTCCGTTCGTAGGTCAGCAGCCCGTAGGGAGTCTGCGATGGAAAGCGCCTGTAGACATTACCGCGAACGACGGTGTCTACGAAGCTTATTATTACGGTAAAGCCCCCTTCCAGGCACCTGGCGACCCCGCTGGCGAGTATGGTCAGAGTGAGGACTGCCTGTACCTGAACATCTGGAAGACCAACGATCAGCCTTCAGAGAAAAAGCCGGTCATGGTGTGGATTTACGGTGGAGGCTTCGAGGTAGGTGGAACGACTGACCCGCAGTATGATTGCACCAATCTGGTGAAGGAGAACCCCGATGTGATTTTTGTCACCATCACCTACCGACTCAGTGCCTATGGCTTCCTGCATCTGTCTCACCTTCCCGACGGCAAGGATTACCCTGATGCTCAGAATCTGGGAACCATGGACCAGCTGATGGCCCTGAAGTGGGTGCATAACAACATTGCAGCATTTGGCGGCGATCCCGACAACGTGACCATCTGGGGAGAGTCGGCCGGAGGCTCCAGTTGCGCACTCCTCTCCCTCATCGATGAGGCACACAAGTATTTCCACCGCGCCATCATACAGAGCGGATCACCTATCATGACCAGGTCCACCGAGGAAGCCATCGCCGTCACAAACAAGATTATGGATGCACTCGGCTGTAAGACCGTTGCCGATCTACAGAAGGTTGAACCCAGAAAGCTCTCAGACAAGGTGGGCGAATTGTTCGGCATCTATCAAGTGCTGGGATGGAGCATCTGGCCAGAGCGTGACGGGAAACTACTGCCAAAGGACGGATGGAGTGCATACGAAGAAGGCAAAGCAAAAGACATAGAAATCCTTGAGGGATGCACTAAGGATGAGTTCAATACCTTTGCCGCAGGACTGGGAGTCGAAGGATGGAACTCATGGGCTGCCGACCGCATTGCAAAGAGAGCTAAACTGCTGACCGAAGAGGAGAACACAAAAGTGCAGAGCTACATCAACAACGCGTCAGGAGAGGACTGGGAGAAGACATGCAGCATGTTCAGCCAGAGCTACTTCTCAGCACCTGCCATCAGACTGGCAGAAAACCAGGCAAAGGCCGGAGGCAAGGTTTACACCTACTACTACACGCCAGAGTCCATCTTGCCTATGATCAAGAGCGGACACGCATCGGAGCTCTCTGTCGTATTTGCCCATCCTGAGATGACAGGATTCACCGGCAGACCCATCGACGAGACCTTCAGCAAGACCATGCGCAAGCTGTGGATTCAGTTTGCCAAGACTGGCAATCCGTCGCTCAGTGCTGACATTTCTCCTGACGGCAAGGCCAAAGAGTGGCCGCTCTACGACTTGGGTGACAAGCAGGTGATGGTCCTCGATGAGTTCAATATCCATCCAGCTAAGGAATCCGAGGTAAAAATCGTAGATTGGGAGAATACCTATTTCCTGACCAAGCTTTATTGTAATTAATAACTAAAAAGTTGAGAAAGTCATGAAAACAGATCAGATTATTAAAAACGCAAGAATCTTCACTTCTGACAACGCCAATCCACAGGCAACTGCTTTGGTGGTGAAAGATGGAAAGTTTATCTATGTAGGCAATGAAGCCGGCCTTTCGGAGTATGAGGGCGAAGTCACCGACCTCGGCGGCAAGTTCGTCATGCCCGGCATTATCGACAGCCACGTGCATGTGACTACCAGCATCGGATTCGCATATATGGATCCGGGTGAGAATGTTGTGTGCTCCAACAAGAAGGAAGCCCTGGACTTTATGGCGGAGAGAATCAAGGCTAATCCAGGCTTGAAACGTTATAGATTTATGCTGGAGCGCAAATACCTGAAAGGGGACGACATCGTCAAGGAAGATCTCAATGCCATCTGTCCGGATGCCGAACTCCTGATACTGGAAGGCGAAGGTCATAGTGTCTGGGTGAACTCCAAGATACTTGAAAGGCACGGTATTACCGACGAAACACCCGATCGTGTGCCCGAACTCAGTTATTATGTTCGCAAGGATGGTCATGTGACAGGAAACGCCTTCGAATCTTCGGGGTGGCACATGCTCTTCGATGATTTAGAGGTAACAGACGAGCAGATCGATTCGGAACTTTTGCGTTGGATAGATTATTCTGTCAAGATGGGTGTGACTTCTGTCTTCGACGCAGGTTTTCCTGAAGGTGAAGCACTTCACGAGCGCATCTATGAGCGTTTGTACGAGTTGGACAAACAGGGCAAGCTGCCGGTTTATATCGATGGAAGTATTGCGCTCACGAACCCCAAAAAGATGAAAGAAGTCGTGGAGAATGTGAAGCGCTTCCGCCAGAAGTTTGACTCCGAACACATGAATGTGCATACTTTTAAGGTATTCATGGATGGAACCCTCAGGATTGAGACAGCGTGTCAGGTGACACCCTATATAGATACCAATAAGAAAGGTTCAACCACCTTTAGTAAGGAGGAGGTTGCAGAGGTCATGAAACTGCTCAACGAGGCAGGATTGGATTTCCATGCACATACCGTTGGAGAAGGCTCATCCCGCACTGTGCTCGACGGCGTGGAGCTGGCCAGGAAAGAACTGGGTGACAAGTTCCGTGTGAAAGTAACCTGTGCACATCTGGAAATCCAGGATGATGCAGATATAGAGCGCTTTGCGAAACTTGGTGTTACAGCCAATTACTCACCTTGGTGGCACGCTGGATGTACGGGTGGTAATCCTTATGAGATATGGAGCAGTCTGCTTGGTGAGGAGCGTGCCAAAAAGATGTACCGTAGTAGGACGTTGTGGAAGACTGGTGCCAATGTGTCTTTCTCAAGCGATAACATCACCTATGGCGAGTTTACGACCTGGAACCCATACCTCGGAATGGAAGTCGGCATGACACGCTATATCGGCGAAAAGACTGCAGCTCCCGAACTGACCAGAGTCGTTGCGGAGTACCCTTCTCCCTGCGAGAAGATGAGCATTGAGGAAATGATTCTGGGATATACCATCAACGGTGCCAAACAGCTTGGCATCGAAGCTTCTAAGGGCTCCATCGAGGTCGGCAAGGACGCAGACTTCCTGGTATTCGACAACGACCTGCTCACGGCAGAGCATGAAGGCTTCAGCCACAACAAGCCGAGTGAGGTTTACATTAGAGGAAAGAAAAGGAAATAAAAAGGAAATAAAAAAGAAATGAAAATATGAAAACGAAAAGCGCAAATCTCCTTGCAAGAGGATATGAACTGATTGATGGAATCACGGTACCTGTGGGGACATCAAATGTTGATTTGGACGTAGAGGGGAAAGAACCCCAAAACGCGGAGAAACTGACCATTGTCGTAGGGAATGAGAAGGTAAATATGTATGTTTTCCGTCCATCAAACTACAAAGAAGGTGAGAAAACACCGCTTGTCTATTTCATTCACGGCGGTGGCTATCATTTTGGCAATGTGAGCATGGATGAGCCAAAAATACAAGGCGTAGCAGATGGGAGCGGTGCCACGGTTATTGCTCCTGACTATACACTATCTCTGGATCCTTCATACAAATATCCCATGGAGCTTGAACAAGTATATGCAGGACTGCTTTATGCTTATGAGCATGCGGATGAGTTAAATGTGGATCCGGATAATATTGTCATTGAGGGAGAAAGTGCCGGTGGTGGACTGGCTGCACGTCTTGCTCTATATAACAAGGACAAAGGAGAATAACGTCTTTGGATGGGGAAAACTGATTGAAGGTCAGGACAAGGAACTATCCGAAGAGGAAATGATCTATTTTTCACCAGCAGTGGCAACCGTTGAGCAGTTGAAAGGATTGCCAGAGACCTTTATGATTGTCGGCAGCCTTGATCTCTTCTGCGATGAAGACATGACCTATGCTCAGAAGCTTATGGAGGCTGGTGTTTTCACAGAGCTTTATGTAGAACCAGGAGTCCCCCACGCTTATGAGTACTTAGAATGGACGCCTCAGGCACGCAGGTTTATTGAGATGAGAAATCATGCGACGGCACGGATGCTTGGAGCTGAAAAAGAAGTAAAAGAGTCTGCTGAAGAAAAAGCTTTCAGAGAATTATTATCTAAATACAACATTGAGCAGTAATAAGATCGGTTCTTATTGTGCTCCGAATACCGCCAGGCCACAGGACAATAAAAAGAGAATCCGGAAGTTCATGCTTCCGGATTCTTTTTCTATTTACGCTTCCAAGTCTGCGTCTCATAGAAGACCCCGAGGTAGCCCCTTACCTTCAGGTTACTGCCATCAAGCCAGATGGAGCACTTGTAAGTCTTACCGTTCTTGGGGTTATAGATTTTGCCACCCTCCCACTTCTCTTTCGATTTGGAGAGACCGCTCAGGATGTTCACGCCCATCAGCTTGCGCGTCTTGAGCTTGTCGTCAGGATTATGCTTATCCAACGTCTCTGGTCCTTGCTGCAGCCAGATGATCTTACCGTTCACCTTGTCGCCCTGCTGATAGATTTCCACTTGCGCATCGCCCGACTCAGTGATCCACTTGCCTAGAATGTCCTGTGCCCAACCAGTCACGCTCATCAAGGCAAAACAAACACATAATAATACCTTTTTCATTTCTATTCCTTTTATGTTTATACTATACATTTTCAGGCTGCAAAAGTACTGTTTTTTCTTCAAACGGAGAAGGGAAATAGAAATTAAATGTAAGATTTCGGGCAAAATGTTGCGAGTGTGGAACTTTTTAACTACTTTTGCCGATGAGTACGAGACGTGAACGGGCTAAAGCCCCAGCAGCACAGTTGAATCAGCAGCTGGCTGCAGCAGAAAAGGCAGCTCAATGTGAAAGACTTAGGAAAAAGAAACAAAAGAATATCAATCGCTGGGCTGGTGAGTTGTTCACAGATATGGCAAAGTTGGTTTTTGCAGGTATGATTATTGGTGGAGTCTTTGAAAAAGTTAACAATCCACTTCTCTTGTACGCAGAGGTACAGCTTATTTACCAAGAGCTGGGAGAACCGTAGTAGAGAGGTCTTCTCAGGAAATAAGACTATCTTATTTCTGATTAAGCGTCGCTTGTCACACGATAAGCGACGCTTATTATAATACAGTCAGATATACTGAGTATCAGTTAGTTAGAGCTTGGTACTCTCTTTGGTTTGTTGTCCTAACAATCTAACAATCTAACAATTTGGGTTTTCAATATGAAAATCCTTTCCTAACAATTTTATATATA